>NZ_CABMQJ010000004.1 GCF_902388705.1 uncultured Alistipes sp.
TGGGCGGCGCCATCCGCGACCCGTTGTCGGGCCGCAGCTACGTCTATCAGGCCATGCGCGTGACGGGTGCCGGAAATATTTACCAGAAGGTGGGCGATACGCTCGCCGGGAAACTGCCGCAGAGCGTCATTTCGAAAAAGGCCGCCGCCGGCTATTCGAGCTATGGCAACCAAATCGGACTGGCGACGACCCATGTGCGCGAGATATACCACGACGACTATGTCGCCAAACGCCTCGAGGTCGGTGCCGTGGTCGGTGCCGTCAAGGCGGAGAATGTCCGCCGCGAGAAACCCGCCCCGGGCGACAAAATCGTGATGCTGGGCGGTCGTACGGGCCGTGACGGTATCGGCGGGGCTACGGGTTCGTCGAAAGAGCATAACACCAAATCGCTCGAAACCTGCGGCAGCGAGGTGCAGAAAGGCAACGCTCCCGAGGAGCGCAAGCTGGAGCGCCTGTTCCGCCGTCCGGAGGTGACGCGGCTTATCAAGAAATCGAACGACTTCGGCGCGGGCGGCGTCAGCGTCGCCATCGGCGAGCTGGCCGACGGACTGGATATTTACCTCGACCGCGTGAAGACCAAATACAGCGGCCTGAACTCCACGGAGCTGGCAATCAGCGAGTCGCAGGAGCGTATGGCCGTGGTCGTCGAAGCGAAGGACGTCGCCCGGTTCATGGAGTACTGCCGTGAGGAGAACATCGAGGCGGTCGAGGTGGCCGACGTCACCGATACGGCCCGCATGCGGATGTTCAACAAAGGACGCAAGGTGGTCGACCTCGCGCGCGAATTCATCGACAGCGCCGGGGCGAAGCACTATGCCGAGGCGAAAATCGGCGAGGTTGAGAACCGCGACCCCTTTGCACGCGAGGTCGGGGGAGCGACGCTCGCCGAGCGTTTCGAAGAGAACCTGCGTGACAACAATGTCCTCTCGCAGCGCGGCCTGGTGGAGATGTTCGATTCGACTATCGGCCGTTCCACCGTGCTGATGCCGTTCGGCGGCCGTACGCAGGGCAGCGAAACACAGGTTTCGGTGCAGAAACTTCCGACCGACGGTTATACCGACACGGCCAGCATCATGGCGTTCGGATACAATCCCTATGTGGCTTCGTGGAGCCCTTACCACGGTGCGGCGTATGCCGTCGTGGAGGCTGCGGCGAAAGTCGTGGCTGCGGGCGCCCGCTACGACAGGATGCGCTACTCCTACCAGGAGTATTTCGAGCGCATGACCAGGAATCCCGAGTCGTGGGGCAAACCCCTCGGTGCGCTGCTCGGCGCGCTGAAGATGCAGGTCGAACTGGGACTTCCCTCGATCGGCGGCAAGGACTCGATGAGCGGCACGTTCCAGCATATCAACGTCCCGCCGATGCTGATGGCGTTCGGCATCACGACGGTCGACGCCGGGACGGTCATCTCCACCGACTTCAAAAAGGCCGGCAGCCGCCTCTACCTCGTGCGCCATACCCCGAAAGAAAATTATATGCCCGACACGGCACAGCTGAAAGAGAATTTCGGCTTCGTGAGCGATAATATCGAAAAGGGCAACATCCTCTCCGCGTGGTCTGTCGGCTTCGGCGGCGTGGCCGAGGGAGTTGCCAAAATGGCTTTCGGCAACCGCATCGGTGCCGCAGTGAAGATGGACGAGGCGAAGCTTTTCGCGTACGCCTACGGATCGATTCTGGTCGAGAGCGCCGTCGAACTCGCATTCCCTGCCGCCGAGCTGCTGGGTGAAACGGTTGCCGACGAGGCGCTGACGGTCAACGGCGTACGTATGCCGCTCGACGCTCTGTACGAGGCCAATACCGCGAAATTCACGACGGTCTATCCCGACAAGGGCGAGAACCACGCCGACGTGATGACTTCGCAGCCCGAGCGGCGCACCTTTGCCTATAAGGGCGAAGCCGTCGAGCATCCGCTGGTCTACATCCCCGTGTTCCCCGGTACGAACTGCGATTACGATACCGCCAAGGCGTTCCGCAAGGCCGGGGCCGAGGTGGAGATGAGCGTGCTGTGCAACCTCGGGGGCGACGACATCCTGCGCTCGATTGCCGAGATGAAAGAGCATATACGCCGCGCCCACATCTTTGTGTTGAGCGGCGGTTTCTCGTCGGGCGACGAACCCGACGGAAGTGCGAAGTTTATCGTCAATGTGCTCAATAACAAGGATATTCGCGAGGAAATCCACGCGCTGCTCGACCGCGGCGGCCTGATCTTGGGCATCTGCAACGGCTTCCAGGCCCTCGTCAAATCGGGATTGCTGCCGTACGGCCGTCTGGGGATGGTGACCGCGGAGTCGCCGACGCTGTTCCGCAATGACGTCAACCGCCATATCTCGCAGATTGTTTCGACCCGTGTTTCGACGCTCAACTCCCCGTGGCTTGCAAGTTTCGCGCTGGGCGACATCCATTCGATTGCCGTCAGCCACGGCGAGGGCAAGTTCGTCGTGAGCCAAGAGCTGGCCGAAGAGCTGTTCGCCAACGGACAGGTGGCTTTCCAGTATGTCGATGCCGACGGCCGCGTGACGGCCCGAGCGCCCTACAACCCCAACGGTTCGTCGTACGCCATCGAGGGCCTCGTTTCGCGCGACGGACAGATACTGGGCAAGATGGGGCACACGGAGCGTTACGAGGAGAACCTTTTCAAGAATATCGCCGGTGAAAAGCAACAGTCGCTGTTTGCGAACGCCGTGGCCTATTTCCGCAAATCGAAGTAACCGAACCGATAAAGACCCGTGCGCATGAAAACCTCCTTTTTCCGCTTTGCCGCGATACTGCTTTTCGCCTCCGTGCTGGCTGCCGGGTGCGACGGCCGTGCGGGCAACATGCGCCTGCTTTACTGGAACATCCAGAACGGTATGTGGTCGGATCAGGACAGCGACTACGATAATTTCGTGGCATGGGTCCGCGAGTACGATCCCGATATCTGCGTGTGGTGCGAGGCCCAGTCGATTTACAAATCGGGCACGGCGGACAAAATGGCGCCGGAGGAGCGTTACCTTACGGAAAACTGGGGCGAACTGGCTGCCCGTTACGGCCACCGATACTGGTACGTGGGGGGACACCGGGACGACTACCCGCAGGTCGTTACTTCGAAATATCCGATTGAAAACGTGCAGCGAATCGTCGGCCAGGCGCCCGACAGCATCGTTTCCCACGGGGCCGGATGGGCACGAATCACGAAAAACGGCAAGACGGTCAATATCGTGACGCTCCACACCTGGCCGCAGGGGTACGCATTCCGTGCGGAAGACCGCGAGGCCAGCCGGGCCGAACACGGCGGGGATAAATACCGCCGTGTGGAAATCGAGTATATCTGCTCGCATACGGTCGCCACGGAGCCGTACGCCGCACAGCAACTCTGGATGATGATGGGCGACTTCAATTCCCGTTCCCGCCGCGACAACGGGGTCTACAAATATCCTGTCGACGATACGCGATTTCTGGTGCACGATTATATTGCGGAACATACGCCCTATGTCGACGTGATAGCCGAAATGTATCCGGGCGAGTTTTGTGCGACGATGCCCGGGAAGAGCCGCATCGATTTCGTCTATTGCACGCCGCCGCTTTACGAGCGGATCAGCCACGCGCGGGTCGTGGTCGACGATTTCACGAAGCCGGTACGCGACCCGGCGAAGCTTTCGAATTTTTACCATCCGTCCGACCACCGGCCCATTCTGGTGGATTTTGATATGAAATAATGCGATAATCAATAACTTCTAAAAAAACTCAAACACCATGAAACAGCTCGAAATGCTCTACGAGGGCAAGGCAAAACAGGTTTTCCGCACCGACGATCCCGAAAAGATCATCATCCACTACAAGGATGCGGCGACGGCTTTCAACAACATCAAGAAAGCCACGATCGAGAACAAGGGCGTGCTGAACAACGCCATCTCGACCCTGATTTTCAAAGAGCTTCAGAAAGCGGGCATCAAGACCCACTACATCGAAACGATCAACGACCGCGACCAGATATGCCGCAAGGTGACGATCATTCCGCTGGAGGTGATCGTACGCAACACCATCGCGGGTTCGATGGCGCAGCGCCTCGGCATCGAAGAGGGTACGCAGCCGTCGAACATCATCTACGACATCTGCTACAAGAAAGACGAGCTGGGCGACCCGCTGATCAACGACCACCACGCCGTGGCGCTGGGTGCCGTGACTTACGACGAACTGGATTTGATTTACGCCATGACCTCGCGTATCAACGAGGTGCTGCGTAACCTGTTCGCCAAGATGAACATCAACCTCGTGGACTTCAAGATCGAGTTCGGCCGCACGTCGGACGGCGAGATTGTCCTGGCCGACGAGGTGTCGCCCGATACCTGCCGCCTGTGGGACATGACGACCAACGAGAAACTCGACAAAGACCGTTTCCGCCGTGATTTGGGCAAGGTGCGCGAGGCTTACGAGGAGATTCTGGCACGTCTGCAGAAAATCGTCGGATAATTATGGCGATGGGACAGATTAGCGACCGTGAGTTGCATGAGGAGTGTGGGGTGTTCGGGGTTTTCCGGGTGCCCGGGGCTGCGTCGCTGACCTACTACGGACTGCATGCCTTGCAGCACCGTGGGCAGGAGGGAGCGGGTATCGTGTCCGTCGACAACGGTGCATTTTACCGTACGAAGGGCAGCGGACTTGTGACCGAAGTATTCGACGAGCCCAAACTGGCCGCCCTCAAGGGCGATATGGCCATCGGCCACGTGCGGTATACCACTGCCGGCGGCGGGGGTGTGGAGAATATCCAGCCGTTCCTGTTCCGCCACAATACGGGCGATTTCGCGTTGGCGCATAACGGCAACATCGTCAACTCGTCGCTGCTGCGCGACTACCTCGAGAACAAGGGCAGCCTGTTCCAGTCGACGTCGGACAGCGAAATCCTGGCCCACCTCATCAAGAAGGAAACCAAGTACCACGACCGTCCCCGCATCTTCTCGATTATCGACGCGCTGAACATGCTCGAGGGGGCGTTCGCGTTCCTGATTATGACCGCCAACCGCATCTATGCCTGCCGGGACAAATACGGCCTGCGGCCGCTTTCTATCGGTAAACTGGGCGACGGTTACGTCGTGTCGAGCGAAACGTGCGCATTCGACGTGCTGGGTGCGGAGTTCGTGCGCGACGTCGAGCCGGGCGAAATCGTGACCATCGACGAGATGGGTATCCGCAGCCGCGACTATTCGATGTACAAACGCTGCGAGATGTGCTCGATGGAGTATATCTACTTCGCACGCCCGGACAGTGACATCGAGGGGTGCAACGTCCACGCCTACCGCAAGGAGTCGGGACGCCTGCTTTTCGGGGAGGCGCCCGCCGATGCGGACATCGTGGTCGGCGTTCCCGACTCGAGTTTGAGCGCCGCGATGGGGTATGCCGAGGCCAGCGGCCTGCCCTATGAAATGGGCCTGATCAAGAACAAGTATATCGGCCGTACGTTTATCCAGCCTTCGCAGGAGCTGCGTGAGAAAGGCGTGCGGATGAAACTCTCGGCCGTCCGGTCGATTGTCAAGGGCAAGCGCGTGGTGCTGGTCGACGACTCGATTGTGCGCGGCACCACCTCGCGCCGTATCGTCACGATGCTCAAGGAGGCGGGTGCCACCGAGGTGCACGTGCGCATCGCCAGCCCCCCGATGACAAACCCCTGCTTCTACGGGGTGGATACCTCGACGCGCGACGAGCTGATTTCGGCGCGCAAGGAGGTGGACGGCGTCCGGGACGAGATATGCGCCGATTCGCTGGCGTTCCTTTCGCCGGAAGCGCTGCTCAAGGCAGGCAACCGCAAGGAACTTTGCATGGCCTGCTTCACGGGACATTACCCCACGGCGTTGTACCAGTCGGTCGACGAGGCGAACAAAAACGTAAAATGTTAAGGACTGTTAAAGTAAGATTATAATGGCACAGAGTTATGAGAAGGCCGGCGTGAACCTCGAGGCCGGATACGAAGTGGTGCGGCGCATCAAGAAACACGTGGCATCGACCTCGCGCCTGGGCGTGATGGGCAATATCGGCGCATTCGGAGGGATGTTCGACCTCTCGGCGCTCAACGTGAAGGAACCGGTGCTGGTGAGCGGCACCGACGGCGTGGGCACCAAGCTCAAGCTGGCGTTCGAAATGGACAAGCACGATACCATCGGTATCGACGCCGTGGCCATGTGCGTCAACGACGTGCTGGCGCAGGGTGCCGAGCCGCTGGTATTCCTCGATTATGTGGCCGTGGGCCACAACGAACCGCAGAAAATCGAAGCGATCGTGAGCGGTGTCGCCGAAGGCTGCCGTCAGGCGGGCTGCGCGCTGGTAGGCGGCGAAACGGCCGAGATGCCGGGTATGTACGCCGAGGGCGAGTACGACATCGCGGGCTTCACGGTGGGCGTGGTCGAGAAGTCGAAACTGATCGACGGTTCGAAAGTCAAGGCCGGCGACGTCTTGGTGGGCATCGCTTCGAGCGGAGTCCACTCCAACGGTTTCAGCCTCGTGCGCAAAATCCTGGCGGACAACTTCATGGATTTGCACAAGGTCTATCCCGAGCTGTCGAACAAGCTGCTGGGCGAAGTATTGCTGACCCCGACGAGAATCTATGTCCGGCAGGTGCTGGAGGTGATTCGCAACTGCGATGTGCACGGTATCAGCCATATTACGGGCGGCGGTTTCGACGAGAATATTCCCCGCATCCTGCACGAAGGCCAGGGCCTCGAGATCGAGGAGGGTACGTGGGAAATACTGCCTGTGTTCCGCTTTTTGGAGAAGTACGGCAAGGTGGCCCACCGCGAGATGTTCAACATCTTCAACATGGGCATCGGCATGGTCATCGCCCTCGATGCCTCGGAGGCGGAGAAAGCCATCGCGCTCCTTGCGGAGCAGGGTGAAAAAGCATCGGTGATAGGCCGGGTAACGGACACGGAGGGTGTCGTAATCCGTTAGGACGATGCGGCGCATTGCAGTCTTTGCCAGCGGCAGCGGTACCAATTTCGAGGCGATAGCCACAGCCTGCGAGCAGGGGGCGATTCCGGCGGAAGTGGTGCTCATGGTCTGCGACAAACCCGGCGCCCGCGTCGTGGAACGCGCTGCGGAGCACGGCGTGGAGGCATTCGTCTTTGCGCCGAAGGAGTATGCTTCGAAAGCGGATTTCGAGCGGGAAATCGTGCGGCGGCTCGATGCCGCGGGTGTGGAGCTGGTCTGCCTGGCGGGGTACATGCGCATCATCGGCGACGTGCTGCTGGAAGCTTACGGCGGACGGATTGTCAACATCCATCCCTCGCTGCTGCCGGCGTTTCGCGGCGCGCATGCCATCGAGCAGGCGCTGGAATACGGCGTCAAGGTCTTCGGGGTGACGATTCACTATGTCGACGCGACGCTCGACGGCGGGCGGATTATCGCCCAGCGCGCGTTCGAATACGGCGGCGGCAATATCGAAGAGCTGGAGCCGATGATACATGCGGTGGAATATCCGCTTTATATCGAAACGATCAATAAATTATTAAAGAAAAAATAGCGATATGCGTGCATTAATCAGTGTCAGCGACAAAACGGGCGTCGTTGACTTTGCAAAGGGTTTGCGTGCCCTTGGTTGGGAGGTCATCGCCACGGGCGGTACGATGAAACTGCTCTCAGACAGCGGCGTGGAAGTCATCAACATCAGCGATGTGACGGGCTTCCCTGAAATCTGCGACGGCCGCGTCAAGACGCTGCATCCCAACGTACACGGCGGCCTGCTGGCGCGCCGCGACGATCCCGAACACCTGAAAGCGCTGAAAGATAACAATATCGAATTTATCGACATGGTCTGTGTGAACCTCTATCCGTTCCGCCAGACCATTGCCAAACCCGATGTGAAGATGGAGGATGCCATCGAGAATATCGACATCGGCGGCCCCTCGATGCTGCGTTCGGCGGCCAAGAACTGGGCCGACGTCACGGTGGTTTGCGATCCTGCGGATTATGAGCAGGTACTCGGTGAAATCCGTGCCGGCGGCAATACGGAAAAGGCGACGCGCCTGAAACTCTCGGCCAAGGCCTATACCCACACGGCCGAGTACGACGCGATGATTGCCTCCTACATGCGTGCCCAGGCCGGACTGAATGAGAAGCTGTTCCTCGAATTCGACCTCGTGCAGTCGCTGCGATACGGCGAGAACCCGCACCAGTCGGCCAAATTCTACCGCGAGGAGAAAGAGGTGCCCTATTCGCTGGCATTTGCCCGGCAGCTCAACGGCAAGGAACTGTCGTACAACAATATCCAGGATGCGAACGCTGCGCTGTGCATCGTCCGCGAGTTCGACAAGCCTTTCTGCGTGGGGCTGAAGCATATGAATCCCTGCGGCGCTGCGGTGGGCCGGGATGTCGTGGATGCCTGGACGAAGGCTTACGAGGCCGACAAAGTGTCGATTTTCGGCGGTATCGTGGCGACCAACTGCACCGTTACGCGCGAGGCGGCCGAATTGATGAAGCCGATTTTCCTCGAGATTATCATGGCTCCGAAATTCGACGAAGGGGCGCTCGAGGTGCTCTGCACGAAGAAAAACCTGCGCCTGCTGGAGGTAAATATGGAGAAAGGCTCCGTCGACCCCAAACAATACGTCAGCGTCAACGGCGGCCTGCTCGTGCAGGATCTCGACGTGGCGACGAAACCCGTTACGGCCGATATGTGCGTCACGAAAGCGAAGCCTGCGGCGGCGCAGATGGACGACCTGAATTTCGGCTGGCACATCGTCAAGCACGTCAAGTCGAACGCCATCGTCGCCGTGAAAGACGGCCGCACGCTGGGTGTCGGCGCGGGACAGATGAACCGTATCGGTTCGGCTGAAATCGCACTGAAACAGGCGCACGCCGCCGGCGTTACCGAGGGACTCGTGCTGGCTTCGGACGGCTTCTTCCCCTTCGACGACTGCGTGACGCTGGCTGCCGGATACGGCGTGACGGCCATCGTCCAGCCGGGCGGATCGGTGCGTGACGAAGATTCGATTAAAAAAGCCGACGAGATGGGGATTGCCATGGTATTTACGGGCGAGCGGCATTTCAAGCATTAGGCCCGAAAGGCTTTATGCCTGATTATGCGGCATTACTATATTGACAATTTCCCTGAATCCCCCTTTGTAGGAGGGGGACTTCGGGTAAAACAATACGAAGCGAATATGAAAGTTTTGGTTATTGGCGGCGGAGGCCGTGAACATGCCGTGGTGGATGCACTCGCGCGTTCACCGCAGGTCGAAAAGATATTCTGTGCACCCGGGAATGCGGGAATTGCCGCGCAGGCCGAGTGCGTCGCCATCCGGGAAACCGAGGTGGAGCGGCTGCGCGACTTTGCGGCGGAGAACGGTATCGGCCTTACGGTCGTCGGTCCCGAGGTGGCGCTGGCGGCGGGCGTCGTCGATGTGTTCAAGGCTGCCGGGCTGCGGATTTTCGGCCCGACGAAGGCGGCGGCGCGTATCGAGTCGAGCAAGGAGTTCGCCAAAGACCTGATGGCCAAATATGCCATTCCGACAGCCGGTTACCGGGCTTTCACGGATTATGCTGCGGCGAAAGCCTATGTGGCGTCGCGTCCGCTGCCCGCTGTGCTGAAATACGACGGACTGGCCGCCGGCAAGGGCGTGGTGATTGCCGAAACGCCGGAGGAGGCCGATGCGGCGCTGAAAGACATGCTGCTCGACGACAAGTTCGGAGAAGGCAAGGTCGTGGTCGAGGATTTCCTCACGGGGCCCGAATTTTCGTTCATGTGCTTCGTGTCGGGCCGCCGGGTGTGGCCGATGGCGCTGGCGCAGGATCACAAGCGGGCTTTCGACGGCGACAAGGGGCCCAATACGGGCGGTATGGGCGCTTATTCGCCGCTGCCGTTCATCACGGCCGAAGACGAACGGTATACCCTGGAAAAGGTCTTGCAGCCGACGGCCGATGCGATGGTGGCCGAGGGATGCCCGTTCGAGGGCGTACTGTACGGCGGCCTGATGAAGACGCCGCAGGGTATCAAGGTCATCGAGTTCAACGCCCGTTTCGGCGACCCCGAAACCGAAGTGGTGCTGCCGCGCCTGAAAAGCGACATCGTCGACATTTTCTGTGCCGTGGCCGACGGCGGCGATACGCAGCTCGAATGGCACGATTTCGCCACGCTGGGCATCGTCCTCGCCTCGAAAGGCTATCCCGACGCCTACGAGAAAGGCCATGAAATCGAGGGCCTCGACCGGGTGGAAAGCGCAGTCTACCACATGGGTACGAAAGCCGACGGCGGCCGGATTCTGACCGCTGGAGGCCGCGTGCTGTTCGTCGTGGGAAAAGGCGCCACGCTGGCCGAGGCGCGTGCCAATGCGCTGAAAGACGTGACGCGCATCGGGTGTGACAACCTCTTCCACCGCACCGACATCGGGCATTGGGCATTTGAAAAATAGATATAAGAAGTTATGATTATCAGCGGAAAAGAACTCTCTGCAAAACTGAAAGCCGGAATGGCCGCCGAGGTGGCGACCTTCGGCGCGAAATACGGCCGTGTGCCGCATCTGGTAGTGATTCTGGTGGGCGAAGACCCGGGCAGTGTTTCGTATGTGACGGGCAAGGCCAAGGCTTCGGCCGAGGTCGGCATCCGCAATACGACGATTCGCAAGCCGGATACGATTTCCGAAGCCGAACTTTTGGACATCATCGCCGGACTGAACGCCGACGGGGATGTCGACGGTATTCTGGTGCAGCTGCCCCTGCCCAAACATATCGACGAGGACAAGGTGATCGCCGCAATTGACAAGTCGAAAGATGTCGACGGTTTCCATCCCCTGAACGTCGCGGCCTTGTGGCAGAAGCAGGTATGCACGCTGCCCTGCACGCCGAAAGGAATCATCAAGATGCTGAAAGCCGCAGGCGTGGAGATTGCAGGCAAGGAAGCCGTGGTAATCGGCCGCAGCAATATCGTGGGACTTCCCGTTTCGAAACTGCTGCTGGACGAAAACGCTACGGTGACCATGACCCACAGCCGCACGCGCAACCTGCCGGAGGTGACGCGGCGTGCGGACATTCTGGTTGTGGCGATCGGCCGTCCGAAATTCGTCACGGCGGATATGGTGCGTGACGGCGCCGTGGTAATCGACGTGGGTGTCAACCGCGACCCGGAAACCGGGAAGCTGTGCGGCGATGTCGATTTTGCGGCTGTCGAACCCCGGGCTTCGGTCATCACGCCCGTGCCGGGCGGTGTCGGCCCGATGACGATCTGCTGCCTGATGGAGAATACCATCGAGTGTTTCCTGCGCCGCATGGAGTAATCGCGCGGAATGAATATGAAAAGGCCGGGGCTCAACAGCCCCGGCCTTTTTGTCTGACCGCCGGTGTTCGCTATTTCTTCGGTTTTTTATAGCCTCCGCCGAATACGACGCCGATGTCGAACCCGAAAAAGGAGTACTCCCGCTGCATCCGTTTGTATTCGACCGTGATACGCAGGTGGTTGAAGAACTCCGCGCCGATGCGGGGATTGAGCACGAAAGCGGTGTCGTAATACCGTTCCGGACACTCCGCCCCGACACCGTATTCATCTTCGATGGCCGACATGCCGATTCCGAGCCCTACGAACGGGGCGATGTTTTTCCAGCGGCGTAAATTGTAGTCGGCGAAGGTGACCAGCGATTTGGACCGTATCGTTTCGCTCCATCCCGAATCGGACTGCCAGCCGAAATAACCGGCGCTGCGCTGCCGTTCGAAATAGCCGAGCATCCCCTGCAGGCCGATATCGAACGGCGAGTCCTTCATGTTCATGCGGATCTCGGCATACAACTGTATCCTCGGTTTTGCGGCTGTGCCGTATAAACCGTGCCCTTTGTTCAGGCCGATGCCGACCTCGTACTCCATGCGTCTTACGGCGTTGTAATTCTGGGCGCATACGCCCGACGACAGCAATAGCGCAATGCCGGCAAGGAGTAGTTTTTTCATCGGTAGGCTGGTTTTATACGGGATTTGAGGATGTATGCCCATTCCGGGGCGATTCCGTCTTCAGGTTTCGATGCAAAGGTAGGCTATTCTGCTGGAACAGCCGCATAACGGGGGTCGGTAAAATCTTACGTGCGGAATGTGTAATGTGCAGACAATCAGTAAATAGAAAACTGCAGGAACAGGAATATTCTTGCAGTCTCCGGATGATATGCGTAAGTTTGTGTCTTACAGTGTATTACCTGTTTGTATTTGGGCGTGTGGATGGTATGTGGTTTATTTTCAGATGGTTATAACCTGCATCGTGCGGTCTGCCTGCGCCCGGTGAGGCATTTGCGGGACACAGGCGCTCGTGCTGTCCAGTTCCGGCTTGTCCGGTCTTATGTTGTCTTGTCGGATTCGGCCTTGCGGCTGCGGCTACAAAGCGGGCGGCGCAGGGGTTCCCGTATTAACGGCCGTTGCGGTAGGTGCAGTGGAGCGTTTCGGGCTGCGGTTCCGACGGATTGCGCCGCCAGACCATCGCGAGGTCTTTCGCCGCGTCGCCCGTGCCGAAGTCGAAGCCGTCTTCCGATGCGAATGTCGTGGGAATATTCCCCTCGAAGCCGTATTTGCGGTAGAATCCGTGCAGCCACTCGTCGCTCGGAATCAGCAGCGCCGCGTCGTCGCCCCGTTCTGCTATCAGGCGCATCGCTTCGCGCATGAGCTTGTCTGCGAGTCCGCGGCGGCGGAATTCGGGCGCTGTCGCAACCCCGTATACGTAGGTCGTGCGGCCCAGTTCGCTGTCGAACGGCACGAGGTGGAGCATCGCCGCCGTACGGCCGTCGCATTCGGCCGTCAGCATCCGCCGCCGGCTGTAATAGCGCATCAGGAACGAATCGATGAATTGTTCGTCGTCGCCGAAGGCGGCCGTCCAGAGTTCTTTGCAGGCGATTTCATCGGGATGCAGGTGGATGGCGGCGAACTTGTGCTGGATGACGGCGGGGTGGTAGGAGAGTTTCGACTGGCGCAGCCCTTCGATTCCGAGGTCTTCCTCGCGGTTGATCATCGTGAAGCGTTCGGGCAGGTGTTGTGCGAAAAGTTTGTTGATGACAGTAAATGCCCCGTCGTAGTCGGTGTCGGCTTTTTCGACGTGCGTGTCGAACGTGTGGTCGTTGACCGCCGAGCCGTAGGTGAACGCCACGAGCTTGTCTCCGACGTAGATGCAGCCTCCGAGCATCTCCAGCTCTTCGAAATGGTCGAATGCCCGCATCATCGCCCGCTGTTCGGCGCACAGCTCCGAGGTGTGCCCCTCGTGTGCCCGGCGCCATTCGCGTTCGAGCTGCATGCATTCACCGAAACGGTCGCGCGTGAGCTCCTCGTAGCGGAAATCGGGGTATTCGGCCATAAAGCGGTTGATGTGGTTGCGCTTGGGCTGGTAACGCCGGCCCGTGAGGTTGCGCAAATCGTCGGCGTTGTAGACATAATCTTCCAGCGCACGGTCGGATTCGAAAGCGAACTCCCCGACGTGCATGTTGCGGATCATTTCGCGACCTTCGTCCGTGAGGCCGATGATGCGCAGCCGCTGTCCGTGGGCATGGGCATCCTCGCGCAGGGCGGGAATGATGCCTGCGAAATCGCCTTTGCCGACGGGCTGCATATAGCCGATTTTCTCACCGCCGCCGATGTGGAAGCGGATGACCAGGAAGCCGTCGATTTCGGCCCAGGCGCTGTGGTACATCGCCTGCCAGCAGTACATGTTGGCGAATGCCAGGTCGCAGTTGTAGATGCCCGAGGGCATGGTATAGCGCTCGATGGTCTGTTTGTCCTCGAGGCGCACGGGGTTGAATTCAATCATGGACGGTGTAACTCTTTTTTTCGACGTGGGAATAGTATTGCTGCACGAGGGCGCGGAAGTCCTGCAGCAGGGTTGCGGCCTCTGCTGCATCGCCGCCGGCCGCGTCCGTCACCGGCCCGGGCTGCGTATCGTCGAAGCGGAGCGTGCCGTCGCCGGTCACGGCGCGGAACTCGCCGTCCCAGCTTACCGACCAGCGTGGACGCTGCGGCTCGTTCAGTATGTCGCGGCCGAAAGCGAAATAGGGCTCCGTGTTGCCCAGCAGGCCCAGCAGGGTGGGCATGATGTCGAGTTGCTGCACGACTTCGCCGATTTCGCCGCGCAGGGCGCCGTCGGGGGTATACATGAACCCGATAATGTGGTAATTGCCCGGATAGGTGCGGGTTTCGGGGGCGAACTTTTCGGACGAAACATGGTCGGCGACGAATACGAACAGCGTGCGGCGGAACCATTGTTCGCGGCCGAAGCGTTCGAAGAAGAGGCGGAACGCATTGTCGTCGTAGGCTACGCCCTTGTGTATTTTGGTGTATCCTTCGGGAAGTATCTCTTCGTATTGTGCCGGGACGACGAACGGATGGTGCGACGAGAGGGTGAAAAGCGTGGCGAAGAAGGGCTCCGGCGTTTCGGAGAGCTCCTCGCCCATGAATTGCAGGAACGGTTCGTCCCAGATGCCCCAGTAGCCGTCGAAATCGTCCGTGCCGTGCTTCGCCTCGTAGTCTTCGCGGCTGACGAGCCGCTCGACGCCTGCCGAGCGGGCGTAAGCCCCGAAGCCCATCGAACCGTGTTCCGAGCCGCAGAAGAACGCCGTCGAATAGCCTTTGCCGCGAAGCATGGCCGGCAGCTGCCGGCTTTCGCCCAGCGACTGCGGCATCAGCACGAACGGTGTCTTGAACGACGGGATGCTGCCCAGTACCGAGGGCATGGCCTGTATCGACCGGGTGCCGTTGGCGTACATGCGGTTGAAACACAACCCGCTGCGCATCAGCGAGTCGAGGAACGGCGTGAAGCCTTTCGTGTCGCGGCCTGCATAGGCCTCCGGCATCAGGTGCGCCGAATGTTCGGCCGACATGCTCTCCATGATGAAAATCACGACGTTGCGGCCCGCGAGGTTCACGGCCGTGCTGTCTGCAGGCTGGTGGACGGGCGTGAAATGGCGGGACAGCTCCTCCGGTGTGAAATATTTCCGGTATTTGACGGTTCCCGCACTGCCGATGGTGCGCAGGATGCAGAACGGATTGCTCAATATCAGGTTGGCTTTGCCGCTGTCCGAGGTGTAGAGCATGGCGTTCGAGAGGGTAATCGGCCGCGTCATGCGGGTCATGCCCCCGCGCATGCCTGCGATGCAGAGCCCGGCGCCTGCCGCGAAGAGCAGGGTGCTTCCGGCGTAATAGGCCCATCCCCGTTTCAGAAGGCTCTCTTCGCGGATTTTGCGGCCGTAGCCCCATGCCAGCAGCGCCACGAGTCCGGCGGCGGCGAGCACCAGGTACCAGTTCTCGGCCATGAATTTGCCGACGAGCTGTGCGGAATTGCTGTTGTCGGCGAAGAATACCTCGTCGGCTGTGAAGCGTTTCTGCGTATAGCGGAAATAAACGCAGTCGGCCATGTTGATTGCCACGACCAGCACGGCGTTGACGGCGACGTAATACCAGAAGAGCAGTTGGCGGTACCACCCGCGCTCGCGCACGTGCAGCGGTAAGAGCGACAGCAGGACGAACACCCCGTCGGCGTAAACTACCGACGCCGTGTCGAATTTGAGCGTCCCGGCGAGCAGCTGTCCCAGCTCGCCCCATGCCAGCGGCCCCAGCAGTCGTGCGTTGTAGAGGTAAAATACCGCACGGCAGAGCATCAGCACGACATATAGCAGTGCGATGCGCCGCAACAGCAGGGCGACAGGGGTATGCAACAGGCGTTTCACGAATTAACCGTTGTTCGGGCGATTCCGTTAAGTTCGACTCATTTATACGGGGCGGTTTCTGCCGCAGCCGGCGGCTGCGTTTGAGATAGGCCCTACCTTTTATTTTCCCCGCAGGAAACCCGGCGCGTGGCAAAACCGGCCGGGCGCCCGGGTTATTCGCAGGCCTTGAGCGACATGTCGAGCGATTTGATTTGGTGCGTCAGGGCGCCTACCGAGATGAAGTCCACGCCGCATTCGGCATAGTCGCGCATCGTGTCGAACGTAATGCCGCCGCTCGATTCGGTTTCGCAGCGTCCGGCGACTTTTTCGACCGCCTCGCGCGTCATGGCGGGCGTGAAGTTGTCGAACATGATACGGTCTACGCCGCCTGCGGCGAATACCTCGTCGATGTCCTCCAGCGAGCGCACTTCGCACTCGATCGGAATATTCTTTCCTTTGGCTTCGAGGTACGCTTTGGCTCCGGTAATCGCCGCACGGATGCCGCCCGCGAAATCGATGTGGTTGTCTTTCAGGAGAATCATGTCGAAAAGTCCCATGCGGTGGTTCTCGCCGCCGCCGATTTTCACGGCCATCTTGTCCAGTACGCGCATGCCGGGCGTGGTTTTGCGCGTGTCGAGGACTTTGGTGTGCAGTCCTTCGAGGTTGCCGACGTAGACCGCGGTCTGTGTCGCCACGCCGCTCATGCGCTGCATGATGTTGAGGATGATGCGTTCGGCCTGCAGCAGCGAACGCAGGCGCCCCGAAACGTAGAATGCCACGTCGCCGGGCTTCACGCGGTCGCCGTCGTGAAGTATCTGTTCGAACTTCATCTCCGGGTCGAGGCGGTGGAAAACGATCTGCGCGATTTCGATGCCGGCGATGATTCCCTCCTGCTTGCACAGCAGGCGCATGCGGCCGTGTTCGTCGGAGGGGATGCACGAAAGCGACGTGTGGTCGCCGTCGCCGATATCTTCTTTGATGCAGAGCTCGATGAGCTCGTCTACGAAAGGTTTGTATTCGGGTTTCATGTCTTTACGTTTTTCAGTGCAAAGTTACAAAAGAATCGTTCCGCGGAACACGGCTTTGTGGTCGAGTGTCTCTCCGCCGACGGGAATTTGCGGATTGACGCACGTGAAAATGACTTCCAGACCGCCGTTGGCGACTCTTCCGGTGAATACCGGGATTTTAAATTTACTGTAGGGTTTTCCGCCGATGTAAGGCACAATCGGGTCGGCGGTGCTCGTCAGTTCGTAGATTCCGTCGCCGTTGGCATCTTCGTATTTCAGTTCGGGGATGACGATTGTCAGTTTCATCGGCATGGACGCCGCGAAACGGATTTCGTGCATCGTGAGTTTGAACAGGCCGTTATTGTCCTCGGTGAGTTCGAACGTCACGTCGGACGCCACGAACGGTTCGGCTTCGGGGGTCCGGTTGCTGGTGACGGTGAGCGTACCCCCGAAATCGGCCGATTGCCTGGAGTCTTTTTCGTCTTCGGTGTTGCAGGCGACGCTGGCCGCAAGGGCGAGCAGGAGCAGGAATTTTTTCATTGTCGTTATCGTTATAGATTAATATTCAGTGTAATGCCGAACGTGCGCGGCCGGCCGCGCTGTACGAATTCGTTGCCAATCGACTTGAAGTAGAAAACGTCGTACTTTTCGCCGCCGAGGTTGCGGCCCCAGATGTCTACCGAGTAGTGCTTCTGTTCGAAACGCACCGACGCTTCGGCCAGGGCGTAGAAAGGCTGCGAAAGCGTGTTCTCCTCGTTCCACCAGATGCGGCCCGCGCAGCGCACCCCGGCCCGCAGGACGATGTTCCCCAGCCACGATACGCCGGTCGGGACAGTCCATGCGGCCCCTGCCCCGAGCGTATGCTGCGGGGCATAGGGGAGGCGGTTGTCCTTGAAATCCTGCTTGCCGTCGTTGTAGCGGACGAAGCGGGCGTCGGTATAACCGTAGGCCGCGTTTATGTCGAGGTTCCGCCACGGCGAAATTTGCAGCGACAACTCGCCCCCGAGGCTGCGCGTGCGACCGGCGTTGGTCATCATGCGGCCCGTGGTCGTGCCCTCGGGGAAGACGGTGAGCTGCTGGTCGCGGCAGTCGATCCAGAAAAGCGCGAAGTCGCCCCGCACGGCGCCGTCCATGCAGGAGAAGTGTCCGCCGAACTCGTAGTTCCAGCTGTATTCGGGTTTGTAGCTCACGACCTTGTCGACGTCGTAGGCCGCACCGAATCCCATTTCGCGCATCATCTCCTGCTGGAGTACGTCGGAGAACATCTGGGTGTTGAAACCGCCGGCCTTGTAGCCTTTGGCGACCGAAACATAGAGGTTGTGTATTTCGTCGAAAGCGTAGAGTACCGAGAATTTGGGCAGCACCTCCGTGAAACTCTGCTTGAGCGTACTGCGGATGTCGATTGCGAGCGGATAGTGCCCGGAGGTGCCGCTGTTGCGGTCGGTCGCCGTGTAGCCGGTTTCCGTATTGCTGCGGTAGTGCAGGCGCGCGTGCTCGAAGTCGAAGCGCAGGCCCGCCGTGAAGCGCCAGCGTCCCACCGTGTAGTTCGATTCGTGGTAGATCGCCCCGCCTGCCGAGGGGTTGCGGAAGCGGCTGCCCAGCAGCAGTTCGTTGTCGTCCCAGGCGTCGTATGTGTACTGCGGGTCGTGCTCGTTGGCGTTTTTGAGAATCAGTTCTTCGATGCCGGTCTGCTTGAAGAGCACCGGGGCGTTCATTACGCCGCTACGGTAGAAGCCGAACGCGCCGAACAGCCAGCGGTAGGCTCCTTTTTCATGCGAGCGGAAAACTACGTCCTCGGTCACGGCGTGCTCCGTGCGGGCCTGCTTGAGCGTGAAGTACGACACGGGCAGGAAGTCCTGGTCGAGGAGCATTTCGTCGTCGGAATACTGGTAACTGGTGATGGACGCCACGGTGAAACTGCCGGCGTCGTAGCGGATGGTGAGCCCGTCGCTGACGGTCGTGCGGCGGTAGGAGCAGGGGTCGTTGTAACGGATTTCGCCGTGGCGGATAACGGGTTTCCCGTCGTCGCCGAGGATGTCGGTTCCGGCGTATGCATAGGGGTAACCGCCCTGTTCGAGTACCGAAAACGAGAGCGTATTGTCGATGCGCAGTCCCGATAGGTTGCGCCACTGGGTTTTCCACCGTCCGCCGCCCAGCCGTTCCCAGTCGCATTTGCGGCCCGTAGCGAGGTTTTCGAAGAAGCCGCCCGTATGCGTATAGTAGCCCGTTACGGCCATGCCCAAATCGGGATTGAGCTTGTAGTAGGACGAAGCACGGAATTTATAGCTGTCGCCGCTGCCGTATTCGGCGCTCAAACGCACGCCTTCGTACGTGAGCGGCGAGAGGGTGTAGACGTTGACCACGCCGCCCATCGTATTGCGCCCGTAAAGCGTCGACTGCGGGCCCCGCAGCACCTCGATGCGCTCTGCGTCGGCCAGTTCCATGTCGTAGTTGTCCTTGTTCAGCACCGGCACGTTGTCGATGTTGAGCCCCATGACGGGCTGGTCGATGCGTGCGCCGAGGCCCCGGACATAAATCGACGAGGTCATGCGCGAACCGTAGTCCGGAATGTGGAAGTTGGGAACGCTTTGCGAAAGGTCTTTCAGTGCGTCGACGTGCCCCCGTTCGATGGCGCGGCTGCCGATGATCGATGCCGCTACCGGCTGCGAGCGCAGCACCATGCCCTGTTTGATGGCCGTCACCTGCACCTTGTCCACGACGATTACCGTATCGACGGCCGACGGTTCTTCCTCCGCCGCAGTTGCCCGCTCTGCGGCCGCTGCCGTGTGCGGGCCGGGCGAATGCCGGTCTGCGGCGGCCGTCAGGAGCGGCAGCAGCATGAGCAGTATGGCGAATTGTTTGCGGTGCACGACAGGGCGTTTGATTCAGGTGCAAAGTAAAGGAATTATTTCGGAAGCTGCAATCCTAATTTATGAGGAGGCCGTCAGAGCTCGTCGGCGTCGACATACCCGGCCGTCATGGCGTAGATGGCCAGCCCCGCCACCGAGCGGATTCCCAGCTTCTCCATGATGTTGCGGCGGTGGGAAATCACCGTCGTCAGCCCGATTTGCAGGGTGTCGGCGATTTGCTTGTTCATGTAACCGCGGGCAATCAGCGCAAGCACTTCGGCTTCGCGCCCCGAGAGCGGTGCGGCGGCAGGCTGCATGCCCTCCGCAAGCCCGTGCTCGTGGTGGTGCGCGCCGTGGTGCATGCGCAGGATGTCGCGCACGATCGCCTCCTCGTTGGTGCAGACGTCGAGCAGGTGCATGCCCGCGTAGGCGGGCTGGGGCTGCCCGCTGCAAAGCAGGATTGTCTTGTGCCGCCGGGAGCCGCGGAAGAACGTGCCGTGGGTCACGAAAAGCTGCGCCGCAACGAAGTAGTGGAAAAAACGCTCCGGGCCTGACTCTGCGAACGATTCGAAGTCGCCGAACAACTCGACGTCGGCCACCGGGATAATCTTCTCGAGGATGGCTTTCATCCCGATGCCCATCAGGATATTCGGGGTGACGACGGCTATGGCGGGGCGTTGCTGCATCTGCTTATTCGTGGTGGTAGGGTTCGTTGTTGAGGATGGTGAACGCCCGGTATATCTGTTCGGCGAAGATGGCCCGCACGATTTGGTGCGAGAAGGTCATGCGCGAAAGCGACAGTTTGGCCTGGGCCCGTTTGTAGACCTCTTCCGAAAAACCGTAAGGTCCGCCGATTACCAGCACGAGGCGTTTTATGCCGCTGTTCATGCGTTTCTGGAGCCAGTAGGCGAATTCCACCGAGCGCATCTGCTCGCCCCGCTCGTCGAGCAGGACGACGTAGTCGCCCTCCGCGAACTGGCGCAGGAGCGCCTCGCCCTCGGCCGTGCGCTGCTGCTTTGCGGTGAGGTTTTTGGTGTTGCGGATGTCGGGCAGAATCGTGACGGCGAATTTGCAGTAGAAATTCACGCGCCGGACGTACATGCCGACCAATGCTTCGATCTCTTTCGAATCGGTTTTTCCTATGACTATCAGTTCGATGCCCATTATTCATGCGGGGCGCCCCTCGAAAAGGGCGGTTCCGGGAGTGTGCCTGTGCCGGATTATCAGGCCGGCCCGTTGGTTATAAATCCGAATTCCATTCGCCGTCGGCGTCCGCGTAAATCACCGGACGCGACTTCTCGACCGACTTGAGCCATTCGTAGGCCTTGTACATGTTGTACCCGTTGCCCGATTCGCCGCCCAGCGAGAATGCGATGACGCACGAATGGTTGCGCGAGCGGTAGTACATCGCCTTGACGCGTTCGAGGTATTCGTCCGCCAGCGACGGGGCGTTCGACGGCGTGCCGCCTATCCGGCGGTCGTCGCGCTTTTCGGGCGCGTTGATATTGGCGCAGTCGATGACGTAAAGCCCCAACTCGTCGCATAGGTCGTAGAACCATGCCGGCTGCGGGTAGTCGGGGCAAATCGTGTTGTTGCCTTTGGCTTTCAGGGATTTCAGGTCGGCAAGGGTCGTTTTGCGGTCTGCGGCGGCATTGTAGTCGGCTTTCACGAGTTTCAGCTCTTTGTCGAAGCGCGTGAGGCGGCCGTCGATTAGCTCGGTCTTGCCGAAGCCGATTTTCATCGGCATGTATTCGCGGTAAGCCCCATCGCGACGCGTGAAGAGCATTACCTTGTAGAGCGGCGGGTTCTTGGCCCCCGGCTCCCATTTGTTGGCGTTGGTGCCGTAGATGAAGGGCGTGAAACGCACGGTATCGGTCATGCGGCCCGGAATTACGATTTCCTGCATGTTGAATTCGAGCAGTTTGCCCTGCGGCGAATAGATGTCGTAACCCACGGTTACGGGTTCGTCGTAGTTGAATGCGTTCTGGGCGACGATTGCCAGTTCCAGTACGCCGAACCTGCGGGTCGAGTCGGGCACGAGCGCAATCTCGAAATCCCGGATCGAACGTTTGTTCTGCGTGTACAGATAGCTGTTTTCGAATGCCTTGCGCGATGCGGGCGCCGCATTGATTTCATCGGCGGCGCTGCGGCGCAGGGTCAGCACGACGGCGTTCTTTCCCTGACGGATATAGGGTGTCAGGGCGAATTCGGCGGGTGTCGAGGAGTCCTCGACCTCGGCGACTTTGCTGTCGTTGACCGTCAGGGTGTAGGCCGTCCCGACGTTTTCGAGGTGGAGGTAAACCACGCCGTCCGTCCATACGTAGGGGATGTCGACCACCTGTCCCACGGCTACGGCGTCACCCGAGGCGGCGAACGGTTCGGGGGTGTAGGCCATGTAGGCCTCGACGCCCGCCAGGTTGCGTGCATCGGCGTCGTGGCGCTTGTCGTACGGGACGACTTCGGTGCGGTGGATGCGTCCCGCCTCGACGGGGCGTGAGAGGATTTCCGTGGTGGGGGGCTCCTTGACGTTGTAAAGATCCTGTGCCCGGGTGCCTGCGGCGCAAAGGAGCAAGGCCGTCAGCAGTATCGTGCGTTTCATGTGCGTATTCTTATATAGGTTAGGCAAAGGTACTTTTTTTTTGCCAAATCGCAAATAATGGGTATCTTTGTAAGTTCGAAAAGAACTGTTAAGAGCACAGAAAAAATGAATCACATGAAAACGCAGAGAATCGTAGAAATTCTGAAGTCGGGTGTCGTGGACACCGACATCGTCGTCAAAGGCTGGGTGCGCACCAAGCGCGGAAACAAGAACGTGGCGTTCATCGCCCTGAACGACGGATCGTGCGTTGCGAATATACAGGTGGTCGTCGACCTTTCGAAATTCGACGAGGAGCAGCTCAAGCCGATTACCACGGGGGCCTGCATCCGCGTCGACGGACGGCTGGTGGAGTCGCTCGGCTCGGGCCAGCGGGTCGAGGTGCAGGCCTCGAAAATCGAGGTTTACGGCACGGCCGATCCCGAAACCTATCCCCTGCAGAAGAAAGGACACTCGCTGGAGTTCCTGCGCGAGATTGCCTACCTGCGTCCGCGAACCAATACGTTCGGCGCGGTGCTGCGTATCCGCCACGCCATGGCTTATGCCATTCACGAGTATTTCAACAAACAGGGCTTTTACTATTTCCATACGCCGCTCATCACGGCTTCGGACTGCGAGGGTGCAGGCGCCATGTTCCAGGTGACGACGCTCGACCTGAACGATATTCCGAAGACCGACGAAGGCGCGGTCGACTTTTCGCAGGACTTCTTCGGCAAGGCCTGCAACCTGACCGTGTCGGGGCAGCTCGAAGGCGAGCTGGGTGCATTGTCGCTGGGGCGCATCTACACCTTCGGCCCCACCTTCCGTGCCGAGAACTCCAACACCCCGCGCCATGCGTCGGAGTTCTGGATGATCGAGCCCGAAGCCGCTTTCTACGAACTGGAAGACAACATGGAACTTGCAGAGGATTTCCTCAAGTACCTGATTCAATATGCGCTGGACAACTGCGCCGAAGACCTCGAGTTCATGAACAAGATGTGGGACAAGGGGCTGCTGGAGCGGTTGAACTTCGTGCTGCACAACGACTTCAAGCGCCTCGACTACACCGAGGGCATCGAAATCCTGAAGGCTTCGGGTCGCAAGTTCGAGTTCCCCTGCGATTGGGGCTGCGATTTGCAGTCCGAGCACGAGCGTTACCTCGTGGAGGAGCATTTCAAGCGCCCGGTCATCCTGATTAACTACCCGAAGGACATCAAGGCGTTCTACATGAAACAGAACGACGACGGCAAGACGGTACGCGCTATGGACGTATTGTTCCCCGGAATCGGCGAAATTATCGGCGGTTCGGAGCGTGAGGCCGATTATGGCAAGCTTCGTGCAAGGGTGCAGGAGCTCGGTATGAACGAGAAGGAACTTTGGTGGTATCTCGACACCCGCCGCTGGGGCTCGGCCCCGCATTCGGGTTTCGGACTGGGCTTCGACCGGCTGCTGCTTTTCGTGACGGGTATGACCAATATCCGTGACGTGCAGCCGTTCCCGCGTACGCCGAAGAACGCCGAATTTTAAATCGCCTGGGAAGGCTGTTTCGCACTGACTGCATAACCCGAACACGCACATTCCTGTCCGGGGACTGCTACGCCGGTTCCGAAATCATCTCTTTTTCATACGATTTGCCGTTTGCGGCCGTTTGTATTGTAGTTACTAACCCCGAAGAAGAAACCAAATTCAGAATGTGTTTAATTCTTAATTTGGAAAAGTATGGCTATTAATCAGAAACAGGTACTATCGCTTCAGCAGAAGCTCTCTCCCCAGCAGATTCAGATGATCAAATTGCTGGAGCTCCCCACCGTGCAGCTCGAACAGCGCATCAAACAGGAGATTGAGGACAACATCGTGCTGGAGGAAGAGGAACATGCAGCGGAAGATGAAGAACAACCCCAGCAAATCTCCGTCGACGAGTACCTGCGCGAGGACGACACCCCGTCGTACAAAAGCCGTATCAACAACTATTCGAAAGACGACAAGCAGCGCCCGATATTCCTTACCGAGGGCCGCTCGCTGCCCGAATACCTGATCGAGCAGTTGGGCTTCCGCAACCTCTCGGAGCGCGACATGCGCCTGGCGGTATACCTCGTCGGAAGTATCGACGAGGACGGTTACCTGCGCCGCGACCTGGAGTCGGTGGCCGACGACATCGCCTTTACGGTGGGTATCGAAACTTCGGCCGAGGAACTCGAACGGCTGTTGGGTATCCTTCACGAGCTGGAGCCCGCAGGCATCGGCGCCCGCAACCTGCAGGAGTGCCTGCTGTTGCAGATGGCGCAGATTCCGATCAATTCGCGGCCGCGCCGGCTCGCCCGCAAGATACTCACCAACTATTTCGAGGAGTTCGTCAAGAAGCATTACGAAAAGCTGATGTCGCGCCTGCAGGTTTCGGAGGACGATTTCCGCGAGGCTATCGCCGAAATCAAGCGCCTGTCGCCCAAACCCGGCAACCTTTATGCCGAGGGCGGCACCGATACGACGCCCTATATCATCCCGGATTTCATCCTCGATTATCAGGACGGTCATTTCCAGTTGTCGCTCAACTCCTACAACGTGCCGGAAGTGCGCGTCAACCGCCGCTATATGGACATGATTCGCGAAATGGTGGGCTCCGACGGCACGGTGCGCGAAAAGGACAAGGAGGCGATTCAGTTCGTGAAGAACAAAATCGACTCGGCGAAATGGTTTATTTCGGCCATCAAACAGCGCCACGATACGCTGATGCGCACGATGCAAACCATCCTGGACTACCAGCAGGAGTACTTCAAGGACGGCGACAAGTCGAAACTGCGGCCGATGATTCTCAAGGACATCGCCGACCGTACGGGACTGGACGTGTCGACCATCTCGCGTGTGGTGAACAGCAAGTACGTGCAGACGCAGTTCGGCATCATCCTGCTGAAGTCGCTCTTCTCGGAGGCGATGCAGACCGAGAGCGGCGAGGAGGTGTCGAGCTACGAGATCAAGAATATTCTGCAGGAGTGCATCGACGAGGAGGACAAGCGCCACCCGCTGACGGACGAAACGCTGATGGATATTCTCAATGCCAAAGGATACCGCATCGCCCGGCGTACGGTGGCCAAATACCGCGAAATGCTCGGAATCCCGGTCGCCCGGCTCCGCAAACAGATATAGCGAAAGATTGACGGCCCGGCGTACCTTTCCGGGGCGGCCTTGTTGACTGGAATAGGCGTTTTCCCGCCGGCCGGACAATTGGCGGCCCGCCATACTGGGAGGACGCGTGATAAATTTGAATGATGTATAAGAAACTTTCGAACGGCATATCGTGGGCATTGCACCCATTCCTGCTGCCCCTCTACCTCGTCGTCGTGCTGCTGACGCTCACCGTCTTCGCGCACTATCCCGCCAACGTGAAATTTTACCTGCTGTGGGTGGTCGTGCTTTATGCGATGATTATTCCCCTGCTGGCCCTGGGCGTGCTGCGCTCGCTGGGCCGGATTTCCGATTTCAGGGTCGACGACCGGCGCGAGCGGCTGCTGCCGCTGCTGGTCGGGGCGATTTGCTACGTACTTTGCGCTATCACGATCGCCAAGATACCTTCGGCAATCTTCCTCCGCAAGTTCATGATTGCCGCCGCCTGCTGCGAGATGCTCTGCTTCGTGGTGTCGTTTTACTGGAAAATCAGCCTGCACCTTACGGCCATGGGAGCCGCCGTGGCCCTGCTGGTGGTGATGAATGTCGCCGGGGTGGGGAATATGATGGTGCCGCTGATGGTCGCCGTCCTTTGTGCCGGTGCGCTGGCTTCGGCCCGCCTGTACCTCGGCTGCCATAACGGGAGGCAGGTGCTCGCGGGGTTCTGCGGCGGTTTCGCCGTGGCGACGCTGGCGGTGCTGTTCCTCTGACGGGCCGGTTTCACATGAAAATCCCGGGCTTCGCAAGAAGTCCGGGATTTTGCATACTTTAAATACTTTGCGGTGCCTATACGCAGCCCTGTGCGAGCATGGCGTTGGCGACTTTCATGAAACCGCCGATGTTGGCTCCTACGACATAGTTGATATAGCCGTCCTCCTGCGTACCGTACTGCACGCACACCGAGTGGATGTTCTGCATGATCGAGCGCAGTTTGGCGTCTACTTCTTCGGGAGCCCAGGTGATGCGCATCGAGTTCTGCGTCATCTCGAGGCCCGACGTAGCCACGCCGCCCGCATTGGCGGCCTTGCCCGGGGCATACAGCAGTTTGTTCTGCTGGAAGATGCGGATGGCGTCCGGCGTCGAGGGCATGTTGGCCCCCTCGGCTACGCACATGCAGCCGTTGTCGACGAGCGCCTGCGCTTCGTCGCCGTTCAGTTCGTTCTGCGTGGCGCACGGCATGGCGATGTCGCACTTCACGCTCCACGGACGCTGGCCGGGGTAGTAGGTTGCCGATGGATAGCGGTCGGCATACTCCTTGATGCGGCCGCGGAAGATATTTTTCAATTCCATTACATACTCCAGTTTCGCGGCATCGATGCCCTCGGGATCGTGGATGTAACCCGACGAGTCGGAGAGGGTGACGACTTTGGCGCCGAGCTGTGTGGCTTTCTGGCAGGCGTACTGGGCCACGTTGCCCGAACCCGAGATGCAGACGGTCTTGCCTTCGAACGTTTCGTTGCGCGTGGCGAGCATCTCCTGTGCGAAGTAGCAGGTGCCGTAGCCGGTGGCTTCGGGACGCAGCGGACTGCCGCCCCAATCGCGGCCCTTGCCGGTGAGCGTGCCCGTGAATTCGTCGCGCAGGCGTTTGTACTGGCCGAACATGAAGCCGATTTCACGGCCTCCGACGCCGATGTCGCCCGCGGGCACGTCGGTATCCTGTCCGATGTGGCGTTGCAGTTCGGTCATGAACGACTGGCAGAATTTCATCACTTCGTTGTCCGAACGGCCTTTGGGGTTGAAGTCCGAACCGCCCTTTCCGCCGCCCATCGGCAGCGTCGTGAGGCTGTTCTTGAACGTCTGCTCGAAAGCGAGGAATTTGAGAATCGAGAGGTTGACCGAGGGGTGGAAGCGAATACCGCCCTTGTAGGGGCCGATGGCGCTGTTCATCTGTACGCGGTAACCGCGGTTGATTTCGATTTCACCCTTGTCGTTGAGCCAGGGAACCCGGAAGATAATCACACGCTCGGGTTCGGCGATGCGTTCCAGGATTTTCATCTTCTGCAATACGGGGCTCGCCACGATGTGCGGTGCCAGCGATTCGGCCACTTCGCGGACAGCCTGGTGGAATTCCGGCTCGTTGGGATTGCGCTGGGCCAGTTGCGCCATGAAATCATCGACATACTTTTGTGCTTGCTCGGTCATAATCAATCTGTGTTTTGAGGGTTATTGATTCTGTTCGGTGGTAAAAATAATGTATCTCTCGGAGTTTTGCAAGTTCTTTAAGAATTTGCTAAAATATTTTACTTATGCCTTCCGGGACTTCAGGCGCCTCTGCGCTTACTGTCCGGGAACAGGCAGGGAACATCGGTGAAAATCCGTAATAAAAAAAGACAGATTCATAGCGAATCTGTCATGTGAAAAAAATTATGATTTTTTTCAATTATTTTGCGCTTTGCCCCGGTTCCCGGCTGAATTCGAAGCCGATGTAGACATTTTTGTACTGTTCGAGCAGGGCGACGATGGTTTCCATCGACGACACTTTGCTGCCGTATGTCTTGATTATGTCGATGAGCTTGCTGACGGGAAAGACCAGTATCAGTTCCGTGCCGTTGAGGTAGGCGTGCGCCGGCACCGAGCCCAGGTCGATCTTCTCCTTGCCGATTTTCTCCTTGGCGAACAGCAGCGCGGCCACATGGGTCGAAGCGTCGAATTCGTAGGTGCCCGACAGCTTGTAGCCGCCCATCTGGGTGCTGAATGCGCCGTCCTTGCCGAAGGTGACCGAGCCCGCACCGGGGGTGATGCCGACTGTCTGGTAGATTTTGCCCAGCTGGTTTTTGACGGTGCCTTCGAGCGCCGACCCGCCGAGCTGGCTCAAGAGGTCGTTGCCCTCGAATTTCACGCCCGGCGAGGTATAGTTCCATGTCCCGACCAGCGCATACTGCGTCAGTTTTCCGTCGGTCGCTTTGTCGGCGGCCTCCGTGGCGGCTTTTTTCAGTGCTTCTTTCCAGTCCTGCGCTGCCGCCCGGCCGCCTGCCAGCAGCAGGAAAGCCGTTATCAGTAAAAAAGTTCTCTTCATTATCGTGTCTTTACAGTGATTCCAGTTCTTTGAGCCAGACGGCCGCCGATGCATCCGAGGGCATGCGCCAGTCGCCGCGGGGCGAGAGGGCCGCCGAGCCGACTTTCGGGCCGTCGGGCATGGCCGACCGTTTGAACTGCTGCGAGAAGAAACGGCGGAAAAAGACGGTCAGCCATTTCAGGATGGCGGCACGTTCGTAGCTGCCGTGGAACGCCTGTTCGGCAAGGAACAGTATTTTCGCCGGGCCGTATCCCGCACGGATGAAGTTATAGAGGAAGAAGTCGTGCAGTTCGTAAGGCCCAACGAGGTCTTCGGTCTTTTGTGCAATCCGCCCCTGGTTGTCTGCGGGCAGCAGCTCGGGACTGACGGGCGTGTCGATGATGTCGAGCAGCGTGGCGCGCGTCGCCGCATCGGATTCGGTGTCGGCGACCCATTTCACCAGGTGGCGCACCAGCGTCTTCGGAACAGAAGCGTTCACGCCGTACATCGACATCTGGTCGCCGTTGTAGGTCGCCCAGCCCAGCGCCAGTTCGCTCAGGTCGCCCGTGCCGACGACGAGTCCGCCCTCCATGTTGGCGACGTCCATCAGTATCTGCGTGCGCTCGCGCGCCTGGCTGTTTTCGTAGGCGGCCGACCGATCCTCCGGTGCGAGGCCTATATCCTTGAAATGCTGCATGCAGGCATCGCGGATCGGAATTTCGCGCACCGTGACCCCCAGGCTGCGCATCAGCTCCAGCGCATTGTTGTAGGTACGGTCCGTGGTTCCGAATCCGGGCATCGTGATACCGATGATACCCTCGCGGCCGAGCGACAGTTTGTCGAACGTGCGTACCGTCACCAGCAGGGCCAGTGTCGAGTCGAGCCCGCCCGAGATACCGATGACGGCCTTTTCGCAGCGGGTATGCACCAGCCGCTTGGCAAGTCCGTGCGACTGGATTTGGAATATCTCCTCGCAGCGCTCGCTGCGGTGCGCCTCGTCCTGCGGTACGAACGGCATGGGGTCGATGTCGCGGTCGAGCGCCGCGGCCCGCAGCCCTTCGGGAATTTCCATCTCGATTACGGTATTCTCCGTCGCATCCTCGTTCATGCGGAACGACGTGTTGCGGCGGCGTTCGAATTCCAGCCGCTGGATGTCGAGGTCGGCTACCGTCAGTTGCTCTTCGAGCTGGAACCGTTTCGAAGAGCGCAGTATCCGGCCGTTTTCGGCGATGATGCCGTTCCCGGCGAAGACAAGGTCGGTCGACGATTCGCCGAATCCCGCCGAGCAGTAGACGTAGCCCGCGAGGGTGCGTGCCGACTGCTGTGCCACGAGCTGCCGCAGGTAGGCGTGCTTGCCGACCGCTTCGGGCGAAGCCGAGAGGTTGAAAATGACCTTGGCGCCGTTGAGCGCGAGGTGCGACGAGGGCGGTATGGCCGTCCACAGGTCTTCGCAGATTTCGACCCCGAACTCCGTGCCGTTGACTTCGAATGTGAGGCCGGCGCCGAAATCGGCCCTTTGTTCCCCCACGGCAATCGTTTCCTCCGATATGCCGGCGCCCGAGGCGAACCAGCGGTTCTCGTAGAATTCGGTGTAGTCGGGGATGTAGGTTTTGGGAACGACGCCCAGCACGCGTCCCTGCGTAAAGATCACGGCACAGTTGTACAGGGCCGCACCGTGGCGCAGCGGCATGCCCGCAATCAGGGTCAGGGGCAGCTTGCGCGTATCGCGCACCAGCCGGGCAAAGGCTTCGTCGGCCGCATCGAGCAGCGCCGGTTGCAGCAGCAGGTCGCCGCACGTGTAGGCCGTCAGGGCCAGTTCGGGGAACGCGACGATTTCGACGCCCCGCTGTGCGGCCTCGTCGGCCATGGCGGCTATCCGCTCTGCGTTGAAATCGCAGTCGCCGACCCGTACGTGCGGCACCGCGGCCGCTACTTTCAGAAAACCGAAATTATCCATATGCGAACTGTTATTCGTCTTGTTTGTCGCTCGGCAGGGATTTGCGGCTACAACGGCTGCAGTCCCTGCCGTATTTGCAATCCGGCAGCCGTTCCGGCTCCGGCATGGGGCCGGTAGCGAGACCGGATTGCGGCACCGGAGATGCCGCTTTCATATCGAATCCCTTGTGGCCTCCCCGTTGTTAAGGGAAGTTGCCGTGTTTTGTTATTCCGTCGTTATTCCGCCCATAGTTGCGCGAGGTTCAGAATCACCTGCTGGGCCTTGCGCATCGTGGTGAGCGAGCAATACTCGAATTTGCCGTGGAAGTTCATGCCGCCCGTGAAGAGGTTGGGGCAGGGCAGTCCCATGAACGAGAGGCGCGCTCCGTCCGTACCGCCGCGGATGGGCCGCACGAGCGGCGTCACGCCGGCCGTTTCCATCGCTTTGAGTGCCTTGTCGATGACCTGCGGGTGCGGCTCGACCATTTTGCGCATGTTGAAATACTGGTCTTTGAGCGTGAGGGTCAGCACCTCGTCGCCGTATTTCTTCTTCAGCAGGTCGACGCACGCCCACATGAACACTTTCTTCCGCTCGAATTTTTCGGCGTCGTGGTCGCGGATGATGTAGCTGATCGAGGCCTTTTCGACCGTGCCGTTCACTCCTACGCAATGGTAGAATCCTTCGTAGCCCTCGGTGTACTGCGGGCGCTCGGCTGCGGGCAGCAGGTTTTGCAGTTCGCATGCCACGTCGATGGCGTTTATCATCTTGTCCTTGGCATAGCCCGGGTGGACGTTGCGGCCCTGGATTTCGATTTTGGCGCTTGCGGCATTGAAGTTCTCATATTCCAGTTCGCCCTCCATGCCGCCGTCGACGGTGTAGGCGAAGTCGGCGCCGAACGCCTTGACGTCGAAGAAGTCGACGCCACGGCCCACCTCTTCGTCGGGCGTAAAGCCGATGCGGATTTTGCCGTGCCTGATTTCCGGATGCGCGAGCAGGTACTCGGCGGCGGTCATGATTTCCGCCACACCGGCCTTGTCGTCGGCTCCCAAGAGGGTCGTGCCGTCGGTGTGAATCAGCGTGTGTCCCTTGAAGAACTCCAGTTCGGGGAAATCCGCCACCCGCATCGTGAGTTGCCCGTTCAGCGCGATGTCGCCGCCGTCGTACTCCTCGACAACGCGCGGCTTCACCTCCTTGCCGCTCATGTCGGGCGAGGTGTCCACGTGGGCGATGAAGCCGATGACGGGGGCGTTTTCACATCCCGGCGTCGCGGGGACGGTGCCCATCACGTAACCGTACTTGTCCATCGTGACTTCGGTCATGCCCAGCGCCTGCATCTCGTCGCGCAGGGCGGCCAGCAGCACTTTCTGTTTTTCGGTCGAGGGGAACGTCGTGCTTTCCTCCGACGATTGGGTGTCGTATGCGACGTATTTCAGAAATCTCTCTTTCAGATCCATGGTATTGCGATTTAAATGTTTATTCCTCCTTTTTTGCCCGCAGGGTGTGCCAGCCGAAATAGCCGATCAGCACGAGATACATCGCCAGTCCCGTCCATTCGGCGGCGTTCGATGCGGCCCAGCTGCTCATGAACCAATCTACCTCGGCGAATTTCAAGAGGGCGCTCACCACGCCCATCAGTGCGCCGCCGGCGATAAAGCCCGAAGCGATGAGCGTGCCGCGGTCGAAACGCGCCTTGTTGAGCGCCTCGTCCTTCGAGCGGTTCGAAACGAACCACGCCACCAGTCCGCCGACCACCAGCGGGGCATTCAGTTCCATGGGGATGAACATACCCAGTGCGAATGCGAGTGCCGGAACACCGATGGAGGTCAGCACCAGCGCCAGCGCCGCGCCACAGAAATAGAGCATCCACGGGGTTTGCCCGCCGGTCATCAGGGGCTGGATTACCGCCGCCATGGCATTGGCCTGCGGAGCTACGAGGGCGCCCTCACCGACGAAACCGTACGATTTGTTGAGGATAATCATCACGCCCGCCACGGTCGCCGCAGCAACGAACGTGCCGAGGAATTTCCACGCCTCCTGCTTGCGGGGCGTCGTTCCGAGCCAGTAACCGATTTTGAGGTCGGTGATGAAGCCGCCGGCCATCGAAAGCGCCGTGCAGACCACGCCGCCGATGATCAGTGCCGCCGTCATGCCCGTCGTGCCGCTCAAGCCTACGCTTACGAGTATGAGCGACGAGAGAATCAGCGTCATGAGCGTCATGCCCGACACGGGGTTCGTGCCGACGATGGCAATGGCGTTGGCCGCCACGGTGGTGAAGAGGAACGAGATGATGAAGACGATCAGAATCGCCGTGACGGACTGTACCCAGCCGTCCAGCAGTCCGAAGTGGAAGAACACGAAAATCGAGATGAGCGCTGCGACCAGTATGGTCAGGATGCGCTTCATCGTCAGGTCGCGCTGTGTGCGCTCTACCGCAGCCGGGGCGGTTTTGGTACCCCCCCCCAATTCCGATACGGCCAGCCCTACGGCCTGGCGGATGATTTTCGACTGTTTGACGATGCCGATGATGCCCGCCATGGCGATGCCTCCGATACCGAGCGGCTTGCCGATGAAGGCGAAGAGGTTTTCTGCCGTGAAGATGCTTTGCGGGTCGGCCAGGATGTCGGCACGCGTTACGCCCAGCAGGGCCGCCAGCGCCGCGGGGTCGATCGAGCCGGCCAGCGAACCTACGAGCGGCACGACCAGGAACCACACCAGACACGAACCGGCGGTGATAATCATGGCGTATTTCAGTCCGATGATGTAGCCCAGGCCGAGTACGGCGGCCGAGGTGTTGAGCGAGAAGACCACCTTGAACTTGTCGGCGGCCACGGCGCCCCATGCGCAGATGCGCGTCGAAACGGCCTCCGTCCACATGCCGAACGTACCGACCACGAAGTCGTAAAGGCCGCCGATAAGCCCGGCTACGGCCAGCAGTTTGGCCTGGTTGCCGCCCTTTTCGCCCGAAATCAGCACCTCGGTGGTGGCCGTAGCCTCGGGGAACGGATACTTGCCGTGCATCTCCTTGACGAAGTATTTGCGGAACGGAATCAGCAGTACGATACCCAGCAGTCCGCCGAAGAGCGACGAGAGGAACACCTGGTAGAATGCCGCGTCGAGCCCGAGGATGTAAAGCGCCGGCAGGGTGAAAATGGCGCCTGCGACGATTACGCCCGAGCAGGCGCCGATCGACTGGATGATGACGTTCTGTCCCAGCATGTTCTTTTTGCCCAGCACGTTGCCCATGCCGACGGCGATGATGGCAATGGGGATTGCCGCCTCGAACACCTGTCCGACTTTCAGCCCGAGGAATGCGGCGGCTGCCGAGAAGATGACGGCCATGACGATACCCATCGTGACCGAATAGGGCGTCACCTCTCTGGGCGATGACGACGCGGGCATGATGGGCGTGTACTCTTCACCCGGTTTCAGCTCCCGGTAGGCATTTTCGGGCAGCGATGTAAGTTGTTTCTCCTGTTCCATTTATTTAAGGTTCTTTGATGTATTTGTCCAAATCCTTGAGTATGTAGTAACGGTTGAGCGAGGCCGGGGCCTTCTTGGCGTCGAGGTGGCTGTATATCGCCCCGACACCCGCTGCGAGCCGCAGGCGCTCGTCGCTATCATCCGTCGCCGCGACCATGTCGAAGAGCAGTTCGGCGAACTTTTCGAGGTTTTCGTCGCTGAACCCGTATTCGTCCGTAAGCCGGCCGATGAAATCCGGGCCGCAGAGCAGCGTGTCGATGTCGATGTCCAGCGTTTCCGCCAGTTCCGTCTTGGCAGCCGTGCGTATCCGCTCCGGGGTGCCCGACCGTTTCAGAAGTCCGATTTTGTCCAGCAGGGCGGCGAGCAGCTCCCCGATTCGGTTGATTTCCCTCAAAATGTAATCTTCCATTCATTCGCTGTTTTGGATGGCTGTATGTGGTGTGCGGAGGCCGGGGCGGCGTGCCTGCCTGTCCCTGTCGCACCTCGCCCGTCAGCGGTTGTCGCCGCTGCCCGAAATGATGTGGCGCTGCATGCGCGAGCGGAGCTTGTCGACGTTCATCTGCGCCACGTCGTCCAGTTCGTAGCCCAAATCGCGGGCGAGCGTCGCGCAATACCACAGCACGTCGCCGATTTCCTTGACGATTTCCAGCCGTTTCTCGTCCGTGAACTCCTCGTGGCCGTCGCGGATGACTTTTTTGACCTTGTCGGCCACCTCGCCCGCTTCGCCCGTGAGCCCGAGCGTGGGGTAGATGATGCGGCGGTTTTCGGGATAGATTGCCGTTTCGAGGGCGTGTTGCTGGTATTCGTTGAGAGTCATGGTTTTGAATTTGAGTATGAATATTGGGTACTATTGATGGCAAAAATAACAAAATAATTTAAAAATACATATAAAAAAGCCCCTGTTCCTGCGGAACAAAGGCCAAAGAATTGCGCCTTGCAGGGCAACGGGGTTTTCGCACCCTCCCTTCCGGTACGGCGCGGCAATCAGCAGCGTCCGCCGGAGGCGATCATCTCCCGCAGGGAGCGGTTGAACTCCTCCTGCCGGAGCAGTTCTTCGAGTGTGAGGTGCATCCGGTAGCGCCAGTTGTAGCGGGCGATGGCCGGGATGTTGATGCGCTCTTTCGCCGGGTCGGGGGCGCGCAGGCGGCCGTCGACCGATAGCCAGTCCTGCAGCGGCAGGATGGCGAGCATTGCCGGGGATGCGAGGTGCATGGCGACGATACGCCTGCATATCCACGGTTCGCAGTCGGCGGGCGCGTCGCCAGCGATGCCGAGCACTTCGTGGTAAAACTGTTCCGTGGTTTGCCGGTCTTCCTCCCACCATGCCCGCAGGGGATTCATGTCGTGGGTCGAGGTGGTGCAGACCGAAAGATAGGGGTAGCGTGCCGGGTCGGCGAACGTTTCGCCGAGGGATTTGGGCATCCGCTGCACTTCGAGCGATAGTATCTGCAGTTCGCGCATCGTTTCGGGTACGCTGGCGGGAATCATGCCGAGGTCTTCGCCGCAGGCCAGCATCGGTGTGGCCGATTGGAGTACGGGGAGCTTGCGCAGGGCCGACTCTTTCCAGAACCGGTTGTGGCGGCGGTAGAAGAAATCTTCGTGAAGGCGGTCGAATGCCTCCTGCCGCGATGGGTCGAGTGCACGGTAGGCATAGGTCGCATGTGCGGCGATGCGGGGGTGGAAGTATCCTTTGCGGCGCGGGTCTTCGATGAACAGCACGTCGTCCAGAAGCGTCATCAGTCCCTCCCGCAGGCGGGTTTGCCGTGCATCGCAGCCCGGGAAGCGTGCTGCGACTTGGCGCTGTGTCGCGTAATCCGGCAGCAGCCTGCCCTCTTGCATGCAGGCCGAGCGCACTTCGCCGGCAAGGTCGCCGAACAGGTCGACGAGCATCCGCTCGTCGGGCGCGGGTGTCGTGTAGCGCCCCTGTGCGGTGTCGAAGCCCATGTCGCGCAGTTCGTCGGCCGTGTAAGGCAGGGCCGGGTTGAAATACCCCAGCAGCCCGTGTACGGCATGCGTGGGAATTTCCCAGATGCGGAAGAACCCGAGGATGTGGTCGATACGGAATGCGTCGAAATATTCCGCCATCTTTGCCAGCCGGGCTTTCCACCATTTGTATCCGTCCTGCGCCATGCGCTCCCAGTCGTAGGTCGGGAAACCCCAGTTCTGTCCCACGGCCGAGAATGCGTCGGGCGGGGCTCCGGCCTGCGCATCCATGTGGAACAGGCGGGGGTGGCGCCATGCGTCGACGCTCGTGCGGCTGACGCCTATCGGCAGGTCGCCCTTGAGGATGACCCCGCGGCTGCGGGCGTAGGCGCAGGCCTCCGACAACTGCCGGTGCAGGTGGTACTGGAGGTAGCAGTGGAATGCGATGTCGCGGCTGTGGCTGCGGCGGTATTTTTCGACGGCTTCGGCATCGTACCGGGCATAATCGCCCCAGCGGGTGAAGTCGGCCGTGCCGGTTTGGTCGCGCAGCGTGCAGAATACCGCATAGGGCAGGAGCCAGTGCGTGTTGGTCTCCATGAAATCCGTGTAGTCGCGGCGTGCGGCGATGTGTGCGCCGTGGCGTTCGAAACCGCGTCGCAGCAGGCGCAGTTTGTGGTCGTTGACCCGTTTGTAGTCGACCTCCGGCAGGGCGTTCAGTTCGTCGCGCAGGCGGCGGTATTCATCGTTCTGCTCGACGCCTGCATCGGGCAGGTGGAGAAATTGCGGATGCAGGGCGAATGTCGAATTGGCGTTATAGGGGTAGGAGTCCTCCCACGTTCCGCTCATCGAGGTGTCGTTGACCGGAAGCAGTTGGAGCACGCGCTGTCCGGTCGCCGCGGCCCAGTCGGCCAGGCGTTTCAGGTCGCGAAACTCCCCGACGCCGAAATCTTCCTCCGAGCGCAGCGAAAAGACGGGAATGGCCGTGCCTGCCCCGCGCCACCTGCGTTCGGGAAACCGGGGCACTGCCGCGGCGTCGACGAGGCATTCGCCGTCGCCGGGTATTTCGCTCCATATACGGTTGGCTCCCTCCTCCCATGCGATGGGTTCGAGGGTCTGGCGGTCGGCCAGCAGGAATTTGTATTCGAAGCCCTCGGCGGCCTGCAGCAAGAGCTCCCACTCCGGGAAGTGCGCGTCGTCCATCGGCACAATCCGTTGCCAGCCGCCCAGTTCCGTGCCGCTGCCGGCGACGGCGAGGACTTCGTTCGGCCGCAGGGCTGGCTGGGCGACGCGCAGGATGGCGTTTGCCGGGGTGTTTGCCGGCGCAGCCTCTTCAGCTTCTGCCGGCTCCCCGCGGCCGAATATGCCCCGGGTAAATGCCGATGAATAGAAGGGCGTGTCGGCGGGCATGTCGAGCCAGCGGTCGCGGATGCGAAGCGTGCGGGGTGTCCTGCCGCCGGGTATGCGCAGGATGTGCGGCCGCCATTCGCGGCGGACGCAGATGCCGTCGCGCTCGACTTCGTAGCCGTATTCGACCGGCTGCGGGGGGATGTCCTGTTCGACGGTGGCTCTCCAGATTCCGCCGTCGGTATATTGCAGGGCGATGCGCCGTTTGCCGAGGTGCAGTACGAGTTGTTCGCCCCAGCGGGTACGGTATTCGATGCTTATGCAGAGTGTCATGCGGTTACAGGCTTTCGATGAATTCCGTTACGGCGGCCGCCAAATCCGGGTCGAGCGGCAGCGTGCTGTCGCCGTAAGCCGCCATCTGATCCGCCGGCGTGCGTCCCGCCGCTTTTTTGAGCGGGTGGGTCATTCCCCGGATGATGATTTTCCGGGCCCGGGGCTGCGCTTTGGCCAGCGCCTCGGCGTTGTCGGGCGGTACCTGCAGGTCGTTGTCGCCGTTGACGAGCAGTACGGGTACCGTCACTTTACGGATTTCGGTCCGCGGGTCGTAGCGGAGCGACGAAATCCAGAATGTTTGTACCGAGGGGTGGAACAGCGCTTCCAGCTGCGGCGGGTACGACTCGACGCGCTCGCCCCGTTTCAGGGAGGCGGTAATCGCGTTGGCCTGCAACAACAGGGCCATATTGTCCGGCGCGAGCTGTGCGGCCAGCTGCAGTTGGAGCACCTCGTCGAGCGGATAGCCTGCCCCGGCCAGCGATATTACCGCGTCGACCTCCGGGGCTTGCTGCGCCGCGCAAAAGGCGATTAGCGCCCCTTCGCTGTGGCCGATCAGGACAATGCGGCGGAAGCCCTCCCCGGCGAGGAATTCGGCCCACGCCGCGGCATCGCCGATAAAGTCTTCCAGCACGGCGTCGGACATCTTCGCTGGGTCGTCGAACCGGCTGGCTCCGATGCCGCGCTTGTCGTAGCGCAGCGAGGCGACACCCGCCTTTTCGAGCGTCTGCGCCAGGTAGAGGTAGTTGTTCGCATTGCCGTTGCGGGGCGTAGGGCCCGAGCCGGCAATGATGAGCGCTGCCGTTCCGCTTCCTGCCTCGGGTGTGAGGAGCGTACCGCGGAGGGTGCCGAAATCGCGTTCGAGCGAAACGCTTTTCTCCCCGGCGGCGGCATTCGCCGCAGCCAGCAGCAGGATGGCGGCCAGCAATCGTTTCATCGTGTTCCGTTTTATTCGCTAAAGTTCTTCCAGTGCTTTTTCCAGTCCGATGCCGTGCGATCCCTTGACGAGCACCAGTGCATTCTCGATAGGGCGTTTGCGGAGCGCTGCGGCCAACTCTTCGCGCGTGGGGTAGAGCGTAATGCCTGCGGGCAGGGTTTCCAGCCCCGCGTATGCGCGGGCGAATTCCCCTCCGACGAGCATCAGTTCCGCATCGGGCGACTGCGCCGCGAGGCGGATGATTCCGGCATGCTCCTGCTCCGACCATGCGCCCAATTCGAGCATGTCGCCCAGAATCAGCAGGCGGCGGGTGCGGATGCCGGCCGGTTCGGCGAGGAAATTCGCGACCGAGGCCCGCATGCTCGACGGGTTGGCGTTGTAGCAATCCACAATCAGCGTATTGCGCGCCGTTTCGGTGCGCTGCGAGCGGTGGTTGTCCGGCATGTAGCTGCCGATGGCGTGGCGGATGCGTTCATCGGCCACGTCGAAATAGCGGCCCACGGCTACGGCCGCCGCGATGTTGAACCGGTTGTAATCCCCCTCGAGGTGGCTTTCGATACCGTCGGCAAGCGCCAGGCTGTAGTATTCCGCCGCCAGTCCGTCCCGTTCCGCGGCCATGGTGGTCAGCGTTTCGTCCTCGGTCGGGACGAAAGCGTGTCCTCCGTTTTCCGCGAGATAGTCGAACAGCTCCCCCTTGCCGCGCCGAACTCCCTCCGGGCCGCCGAATCCCTCGAGGTGTGCGCGGCCGATGTTGGTCAGGATGCCGTAGTTGGGCTCGGCGATGGAAGACAGCAGGGCGATTTCGCCGCAGGCGCTGGCCCCCATCTCCACGACTCCGAACTGCGTGTCGCGGGTCATGGCGAGCAGCGTCAGCGGTACGCCGATGTGGTTGTTGAGGTTGCCGTGCGTGGCATAGACCTCGAAGCGTTCGGCCAGCACGCGGCTCACCAGCTCCTTGGTCGTGGTCTTGCCGTTGCTGCCCGAAATGGCAAGAATCGGAATCGCCAGCGCTCGGCGGTGTTCGCGCGCCAGCTCCTGCAGGGCTTCCAGCGTATTGTCCACCACGATCATCCGCTCGTCGGTGACGACAGCCGGGTCGTCCACGACGGCATATGCCGCACCTTTGGCCAGGGCGTCGGCGGCAAAGCGGTTGCCGTCGAACGTCGCGCCGCGGAGTGCGAAGAAAACGGAATCCGGCACAATGCGGCGCGTGTCGGTGGAGATGCGCGGGTGTTCCCTGAAAATATCGTACAGTCCGGACATGTCAGTTTCGGTGTTTCGGTGTTCCGGACGGCAGGGGATACGGGCCCGGCTCCACGGGCTCCCCGAAGCGGGGGTTGCCTGCGGCGTCGAAATCGAAGCGCTGCAGCCTTATGTCGCGTCCCCAGTTGTGTACCGTGTCTTTTTTCGAATGGTAGTAAATCCAGTATTCGCTGTCGTCGGGCGAGGTGGTGAAGCTGGCGTGCCCGACGCCGTGTATGCGGTCGTTACCCGCGAATACTGGGCCGCTCTTTACCCACGACGCGGGGTCGAGCGGGTCGCTGTCGGGTGTGCGCAACCGCAGTTGCCCGAGTTTGTAGTGGCGCGACCACGAGCCGCGCGTGGAGTAGACAATCAGCAGGTCGTCGCCGTGCCGCAGGGCCGACGGGCCCTCCTGCAGGGCTATATGGTCGCCCTGCTCCCAGGGCTGGTCGGGGCGCGACAGCAGGATGCGCGGGCCGATTTCGGTCGGCGATTCCATGCGGGCGATGTAGAGCAACTGATCCGTGGCGTCGGTGTCGCGCTGGCGCTCCCAGCCCGACCAGACGGCGTAGAGTTGTCCCCGGTGTTCGAAAACCGTCATGTCGATGGCCCAGATGTTGTCGGTCTGCCCGTCGGGATTGTCGCCCGTGTAGAGCATGCCGCAGTCGCGGTAGTCGCCCAGCGGCGTGTCGCCCTCCAAAACACCCGTGCGCTGTCCGACGAACGGGCTGCCCGGGACGGCTGCAGCGGCGTAGTAGATGTACCACTTGCCGCGGATGTGGTGCAGCTCGGGAGCCCAGATGTTGAAGCTGTTCCATGCGCCGCTGTCGGCGGGCTGCCAGACGACGCGCTCGCGCTCGAAGCGCGTCATGTCGTCCGATTCGCTCACGGCGATGCCGCGCCCCGACTTGAAACAGGTGTAGTAGCGGCCCTCGTGTTTGATAATCCACGGGTCGGCGCCGTCGCGCAGCGGGTTGGTGAAAGTGGCCTGCGGCGCGGAGCACGAGAGCATCCCCGCCACTAAAAAACAGCCTGCCGCGAATCTTCGCAGCAAGGCTGTGGTATGGAATGACGTGCGTTTCATGGCTGCGTCAGATATGTTTCTCCCCGTTGTGGAATTTCACCTCGTCAATGAATTTTTTGATGTTCTGCTCCTCGGCGCGGGGACAAATCATCAGCACGTCGTCGGTGTCGACGACGATATACTCTTTCAGGCCGCTGATGACCGCCACCTTGTCCTTGGGCAGCGAAACGATGCAGCTGCGCGTGTCGTAGAGGTAGCACCCCTCTTCGGGTACGGCGTTGGCGTAGCGGTCTTTGCGCGAATGCTGGTAGACCGAGCCCCAGGTGCCCACGTCGCTCCAGCCGAAGTCGCCGCAGCGGACGTATACGTTGTCGGCTTTCTCCATGATGCCGTAGTCGATCGAAATGGCGCGGCACTCCGAAAAGACCATTTCGACGATGGCTTTTTCCGAATCGGTGCCCAGCACCTTCATCAGGCCGCTGAACATGGCGTGGTGCTCGGGCAGGTATTTTTTGAATGCTTCGATGATTGTCTGCACTTTCCAGATGAAGATACCCGAGTTCCAGAAGAATTCGCCGGTCTGGAGGAACGTCTGCGCCAGTTCGAGGTCGGGCTTCTCGGTGAAGCACTTGACTTTGCTGATGACGTTGGTGTCCGAAACCTGGATGTAGCCGTAACCCGTGTCGGGGCGCGTAGGCTTGATGCCCACGGTCAGCAGTGCGTCGTGACGGTCGGCGAAGTCGAGGCATTCGCCTATGATTTCCCGGAAATCGTCCTCGTTGAGGATCAGGTGGTCGGCCGGCGTGACAATCATCTCGGCGTCGGGGTTCTGCTTGAGCAGCGTGTAAGCCGCGTAGGCGATGCAGGGCGCCGTATTACGGCCGATCGGCTCGCAGAGTACCTGGCTTTCGCCGATTTCGGGGATGTGCTCCAGTACCAGGTCTTTGTATTTATGGTTGGTCACGACGAGAAAATTCCCGGCGGGGACGATTTTTGCAAAGCGCTCGTAAGTGTGGCGGATGAACGATTTTCCGGTTCCCAGAATGTCGAGGAACTGCTTGGGCATCGTCTGCCTGCTCTTGGGCCAGAAACGCGAACCGATGCCGCCGGCCATTATCACGCAATATTTATTGCTGCTCATAAGTTATAATATGGAGTTAAGTGACACAAAGATAAAAATATTTTGTAACTTTGCCGCCTATTGTTAGGAATAAAATTTTTTCATCCGGAATGAAAATAAGACTCTTCACCATACCCAATCTGCTGACCCTCTCGAGCCTGCTTTGCGGCTCGTTCGCAGTGGTTTCGGCACTGGTTTACGGCGACCTTGCGCTGGCATTCTGGCTCACGATCGCCGCGGGTGTTTTCGACTATTCCGACGGTTTCGTCGCCCGGCTGCTTAAGTGCCCGTCCGCCGTCGGTGTACAACTTGACTCGCTCTCCGACATGGTTTCGTTCGGGTTCGCCCCGGCGGCTGTACTTTTCGTCCTGTGGAACAATTCCTTGCCTGCGGATGCCGATGCCTGGTCGCGTTACGGCGGCAGCGCCCTCTGTTTCCTCGTAACGGCTTTCTCGGCGCTGAGGCTGGCGAAGTTCAATATCGACGAAACGCAGCATACCGAGTTTTGCGGCCTTCCGACCCCCGCCAATGCGCTGTTTTTCGTTGCGTTGGGCTGGATGGACGCCAAGACGGGTTTCAACCAAGGGGGCTGGGTGCTGCTGATGGTGCCGGCCATGTCGTGGCTGCTTATTTCGCCTGTTCGGATGTTCGCTTTCAAGTTTCAGAGTTTTGCCTTTAAAGGCAACGAGATCCGTTATATTTTTATTGCCCTGTCTGTTGTCCTGTTGGTTGCCTTGGGCATCCCGGCTGTCCCCATTATCATCCTGCTCTATATCGTCATGTCGACCGTAAGGTGGATGCTGATGTTAAGGAACCGTCGTTCAGGCGCTTGTGCCGAAGAATAGTTGTGTATTTTAAAATTTTTAATTATATTTGCCGCGGATTTGCGTTCTATGACGAAGTTGCCGAATAGAATATTGCTGACAGCTTTGCTCGGTCTGTTTCTCGCAGTCCCCGGCATTGTCCGTTCGCAGGGTTTCGATGCCAAGACGCTGATGCGCGCCCAGCAGCGCGGACAGACGGGAAGCATGTACGGAACCAATCCCTATGAGCAGACCGGCGAGGAGGGGGAAGAGGGCCAGGAACAGCCGCAGGATACGACCAAGAAAGAGCGCCGTATTCGCAAGCCGCTCGAATCCTATTTTTTCAGCGATTCGGTGCGCGCCCTGAACAACTTCCGCTGGAACGTCAAGCGCGAATACAACCGCGTGGAAATCGGCCCGCTCGACACCACGCTGACCGACTGGCGCATCGACTACCCGTTCTACCGTGAAGAGGTGGGCGACATGGCGCAGGGGGCCCTGGGACAGACGTCGCTTCCGATGAACTATTTCCGGCGGCCGCAGTTCTTTGACTTCAGTTTTGCGAGTCCCTATTACGCCTACATTTACGACATGGAGAACGTGTGGTTCTACAACTCCAAGCGGCCGATTATCCGCATGACCTACATCGAGTCCGGGCAGAAACGCTTCCGCGAGGAGAACTTCAACATCATGCATGCGCAGAACATTTCTCCCTCGACGGGCTTCAATGTCGATTACAAGGCGCGGGGAACGCGCGGACAGTATATCTGGTCGCGTACCAAAAACCACAACCTCGCGGTGGCTTTCAACCATACGGGCAAACGTTATTCGGTGCATGCCGCCTATTACAACAACCATATCGAACAGCAGGAGAACGGCGGTGTGGTCGGGCTGTGGGCCATTGCCGACACGACGTTCCAGATGCCCTCGGGCGTGCCGATGAAGCTCTCGGATGCCGAGGCGCAGAATACCTACCGCAACAACGCGTTTTTCATCACGCAGTCCTATGCGCTTCCGTTGCAGCGGGTTACCGACGAGGACTTTTCGCTGGCAGACCTCTCGACGGTCTTCATAGGCCACTCGTTCCAGTACAGTTCCTGGAGCAAGGTCTATACCGACAAGTATGCCGAATACATCAACGAGCGCGGCCACCGCGACGACCAGGGCAATTTCGTGGCGGATACGATGCAGTATTACCAGAACTGGTATATCAACCCGACCCAGACCCGCGACTCGATTTACGAGCGCGTCATCTCGAACCGCTTCTTCGTCCAGGCGCAGCCCTGGGATCGCAACGGGGTGGTCGGCACGATTGATGCTGGTATCGGTATCGACATGCATACCTACTCGCAGTTCGAAATGAACGACTACCTGACGGGAAAGTATACGAAAGTCAACAAAACCAGTTACTTCGCATACGGCTCCGTCGGAGGCAAAATAAAAAAATATGTCGACTGGGATGCGAACCTCAAGTTCTACCCGTCGGGATACAGAGGCGGGGATCTCACCATAGGCGCCCATCTGGCGCTGACGGGCTATCTCCGCGGACACCCCCTGATTCTCGAAGGCCGGTTCTCGATGGACCGGCGTTCGCCCAACTACTGGCAGGAGAATCTTTTCTCGAACCACTTTGTGTGGTCCACTCCTTTGAGTAAGGAGAATGAAACTCGCTTCGAGGCGAAGTTTTCGGTTCCCGATTATGCATTTGAAGCGGGAGCATGGCAGGGCATTGTCAACGACAAGATTTATTACGGTTCGGACAGCAACATCGCCCAGCACAACGGAAGCGTAAGCCTCACGAGTGTGTACGCTCGCAAAGATTTCCGCCTCGGCGGACTTCATTTGGACAACAGGGTATTGTTGCAGTGGAGTACGAATCAAGAAGTTGCACCCGTTCCGCTTTTTAGCGCCTTCCTCTCGTATTATTACGAATTCTGGGTCGTGCGCAATGTGCTTCGCCTTCAGATCGGATTGGACGGACGTTATAACTCGCGTTATTATGCGCCCGGTTACAATCCCGCACTGTCGGCCTATTACAACCAGCGTGAGATCGAAGTGGGGAATTACCCCTACATGGATGCTTTCGTTATGGGAAAGTGGAAGAGAATGCGGATATTCCTGAAATATCAGCATGTAAACAAGGGCCTGCTCGGCAACGGGGAGTATTTCTCCGTGGCGGACTATCCGCTCAATCCGGGCATGTTTAAGATCGGTATCTCATGGGGTTTCTATGATTAGCGTCCTGTTCTGCGCGGTGTGAACTGCCCGCAAAACAACCGTTTATGTTAAAAAAGACAGTTTTAACTTTTGCGTTCTTAACAATTCTGACGACTTTCTACGGCTTTAACGCCCAGTTCAGCGCACCCGTGACGGACGACATGCTGCTGGACAATTCGGCCGGTTACGCCAATTCGCTGCTTCGCGACGGCGATTACGTGATTTCGGCCTACGACAACATCATTCGCAACATCAGCGAAAAGGAGGGGCACGACTGGCGCCTGATGAGTGCCATCGCCTATCATGAATCGCGCTTCACGCCCGACATCACCTCGCGCAGCGGGGCACGCGGACTGATGCAGATCATGCCCTCGGTAGCACGCCAGTTCGACGTTCCCGCCGAACGGATTGCCAATCCGGAAACCAATATCTGGCTGGCCAACAAATTGATGTCGAAGATTATGAGCACGCTCCGGTTCCCTGCCGGAACTTCCGACAAAGATCGCATGAGTATCATCCTGGCCTCGTATAACAGCGGTATCGGCCATGTGAACGATGCACGTCGCCTGGCGCGGCTCAATGGTGAGAACCCTAACTCGTGGGAGGTGGTCGCCCGTTACCTGCAACTCAAGGCCGACCCCGAATACTACGAAAGCGAAGTGGTCAAATGCGGACGCTTCACCGGCAGCCGGCAGACGCTGGCCTATGTGAACGACGTGATAGGACGCTACGACAAATACTGCCGGATTGCCGTGAGGTAATCCCTGTCGGCAGGAAAAATAAGAATTCGAAAACAGAAAAGGCTGAACCCCCGTCGGGTTCAGCCTTTTCTGTTTATACCGGTCGGGCATCCTGCCGGTCGGTCGGGTTTAGCGGCGTTCCGGGGCGCTTTGCGGCGACTGTTTCGCCTTGCCCGCCAGTAATCTACGGCTGCCGGAGCGAAACCCGGTGCGCAGCCCGCCGCAATGCGGTTTAGTAGACCCATTCGAAATCGTCCACGTACAGCACGTTGGTCGTACATCCGACCATGAAGTCCCCGTAGGCGCTCGTGGAGCAGGAGATGATAATGCCGTATTTACCCGTGGGACGCGCCGCATCGGAATCGTAGAAATTGAGCGGCAGCGTAACTTCCGTCATCCGGTCGCCCTCGGTCGACTTGTCGATGAACAGCGAACCGTAGGCGATGAGTTTGCCCTCGTCGGTCGCCGTGGTTGCGGCCGGATCCCAGGTGCCCGTGGGGGCTTTGGTGCCCGAAGCGACCCGGTGCCGGGCGTTCCAGTCGATGATGGCGACGAAAATGCGGGCTTTGTCCGGGTCACCTTTGCCGATAGGAGCCCCGGCATGCTTGCTGGCATTGACGATGCCGAGCGTTGCGTGGTATTTCACTTTCATGCCCGTGGGGCGTGCCGTCCAGTTGTAAGGCTGTCCGAACTCCACGACGCCCGTCGTCAGGCCGTCCTTGTAAAATATGCCCGACATCAGGTTGCCTGCGGCAAGGTCGACGATAGCGGGGCTTGCGGCTTTCAGCATGGCGCAGTGGCTGCCGCCCATTCCGTTGAAAGTCCCTTGTGTGCAGAGTTTTTCCGCGAATGTGTTGTTGCCGCTGGCCCAGAATTCCGCATTCTCATTTCTCATCGTGAAACACGAGAGTGCAGGGTCTTCCATGCCGCTGTCCGGAATGGTGTCGCCCGCGGGAATCTGGTATTCGGTGATGCTACTCTGCTCGCCTGCGATGAGCAGGCGGATTTCGTAGGTCTTGCCGGCGTAGATGCCTTTGGTGTTTACCAGACGCTTGACGGGTATGCCCGCCTCGTTGGTCAGGCTCGTCCATTCGGGGGCGACTGCGGCCGTAAAGATGTTGCTTTCGTTCAGCGCGCCCTTTTGCGTTGCCAGCCATTCGTCCGTGCCTTTCAGGCGGTACTGGATTTCGGCGTCGCGGTACTCCTCCGGGGTCACTACGGCCGTAATGACTGCGGTGTTGTGCCAGAGGTCGATTTCCCGGATGCCGATTTTCTCATTCGTCGTTTCGACGTGGAGCATCCAGCGTTCCGTGATGCCGTGGCAGGTGACGTCGACCAGGCGTACCGTTTCGAAACCTGTCGCGGAGAGCTCCTCGGCCGTGGGCGAATAGTCGGTGATGTCGGCAGGCCCCAGCTTGAGGCTGCTGACCGTAATGGCTTTCAGGTCGGTGCCCTCGGCTACGAGTACCGTGGCCGTGCGGTTTTCGGTGTCGATTTCTGTCGAGCCGATCTGTCCTACGACCGTGAACGACCGTTCGATTTGCTGTTCGGCCCGGATTGTCCATTGGTAATCCTGGTAGAGCGAGAGCGTGACGTAGAGCGGGGAGCGCAAATCGAACTCGCCGGTCAGCGGCTGTGAAGTCCGGATTTGGTCGGTGAATTTTTCCCGGTCGTTCATCATCGGATTGGAGGTGTCGGTGTCGAAAGTCACCTTGTCGATGCTGACCTTGCGGATATCGGTCTTTTCGTCCAGCGCGAGCGTGACGGTGCGGTTGACGAGGCTGATGCCCGACACGGTGAAACCCTGTCCCTCGACGTTCGCGATTTTAAGCTCGACGGTAGGGTACGGTACGTCGTTTTCGATGCACGAAGCGGCGAAAAGAAGCGCTGCGGCTGAAAAGAGTATGCGTAAGTATCTCATGGTTTACTGCTTTTTCTTGTCCCACAAATGTATCGTCATGCCGAAATTGATGGCTGCGACGTTGAGCCGGAAACGCATGTTCGAGGCTTTGCGCGAGCCGACCTTGTTGCCGTCGGCGTCTTTCTGCGTTACGCTGCTGTACTGTATGCCTCCCAACCCGAACGAAATCGTCGCGCACACGTTGGGGAAGATATAGACGGCTGCTCCCGGATTAAACGAAAGTTTTACCTGCGTATTGTCACTGTACGTACGATTCGGCGCTCCGCCCTCTTTGTGGTCGGGGTCGTAGGCGAAGTTCGAGGTACCTGTCGAGAGGGCTAGTTCGAATTCGGCGAAGAGCCCGAAACGCCCCTTGGGGTCGAGTCCCGCATACGAGCGGTGGAAGATGCCGAACGAGTAGTTGTCGCTCGAAAGGTCGATGTAGGGCAGCTGCCCCGAGAGGTCGTTGCCCTCGCCTGCGTCGAAATAGGAGTTGTCGAGCGTTCCGCCCATGTGGCGGTAGCCGAAGCGGACGCCGATGCAGTTGTTGTCGCGGTAGAAATAGCCGATGAAGGGCTTGACCGTAGCGACGCTGCCGTCGGCGTTGATATTGTCCAGGATGAGCATGATGTCCGTGTCGTCGCTCGAAAGCGTGCCGTACGAGGCGGTCAGTCCGACCATTACTTCGCCCTTGTAGGCGAACTTGAGCTTGTTGATTTCACGGTCCATGCGTTTGCGCGTAGGCAGGAAGCGCTCCACACGGGGCTGCTTCTGCTTTTTCGGGGTGACGCTCGCCGAAGCGGGAATCATATACGCTTCGTTGGCCGGCCTGCTTTTTTCAGCCGCGGTTTCGTCGTCCTTTGCGGCCTGTTCCTGTCGTGCGGCTGCGGTTTCGTCCGCCGCAGGCCGTATTTCTTCGCTGGCCGCCGTTCCGGCCTGCCGTGCGGCGGGAAGGGCGTGTCCGGTTTCCGCAGCGGCACCGAGCGTGATGAATACCGATAAGATGGGAAGTATAATTCGTTTCATGTGCGTGCCGTTTTTTAGAGATAGAATGCCATGCCGAGGCCTATCGAGAAGATATTGACCTTGAAGTTCATCATGCTGACGTCGCGTTTGCCGACAATCACCTGGTTGTGCACCTGTTTGGTATGGGTGTACGTGATGCCCATTACGCCGACGTTGACCTCGACGGCCATGTTGTTCGTCGCGAAGGCGATGATGCCGGGCGAAATGCCCAGCGACAGGGTATACCCTGTTTCATAGGTGCCTTTCACCGGGGAATCCTTGGCGAAGCTGGCCTGCGTGCCTCCGCCCGCCAGCTGCATCTCGTTGAAGAGCGCGAAACGTTTGTTGCGGCCCAGCGGAATGTATTGCCGCCAGATAACGGCCACCGAGTAGCTGTGGCGCAGCGAGTAATAGTCGTTCACCGCGAAGTTGAGGTCGGAATCCTCGCCGCCGAGGTTCAGGTCTGCCTTGTCGAGCTTGAGCAGCGAGCGCGAATAGATGAAACGTCCTCCGAGCGCCATGTTGTCGCGGAAAGCATAGGCGATCATCGGGCTGACGCGGAACGTGTAGCCTTTGGAGTCGATTCCCTCGACCACGAGGAACCGGTAGGTTTCGTTCGAGTGGGTCGAATAGGAGGCCGTACCTCCGAAAATCCACTGTCCGCGCGGCACGAAGAGGTTGTGCGTATCGGTCAGGCCGCGTTCCTGCCGCATTTCGTTGATAGTTTTCGCACGGACGAGCGTATCCGCATTCTGGACTGTCGTTTCCGCCTGCTGTGCGCAGACCGGAATGGCTGCCCACAACGTCAGGAACAACATCGATAGTTTGAGTTTGTGCATAAGATATGCTTTTCGTTTAATCATTAATAAACCCATTCGAAATCATCGGCGTAGAGATGATTGGTCGTGCATCCGTTGAAGAAATCTCCGTAGGCGTTCGCCGCGCAGGAAATTACGATTGTGTAGCTGCCGGTGGGAGCCGGGGCTTCCGTATCGTACCAATGGATTTCCAGTGCGTCGTCCGACGAAACCAACTCATCGCCCGCAGTCGTTTCCGTGAGCCACATCGATGCATAACCGAGTATTTTTCCTTCGGTTACGACGTCGGGCCCTTGCTCGGGATCCCACGAGCCGGTGCAACTCGAGCCGGAGAAACCGAATTTGGACGCTACCGTATGTTGGCTGTCCCAATCGACGATGGCTACGAATATACGCGCTTTATCCTGTTCCCCCTTTTGCAGCGGCCCGCCTGCATTGTTGTAATCGACAGTTCCAACTTTTGCATGGTATTTCACACGCATCATGCGCGGACGGGCGGTATATGTGTAATTCTGTCCGAATTTTACCGTACCCGTCATACTTGCATAGTTGAAAGTTCCGGTAAACAGGTTGCCTGCTGCGATTGTCACGAACTGCTTCGACGACTGCATCAGGGCATAGTGGTTGTCACCGGCCGCACCTTGTGTGCAAAGGGATTTGGTCAGCGAGTTATTGCCGCTGCCCCAGAAGGTCGTCGTTTTGCTGCCGTTTTCTGTGAAACAGGGCAGGGCCGCATCTTCCATATCGCCGTTCGGGATAATATCCCCTTCGCCGGTGCTGAATTCGCCCGAGGCCACGGTGCCCGAATTTATCAGGAGTTGGTACTCGTAGGTTTTCCGTGCGAAAACTCCCGTTGCCGGGTCGACGTTGTGGATTGCGATACCGGCGGCATTCTGGCCGGCAGTCCAAGCCGGGTTGATGGTCGCGGTAAACATGCCGTCGGCATCCGGTGCGCTCAAATCGGCGTCTTTCCAGCCGGCGCTGCCTTTTATGCGGTATTGCACTTTCGTATCGGCGAAATCCGAAGCGGCCACGGCGGCGGTCAGCGTCGCCGTGTTTTTCCACAGGTCGGCGTCCTCGTTGTAGGCAATCGCGTTCAGGCGTGAACTGTGGAATCTTATCGGCTGCGTAACCACATTGTCGGCGTTGTCCGTCACCTCGAGTGTGAACGTGTGGTTCTCGGACGGCTTCTCGGACACCAGCAGAATCAGCGGAACCAGCGTCGAAATGTCGACCGTGGCCTCCGGCTGGTTGACGACCCTGTCGCCGACCGGAAATCCGAAACCGGATAATACCGATGCCATCTGCTCGGTTGCGGGATTAACCAAATCCATTTCAGCAGCCAATCCGACTTCTTCCAGCAAACTCTTCCCCCCCCCGATAGGCTCGGTCAGGGCTGCCGATTCGATTTTGACCTTGAATTGCTTGATGCCCCGGTCAGCGAGTATCCTGATACGTACGTCCATCTGGTCTTTGATCTCATGCACTTTGTCGATGTCGTCGCCGATCCACAGCGCCGACGGCCCGGCCAGCTCTTCCCATCCGGTCAGGGCATTCTCCTTTTTATACAGTTTACCGGTTTCGAGCGGTTTGCCCGTACGGTCTACCGTGAACGACGCCTTGTGGTTTTCGGTTCTTGCCGTAACCGTAAATACGCCGTATTCGCCGGGGAGGATGTTGAAAAACGCTTTGAAATCGGCGGCCGAAGGTTCGCTCCCGGCTTCGTAGCTCGTGGTGATCGTATTCGACGGCCATGCGTCCGAGGCGTCCGAAAGTTTCGCGCCGGCTTCTGCCGGGTCGAACTTACCCTCGAGGTTGTATTTGAACATAAGGCTGCTCGCGGCGATACTCCTGTCCGCAGAGAGGGTTACCGAAGTGACTTTCTCCGATTTGACAGCCGCATCTTCCGTCGACAGGTCCAGGTAGACGATCGAAGTCAGGCGGTGCATGGAGAACCGTACCGCGTTGCCGGCGTTGTCCATGCCCGGCTCGGCGTCGGTGTATTCGAGCATGTCGGCTACCATCGCATCGTAGGCTCCGTTGAAGTCGTTGCCGTTTTGGGTGCGTGCGCCGCCGAAAGGAACGTAGGCCATTGTTGTGCCGCTTTCCGTACCGTCGAAATAGGGGTAGAACGCCCGGTATTTCCATGCGCCTTTGGCCGACGAGGTCAGGCTGCCGGAAAATGCATTGCCGTCATAGGCGAATTTCAGAAGTCCCTCCTCCTTGTCCGGGGCGGTCGCATTGACGCCGATATTGTCCGACGTATCCCACTTGCCCGTAAATTTGTCGATTCCGATTTCAATGCTCGAACGGGTCAGTTCTTCGTCCGGGATTTCGGCATAGAACGATACCCGGGTTTTGTCGGCGGGGCAGGTCGTGGGCCCTTCGACGTCGTCCGTACAGCTCACGAACGCTGATGCAGAGGCGGCGATGAGCAGGGTTGCCTTATGGAGATAATTCATAGTAGCGTGGTTTTGTGCTTAATAACTTAAAAATCTTCGATGTCGCCGCCGGGGAAATCGGTGCCCGGATCGGGAGGCGTGGCGCCTACGCGGAACATCAGTGTTTTGATTGTCGTGTTGTTGCTGTTGTCGGTGACGGTGATTTTGAAATCATAGTCGCCGTCGCCGAACATGCTCAACAGCGGAATGAATTCGGAGATATCGAAAGATACGCTCTTCTGTTTGGCATCCTCGCCGGTGGGGAAGCCCAGGGTTTTCAGCATCTCCTCCGTAGTTCCGGGATTGACCAGATCGAGGTGCTGTCCGAGCTGCATATCTTCCAGGGCCTGGATGAATTCGGGGGTGCCGGTAATGTCCACGGTCAGGCCGCTGATGCCGCTGCCGGCCGTGATGGAAACCTCGATTACCATGTTCTCGACGACGTCGTAACGCTGGTCGATGTCATAGTCTTTCCATACGATTTCGGGCTGGGACTCGATGACGATGTCCGGGCATATTTTTCGCCATTGGCCCGCTTTGACCCCTTCGATCGTTTCCTGTATGTCGATAGGGGTCTGGCCTAAAGAGCCGGTGATTTTCAGGGACAGGGAGTTGGTAAGGGCCGGTGCCTTGAAATAGGCGGCGCGCGTTTCGTCTTTGGCGATGGTCAGCGTGTTCGCCCCGATGGTGACTTCGGCTTTGGTGTCTTCACCGAGCTGGCCGGAGATCTCCGCGGGGTATTCCACCGAAACCTTGATGTTCGCGAGCGTGCAGGTGAGGTCGGTTACCGATACCGTTTTCTCCCGCTCGATGGCAACAAACCGCTCCCCTGCATAGGCGGGCGTATCCCAGCCTGCTTCGGGAATCTCGCCGGAGATGGCTTTGAGCGTATAGCTGCCGGCCGGCAGTTCGATGGCCGTTGCGGGCTTTTCAGCGTACCTGAATTCCCGAACTTTGGTGTCCGCGGCGTCGTAGATGGCGATGGAGAAATCATTCGTATCCGGGGCTTCCTCCTCCGCGCGGGTCTGCGAGGTTATCGTTTCCGTGTCGGTGACGATATGCAGGGCCAGGCTCGATACATCCACATATCCGCTTGTCCGGGGCGGTTCGGGAGTCTCGCCGTTATCCTTTTTGTAATTGGGTTCTTCGTCCTTGCAGCCTGTCAGGAGGAGGCTTGCCGCAAGGAGAACCGCCAAGAGGGTGGGGGATAATTTCATATCGATAATTAAAGTGATGTTTTGAATTTACTTTCGCAACGGTATTTCTGGCCGTGACTTTTGGGGGAAAGTACATAGCCATAATATTGTGCAAAAATAACGACAGTTCCTAAAAGGTAGAAATAAATTCAACGAACTACCGGAATTTCATCATGAAAACTCCGATTGCCTCTCCGATATGTCCGATTCCGTTCCGTTTTTGATGCGGCCGGCCGGCGCATATGACAAAAAAGCCTCCCCGCGGTCGCAGGGAGGTTCGGGATAACGTATAGATTTTGTGTAACGGGTGTCGATAGGTGATTAATAAACCCATTCGAAGTCGTCTACGGTCAGATCGTTGCTTGTACTTCCGCAAAGATAATCACCATAGATGCTGGCAGCACAGGAAATAACCAGATATGATTTCTTATCGTGTCCCGGTTTATTTACTTTATCGTTATAAACGATAGGAATCGTTACTTCAGTCCATTCTGCGTGGGTTTCGCCGATTTGCAGGTCGCCGTACCCGATGACTTCTCCTTCGCTGGCTTGCCTGTCGGGATCTGTCGGGTCGAAATAGGTCGATTCTTTGGTTGTATCGACGGTGTGCTGTCCCGACCAGTTGCACAGGCAGACGAAAATGCGGGCTTTATCGATGTCCGATTCCGTTACACCGGTCTTACTGCCGATATAATTAATATTGCCGACCGTGTTTTTATATTTCAACTTAAGGCCGGTTGGGCGAGCGGTAAATTCATATTCTTTTCCGAATTTGACTTGAGCGCCTTGACCTCCTACTACTACGATTTTTCCAAAATCGCCTACAAATAAATTTCCGGCACCAAATTTATTTATAGATACAATATATTTACCGTCAATTTGTTGTGATTTCAGATATGCAGCTTTACCAGTGCCATTATCTATAGGAACGGTTAAGTTGACTTTAGTTTTTGTCGCATTATCTGTAATCAAAGATGTTCCCGGATTGCCTGTTGCCCAAAGGTTGCCTGTAGAGTCATCTGAATGGGGATACCAAGCATTTTTAGTATTAAAATACCACGTGTCCATATTCCCATTGGCAATCGTCATTCCGGGTTTCATGGTAAATTGCCCTGTATAGTCAGAGCCGTCAACAGATAATTTATAGTCGTATGTGTTGCTTGCGAACACGCCTTTCTCCGGATTGATTTGATAACACGGCGTAACCGAGGCGTCGGCTACTGTTTCCCATTCCGGTTCTATCGTTGCTGCTGTCTTGGCTGCATTGACGGTTGCGGTCTGCCATGTGGTGGATGTCGATTTTTTGTAATATACATTTACTGACGCGGCATCGGCGGGAATATTCTTCAATGTGAACGTCGCCGTGTTGGCCCATGGGTCTGCGGATGTCAAAGCGATTTTGGATGCATCGAAAATCAGCGATTGCTTTGTGGATTGTCCCGCAAGATCGGTGACGGTTACCTTGAACGTATGCTGGCAATAGATTTTACTGCTCTCGATGCCCATCTGATCGAGTACGAGAATCAGCGGAACGAGATTCGTGATATTGAATATACAAGTCTTCTGGTATTGGACATCTGTTGCGCAACTCAATTCTAAATCTTTATATAAAATACCCAGGCCAGGAATTTCCGTGTCGTTGAAAATATCCAATGTCGTAATACCTATTTCGTTTAAGGCCGGCGAGTCGATGTCGACTTTCAGTTCTCCAATACCACCCGGGACTACAATATTGACAGCGGCGGAATAATTAAGGCTCGAGCCTGTTTCATCCAATGTGATGTCGTGTATGTCGCCGATTTCCTTTCCGTCTTCTTTCGGCCATATGAGCGATGGGGCGGTGATGGCAGAGAATGTCATGTCGGCAATCTCCTTTTTATAAAGCGTGCCTGCCCTGAACGGATTGGCGTCGTCGTTGCGCCGTACGGTGACGGATCCAATCTGCTTGTCGCTGGTGATTACGTCGAATGTCAGGTTGTCGTAGTTGCCGGCAGGAACATTGAAGAAAGCCTCCACGGTGTTGGCAGCGCCTGTGCCGGATGTATATTGCAGCGCGATGACGTTCGATGACGCATTTTCGTTGAGCGCTGGTACTGTAGCGCTGCTACCGTCTTCGAGGCTGAAATCGAGGCTGGACGCCGAGAGTCGCTGCTCCGTTTTTCCCGAGGTCAGCAGCAGATATTTTACTTTGTCTGCGGGTGTTGTAACTGAAAAATTAAGGATCGAAGTGAGCCGGTGCAAGGTGAAGGTAACGGGTATGTTGTCGATTTTGCCCGCTTCGGTGTCGCTGGCGGTATATGCGACCGGTTCGGCAACCAAGGCGTCGAATTCGCTGTTAAAAATGTTGCCGGTCTGGGTACGCAGGTTCCCGAATGGAATGTTTGCCGTGGTGCCGGTTACCTTTGCATGGGGATAAAATGCATGGTACTTGCCGCTGCCGGGTTCGAAACCGTCGATTGTCGTATTTTCGAATGCGGCATCGGTCGTGTTATAGGAAAAGGCTGTGGCTTGAACCGTTGCCGTGCCGCCGTCTTTGACAGGTAGGATGCCCAGTGCATCTCCGGCTTCCCATTCGGCGGTGAAAACATTTTGACCGACATTGATATTTGCCCGGGTACCTTTGTCTTTGGGGTTGGCAGCGTAAACCTTGATGAATGATTCGTTTCCGGGTTCCGGTGTGGTGTCCGTTTCATCGAACTTGCTGCAACCGGTCAGTGCCGTGAAGGCTACTGAGTAGAATAGAAAAAAGTGGAGGAGTTTTTTCATGGCAGGCAGGTTTTAATATTCGTCCGAATAAATTTCGTCGTAACTCATCGGTGATACCGGCCCCCCTGGATTGGAATTATCGCCTGTTACTGCAAATCCCTTTTCAGCCTGAACTAAAATTACTTCAATGTGGGGCGATACATAAAATTTCCCCCCCCCTTTCGTGGTTGATACAATTCCCATGGTATGCAAAAGTTTAAAAGTGACAATACAAATGTAAGCGGGAAGGGGCCGACGTGAAAATAAATTCAATAAACTCCGGTATTTCAATCACGAAAACCCCGGTTTTTATCATTTTCCGTACCGGTGTGCCGGCCGGTTCCGGAATGGATTGTCAATCGTGTACAATCACCTGTGCGTTTGCCGGATACGACAAAAAAACCTCCCGCAGTTGCAGGGAGGTTCGGGATAACGTATAGATTTTTTGTAACGGATGTCGGAATAAGGCTAATATACCCATTCGAAATCGTCGACCCAGAGTTTATTCGTATAGGAGCCCGTCAGGTAATCCCCGAGGTAGCTGGTGGCACAGGAGATAATCATCGTGTAGTTGCCTGTCGGGGGTGCGTCCGTGCGTTGGTAGTACTGAATCGGGATATGGAGTTCCTCCATGCTGTCGCCCGTGCTTTCGGTCACGTAATAGGAGCCGTAGCCGATGATTTCGCCTTCGGGCTGGCTGCTTGCTGTTTCCGGGTCCCAGAACGTGTTCACATCGATTGAAGTACCTGATTTTACCGAATGCCGGGCGCTCCAGTCGATGATGCAGACGAAAATGCGGGCTTTGTCGATGTCATCCTTGGTCGCCGGTGCACTGTTGGCTACCTTGTCGATTTTGTTGATGGTCGCCGCATATTTCAGTTTCAGTCCGGTCGGTCGGGCGGAATAATCGTATTTCTGGCCGAACTGGGCATAGCCTACCGAACCGTCCATGGTGAAATCTCCCGTGAACAGGTTGCCCGCAGCGAATACGGAGAATACGTTCTGTGCGGAGAGCTCGGCGCAGGAAGTGCTGCCCCGGCCCGCTTTGTCCGTATTCTGCAGGCATAATTTCGCCGCTTTGCCGCCTGTGAGTGTCGCCATGTACGTGTTGTTGCCGCTGGCCCAGAACGTGTTGCCCGCTGCGTTCGGATCGGGAATCGTCTTGGATGCGTTGTCCGGGGCCGCTTTGGTGCCCCATCCTTCCATGTCGCCGTTTTCAATCGAATCCCCGCTGTTGTCCGCGGGTGTGAATTTTCCTGAATCCACTACTTCGTCGTTTACCTTGAGCCGGTACTCATAGGTGTTTTTGGCGAAGATGCCCGTCGTCGGATCGACCGTGTGAATCGTCAGTCCGCTCGGATTTACGTCTTCCGTCCAGTCCGGGGCTATCGTGGCCGTATGGCTGTCGTCGCTCCCTGCCGTGACGGTTGCCTCTTTCCACGCTTGCGTCCCGTCGATTCGGTACTCCAGTACCGGCTGCGTACCGGCGGTAACGTTGGTGATTGTCAGCGATGCCGTATTCTTCCACAGGTTTGCGTCGTTGTTATAGGTTGCGGCAGGCGCGGACGGTGTGCCCCCGGGAACGCGGAATGTCAGCGTCGTCAGTGCGGTGTTTCCCGCCAGGTCGGTCACGGTGACCTCGAAAATGTGGTCGCTGCCGGGGTCGGCTCCCGGGAGAATCATGATAAGGGGAACGAGCTGCGTGATGTCGAAGACCGTGCTCTTCTGGTACTGAATGGCTTTGCCGCTGCTCATGCCGGGCAGTTCCAATTCGTCGTTGAACAGGTTGAGCAGCTCGAGGTCGAGTCCGTTCCCATTCAGTGCCGCCGATGTAATCCGCACTTCGAGCCCGGCGATGCCGCCCGGCACGTCGATGGTGACGGCGGCGGAGTAGTCGAGGCTCGTCCCGCTCTCGTCGGTGGTGATTTCGTGTACTTCGTCGATGGCTTTACCGTCCTCGCCGGGCCATACGAACGTCGGTTGCGCGATATCGGAGAATTGCAGCCCGGTCGACAGCTGGTAGAGTTTGCCTGCAACGAGCTTCCGGTCGGGGTCGTTGCGCGTAAAGGATGCCGTGCCGATCTGTTTGGCCTCGGTGATTACGTCGAACGTCAGTTTGTCGTAATTGCCCGGCATGATGTTGAAGAATGCGTCGAGGGCATTGGCTGCCGGTGCGCTGCCGGATTCGAATCCGAGTGCGATGACGTTCGTGGCGTCCGTCGTGGTGAGGGCTGCGTCCGCACCGGCCTGCAGCAGGTCGAAATCGAGGCTTGCCGCCGAGATGGGCTGTGCCTTGTTCTCCGAGGTGAGCAGAACGTAGCGCACCTTGTCGCTGACGCCGCCGCTTTTCGACTCCAGGTTGAGAATCGAGGTGAGGCGGTGGAGGTTGAAACGTACGGTTTCGCCCTCGTCGGTCTTGCCCGGGGCGGCGTTCTGGAATGATGCCAGTTCGCCGGCCAGTGCGTCGTAGGCGCAATTGAATGCGTTGCCCTGCTGTGTCCGCAGGTTGCCGAACGGCACGCTGACCGTCTTGCCGTTCACGGTGGTGTGCGGATAGAATGCGAGGTAGCTCCAGTCGCCCGATTCGGAAGAGGGGAGCGAGCCCTCGAATGCGAATTCGCTGCTGTTGTAGACGAACCGCTGGAGGGGCGAATACGCTTCTGTTCCGGGGATGGACGGGAATACGCCCATGGCGTCTTCGTTTTCCCACACGCCGGTGAAAGTGGTCCCGTCGACGATGATTCCGGCCCGGGATTCGGGTTGGGCGGTAACCTCGGCGAGGAGTTGCACGTACGTGCCGTTGCCCGCGGGCGCCAGATCGTTCGTTTCATCGTAGCTGCTGCAACCTGCCAGCATGGCAGCCGCAGCAAGGATGGATAATGTCTTGTCGATGTTTTTCATGGCTGCGGCGCTTTATTCGTAATTCGTATAAAAGTCGTCGTAGCTCTGTGTGCCGACACTTACGGGCTCCACGTCGCCGCCTGGATAGGAGGTTGCAAACCCTTTCTCGGTCTGCACATCGATCTGTTCGAGCAGGGGCGCGACATAGCACGGCCTTCCCTCCCGATGGGTGGTTACTTTCTTCATAGTCAAATCTGTTAAATGCGTCGAGAGCAAAAATAGGATTCCCGGAGGGCGGATGAAAATAAATTCAACGAACCGGCGGATTTTTTCAACGAACCGATTGATTTGACAGGCGGCAATAGGGCTGAAACGGTTTGAAAAAGAGCGGAAGGGTTTACGTGATACACAAAAACGGCCGCCCGGAATCCCGGGCGGCCGCATACTGCGGAGGCAGGAGGGCTATTTCACGTATTTGTCGAGCCAGCCGAAGAACTCGCGGTTCCAGACGAGCGAGTTCTGGGGTTTGAAGACCTGGTGCGCCTCGTTTTCGAACTCGACCAGGCGGGCTGGAATACCCCGTACGCGTGCGGCGGTGAAAGCCTCCAGCGACTGCGTGTAGGGGATGCGGAAATCGTATTCGCCCGTGATAATCAGAATCGGCGTGTCCCATTTCTCGACGAACTTGTGCGGCGAGTTGGCGTAGGAGCGCTGCGCTACCTTGTTCGACTCGTCCCAGTAGGGGCCTCCGTAGTCGTTGTTGATGAAGAACAGTTCTTCGGTTTGGCCGTACATCGACTCGAAGTTGAAAATGCCGCAGTGCGAGATGAACGCCTTGAAACGCTTCTGGTGGCATCCTGCGAGGAAATAGACCGAATATCCGCCGTACGAAGCGCCTACGCAGCCCATGCGGGTTTCGTCGGCCCACGGCTCTTTGGCAACGTCGTCGATGGCCGAGAGGTAGTCGCGGATGTTTTGGCCCGAGTAGTCGCCCGAAATTTGGTCGAGCCACTCCTGTCCGAACGAGGGCAGGCCGCGGCGGTTGGGCGCCACGACGACGTAACCCTGCGCGGCCATCAACTGGAAGTTCCAGCGGTAGCTCCAGAACTGTGACACGACGCTCTGCGGGCCTCCCTGGCAGTAGAGCAGGGTGGGGTATTTCTTCGCAGGGTCGAAGTCGGGCGGCAGGATCACCCACGTCAGCATCTGTTTGCCGTCGGTAGTCTTGACCCAGCGCTTCTGCACCTCGCCCATTTTGATGTTGTCGTAAACCGGTTTGTTGATGGCCGAGAGCTGTGTCAGCTTGCCGTCTGCGGGGTCGATGCCGAAGAACTCCGTGGCCATCGAAATCGTGCACATTTCGGCGACGATTTTATCCCCGGCTTTCGAGAAAGCGTTGATGTCGTGGTCGCCGCGCGTCACCACCTCCACTTCGCCCACCGAGGGGGCGATGCGGCATATCTGGTGCGTCGCCTCGATCGGGGCGATGAAGTAAATCAGGTCGTTGCCGTCCCAGACGACGTTCATGGCGTTGTAGTCGAAATCCTCGGTCAGGTCTTGCAGGTCACCCGTACGGCAATCGTACAGGAACAGGCGGGCCTTGTCCGACTCGTTGCCGGCCCGGCGCTGCGAGAGGAATGCGATTTTCGTGTCGTCGGGCGACCAGACGGGGTATTTGTCGTAGCCGGCCATGACGGCCATGTCCGATACGATTGGCTCCCCGGTGTTGACGTTGACCGGTTTGCAGATATTCTGCGTCAGGCCGCTTTCGAGTACATAGACGAAGATATCCGAGTCGGTCGATTCGGCGTATTGGGTTCCGGTGAGCGGTTTGCAGGTGTAGGCCAGCATCGTTCCGGCATTGTTCCACGCGATTTCGGCCATGTCGAAATAGGGGGCCAGCGGAGCGTCCCACTGTGCGTCGGGCATGATGTCCGTGCCTCCCGTCACGAGGCCCTTGCCCAGTTCGCCGATGAAGATGTGGCGGTAGGAGCCTTCATCCCAGTAGTTCCAGTGGCGGGCCATCAAATCGTCGTAGATGCGGGCTTTCGATTTCGGCATGTCTTCGTAGACGTCCGACGATTTGCGCCGTGCCGTCTGCACGGCCTGCACCCACCAGATGTGCTTTTCATCGGGGCTGACACCGAAGCCTTCGACCTCGGGAACACCCTCGCTTTTGCCGCTGCCCGTTATCTGGGCCGCATCGCCGCCCGCGGCGTTCATCCGCCACACCTGCATCGAGCCGCTGCGGTCGGAGAGAAAGTAGATTTTCTGTCCGTCGGCACTCCATTTGGGGTCGGCGTTGTTCGATGCCGTGTCGGTGAGGCGCGTCACGGCGCCCGAGGCCATGTCCTGTACCCGTATGGTCGTCACGCCGCGGTTCTGGGCCATGTTGTAGTCGGTCTGCGCATAGAGGAGCGTTTTGCCGTCGGGCGAGAGCGACGAGGAGCCTGCGCGGCTCATTTTCCACATCACCTCGGGGGTGAGCCTGCCTGCGGCGATTTCGTCGGCCGTCAGGGCGTTGTCGATTGGAAGGGGCTGCGGACGCTTATCGTCGCATGCGCCCAGTCCCACAGCTGCAATAGCCATAAAAAGGAATAATTTTTTCATTTCAGTCCGGGTTTCTTCTATTTATTCGTATTTTTGCGTTCAAATCAAACATGCATGGACCGTACCGTATATTTTGCAGATAAAGTCGTGATTTTCACCGCGGAAACTCCCGGTGACGGGTGTTGTGCCGTCGTGTCCGGGAGCGGCGGGGACGTATCACGAGCGAAGGTAACGAAAATTCTCGAATCGCACAACTGTGTGGCGGTCGTCGCGCCCGACCCCGAGCGGGCGTTCGCAGCCTTTGCCGAAGGGTTCACGCCGGTCGAGGCGGCGGGCGGCGTGGTTGTCAACGACCGCGGCGAGTGGCTGATGATGCGCCGCAACGGCCGCTGGGACTTGCCGAAAGGCCATCTCGAATGCGGCGAGCGGATGGAAGAGTGTGCCGCCCGCGAGGTGGAGGAGGAGACGGGCGTCAACTCCGAAGTGGTGCGCCCGCTCTGCGATACGCTGCACGCCTATTACTTCCCGAAGACCGGGCGCTGGGAGCTGAAACGCACCCATTGGTACGAACTGCACACGGCGGGATGCGACAGTCTTACGCCCCAGACCGAGGAGGGAATCGAGTGTGTCGCGTGGTGTACGCCCGCCGAGGTCGCCGACCACCTGCGCGATGCTTTTCCCACGATACGTTGTGTGGCGGCGGCCATGGCGGAACCGTGCGTGCGGCGATAGGGCGAAAGCAATGCCGCAGCGTGGGCGGCCGGGCTGGATGCGATTCGCTGTAACGGCAGAATAAAAGGGCCGGAGCATTGCTCCGGCCCTTTTGCTCTCCCCTGCCGGATAGTCCGTGCTGCGGGAAGCACTTCTGTGTTTCAGGCGAACAGGTCGTTGAGCGACTCGCTCATGCTCGGGTGCGTGTAGATCGAATTGCTCACCTCGCGTGCCGTGATGCCGTGTTTCATGGCCATGGCGACGGTATTGATGACTTCGCTCGATTCGGGCCCGAAGAGCGTGCAGCCCAGTATCAGATCGGTTTTCGCATCGATTACGGCTTTGAGCACGCCCTCTGCCGAGCCCAGTATCCGCGAACGCGGGAACGAGGCGACGGCAATCGTGTTGACGCGGATGTCGAGCCCTGCTTTGCGGGCCTCCTCCTCGTGCATGCCTACGTGCGAGAGGGGCGGATCGATGAAGACCGAATAGGGTACTGGGCCCCGGTTGGCGGTCGTCCGCTCGCCGCGGCCGAACAGTTCGTCCCGTACGATCCGGTAGTCGTCGAGCGAAACGTAGGTGAACTGCAGGCCGCCCGTTACGTCGCCTACGGCATAGATGCGGGGCGCTGTCGTGTGCAGGTGCCCGTCGACTTTGATTGCGCCCCGTTCGGTCGTTTCCACGCCTGCCGCTGCAAGGTTCAGCCCCTCCGTCGCAGGCCTGCGTCCCGTGGCGAGCAGTACCGCATCGGCTGTAATTTCGTAATTCCCGCCGGTCTGTCCATCGGTGACCGTGACGCTTACGCCCTGTGCGGTGTCGCGTACAGGGCCGACTTTGGCCTGCATGCGGAATGCGATGCCTCGCTTTTCCAGCACCTGCTGCACGGCGGCCGCGACGTCGCGGTCTTCGCGCGGAATCAGTTCCGCGAATCCTTCGAGTACGGTGACTTTCGAGCCGAACGAGGCGTACATCGAGGCGAATTCCAGCCCGATATATCCTCCGCCTACGATAACCAGGTGCCGCGGCAGCTCTTCGAGCTCCATAATCGAGGTGCTCGTGTAGACCCGTTTGCTCTGCGCGATGCCGTCTATGGGCGGCAGCGCCGTTTCTGCGCCGGTGTTGATGAAGATGTATTTGCCGGTTACCTCCTGCGTCCCCGCCGCGGTTTTCACGGCTACGACTTCCGGCGACAGGAAACCGCCCTGGCCCGTCAGCACGTCGATACGGCCGTTGTCGGCCAGCTTGTGGTAGTTCTTGTCCCGCAGCAAATCGACCAGTGTAGTTTTCGAGGCGACGGCCTGCCTGTAATAGTCGCGCCGTTGTTCGAAAGTCTGCGGATGCCCGGCTGCCGCCATTCCGGCGCTGTGAATCAGGGCCTTGGTCGGTATGCAGCCGATGTTGATGCAGGTTCCCCCGTACATTGTGTCCGAGCGTTCGATCATGGCGACGCTCCAGCCATGCCCTGCCAGCTCCGAAGCGAGGGTCTTGCCTGCTTTGCCGAAGCCGATAATGACAGCATCATACTTTTTCATAACTTGTTTTTTAGTACTCCGTCGTGCGGTGCACAGCGCCGTTTGCCGGGATATGTTTTCCAATGCAAATATCACGACTTTCCTGCTCCCGGACAATGGCCGGAGTGCCGCGGTTGTTGGCAATTATTCCCGTTGGGCCGAATCGGTGCGCTCGGGAACGCTTGCGGAGGGGGTGCCGAGCCGCTGCCGCGCCTCTTCCTTGTATTTGCGGGATATTTCGATGCTTTGTCCGCCGACCGTCACGCGTGCGGAGTGGTACTCGTCGATGTGTCCGGTGTTGACGATGTACGACCGGTGGATGCGCAGAAACCGCCTGTCCAGCTGCGACTCCCATTGCGAAATGCGTGTCTTGGTGCGGTAGGCTGCGCCGTCGGCGGTGTGCAGCCAGACTTCGCTGTCGTTCGATTCGACGTAGAGTATCTCCGCCGGGTCGAGCGTGATTCTCCGCCGGTCGGATACGAAGCGAATCGTTTTGTCGTAGGGATGGCGTGCGGCGATGTAGTTTTCGAGCATTATTTCGGGCGTCACGAAAGCGGCCGGAACCAGCAGCAGGAAAACCGGATTGAGCAGGATATCCGGCATTTCGGAGGGGTAGATGTCGAGGATGTAACGTCCGGTCAGAATCAGCGACAGGTATTCGATGCAGAGTATCGCCAGTGTGAGGTAGACCGCGTCGAAGATGCCTTTCCGGCGATCGGCGAACGATAGTTGCGGCACGAAATAACGGGCTGCGAGCATGCCCGGCAGGAACGGTACGCCCAGTTGCAGGGCTTCCCCGAAACGGTATCCCAGGCTGACCAATACGAGGGCGATTACGACCGTGGCTGCGAGCCACCATGCGACGGGAAGAAAATGTTTCATGCGGAATCCTTTTCTACAAATATAGGTAAATAAATCGTTCGCATGACGGCCAAAACCGCCGCAGACGGGGCCGGGAGCCCGACAGCGGGATTCGACCGGATGACGACGGGATTCGGCAGCCCGGTTTTGCACCGTTTCGGGCGCAAGCGGCTTATCTTTGCCAATGGGAATAATCCCTTGACCGTTTAAAATTCAACCGTTATGTTTGATTTGTTCTTGCAAGGCGGCTCCTATCAGATGTCGTTGCTGACCGTCGAATTGATTTGCATGTTGTTCGCCGCATGGAAAGCCCCTGCGTGGGTGAAGGAGATTGGCCTGCTGGCCCTGGTAACCGGTATCTTCCTCCAGATTTTGGGCATGTATCATGCCTTTGGCGTTATCCAGCAGGCGGGCGATATTTCGCTGTCGTTGCTGCTCGGCGGATTCAAAGTGTCGTTTATCTCGATTATGTACGGCATGCTCATTTACGGGGCGTCGCTGGTTATCCGGATGCTCCAGAAACCGAAAATCTGAATGCTGCAATCCAATCCGGCGCAGAATCCCGAAGCGGCGGCCCTCACGGGCTGCCGCTTTTTATTCCCGCCCGTCCGGTTGTCCCGACAGTTTTTCCTGTACCTCGTAGGCCTCCGCAATCAGTTCGGACGGATAGTCGTACAGTTCCAGGATGCGTATGGCGTTGCGGGTCGTCAACGGCCCCGTGTGGAGCTGGTAGTCGAAAATCAGTTTGCCGTCGACCACCTCCTCGCGGAAATGGTGCAGCTCGTAGCCGTCGCGGTACAGCAGTTCGGCCAGTTCGATGTCGTGCGTCGATACCAGCACGATATGCGGGCCGCGGTTGAGATGGGCCAGCACGGCTTTCCCGGCGGCGATCCGCTCGGTCGTGTTCGTGCCCTTGAACAGTTCGTCGAGGGCGAACAGGCAGGGCGCCGCCCCTTGCGCCGCATCGAGGAAACGCTTGACGGTCAATACCTCCTGCAGGTAGTAGCTCGTACCCTCGGTAATGTCGTCGGAGATGCGGATCGAACTGTACAGTTTCATGTAGGGCGCCGTGTAGGATGCCGCGAAGCAGATGTCGAGCGTTTCGCCCAGCAGGGCGTTGAGAACCAGCGTGCGGATGAAAGTCGTCTTGCCCGACATGTTGGAGCCCGTGAGCAGCAGTCCCGTGCCGTCGAGTTCGAGCGTATTGGCCACGCAGCCGTCGATTAGCGGATGCGCGACCTGCACGGCCTTGAGGTATTTGCCGTCGATGAATTGCGGACGGCAGGTCGCGGTTTCGCTGCGCAGCCGTGCGACCGAAATCGCCGCATCGGTTCTGCCGATAAAGCGGAATACGTTGTGGATTGCGCCGCGCCGCGCCGTGATGCTGCCGATAAAGCGGTGGAAAAGAATCACCTCGATGTTTAGAGCGACCTTGACCAGCTCGATGAGCAGCCATGCGGCGGCCGCCAGTTCGTTGGCGCTGTCGCCCTGCGTGCCCACCACCCGGCTGCGGCGTTCGACCTCGGCTACCTGCCGTATCTGTTCCGTGGCCGCTTCCGTGCCGGGAACCTCTTCGACAGCCAGTTCGCGTGCCGTGCGCAGGGCCCGCGAAAGCTGTTTCACAGCCGAGCCGTAGAGCGAAACATTGAGTTTGTTGCTGTAATGGATGTAGAGGTTTGCGGCGAAAACAGCCATGAAGAGCAGCAGGAACAGCGGATAGAACGGACTTATCAGCAGGGATGCTGCGGCCAGTGCCGTGAGCGGGTAAACCCATGCGATGTACCGCACCTTTGCCGGGGTGTCGAAAATCAGGTTCTGCAAACCGTACACCTCGTCGTCCGACAGCCGTGCGAGGGATTTCATGCAGTTTGCCGTGAGTTCGCCGTTCGCGGCGAAACAGTCCGTGTCGCTCCCGAAAGCTTCGGCGTCTTGCGTACCCCGGAGGGTGCGCAGGCGGTCGTAGAGGTACTGTTGCCCGACTTTGGAGGTGGTGCGGTCGATGCGCTCGAAGACGGCGTTGAGGTCGAGGTCGGACGTGGTTTCGGCGTCGATGTGCTGGCAGGTTTGCTCTTCGGTCGACCGGTTGTAGAAATAGCGGCTTATGAGGTCGAAGTCGCATGCAGGGCGTTTCCCGTCGGAGGACTGCTGTGCCCCGAGCAAGGCGGATATATAGGTTGTCGGTTTCATAGTCGCATGTGTCGTGCCGGGGTTTCCCGAAAGGCCCCTCCTCCGGCATGCATCCCGGTTTCTCCCCGGGACTTTTCGCACCCGCATGACCGTAAATCCGGCAACGGGGCCCAATCCGGTTTGCCTGTTACGCCGGTTGCGCGTCGTCGGGGCCGGTCGGAGATATTTCCAATCCGCCGGCGAATCCCTGCGTCGAGCCGTTCCCGCCGGGCCGGGTTGTCGTCTTACACCGCTTCTGGCGGCATGTTCCCTGCGGCGGCGCAGCAAACACCTTTCCCTTTCGGGAATCGCGTTCCGGACATACGGGCCTGCATGTGCACGGGCCCGCTGTTTCGTGCCGCTTTCACCTGCGGCGGGCATTTGCCTAAACCTGCGGCGCGGCGTTCATCGCGTTGGCGAGACCCTCGGCAATCTGGTCCAGCGCCCCCTGCAGCTTGTTCCCGATCATCATCTTCATCATCATGTTCAGGTCGATGTGCAGCACCAGCCGCAGGCGGGTGTCCGTGTCGGACACCTTGTGCAGTTGAATCCAGAATGCGAAGTCCATCGGGACGCCTCCGTCGTCGCCGACGATTTTGATATATTTGGGCTCTTCACGCTCCTCCATGCGGAGTTTTACGGTAAAGCCCTTGGCCTTGAACGAGCAGGTGTCCTCGGTGGCCTGCCACTCTTCGACCTTGTCCGCCAAAGCGGGCGTGAGGTTGTCGAAGCGGCTGATTACGGTGTAAATCTGTTCTGCGGGACGCAGGATTTGTTGCTGTTTGGAAATGTATTCTTGCATTACTTGTGGAACTTGTTGTTTGTCAGATGTCGAGTGCGCATTCGGGGGCGGCCCAGAAACGTGTTGGGTCGGAAGTCCGCACGGCCGAACCGTCGAGCTGGAATCCGTCGAATCCCGGCGGGAGCAGGACAATCATGCGTCCCTCGCTTTTCGGCTCCTTGTCGTATCCGGTCTGCTCCCAGCAGGCGAACCAGTAGAGGTTTTTGGCCCAGTAGGCGGCGTAATAATCATCGTTTTCTTCGTCCAGCAGCGGGTGTATTTGCATCGGCTCGCCGGCAATGTAGCACCGGCGCATCTCTTCGAGCGAAAGGGGCGTGCCCGCCGGATCGGTGATGAACGCCTGCATGTCCGAGTCGACCATCGCCCATTTCTGCCGCTCGGGCAGCCATACGATGTTCACGACATGGCAGTCGTTATCCAGCGAGTCGGCCGGAAGGCAGGTGACGAACCGGTTGGCGATGCCCGAAGCCAGCAGCATTTCGTGCAGCGTGATCGAGTGCAGGCGGCAGTTGAAAGCGGGTTCGACGCTGCGGCTGTATTCCCACAGGGCGATGGCGTTGCGTTTTTCGGGCTGGATTTTCTGGTTGGCGTGCGGGATGTTGCGTGCGACGAATTTCGCCAGCGCCAGCGTATTCTCCCAGGTCGTGGCATCGCCGCGCAGCAGCGTGTCGAGGCGGAAATAGTCGCGGATTTCGCGGGCGCGCACGGTGTCCTGCTTGTAGGCGAAACCGAACTGCACAGTGTCGGCGGCATAGGGAGCCGCCCTGCGCAGCAGTTCGACGCGCTGTTCTTTGAGCTCGTCGTTGAGTATTCCGGCGAGCTGGTCGCGGAAGACGAACCGGGCCAGCAGGATGGCGATCAGCAGCAGTCCGGCGAGCGATGCCAGGACAATCCCGACGATTTTAAACGTTTTTTTCATAGGAGGCCTATTCGTTATTACGCGCAAAGGTAAGGATAAAAAACGAGAATATCTCTCTTCTGCCGTCCGTGTGCGCTGAAACGCACGGTGAAAATTGCCATGCGTGCCTTGCGGTTTGCTTGCGGATGCGCTGCCGGCGGCCCGGGAACTTCGAAACGCGGAGAAACGTCTGTGCGCCGTTATTGTTGCCCGGGCGTCGTTATCTTTCTGACCACCCGTGCCGGATTGCCCGCTACGACGGTCATCGCCGGTACGTCTTTTGTTACGACGCTGCCGGCTCCCACAATGGCTCCGTAGCCGATTCTGACGCCCGGCAGTATCGTGGAATTGATACCGATCCAAACCTTGTCCTCGATTAATATAGGGCGGCCGTACGTGGCGCTGCGGTTCTCCGGGTTCGGGTCGTGGTTGATTGTAATCAGGTTGACTTTCGGCCCGATAAACACATCGTTGCCTATCGTGATGCCGCCTCGTCCGAAAAACGTGCAGCATTGCTGGATAAAGCATCCCCTGCCGATGGTGACGGGCTTTCCGTAGTCTATGTAGAGCGGCGGCAGCACGGTGGTGGTTGCATCCAGCTCTTTCCCGAGGATGCGTCCCATGTATTCATGCACCTCTTCGGGCGTGCGGTAACCCGTGTTCATTTCCGTTGCTGTTTTGATTGTGGCGAAAATGTCCGCAATCAGGGCGTCGTAACCCGGTTCGTGGGGCGAAACCATTTCACCGCTCGAATCTTTTGCAAAAATATCCTTCATGACTTTTTTGTTTTTACTGTTCCGTTGCAAAGATACGGGGAGTGCGGCACATGGATTTTGCTGTGCGGTTCAATGTGCTTTGTCGAGAAAGCCAAAAATAAAAAACCTTGCAATGGGGTGCACTGCAAGGTTCGTGGGTGCGGCTTATTCCGATTTCATCGGATCTTCGTCGGGGCCGTTCCGTAGGTTTGCTTATACGCCTTCGAAAAATGAGAAAGGTTCTTGAACCCCACGTCGAGGCAAACGTCGGAAACTTTGCATCCGCCTTTGCGTAGCAGTTCGTGCGCGGCTTCGAGGCGTCGTTTTATCAGCCATTTCTGCGGGGTGAGGTCGCTGGCCCTTTTGAAATCGCGTTTGAATGTGGAGAGGCTGCGTCCCGTGTAGTTGGCGATTTCTTCCATCGAGAGGTCGTTCATGTAATTCCGCTCCATGAATTCCAGCAAGTCGATTTTCCACGGCTCGGCAAAGTCGAAAAGCGAAGCATAGAGGTTTTTGTCGGTATGGAGCAGCACATAGACGCCTTCGACCATCTTCAGTTGCAGCAATTCGTCGGTGGGCTGAATGTCGGAATCGAAATAGGGCGTCATGGATTCGAACAGGCTTACGATATCGGGCCGGTTGGACGGCAGTTTGTAGAGGCTTGGCTTATCCCGTTTCACCTCCCGGGGGATTGTGCTCCTGTCCAGCCGGTTGTAGAAGTCGCGCAGGAATTTTGCGGTAAACAACAGGAAAACGGCCTTGAACTGCTCGCCGCCATATGCCTGTTTAATCATCTGTACGCTGAAATCCTTGCGGATGAAAGCGCAATCCCCTTTGTGCAAACGGGTGATTTTGCCCCGTTCGTTGATTTCCAGTTCGCCGGAGTGCAGGTAGACCAGCACGTGGGAGTGGTTCCGGTGCAGGCAACTCGTCCCGTTGTCGATGTACATCGCAAAAAAAATATCCGAATAACGCAACGTATGGATTCCCTTTGTCATTTTTGCGGTTCGATTGACTGTAAATGCAAGGCGGCTTTAGGGCAAAGATAGTGAAAATTTCATTGTGCGACCCGGTTGTCCGGGCGCAGGCCGGAAAAGGGAACGGGCGCCCGCTGCGATGGCCGTACCCGAAAGAGGCTTTTCGCCCGGCGGCCCGGCGGCCCGGCGGCCCGATGCGGACTTTTGCATGAAGGCACTCCCTGTGCTGTGTGAAAAACTGCGGGGCACGACCGAAAGCCGTGCCCCGCAGGTCTATTCCGGGCGTATCAGTCGATTTCGAACGTGCGCGCCGTGTCGCTGTCCACGGTAATGCGTACGGTCATCACGTTGTCGGGCAGCAGCTGCTCGATTTTTTCGGGCCATTCGACCAGGCAGAGGTCGCCCGAGAAGAAGTACTCCTCGTAGCCGAAGTCGTAGGCTTCGCGGATGTCGTTGATGCGGTAGAAATCGAAGTGGTGGATGCGGCGGTTGCCTTTGCCCTTGTACTGGTTGACGATAGCGAACGTCGGGCTGGTCACGGTGTCCGTGGCTCCGAGCTGCGCTGCGATTTCGCGGATCAGGGTGGTTTTCCCCGCTCCCATTTCTCCGCGGAACGCGACCACCGTGCGGCGGCCGAGGGCTTCGACGACCGCCTCGGCGACGTCCGGCAGTTCGTCCTGTGAAGTGATATGGATGGTTTTCATATTACTGTTTGGGTTTTAAGACAATGTAGGGCACGATCATCTCCTCCATCGAGATGCCGCCGTGCTGGAACGTGTTGCGGTAGTAGCGGATATGTCGGTTCGCATCGTTGTTGTAAACCAGGAAATCCGAGTTGTAGGCGAAGATATAGCTCGACGTGAGGTTGCTCGACGGCAGCTGGACGTCCTCGGGTTTGAGTATCTCGTACACCTCGCGGGAGTTGTACGCCAGGTTGCGGCCCGTCTTGTAGCGCAGGTTGGCCGAGGTTTCCCGGTCGCCCGTCACCTTGACGGGATTGTCCACGCGAATGGTGCCGTGGTCGGAGGTAATCACGACGGTGTGTCCCCGCTCCGAGAGGAGTTTGAGGATGGTGTAAAGGTCGGAGTGTTCGAACCATGAGCGCGTCAGTGAGCGGAACGCCGCGTCGTCCTCCGTCAACTCGCGGATGATGTCGGTTTCGGTGCGGGCGTGCGAAAGGATGTCGAGGAAATTGTAGACGATTACCGAAAAATCGGCGTCGTAGACCTTTTGGATGTTGTCGACCAGCTTGCGCCCCTGCTCCGGGCGCACGAGTTTGTCGAACGAAAATTTCCAGTTCTTGCCGTTCTGGGCCATCAGCCGTTTGAGGAACTCCTCCTCGTACTGGTTCTTGCCGCCCTCCTCGTTGTCGTTGAGCCACTTGTTGGGCATCAGCTTGTCGATGGCCAGCGGCATGAGGCCTGCGAAAACGGCATTGCGGGCGTACTGGGTCGCCGTAGGCAGGATGGCGCAGTAGAATTCGTCCTGCACCACGTCGTAGAAGCCCCGCAGCAGCGAAGAGATCGAACGCCACTGGTCGTAACGGAAGTTGTCGATCAGCAGCAGCGTGGTCTTGGGGTTCTCGTCGGCCACCGGGAAGACGTTGGTGCGCATGAGCGTGTGCGACATCACGGGGGTGTCGTCCGAACGCTTGTTAATCCAGTTGTAATAGTTGCGGCGCACGAATTTGCAGAACTCCTGGTTGGCTTCGCTTTTCTGGTAGGCCAGCACCTCCTTGATGCTCTGGTCGGAGGATTCCGAAAGATCGACCTCCCAGTTGGTGAGCTTGCGGTAGAGCGAGCACCAGTCGGCGAACGTTTCGGCCATCTGCAGCGACGAGGAAATCCGACCGAATTCCGAGCGGTAGTCGGCCGTGGTCTGCTCGGTGACGAGCTGCTGCTGGTGTACGTTTTTCTTAATCGAGAGCAGCACCTGGTTGGGGTTGACGGGCTTGATGAGGTAGTCGGCGATTTTCGAGCCGACGGCCTTGTCCATGATGTTCTCCTCCTCGCTCTTGGTCACCATGATGACAGGCGTGGTGGGGCGCACCTCCTTGATTTTGGGGAGGGTTTCGAGCCCCGTCATGCCGGGCATCATCTCGTCGAGGATAATCAGGTCGTAAGAGCCTTCGGAGGCCATGTCGATGGCGTCGTAGCCGTTGTTGCAGGTGTCTACTTCGTAGCCTTTCTGCTTGAGGAACAGGACGTGGGGCTTCAAGAGCTCGACCTCGTCGTCCACCCATAATATTTTGACCATGCCGTTATCGGATTTAGTTTGCAAAATTAGTTATTTTATTATCAAACGCAAAAACCGGACGTTTATTGAGTCGCCGACGATTTCCGCAGAAATAAAGATTCGGGCGGATTTGCGGCGGCGATTTTCGCTGCGGGCGTTGTGATTGGCACAGTGTTGGATAGGTGTTCCGACGCGCCGGCCAGAACGGGTTCTTTGCCGGCGCGGGAGCCGCTCCGCCGCCCCGGATTCGCTTCGGGCGTATTGATGCCGGGAAAAGGTCGGACAGAATGGATGCTCCGGATGTTAGTTGTTTGACATTCATTGCATTATGTGTTTTGAGGGACGGAACGTCCCTCCGGGGAATAATTGGCTGACACATAATATTTTAATTTTCCGCAGAGTTTTGCCCGATATTTGTTATCGTGTTGTTATAGTGACAGGTAGGGTACTGTGGGAAAAATAATGAAAAAAATATACGGTTTATTGGCTAAAATGTAAATAAAGCGTATATTTGCAGTCCGAATGTCTTCACACGAACTTAATAATTTAATACTATATAGATATGACAAAGGCAGATATCGTAAGCGAAATCGCTAAAAGCACCGGCGTTGAGAAGGTGCAGGTTCAGGCAATCGTCGAGGCTTTTATGGATAGCATCAAGACGTCGCTGACCAACAAGAATAACGTGTATCTCCGCGGCTTCGGCAGCTTTATCGTGAAGAAGCGCGCCAAGAAGGTGGCCCGCAATATCTCGAAGAACACGACCATTACCATTCCCGAACACAACATCCCTGCTTTCAAGCCCGCCAAGAGCTTCGCAGCGAAGGTGAAATAATTCAGTTTAACAAGAACCTCAAAAATTTAAGGACTATGCCAAACGGAAAGAAGCATAAGCGTCACAAGATGGCTACCCACAAGCGCAAAAAACGTCTGCGCAAGAATCGCCACAAGAAAAAGTAGGGTAGCACCTTTGTGCTAAACGATAGATAAAGCTAAAGGAGCCCGAGGCTCTTTTAGCTTTACCTATTTTCTGCGGCTTTTCGCGGCAGCTTTCCGCTTACGGCGCCCGGTGTGCCGTGCGAAACCGCCTGAAACGGGTGTAAACCCTTGCTGCCCCGGCCTTTACGGGGCGTGTAACAGGGCTTCCCCGGCGAAATGCCGCAAAATCCGGACAGTACTTTCCCGGAGATTTTCTCCGGACTGCGGGCCGGACAATTTATTTCTTTTGGAGTTCGCCGCCACTTCAGACCAAAATGCGGCCTAACCGATTTCAGTATTCCGCGTTCCCGGATCCGGGGCGCGACACACGATATAAATGAACAGAGAATTAATTGTAAACGTCAACCCGACCGAAATTTCCATCGCGCTGTGTGAGGACAAGGTGCTTGTCGAACTCAACAAGGAACAGTGCCAGACGGGTTTCGCTGTAGGAGATATATACCTCGGGAAAGTACGTAAGATCATGCCGGGGCTCAACGCGGCATTCGTCAACATAGGACACGAAAAGGACGCTTTTATCCACTACCTCGATTTGGGAAGCCAGTTCCCCTCGTTGCAGAAGCTGGTTTCTTCGCAGCAGCCCGGCAAACGGGGCATGCGCGTCGAGAGCATGAAGCTCGAATCCCCCGTCGAGAAGACCGGGAAAATCGCCAATTACCTGCAGGTGGGCCAGAACATCATGGTGCAGATCGCCAAGGAGGCCATCTCGACCAAAGGACCGCGCCTGACCGCCGACATTTCGCTGGCGGGCCGCAACGTGGTGCTGGTACCGTTCTCCTCGAAAGTTTTCCTGTCGCAGAAAATCCGTTCAGCGGATGAGAAAAAGCGCCTGAAGCGCATCGCCGCCGCCGTGCTTCCCAAAAACTTCGGGGTCATCATCCGCACCGCAGCCATGGAGGCCAAGGACGAGGATATCGAGCACGACATCCAGACCCAGATCGACCGCTGGCGCAAGACCTGTGCGGCGATTAAAAAGAATACGGCTCCCGCGCAGCTGATGAGCGAGATGAACCGGGCCAACACGATTATCCGCGATTCGCTGAACGGCTCGTTCTCGCAGATTGCCGTCGACGACGAGGCGATGTACAACGACATCCGCAGTTATATCAGGCAAATAGAACCCGAAAAGGAGAAGATTGTCAAACTCTACCGCGGCAACGTCCCCATTTTCGACAACTTCGACATCTCGAAGCAGATTAAGTCGCTCTTCGCCAAGTACGTGTCGCTGCGCCGCGGCGCCTACCTGATTATCGAGCATACGGAGGCGATGAACGTCATCGACGTGAACTCGGGCAACCGCACCAAAGCCGAGGACAACCAGGAGCAGACGGCCATGGACGTCAACCTGGCCGCCGCGAAGGAGATTGCCCGGCAGCTGCGCCTGCGCGACCTGGGCGGTATCGTGATTATCGACTTCATCGACCTGCACAAGGCGCAGAACCGGCAGGCGCTGTTCGACGAGATGGTGAAGCTGATGTCCACCGACAAGGCCAAGCACACGGTGCTGCCGCTTACGAAGTTCGGCCTGATGCAGATTACCCGCCAGCGGGTGCGCCCCGTGGCCGTCGAGGAGGTGTCGGACGTCTGCCCGACCTGCAACGGCTCGGGCAAGATCGAACCTACGGTGCTGCTGGACAAGAAAATCGAGAACCAGATTTCGTTCCTCACGCAGGATCGCGGCCACAAGTACATCAAACTGGTCGTCAGCCCCTATGTGGAGGCTTTCCTCAACAAAGGCCTCTTGTCGCTGCACCGCCGCTGGGAGTGGAAATACAAAGTCCGCCTGCATATTACCGGAGACCAGAGCCTCGGCATCGTCGAGGTACATTACCACGACCGCAAGGATAACGACCTGATTAACAAGTGACGCTATGACTGCCCGCGAGCAGCTGGCGCAGTTCGCCGGCGGGTCGAAAGCCCTGTCGCAACTGTGCCGCGAATATAAAAAAGAGAGCGCAACCGTCCACCTGAAAGAGCTGGTCGGCGGTGCTCTTTCGTTTTATGCTGCCGCGGCCGTCGTGAAAACAGGCGGTGTGCATGTCTTTGTCGCCGAAGACCGCGACGCCGCGGCCTACCTGCTGAACGACTTCTATAACCTGCTGGACGAGGAGCGGGTTTACTTCTTCCCCTCGTCGTACAAACGTTCCGTGGCCTATGGCACCGAAGATGCCCAGGGCGTGGTACAGCGTACGGCGGCAATGAACGCTGTGCGGAGTTTCGCGAAAGGCTACCTGGTCGTCTGCACCTACCCCGAGGCGCTGGCCGAGCGGGTTGCCGACGCAGAGACCCTGCGGCGCGATACGATTGCCGTGAAGCGGGGCGACAAAATTTCGATTGCGGTGCTGGAGGATGCCCTCGTCGATGCGAATTTCACGCGTGTCGATTTCGTCTACGAGCCGGGACAATACTCCGTCCGCGGCGGTATCGTCGACGTCTTTTCCTATTCGGAGAGCAAGCCCTACCGCGTTGACTTTTTCGGTGACGAAATCGACTCGATTCGCCGCTTCAACATTTCGAGCCAGTTGTCGGCCGATAAGCTCGATTGCGTGGAAATCATCCCCAACCTCAATGCCGGGGATGCACCCAAAGTGTCGTTCGTGCAGTTCGCGGGCAGCGCCGCGGCCTACTGGTTCTATGACGCCGACTATGTGCTGCGCCGTATCAACGACCTGCGCCGCAAGGTACTCGCCGATTTGGAGCATCCCGAACAAATCGACCGGCTGCTGACCAGCCGCAACGTGCTGTTGGGCGATTTGTCCGGCTGCCGGCTGCTTGCCCTGCGCGACAACCTGCCGGAGCGTCCCGCCACTGCCGCCGTCGAATTCGATACCGCTCCGCAGCCCAAGTTCAACAAGAACTTCGAGATGCTGGCCGACGACATGATTCGCAATTCGCTGCGCGGCTATACGACCTATATCCTCTCGGAGAACAAGGTGCAGGTCGAGCGCCTCGAAAATATTTTCCACCAGATCGGCCGCGGACAGGCCGTCGTGCGCCCTCTCTCGATCACGATGCACGAGGGCTTCGTGGACAACGACCTGAAGCTGTGCCTCTATACCGACCACCAAATATTCGACCGCTACCAGCGCTACCGCATCAACGGCGAAATCAAGCGCGACGAGCAGATGACTGTCGCCGAGCTGAACCAGCTCCGCCCGGGCGACTATGTGGTGCATATCGACCACGGCGTGGGGCGTTTCGACGGACTGGTGAAAATCAACGAGAACGGCAAGTCGCACGAGGCTATCAAACTGGTTTACAAGGACGGCGACGTGCTGTTCGTGAACGTCCACTCGCTCCACCGCATTTCGCGCTATAAATCCGGCGACGGCGAGCCGCCCAAGGTCTACAAGCTCGGCAACGGGGCATGGCAGAAGTTGAAGAACGCCACCAAGAAGGCCGTCAAGGACATTTCGCGCGAGCTGATTGCGCTTTATGCCAAACGCAAGGCGAGCAAGGGGTTCGCATTCTCGCCCGACAGCTACCTGCAGCATGAGCTGGAGGCTTCGTTCCAGTGGGAGGATACCCCCGACCAGCAGACGACCGTCGCGGCCGTCAAGAAAGATATGGAATCCGACCAGCCGATGGACCGCCTGGTCTGCGGCGACGTGGGCTTCGGCAAAACCGAGGTTGCCGTGCGTGCGGCGTTCAAGGCCGCCGTGGACGGCAAGCAGGTGGCCGTGCTGGTGCCCACGACGATTCTCGCCCTGCAGCATTACCGCTCCTTCTCCGAGCGCCTGCGCAACTTCCCCGTGCGGGTCGAGTACCTCAACCGCACCAAGACCGCGAAGGAGGTGAACCAGATTCGCGCCGACCTGGAGGCGGGACGCATCGACATCCTGATCGGCACGCACAAGATACTGGGCAAACAGATTGTCTTCCGCGACCTGGGGCTGCTGGTCATCGACGAGGAGCAGAAGTTCGGCGTCGCGGCCAAGGAAAAGCTCACGCAGCTGGCCGTCAACGTCGATACGCTGACCCTTACGGCCACGCCGATTCCGCGTACGCTGCAATTCTCGCTGATGGGGTCGCGCGACCTGTCGGTCATTTCGACTCCGCCGCCCAACCGCCAGCCGATTGTCACCGAGTCGCATGTCTTTTCCGAGGAGATTATCCGCGACGCCGTCGAGGCGGAGCTCGCGCGCGGCGGACAGGTGTACTTCGTCCACAACCGCGTCGAAGACCTGATGACCCTGCAGGGCCTTATCACGCGTATCTGCCCCAAGGCGCGTGTGGCCGTCGGGCATGGCAAAATGCCGGCCGAGAAGCTCGAGAAACTCATCATGGACTTTATCTACGGGGAGTTCGATGTGCTGGTTTCGACGACCATCGTCGAGAACGGCATCGACATTCCCAACGCCAATACGATTATCGTCGACAACGCCCAGAATTTCGGGTTGAGCGACCTGCACCAGCTTCGCGGCCGCGTGGGGCGCAGCAACCAGAAAGCCTACTGTTACCTGCTTTCCCCGCCCGAAGAGATGCTGTCGTCCGATGCGCGGCGCCGCCTGCGGGCCATCGAGGAGTTCTCCGACCTGGGTTCGGGCTTTAATATCGCCATGCAGGATCTGGACATCCGCGGTGCGGGCAACCTGCTGGGGGCCGAGCAGAGCGGTTTCATCGCCGACATCGGCTTCGAGACCTACCAGAAGATTATGAACGAAGCGATTGCCGAGCTGCGTGCCGAAGGGCTCCATGTCGCCGGGTTGAGCGACTCGGAGCAGGATGTCGTGGAGCAGATGCGCTATATCGACGACGCGCATATCGAAATCGAGGTCGACGCGGGGCTGCCCGATTCCTATGTGGCGCAGCAGGCGGAGCGCCTCAAACTCTACCGCGAGCTCGACTCGACCAAGGACGAAGAGGCGCTGCTGGCGTTCGAAAGCCGCCTCGCCGACCGCTTCGGGCCGCTGCCGCGCGAAACGAAGGAGCTGCTCAACGTCGTGCGCCTGCGCTGGGAGGCAATCCGCCTGGGCCTCGAGCGCGTGAAGGTCAAGAACGGACTGATGATCGCCCATTTCGTCGGCGAGGAGAATTCGCCTTACTACAAGAGCGACACGTTTATGGAACTGCTCCGCAAGGTGACGCAAAATCCCGGCAGATTTGTGCTCAAACAGCACAATAATCGTCTGGCGATGACCGTTAGGAATGTCAAAGACATTGAGGACGCATATAAAACGCTGCAGCAACTTTGAATTTAATCGTAGATATCGGAAACACCCTCGTCAAACTCGCTGTTTTCGACCGCGGGGAGATTGTCGCGCAGCACTGCGTGGAGCGGCTGCATCCCTCGATGCTCGGGGAGCTGCTCGCGGCATGGCCCGTGCGGCAGGCCGTGGTGGCCTCGACGCGCGGCGAAGTGGATGAAATAGCCGAGCTGCTGCGCCCGCAGGTGGAATACCTGCTGGAATTTTCGTCGCAGACCCCCGTGCCGATCGGCAATGCCTACCTCACGCCCGACACGCTGGGCCGCGACAGGCTGGCCGCCGCTGTCGGCGCCACGGTGCTTTACCCCGGGCGCAATGTGCTGATTGTCGATTTCGGCACGGCGGTGACCGTCGATTTGGTGACGTCCGACGGCGTTTTCCGCGGCGGCTGTATCTCGCCGGGTATGAAGACCCGTTTCCGGTCGCTGCACGACTATACCGCCAAACTGCCGCTGTGCACCGCGACCGGGGACGAAGCCCTTTCGGGACTCACGACCGGGCAGGCCATCGAGTTGGGCGTGATGAACGGAATTACTTTCGAGATCGAGGGCTACATGGCCCGCATGCGGGAAAAAATCGACGATTTATGTGTAATTTTTACCGGCGGGGACGCGAAATTCTTTGTTAAACGAATTAAAAATACGATATTTGCAAATTGTAATCTGGTCTTTTGCGGATTGAATAGAATTTTAGAGTACAATGCAAGTGAAGAACACCTTGATTAAACTGGTTGTCGCGGCAGCCGTGATGCTTCCTTATGCCGTATCGGCCCAGACAAGCAGTATTAACGCATTCTCTCCCTATACGATGTACGGCATCGGCGAGTTGAACACGCCCGGTACGCTTCAGATGCGCTCGATGGGCGGCGTGGGGGTTGCCATGCGCACTCCCGGCAGGCTCAACCTGCTCAACCCGGCGGCTTTCAGCACCGTTCCGCAGAAGAGTTTCCTTTTCAGCTTCGGACTGGAGGGCCAGAACTATTACAACTCGCAGAAAGCGGACGGCATCTCGAAACGGACGGCTTACAATACGTTCAACTTCCACGACATTGCGTTCCAGATGCCGATTGCCAGGAAACTCGGACTCGGGTTCAGCCTCACCCCTTACAGCTCGGTGGGCTACCGCACCAAATATACGCACGATTACAAACCCACCGACCCGGTCTGGGGCAATGTGGGCCGCGTGCAGTATGTCTACCAGGGCGAGGGCGACGTGACGGAGGTCAAGGTAGGCCTCGGCTGGGAGTTGTTCAAGAACTTCTCGCTGGGCCTCGCAGCCCAGTATTACTGGGGCGACATCGACCGCAGTTTCGTGATGACCCCGACGCCGATCACGGGCAACGGCACCTATTCGTCGACGGTGGGCAGCGATAATTACAGCATCTCGAGCATCAAGGGCCAGGTCGGTGTACAGTGGAACGCCATCATGAACCAGAAACGGATGCTGACCCTCGGCGCTACGTACGACTTCGGCGGCGATTTGAACCCCGAAGTGACCAAGAGGATTTACGTCGGCGACCTGTACAGCTCCACCGTAAAAGGCGATACGACGCATCTGGCACTCGTATTGCCGCGCCAGCTTTCGGTGGGAACCTATTACCAGACCGCCAAGTGGACGCTGGGCCTCGACTATGTTTACCAGAACTGGGGCGGCCGCAACAAGGGCACGGAGTTGACCGGCATCAGCGGGCAGGGCAATTCCTACTACGAGGTAGCCTATACCAATACGAGCACGGTGAAGGTCGGCGTAGAGTATACGCCCAACTATTACGACGTGCGTAAATTCATGAAACGCTGGTCGTACCGTGCGGGTTTCCGTTACGGAACCTATAACCAGACCTACAACGGCAATAAACTTGCGGAGTATGCCGTTACACTGGGTATCGGGGTGCCGGTGAAATTCCTCGGCAGTTCGTCCATCGACGTGGGTGTCGAATACGGCCGCCGCGGGTACAACCTCGCCGAGAACCTCGGGCTCGTGCGGCAGCAGTATTTCAAATTCGCAATCGGCTTTTCGCTCTTTGCCAACAGCCGGGAGAACGGGGAGTACTGGTTCACGCGGCCCAAGTACGATTAATTTTCAGTCCGGAAAAAATTGCACTTCTAACGAATTAGTAGTAAATTGCAGCCTCATCCGGGCGATTATACAGACGGGAACATACAAATATTATTATACAAAAATTAATCTCTGACCGATGAAAAACGTTAAATTTCTGCTTTCCGCCGTTCTGGTGTTTTTGGCCTCGGCGGCTCTGGCTCAGGACTTCAGCGCTCCGCAGTATGCGAAGTGGGGTGCTACGCCCGAAGAGCGAGAACAGAACATTCTCAACAGCAACTTCCTGAAAGAATCGTGCGACAACCGCAATTACGACGCGGCCGCACACTACCTCAAAGAACTTATCGACAAGGTTCCCGGGGTGGCCGAGTCGATTTACCAGCGCGGTGCCGTGCTTTACAAGAACAAAATCAACCGTGCCAAGAGCGTAGCCGAGAAGAATGTGTTCATCGATTCGCTGATGCTCATGTACGATATGCGTGTCCAGTATTTCGGCGACAATGTCAAGCCGGGCAAGACGGCTTTCATCCTCGACCAGAAGGCGCGCGAGTACCTGACTTACAAACCCAACGACCGCAAGGGGATTCGCGACGCGTTCCGTGCTGCCATCGAGGCCGGCGGCGACAACACCGATCCCGCGACCGTCGTGGTCTATTTCAGCAACCTCTGCGAGGATTACAAGAATACGGACGAGGTAATGCCCGACGAGATTATCGCCGAGTACGACCGGCTGATTCCCTTCTTCGAGAAGCGTCCGGATGCCGCCGAGTTCAAGTCGCAGTTCGACGCTGCGTTCGGTTTGAGCGGTGCCGCCAGCTGCGAGAACCTCGAGAAGCTTTTCCGCGGCAAGCTCGAAGCCAATCCCGACGACGAGACGCTGCTGGCACAGGCCGTGGGCTTGATGTCGCGCGCCAATTGCGACGGCGATTTCTACTTCTCGATTGCCGAGAAATACTATACGGTCAAACCTTCGTCGGAGACCGCCATGTTCCTGGCGCAGGCATTCCAGACCAAGGGCGATTACGACAAGGCTACCAAATACCTCAACGAGGCGCTGGCCGTCGAGCAGGATCCCGCCGAGCGTGAAGCCCTGCTGGTGCGCATCGCACTCGTCGACCTGGTTTCGAACGATATTCAGGGTGCCGCTGCCGCTGCACGCCAGGCCCGCGATTTGAATCCCGAGGACGGTGTGCCCTATTTCGTGCTGGCACAGTGCTACGCCCTTTCGGCCGCACACTGCTCGGGCTTTGCCGGACAGGCGACTTTCTGGGCCGCTTACGATACGATGGCCAAGGCTGTCGAGCTGCTGTCGAGCGATTCGGAGTACCTCGAGCACGCCAAAAAAGCGCTGGCTTCCTACCGCAGCCGTTTCCCGACTTCGGAGGAGTGCTTCTTCAACGAATTGAAGGAAGGCGCGCGCTATACCGTAAACTGCGGTACGGCGGCTGGTATTGCGACTACCGTGCGTGCACGTTAATAAATGAATCGGCTCATCGTAAGATATGCCATGGTAGCACTCTCCGTCGTGGGGAGTGCTATCTTGCTATTCTCCTGCGATAATGCCGGGGAGGGGGAAACGGAGGCCTCGAAAGAGACGATGATGACCGAGTACAGCGAGAACCTGTCGGTCGTCATGTCGCAGAACGGGCGCCGCTCCTACCACTTCAAGGCCCCGCTGGTCGAGGGCTACTCGCTGGCACGCGAGCCCTACCGGGAGTTCCGCAAGGGCGTCGAAATGACGACCTACAAGGACGATTCGCTGTCGACGGTCGACGCCGTGCTGACGGCCAATTATGCGATTTATTACGAGAACCGCGAACTGTGGGAGGCCAAGGGCAATGTCGTCGTCGAAAAATCGGATGGCAAAACCCTCTATACGCAGCAACTGTTCTGGAATGCGCGCACCAAAAAAATCTATTCGAACGTAGACTCGAAGATCGTCCAGAACGACGGCCGCGACGTATTTATCGGCGAGGGTTTCGAGTCTGACGAGGAGTTCAAGGACTGGCGTTTCCGCCGGATGAAAGGCCGCATGGAGGTCGAAGTCGACCCGGCCGGCCGGGCCGATTCAACCGCCGATTCTACCGCTGTAACACATTCTGTGGAGCGTGGCGCGTCACCGGCCCGGGAAGGTGAAACTGCCGTAAGGCGCGATGCGCCTGCGCGGCCTGCCCGCCCCTCGGCTGCGGTGCGCAGTGAAGCGCCTGCTGCATCCGTGCCTGCACCTGTTGCGGCCGTGCCTTCGCATCCGCAGGCCCAACAACCCGAGGCGCAGGCCGAAACGCTGGATGAGCCGCTCCGCCACCGCCAGACGGTCCGGGCGGAGCTGGGCGACAGGGACGGACAAACCAAATAAGGGATTACGATGTTGACTTCAATCATACTGATTGTCGTAATGCTGCTGCTGTCGGCATTTTTTTCGGGCATGGAGATCGCCTTTACGAGCAAGAACCGCCTGAAACTGGAAATCGACCGCAAGCAGAGCCGCATGTTCGATTACATCGCGGATATTTTCTCCCGCCATCCGGGGCAGTACATCACCACCATTCTCGTGGGCAACAACATTGCGCTGGTGGTCTACTCGCTCTATATGTCGCTGCTGCTGCGCGGCATTTTCTATGCATTGGGGTGGGAGAGTATCGCACAAAACGGTTCGGTGGCCCTGGAAACCGCCGTTTCGACCGTTATCATCATCTTTGCCGCGGAGTTCCTGCCCAAGTCGATCTTCCGCAACAATCCGAATTTCTATTACCGTGCGCTGGCACCGGTGATTTACTTTTTCTACCTGCTGCTTTATCCGCTCGCGCGGTTTACGACGCTCATTTCGCACGGCATCCTGCGCCTGATGGGACGCCGTGTCGTGGAAAAGAACGTGCCGCATATCTTCGACCGCGAAGACCTCGCCTCGCTGCTCGACACGAACAATTCCGAGCCGCGGCCCGAGCCGGACAACGAGCTCAAGCTTTTCCAGAATGCGCTGGACTTCGCCGACCTGCGCGTGCGCGACTGCATGGTGCCGCGTGTCGACGTCGAGGCCGTGGACATCGAAGAGACCTCGATTGAGCAGCTTACGGAGCGGTTCGTCGATTCGAAATACTCGCGTATCTTCGTCTGGCGCAAAAGTATCGACAACATTATCGGCTATGTCAATTCGAAAAGCCTCTTCACGCGTCCTGCGAATATTGCCGACGTGATGATGCAGGTCAATTTCGTGCCTGAAACCATGCCGCTGCAACTGGTCCTGCAGAACTTCATCAAGCACCGCAGCAACATCGCCGTGGTGATCGACGAGTTCGGCGGTACGGCGGGCGTGATTTCGCTCGAGGATGTGCTGGAGCAGATATTCGGGGAGATTGAGGACGAGCACGACGTACCGGATCTGACCGAAAAACAGGTCGGCCCCGACGAATACGTCCTTTCGTGCCGCCTGGAGGTGAAGTACCTCAATGAGAAATACGGGCTGGGCATCGAGGAGAGCAAGGAGTACGACACGCTGGCGGGTTTCATCATCTTCAACTACGAGGGAATACCGACGGCTGGGGAGACGGTTTTCATCGGCAGCCTGCAGCTGCGGATACTCCGCACGACACGATCGCGTATCGAGTTGGCCCGGGTCAGGAAGTTATGAGAATTTTTATAGTATAATAGGGGTCTTTTCCGAATAAAATTACTACCTTTGACTGCTAATTTGAAACAATACGATAATTTACAATTTATATGGCAAGTTTAAACACCTTACGCACCAAGTTCGGCATTGTGCTGTCGATTGTTATCGCAGGCGCCCTCTTGGCTTTCATTCTCTCTCTGAAGACCGAGATGGGTTTCTCGGGCAACGATCCCCGGGTCGGTGTTATCGACGGTGAAAAGATCAACTATTCGGAGTATTACGACCAGTACGAGCAGATCAAGGCGCAGAGCGGCGCCCAGGAGAGCGACGAACAGCAGTCGGCCATGCTCGCCAACGCTGCATGGCAGGCGCTGATCGGCAAACACGTGCTGACTCCCGGATTCGCGAAGATGGGCCTGCGCGTGACGGAGCCCGAGCGTCTGTCGATGGTCAGCGGCCAGCATCCTTCGCAGGTGTTCTACAATGCTTTTGCCGATCCCCGCACGGGCGAATACAACGTCGCAGCCGTCGGACAGTTCCTCACCGAAGCCGAGAGCAACCCGCAGGCGCAGCAGGCGTGGGCGCAGCTCAACGAGCAGGCCCGCATGGAGCGCCAGGTCGCAAAGTACCTCGGCCTGGTCAAGGGCGGCGTGTATGTCAATTCGCTCGAGGTCGCCAATGGTGTGAAAGCCGCGAATAACACCTATTCCGGCAAATGGGCGGGTAAGAAATACTCCGCCGTTCCCGATTCGCTGATTCAGGTGAAGTCGGGCGACATCAAGGCTTACTACAACAGCCATAAAGATATGTTCAAGCAGCTGCCGTCGCGTACGATTTCGTATGTCGTATTCGAGGTTGCTCCTACGGACGACGACATGCTGGCGCTCGAGAAGAGCGTTGCCGAGGTCGGTGCGCAATTTGCCGCGACCGAGGAGTTGAAGTCGTTCGTCCGCGCCAACCGCAACGGTAAAATCGCGGATACGTATGTTTCGGCGGCACAGCTTTCGGACGACGAGGCCAAGGCCCTGATGGCCGGCCAGACGTACGGCCCCGTGCTGAAAAACAACGAGTGGACGATGGCCCGCGTGCTGGATTCGAAGATGGTTCCCGATTCGCTGGGGATCCGCCATATCGTACTCCCCTATACGCAGGAGGCGCTGGCCGACAGCCTGCTGACCGTGCTCAAGGGCGGTGCCGATTTCAGGCAGCTCGCAGCGCAGTATTCGGTTTACGACGCTACGGCAGCCAATGGCGGCGAGGTCGGCGTGATGCCTTTCTCGGCTTTCACCGGCGAGTTCGCCGCTGCGCTTTCCAATGCCAAACAGGGCGACGTGGTGAAAGTCGCTTCGGGCGATGCCGTTCAGCTGATGCAGGTTTACCGTGCCGACAAACCCTCGAAACACGTGCAGGTGGCTACGATTACCTATCCCGTCGAGGCTTCGGCCGCAACGCGCCGTGATATACACAACCAGGCCGGTACGTTCTCGGTGAATGCCAAGGGCTCGATCGAGGCTTTCAACGACGCTGCTTCCGGAGCGGCTGTGACTCCCCGCGTGGCATCGATTACACAGGGCGAGCGTACGATTCGCGGTCTGGAGGATTCGCGTGAGGTTACCCGTTGGGCTTACGGCGCGAAGGAAGGCGACGTTTCGGAAATCTTCACCGTGGGCGACGACTATGTGATAGCTACGCTGACCGATATCGACGACAACGAATACGCTCCGCTGGAGCAGGTTGCCGCACAGGTTCGTGCACAGGTGCTCCGCGACAAGAAGTACGACTATATCGTCAGGGAACTCGCCGGTACGACGCTCGACGAGCAGGCTGCGAGCCTCGGCTCGGAGGTTGCCGATTTCGACGGCGTGACTTTCAGTTCGTTCTATGTCAACGGCCCGGGCGTGGAGCCCCGTCTGGTCGGTGCGATTGCTTCGTCCGGGAAAGGCGCCGTTTCGGCACCGGTGAAAGGCATGTCGGGCGTCTATGTCTTCGAAGTGGACGACATCCAGACTTCGGACAAGCAGACCGAGGAGGGCGAGCGGGTGCGTGCGCAGGCTATGGCCGAAAGCATGGCGCAGCAGTTCTCTGTGCAGGCTATCCAGCAGATGGCGAAAATCCAGGATTTGCGCGGCAAATATTTCTAAACCGCGAAATAATTTCGTTCCTGTAAAGAACGCCGGAATACTCCGGCGTTCTTTTTGTTATTTTTGTGTATATTTAGTGGGTGAACATAAACTTATCGCATAAAATTATGAATAACTTCATTTTCCACAATCCGACAAAATTGGTCTTCGGCAAGGGGCAGATTGCCAAACTCGCCAACCTGATTCCGGCCGATAAAAGGATTATGATTACATTCGGCGGCGGCAGCGTGCGCCGCAACGGCGTCTACGATCAGGTCGTCAAAGCCCTCGAGGGCCGCGACTGGGTCGAATTCTGGGGTATCGAGCCCAACCCGTCGGTCGAAACGGTGCGGGAAGCCATCGCCCTGGGACGTGAAAACAAATCCGATTTCCTGCTGGCCGTAGGCGGCGGTTCGGTCATCGACGGCACGAAACTCATTGCCGCGGGGCTGCTCTACGACGGCGACCCGTGGGAGATTGTCCTCGAGGGGAAGGCCGGCAAGACCGTTCCCCTCGGCACCGTGCTCACGATGTCGGCCACGGGTTCCGAGATGAACTCCGGAGCCGTGATTTCGCGGCAGGAAACCAAAGAGAAGTTCGCTTTCTACGGCGATTATCCGCTCTTCTCGATTCTCGATCCCGAAACGCTTTTCTCGCTGCCGCAGAAGCAGATTGCCTACGGCCTGGCCGATACGTATGTCCATGTGCTGGAGCAGTATATGACCACGCCCGCACAGTCGCGCCTGATGGATCGCTGGGCCGAGGGCATCCTGCACACGGTGATTGAAATCGCCCCGAAAATCCGGGAGAACCAGCACGATTATGCCGTGATGTCCGAATATATGCTTGCTGCGACGCTGGCGCTCAACGACATGATTCGCATGGGCGTCACGCAGGATTGGGCGACGCACATGATCGGCCATGAACTGACGGCCCTGCACGGACTGACGCACGGCGCTACGCTGGCTATCGTCATCAACGGCACCCTGCGTGTGCTGCGGGAACAGAAACGCGGCAAGTTGTTGCAGTACGGCGAACGCATCTGGGGCATCACCGGCGGTTCGGAAGAGGAACGTATCGACCGTACGATTGCGGCCAACGAGGAGTTCTTCCGTTCGCTGGGCCTTTCGACGCACCTTGCAGAGGAGGGAATCGGCGAGGCGACCATTGCCGAAATCGAGCGCCGTTTCAATGCCGCGGGCGTGAAATTCGGCGAGGCGCAGAATGTCGACGGTGCAATGGCCCGCAGGATCCTCGAAGCGGCGTTGTAAGCCTTCGCATCCGGTTTGTGAATTCCGAAGCGTCTTGTCTGGGTGGGGCCTTCTGCAATTCGCTGATTGTCGGGTCGCAGGAAAGGTTCCGCCGTTGCAGGTCGCAAATCCGACGATCGGCTGCGTGCACGAATTTATCCCCGAACCTTTTTGAACTGGATTTTCTGAACATGCAAAAATCCCCGGAGTTTAACTCCGGGGATTTTTCTGCAATAATTACTGCCGGTTTAGTCTGCGAGCAGTATTTCGAGCATTTTGATAGCTGCGGTAGCAATCGGGGTGCCGGGGCCGAAGATGGCGGCGGCGCCGTCGCGGTACAACTCGTCGTAATCCTGTGCGGGAATTACGCCGCCGACGATGACGATGATGTCCTCGCGGCCCAACTTCTTGAGCTCGGCAATCAACTGCGGTACGAGGGTCAGGTGGCCTGCGGCGAGCGACGAAACGCCGATGACGTGCACGTCATTCTCCACAGCCTGCTTGGCGGCCTCCTCCGGAGTCTGGAACAACGGGCCCATGTCAACGTCGAAACCGATGTCTGCGTATCCCGTGGCAACCACTTTGGCTCCGCGGTCGTGGCCGTCCTGTCCCATCTTGGCAATCATGACGCGGGGCTGACGGCCCTCTTTTTTGGCGAATTCAGCGCACAACTCCTTGGCGCGTTCGAACTGTTGGTCGTTTTTCACTTCTGAACTATATACTCCTGAAATTGAACGTATAACAGCCTTGTAGCGGCCTACGACCACTTCGCAGGCGTCGGAAATCTCGCCCAGCGACGCGCGTACCTTGGCAGCCTCCACGGCCAGCTCCAGCAGGTTGCCCTGCTTGGTCTTCACGCACTCGGTGATGGCGGCGAGCGCTTTCTTCACGGCTGCTTCGTCGCGGTTCGCACGCAACTCCTGCAGACGCTTGATCTGGCTTTCGCGCACGGCGGTGTTGTCCACGGCGAGAATGTCGATCGGCGCCTCTTTCTCCAGGCGGTATTCGTTGATACCGATAATCTTCTCCATGCCGGAGTCGATACGTGCCTGCTTGCGGGCCGAAGCCTCCTCGATACGCATCTTCGGAATACCGGTTTCGATAGCCTTGGCCATGCCGCCCAGCTTCTCGACCTCCTGAATGCGTTCCCAGGCCTTGTCGGCGATCTCCTGCGTCAGCGATTCCACGTAGTAGGAGCCTGCCCACGGGTCTACCTCGCGGCAGATGTTGGTTTCCTCCTGAATGTAAATCTGCGTGTTACGTGCGATACGCGCCGAGAAGTCGGTGGGCAGGGCGATAGCCTCGTCCAGGGCATTGGTGTGCAGCGATTGGGTGTGTCCCAGTGCCGCGCCCATGGCCTCGATAGCCGTACGGGCCACGTTGTTGAACGGATCCTGCTCGGTAAGCGACCAGCCCGAGGTCTGCGAGTGAGTACGCAGCGCCAGCGACTTGGGATTCTTGGGCTCGAACTGTTTGACGATTTTGGCCCACAGCATACGTGCCGCGCGCATCTTGGCGATCTCCATGAAGTGGTTCATGCCGATGGCCCAGAAGAACGACAGGCGGGGTGCGAAAGCGTCCACTGACATGCCGGCGTTGATACCTGCGCGCAGGTATTCCAGACCGTCGGCCAGCGTGTAAGCCAGCTCGATGTCGGCCGTGGCGCCCGCCTCCTGCATGTGGTAGCCCGAAATCGAAATCGAGTTGAATTTGGGCATGTTCTTCGAGGTGTACTCGAAGATGTCTGCGATGATGCGCATCGAGAACTCGGGCGGATAAATATAAGTGTTGCGCACCATGAACTCCTTGAGGATGTCGTTCTGAATCGTACCTGCCAGCTGGTCGAGCGTGCAGCCCTGCTCCAGTCCGGTCACGATGTAGAACGCCAGCACGGGCAGCACGGCGCCGTTCATGGTCATCGATACCGACATCTTGTCGAGCGGAATGCCGTTGAACAGCACTTTCATGTCCTCTACCGAGCAGATCGACACGCCGGCCTTGCCCACGTCGCCCACTACGCGCGGGTGGTCGGCGTCATAACCGCGGTGCGTTGCCAGGTCGAAAGCCACCGACAGGCCTTTCTGTCCGGCGGCGAGGTTGCGGCGGTAGAATGCGTTGGACTCCTCGGCGGTCGAGAAACCCGCATACTGGCGGATTGTCCACGGACGCATCACGTACATCGTCGAGTAGGGGCCGCGCAGGAACGGGGCGATGCCTGCCGCGTAGTTCAGGTGCTCCATGCCTTCGAGGTCTTCGGCGGTATAGGCGCCCTTGACGGGAATACCTTCGGCCGTCAGCCACGGCTCGACCTGTCCGCAGCCTTTCGAGGCGCAGCAACTCTTCTGCTGGCCTGCGTCATATGTCAGTTCTGAAAATTTAGCTCTCATGATTAGATTCCCATCTCTTTAAGGTAGAACTTAAGTGTTTCCAAGACGTTCGACTTCACGTTGATGAAGTTCGTGATGCCCTGTGCCTCCAGTTCGGGCGTGCAGGCCGGTGCTCCGGCAACCACGAGGATCGCCTTGCCGCCGAGCAGCTCCTTGACTTTCGGGGCTGCCTCCGCGTAGTCGTCGTCGCTCGCGCAGACCACTACGATCTGGGCCTTCGATTCCAGTGCGGCTTTCACACCCTCTTCGACCGACTTGAAGAACGTATTGTCGATAACCTTGATGCCGGCGCATGCGAAGAAGTTGCACGAGAACTGTGCGCGGGCGCGGGCCATTCCCAGGTTGCCGCACGTCAGCATGAACGCCTTGGGCTCCTTGCCGCTGCGGTCTACATGCAGGCGCATCTCTTCGAAAGCCATGGCGCCGCGGTAGGGTACGAGTACGTTGCCCTCGGCCTGCTTGCGCGTTACGGCTTCGGCGGTGATCTCCCTGGGCGCTACCTCGGTGAAGTTGGGGAACTGGTTGGCACCGAGCAGCGTCTGGCGGCGCGTTGCGATGTTCTTGTCCTTGGCTGCGGCCGAAGCCTTGATGCGCTCGGCGATGAAGCCGGCTTTGTAAGCTGCGGTGTAGCCGCCTTTCTCCTCGATTTCGAGGAAGAGTTTCCAGGCTTCTGCTGCAATCGACTGCGTGAGGTTCTCGATGTAGTACGAACCGCCGGCCGGGTCTACGACCTGGTCGAAGTGCGACTCGTGCTTGAGCAGCAGTTCGACGTTGCGGGCGATGCGCTTCGAGAACTCGGTCGGGTTTTCGAACGATGCGTCGAACGGAGTGACCTCCAGCGAATGCACGCCGCCGATTGCGGCCGACATGGCTTCGGTCGTGCCGCGCAGCATGTTCACGTAGGGGTCGTATACGGTCTGGTTCCACCTCGAGGTTTCTGCGTGAATCTGCATTTTTGCAGCGCAGTTCTTTTCGGGGTTGTAACCCTTGACGATGTTGGCCCACAGCATGCGTGCCGCACGGAACTTGGCGATCTCCATGAAGTAGTTGGAGCTTACCGAGAATGCGAAACGCAGTTTGCGCGCCGCAACGTCGACGGGCAGCCCCGCGTCGGTCAGGCGCACGAGGTAGTCATGGCCGGCCGAAAGGGTGAATGCCAGCTCCTCGACGATGGTCGAACCCGCGTTGCCGAAAATCCGGCCCGAAACGGTTACGACGCGGATATGTTTGTATTCCCGGGTCTTTTCAATAAGTTCCGCGATGCGTGCGAAGCACTTTTCGCCGTCGGGCGAGCAGAAGTCGCCTTTCTGCGAAAGGCCTTTGACGAGCGGGTCGATGCAGAATGCGATGCGGACATCCTCTTTGGCGATGCCCTCCTTTTCGATTTTCGCCAGTACGAGTCCGGCCACGTCGGCCGTTTTCTGGCCGCAGAACGTCAGCTCGACGGCCTGGATGCAGATGCCCTCGAGCAGCGTGTCGAGGTCAGCGGCGGAGAAATCCGCCGATGCGATGCAGAAACCGAGCGAGTCGACGCCTGCATTGAGGATTTTCAGGGCCTCGGCGTTTGCCTCTTTGGGGCATACGACGCTCACGGTCTGGTGTACGCGCCAGCGGTTGTGTGCGTGCGTACCGCGTACGTAAGGGAACTCGCCTGCCTGCGAGCCCAGGAACTTGACCCCTTCGAGGTTCTCGGCGCGGTAATAGGGACGGACGTTGAAACCTTCGCCTGTTCTCCATACCAGTTTGCGCTCGTAATCAGCACCTTTCAGGTCGGCTGTAATCACCTCCTCCCACTTCTCGGTCGGAACCGGCGGGAACTCGGTGAACAGCTTTTCACGTTTGGTATTTGCCATAACTATTTAGAGATTAGTATAAGTGTTGTTTCAAAATTGCACGTAAAGGTATAAAATTATTAGCGATTGTAACAAGAAATTGTTAATAAAATAACACTATATAATTTCTTTTTATAATATAGGATTATTTCGTTTGGTTTCGTTCATAGGATGCGGGGATACCTGTTATTGTGGCGTATTGGTTTAAAATTGGTCATTATACCCTCTGAAATTGCGAAAAACCAAAATTTACGATTTTTGGGATTTTGGTGAAAATTTCGGGCTGTTTTCTGAAAAATAGGGTGAAAAATCGACGTAATGCTGAAAAAATACCCTTATTTTTCGGGAAATATCGAAAAAAAATAGGGTGTTTTTCGAAAAATAGTGGTTTTTGCATAACCGGCGTAACGAAAAAATAATTACATTTGTAGCCGAGAATAATACATACGGCGGCAGGGGAGAAGCCGCGGGGTAGTTAGATGGGACACAGCCTGCCGCGAGGCAGTTGTCCGTTGAAAATTCAGGTTAGGTTTTAGTTCAGCAATTATTCGGTTTCCTCCCCTGCGCGTATGTTCTTCGGAATATTAATCCAAACTTAAATCTATGTCATCATTATTGAGATTCAAGATGGTCGATGCGGCGATAAACCACACCGCCGTCGAGGTGAAAGCCCCCGAAGGACGTCCGTCGGACTACTTCGGGAAGCAGGTGTTCGGACGTACGGCCATGCGTAAGTACCTCAACAAGGCTACTTACGAGGCCCTGCTCGATACGATGGAGCACGGGACGCGCCTTACGCGCGAGGTGGCCGACAGCATTGCCGCAGGTATGCGCCAGTGGGCGCTGGAGCACGGCGCCGACCACTATACCCACTGGTTCCAGCCCCTGACGGGCGGTACGGCCGAGAAGCACGATGCCTTTGCCGAGCCGGACGGCTGCGGCGGTGTGCTGGAGGAGTTCTCGGGTAAGCTGCTCGTACAGCAGGAGCCCGACGCGTCATCGTTCCCCAACGGCGGTATCCGCAATACGTTCGAGGCCCGCGGCTATTCGGCGTGGGATCCCACTTCGCCGGCGTTCATCGTCGATACGACGCTCTGTATCCCGACCGTCTTCATCGCCTATACGGGCGAGGCATTGGATTACAAGGTGCCCCTGCTGCGTTCGATTACGGCCGTGGACAAGGCCGCGACGGAGGTGTGCCACTATTTCGACAAGAACGTGCAGCGGGTCGTTTCGTACCTGGGCTGGGAGCAGGAGTATTTCCTGGTGGACGAGAGCCTCTGGGCCGTACGTCCCGATTTGATGCTTACGGGCCGCACGCTCATGGGCCACGAGTCGGCCAAGAACCAGCAGTTGGAAGACCACTATTTCGGTGCCATTCCGACCCGCGTGATGGCCTTTATGAAAGACCTCGAATACGAGTGCCTGAAACTGGGCATTCCGGTCAAAACCCGCCACAACGAGGTGGCGCCCAACCAGTTCGAGCTGGCGCCGGTTTACGAGGAGGCCAACCTCGCCAACGACCACAACCAGCTGCTGATGACCGTGATGGACAAAATCGCACGCCGCCACAAGTTCCGCGTGCTGCTGCACGAGAAGCCGTTCAAGGGTATCAACGGCTCGGGTAAGCACAACAACTGGTCGCTGGGAACCGATACGGGCGTGAACCTGCTGGGCCCCGGCAAGACCGCGTCCGAAAACCTGCAGTTCATCACGTTCCTCGTGAATGCCATTTCGGCTGTCTACAAGCATAACGGCCTGCTCAAAGCGTCGATTATGAGCGCCACGAACGCGCACCGTTTGGGCGCCAACGAGGCGCCGCCCGCAATCATCTCGACGTTCCTGGGCACGCAGGTGTCGGCCGTGCTGGACAAGCTGGCCGCCAGCAAAGGCGGCGACGCCATCCGTTTCGATGCCAAGAACGTCTTCAAGATGAGCGGTATTTCGCATATCCCGACGCTGCTGCTCGACAATACCGACCGCAACCGCACTTCGCCCTTCGCATTCACGGGCAACCGCTTCGAGTTCCGCGCCGTGGGCTCGTCGGACAACTGCGCCGAGGCGATGATCGTACTCAATGCGGCTATGGCGCACGAGCTGACGGAGTTCCGGCAGAACGTCGATGCCAAAATCGAGTCCGGCATGAAGAAGGAGAAGGCGATTTACGAAGTGCTGAAACAGATGATTAAGGCCTGCAAAGCCGTGCGCTTCGACGGCAACGGCTATTCCGACGAATGGAAGGCCGAGGCCAGGAAGCGCGGACTGGACTGCGAAACCTCGACGCCGCTGATTTTCGACCGCTACCTCGACGCGCAGACCAAGGAAATGTTCGGCCGGACGGGCGTATTCTCGGAGGTGGAGCTCGAAGCCCGTACCGAGGTGAAGTGGGAAACCTACACCAAGAAAATCCAAATCGAGGGGCGTGTGCTGGGCGATCTGGCGATGAACCATATCGTGCCGATTGCTTCGAAGTACGAGGCGCTGCTGCTCGACAAGGTGTACAAAATGTCGCAGATTCCCGGGCTGAACGCTTCGGCCGACATCGAACTCATCAAGAAGATTCAGTACCATACCGCCGAGATACAGAAACTCACGGGCGATATGATTGCGGCCCGCAAGGTGGCCAATAAGCTCGAAGACCAGCGCGAGAAAGCCATCGCCTACCACGATACCGTCGCCGTCTGCTTCGACGAAATCCGCCGCCATATCGACAAACTGGAGGAGATTGTCGACGACCAGATGTGGCCGCTGCCCAAATACCGCGAACTGCTTTTCCTGCGCTGACAGCGCAGCATGGTATATATAGTATTTAAGGGAATAGTCCGGGTTTTCATACCCGGATTATTTTTTTTATCTTTGTCCGTATGAAAATCATTGCAGACAGCGGATCGACCAAATGTACCTGGTTGATGACCGACGGCGTGCATACGACGGAGCTGCGTACGCGGGGTATCAATGCCGTGCAGAACTCCCCGGAGCTGATACGCGAAGCGCTCGCCGAACTTCCTCCCTGTGAAAAACCGGAGGCTATCTATTTTTACGGCGCGGGATGCGGCCGCACGTTCCCCGAGGCGACGGCCAAAATGGTGCGGGCGCTGCGCGAACATTTCGGCGCGGATCATATCGAGGCCGAATCGGATTTGCTGGGTGCTGCCCGGGCCCTGTTCGGCCGCGGCGAGGGTGTCGCCTGTATCCTCGGCACGGGTTCCAATTCGTGCTGGTGCCGCGGCGGGGAGATTGTCGAGAACGTGCCTCCGCTGGGATACGTCCTGGGCGACGAGGGCAGCGGATCGGCGATGGGCCGCAACCTCGTGAACGGCATTTTCAAGGGGCACATTCCCCTGCGCGAAGCGTTTCTGGCGGCGCACGGCCTGACCTACGAGGAGATTATCCGCCGGGTTTACAGCGAGCCGTATGCCAACCGTTTCCTGGCGTCGTTCGCACCTTTCGTCCATGCGCATCTGGATTGTCCCGAGGTGCGGGCGATGGTGCTGAAAACCTTTGCGGATTTTGCCGAGCGCAATTTGAGCCGCTATCCGGCACATCTTCCCGTCGGCTGCGTCGGCGGTGTGGCTGCTGGTTTTGCCGACCTGCTGCGCGCGGCCCTCGCACAATGCGGTTACCAGGTCGGACAAATCGTCGCATCGCCTGCGGCGGGACTTATCGAATATCATTATGGAAAATAGAATTACGGAACAGGCCTCGGCCTATGATGATTTGCAGCGGATGTCGGTACACGACATCCTGACTGGAATAAACCGGGAGGATGCGCGGGTGCATGAAGCCGTGCGGCAGACCATTCCCGTGATGGAAAAACTTGTGGAGCGCATCGTGGAGCGCATGGAGCGCGGCGGGCGGATGTTTTACATCGGCGCCGGCACCAGCGGCCGGCTCGGTGTGACGGACGCTTCGGAGCTTCCTCCGACCTACGGCGTGCCGTTCGATTTGGTCATCGGCCTGATTGCGGGCGGCGACGGAGCCCTGCGGCGCGCCGTGGAGAACGCCGAGGACGATACCGAGGGTGCCTGGCGCGACATGGCGCCTTACGGCCCGACCGATAAAGACGTGCTGATCGGCATTGCGGCGTCGGGTACGACGCCTTATGTGATCGGCGGCCTGCGCACGGCGCGGCAGCACGGCCTGTTGACGGGCGCCGTCACGTGCAATCCCGCGTCGCCCGTGGCTGCCGAGGCGGAGTATGCGCTCGAAGCGGTCGTGGGGCCCGAGTTCGTGACGGGATCGACCCGCATGAAAGCGGGTACGGCGCAGAAGCTGATGCTCAATATGCTCTCTACGTCCGTGATGATTCGGCTGGGACGTGTCGAGGGCAACCGCATGGTCAACATGCAGCTTACCAACGACAAACTCGTGGACCGCGGCACCCGCATGGTGGCCGAGGCTTCGGGCCTGCCCGAAAAAGAGTCCCGCGAATTGCTGCTGCGATACGGTTCGGTGAAAAAGGCACTGGAACATGTACCGCAGCCTGAATGAGTATATCGCCCTGCTGGAGCACGAGGGGGAGTTGGTGCGCATCGGCGCCCCCGTGTCGCCCGTCGAGGAGATTGCGGAGATTACCGACCGCATCTCCAAAATGCCGGGCGGCGGCAAAGCCCTCCTTTTCGAAAATACCGGCACGGAGTTCCCCGTGCTGACCAATATGTTCGGCTCGGAGCGCCGCATGGCGCTGGCCTTGGGCGTCGGGTCGCTCGGTGAACTCTCCGCCCGTATCGACGGCCTGCTGAAAGAGGCCGCCGCTCCGCGCACTTCCCTGACGGACAAGCTGCGCGCCCTGCCCATGCTGGCCGAAATGGCCCGCTGGTTTCCGCGTACCGCCTCGGGCCGGGGCGCATGCCAGCAGGTCGTGCATACCGGCGGCGAAGCGTCGCTGGCCGCGCTTCCGGTCCTGAAATGCTGGCCTGCCGACGGCGGCCGTTTCGTGACCCTGCCGATGGTCAATACCGTCGACCCCGAAACGGGCGTGCGCAATGTCGGCATGTACCGCATGCAGCTCTTCGACGACCGTACGACGGGCATGCACTGGCATATCCATAAGACGGGCGCCCGGCATTACGATGCCTGCAAGCGCCTGGGACGGCGGATGCCCGTTTCAATCGCCTTGGGCGGCGATCCCGCCTACACCTATGCCGCAACGGCCCCGATGCCCGACAACATGGACGAGTACCTGCTGGCCGGTTTTCTGCGGCGCCGTCCGGTGAAACTCGTAAAATGCATTACCAACGACATCTATGTCCCGGCCGACTGCGACTTCGTAATCGAGGGGTATGTCGACCCGGCCGAGGCGAAGGGCGTCGAAGGGCCTTTCGGCGACCATACGGGTTTCTATTCGCTCGAAGACCGCTATCCGCTTTTCCACGTTACAGCCGTCACGCATCGCCGGGATGCGGTTTATCCGGCCACAATCGTCGGCATTCCCCCGCAGGAGGACGCCTGTATCGCCCGGGCGACGGAGCGCATCTTCCTGGCGCCGATACGCATGGCCCTGCAGCCCGAAGTCCGCGACCTGTCGATGCCCGAGGCCGGTACGGCGCACAATATCGCTGTCGTTTCGATTGACCGCCGTTACGGGGGGCAGGCCGTGAAAGTGGCCCAGTCGCTGTGGGGTGCGGGGCAGATGATGTTCAACAAATACATGCTCGTCGTGCCGTCCGGTACCGATGTGCGCGATGCCGATGCGCTGGCGCGATTCGTACGGCGCCTCGACCCGGTGCGTGACGTTGTCCGCAGCGAGGGAATCCTCGACGTGCTCGACCACGCGACGGCGACGCCCGGTTTCGGCGGTAAAATTGCATTGGACGCTACGGCCGTCGATCCCGGTGCTCCGGTGCCGGACATCCCGGCCTTGCCGGAGGGATTTCGCACCGACCTGCTCGAAAAGTGGGGCGTTGCGCTCGCGTTTGCCGAGCCCGGGGCGTGTGTGCGGGTGCCCGGGGGCGTGAAATACCTTGCGGTGTTCGATTCCGCCGCTGCCGAACTTACTGCCCGGGAGCTTTTGTGGCTTGCGGCTGCCAATACCGACCCGCGGCGCGATGTGCGGGCGGAGGGCACGGCGCTCGTAATCGACGCCCGGAGCAAACGTCCCGGAGCGGGGGAGAACCCCGCCCGTTTCCCGAATGTCGTTACGGCATCGGAGCAGACCGTCGCACTGGTCGATTGCCGCTGGGCGGAATACGGGCTGGGGGCGTTCGTGGAATCGCCGTCGCGGCGCTACCGCCGCCTGCTGCTCTCCGGCGGGGCGCAGTGGTAGTGCGGGCGGCTGGTCCGATAGATGTGTAAACAACTTCTGTGTATGGCGAAATTCTTTTCAGAGCGTGAGATTCGTGCCATTGCGGTTTTCCTGCCGCTGGCCGGACTGTTGGTGCTCGGTGTCGTCCTCGTGCGGCCGAAAGCCGATCCTGCGGCTGCCCTGCGGGCCGAGGCCGAAATGGAGGAGCGGGCGGATACGCTCGTCATGCGGCCGTTCGATCCCAATACCGTCGACTACGACGGACTGCGGCGGCTGGGGCTGTCGAAGCACGAGGCCGTGAGCCTGCTGAAGTACCGCGCCGCGGGCAAGATTTTCCGCATCCCCGAAGACCTGACCCTCTGCTACGGCATCGACGATTCGCTCTTCCGCCGGCTCGAGCCTTATGTGCGTATCGGGCGCAAATATGCTATTGCCCCGCAGGAGTTTCGCAGGGGGCGTGTCGTCGCCGAGCCGATGCCGCCCTCGCGTTTCCGCCTCGATACCGTGAGCGCCCGCTACCTGCGTGCTATCGGCGCACTGTCGAAACGGCAGGCCGAGGCTTTTATTCGCTGGCGCGATTTGAGCGGCATTTACGATATGGAGGAGCTGCGCGCCTGTTATGTCGTGAGCGATTCGGTGGCCGCGGCACTCGAGCCCTACATTATTTTTCCCGAGCGGCAGACCGCACCGATCGACGAACCCGTAGAGATTAACACGGCCGATTCGGCCGCGCTGCGCAGCGTCGTCGGAATCGGGGAGCGCACCGTCGTTTCGATTCTGAATTACCGCGGCCGCCTCGGCGGATTCGTTTGCGTGGAGCAACTTGCAGAGGTTCCGGGGGTCACGGAACGCAATTATGAGAAAATTTTGAAACAAATTTGCTGCGATAGTTGTGAAATTCGGAAAATTGATGTTAACTTTGCAACCCCGAAAGCACTTGGACGGCATCCTTACATCCCGCCGCAGACGCTTCGGAAGTTACTTAAAAAAAGACAGTTGAAAGGAGGTTGGAGTACCGCAGAGGAATTGATCGAAGATAAAATATTGACCCGCGAGGAGGCAGCACGGCTGGCTCCCTACCTGCGGTTCGGTACCCGAAGCGGATCTGACGACGAGTAAACGCATGTCCTGCGGGGAGGGCTATCGGAAGATATGCGCCCCGAAAACCTTAAGTAAACGAACGAATTATTAAAACAATAAAAAAAGAAAATATTATGATTATCATGCCGGTAAAAGAGGGCGAAAACATCGAGCGCGCCCTGAAAAAGTTCAAACGTAAATACGAGCGCACGGGCGTCCTGAAGGAGCTTCGCCGTCGCCAGTACTTCACCAAACCTTCGATTGCGAAGCGCGAGGCGATGCAGCACGCTGTTTACGTGGAACATATGTACCGCGACGAGGAATAATCCTCACGGCGTTCAGCCCATATACCCCGGAACTGCAAAAGTTCCGGGGCTTTTTTTGCCTTTCTGCCGGCTATTCTTGTTCGTCCGCACCGCCGTCCCCGCGGTTATGCAGCCCGCAGTCATACCTCCCGCAGTTGTCCCCTGCATCCATATAGTCTGCTGCCGCACAGTCAGTTGCTTTGCAAACAGCATTCGTCCTTATCCCCATGCTTTCGCATTCGCCCGTTTGTCCGCCTGTCCATTTACCCCCCCCCGAAAACGGTTGTTGCATATTCCTGCGGCTGTTTTCCCCATTTTATACATAGGTAGTATTGTGATAACTAAAAAATATAGTTAAAAAACTACATGAAATAGTTGTGTGTGAAATTTTTTTAGTTACCTTTGTTTCCGTAAGCCGCGGCGAATTGTCGTTGCGGCGTGAAAAAACGATACGATGGAAAAACTGACACGCAGGGAAGAGGAGCTGATGCGCTGCTTCTGGGAACACGGCCCGTTGTTCGTGCGCGAACTGGTGGCGCTTGCCGGGGAGCCCAAACCCCATTTCAACACGCTTTCGACGATGGTACGTGCGCTCGAAGCCAAAGGGTACGTAGCCCACAATACGTTCGGCAGCACCTACCAGTACTATCCGGTGGTGACCGAGGAGGAGTTCTCGCGCCGTACGCTGGGCGGTGTAATCAGCAAATATTTCGAAAATTCCTACCTCGGCGCCGTGTCGGCGCTGGTCGAGGAGGAGAAAATTTCGGTCGGCGAGCTGCGGGAGCTGATCGACCGTATCGAGCATCAAAACCGCCGTTAGCCATGTACGGCCTGATGATATACAGCCTGAAAGTCGGGGCCTGCCTGGCGGTTTTCTACTTGTTTTTCAAGTTGCTGTTGAGCCGTGAAACTTTTCACCGCCTGAACCGCGTCGTGCTGCTCGCCGTCATGGTGCTGTCGTTCGTGCTGCCCCTGTGCGTCATTACAATCTACCGCGAACTGCCTGTGTTGCCCGAACAGCCTGTATCTCCGGTGATGTACGAAACTCCGGCCCGACCGCAGCCCGATCCCTTTCCGTGGGATAAGGTAGTTGCCGTGGCCTTCCTGACCGGCGCCGGTGCGACGCTCCTGTGGACGCTCTGTTCGGTAATCGGTGTGGGACGCATGATTCGCCGGGGCCGCCGCGAGCGGCTGGACGCAGGTTCGGTACTGGTGCGCACCGACCGGCCCGTTACGCCTTTCAGCTGGTGGCGTTATATCGTCCTTTCGGAAAAAGACCTGGCGGAAAACGGCGAGGCGATCATCCGGCACGAGAGAGCCCACCTGAGGCTGCGGCATTCGCTCGATTTACTTGTGATTGACATTGCCGGCTGCCTGCAGTGGTTCAATCCTGCGATGTGGCTGCTGCGCCGTGAACTGCGGGCCATCCACGAATACGAAGCCGACGAAGCGGTGCTTGCGAGCGGCGTCGATGCAAAGCACTATCAGTTGTTATTAATAAGGAAAGCTGCCGGCGGGAGGTGGTACTCGATTGCCAACAGCTTTAATCATAGTAAACTTAAAAACCGTATTACCATGATGTTACGTAAAAAATCGTCGCGGTGGGCCGGAGCTAAAACGCTTCTCTTGCTGCCCCTCACGGGAATCGCCCTCGGGGCGTTCGCCCGCACCGCCTATGTCTTTCCGGAAGACAAAGGTACGAAAAATAGAATTACCATCACAAAATCTTCCGTGGAGATTTCCGATAATAAACCGCTGATTCTGGTCGACGGTCGGGAAATCGCTTCGCTCGACTCGCTCGACAACGAACGGATTGCCTCGGTGAGTGTGTTGAAAGACGCCTCTGCGACAGCGATTTACGGTACGCGGGGTGTCAACGGTGTGATTCTCGTGTCCACGAAAGACGCGCAGGCAGATGCCGACGCGCAGGCCGATGCCGACGGGCAGACCGCTGTCGACGGGGAGTCGATCCGGGTCGTGGTGCGGGGCGCCGGAAAGATGTCCGACGTCCGGGTTGTCGGCTTTTCGACCCGGGCCCGGGAGGCGGAAGACCCTGCCGGGGAAACCGTTGTCCGGAACGTGGCCGAACTGCCCGGAACTTCGGGGAGTGAAACCCGAAGCGACGATACGCGGCGTTACACGCTCGACAGCGACGGGGACAGGGTGTCGATTACCTTGACGGATTCCGCTTTTCCGGCCAATGATACGACCCGTTATAAAATACGGTCGGTTACGACATCCCGTTCTGCTGCCGGCGGGGATGAAGCGGCGAATATCCTTTGGATTGTCGACGGCAAGGAAATCGCCGCGCCGGGCGACGGTGATCTGGATCCCGACCGGATTGCGTCCATCCGGGTGCTTAAGGGGGCATCCGCCGCGGAGAAGTATGCCGGCCGCGGGTTCGACGGTGTGATTGAAATTACGACCAAAAAGGCCGGAGCCGCTGCGAAGGGCCGGCGAGCCGCGTCGGTAACGGTGACGTCCGTCGGCGCAGACGCCGGCGAAAGAACGGCATCCGTGACCGAGGCCAGCCTGCAGGCCGCGGAAGAGGGACTCAAGGCCGCCCGTGCAGGGCTGGAAATGGCCCGTAAATACATGCCCGGGAAAGAGTGGAAACAGGCGCAGGCCGAGCTGGATAAAGCGCAGAAAGAACTGGCGACGGCACGCAGGACTTCCGCCGCGGAGCTCGCCGCCGCGCGGGAACAGTTGGAGGCCGTGCACATCCATACCGCTGGCGACGCTTGGAACGGGACGCAGGGGAACGACGGAATGTCCCAATCCCGCACTGCCGGAGAGGAGTCGGGCCCCGATGCAAAGAAGTCGCAGGATTGGCACGTGACGACCGGCCTGGGAACTACACGCGTGGATCATTCGATGACCAAAACGGGAAAAACCACTTTCTCGGGGCAGGTTACCCTGCATAATTCGTTGGAGATACCGGACGACTACCTGATTTTCATCAACGGCGAAAAAGCCTCCAAAGCGGACGTGCGCCGGATTGCACCCAAGAAAATCAAACGCATGGAGTTGCTGCGCGGCAGGGAGAACTGCAAGCAATACGGTGCAGACGTCGAGGGCGTGGTACGGATTACCACGCGCCGCTAACCCGGGAATTCCGGCCCGGATGTTCCCGGCGGCGGGCGGCGGACACGTTATGCCGCAACCGCCTTTCGTTGAAAAGAAAACCAACCATAAGCATAAAAAGTTCGCGCCCGGGACGGTTCTGCCGCCCCGGGTTTTTTATTATGCCCGCAATGCAGGCGCGAATGTTGCAGAATTTTTATCTGAAAAAGTTATCTTTGCACGAGAAACACAAAACAGAGGTTATGAAACGCCAGCTATTATTTCTGTCAGTTGTCATGCTTGCTGCATGCGGCCGGACATTCGAGCAGCGCACGTCCAAATATGCCGAGGTGGGGCCCGTGAGCGACAACCGCGCCGCGGTGCTCGACATCAACGAAGGCGTGGGCCGCTGGGGGTATGTCGACGGTGCGGGACGGCTTGCCGTCGAGTGCCGCTATGCCGGCGCCGGGAAATTCTCCGACGGCCTGGCTGCCGTGCAGGAGATCGAGGGGCTGTGGGGGTATATCGACACCGCAGGCCGGACGGTCGTTGCGCCGCAGTATACCGTGGCCGGGGAATTCGACGGCGGCATGGCGTGGGTGCAGGCCGGCGGCGAACGCTGGGGCCGTATCGACAATACGGGAAAGGTCGTCATTCCTTGCCTCTATACCGAGATCGGCGAACCCGACCAGCGCGGCTGGATGCGTGTGCGGCGCGACGGCAAGTGGGGCTGCCTGCGCGAAACGGGCGAAGTCGCCGTACCGTGTGCCTACGACCGGATCGGCGAACCGAATGCCTACGGGTTGATTCCCGTGACGAACGAGGGCAAGCACGGCTTCCTCGACAGTGACGGACGCGAGGCCCTGCCTTGTTTCTTCAGCTATATCTCCGAGTTCAAGGACGGCTATGCCCGTACGAATTACGGGGGCAGCATGGCGCTGCGCGACGAACCCTACGGCGGGCAGTGGGGCCTTATCGACACGCTGGGGCGCGAAACCATCCCCTGCCGCTATTACGACCTCGCCGCTCCCGGCGAGGGGCTTGCGGCGTTCAGGCTCGAACAGTTCGGCAACTACGGCTATGTCGACGTGAAGGGCAACGTGGCCATATCGCCGCGCTTTGCGGTCGCCCGGCCTTTTTCGAACGGTGTGGCGGTGGTCAGCTACAACAATGTCAACTTCGGGCTGGTAGACCGCAACGGCTCTGAAATCAGCTCGTTCCGCTATAAGCGCATCGGCAAGTTCAACGACGGCCTGGCGCCTTTCAACACCGACCTTTACGGCATGAATTTCCAGGGCATGGAACCCCGCTGCGGCTATATCGATACCGAGGGGCGGGAAGTGCTTCCCGCCAAATGGGACGATGCCGCCGAGTTCAGCGAGATGCGGGCCGCCGTCATGCGCTTCGGCATCGATTCCGAGGATTTCTACGACGCCCGGTGGGGATATATCGCGACGAACGGCCAGCTGGTCGTGCCGTTCAAGTACCACGAGGCCTATCCGTTCAGCTGCGGCCTGGCCCGTGTTTTCGTCAAGGGACTCGGGTACGGCTACATCGACCGCAAGGGCGAGGAGGTCGTGCCCTGCAAATACCAGGAGGCGGAGGATTTCCATGATTTCAGGGCACGGGTCAAGCAGTACGACCGGGTGCTGATAATCGACGACAAGGGCCGGATCGTAAACGACGAGGGTGCATGAAAAACGGAGGCCGAATGCCTCCGTTTTTCATGCACCCTGCATCTTTCGCATCTCCCCGGTTTCGGCGTTTGCGCCGCTTCCGCTCTGCCGGTCGTATCTTCGGTGCTTCCCGTCCCTTGCCGCTCCCGTCCCTTGCCGCTCCCGTTCCGGCCGGTTCCGTTTTCCGCTTTTCCTGTCTTCGTTGTTTTCCGGCTTTTGCTGCTCCCGTTTCTGCTGTTTGCATTTTCGGTGGTTTCCTGTGTTTGGCGGTACCGTTTTTTCGACGGTTGCGTCCGCTTCCTCTGTGGGGACGCCTATTTGAATCCCACGATTTCGGGGCGTGTCGGGCGGTAGCGGTACTGTTCGATGCGGGTCGAGTTCGACAGCCGGAAATATTCGCTTTCGACAAGCCCCCGTTTGCCGAACGCGACTCCCAGGCGAATCTGCACCGTGTTGAATACCAGCCGTTCGTTCCGGAGGCGTATGCCCACACCGAACGAGGTGAAAAAATCGTTTTGGAAAATATTGGCCGAGTAGCCGATTAGCCCGAAGTCGGCGAAGCCGAAAAAGGCGATTCGGAACCCGAGGGGCTGGTAGGGCGTGAAGATGACCGTTTCCGTATTGAGGAGCATGCGGTTGGTGCCGGTGACGTGCTCTTTGAGCGCCTGCAACCCGTTTTCCCGGGTGAAGCGTATCATCTCGTCGCTGCCGAAGCCGCGGTTCCATCCCTGTGTGTAGTTGAAAGCCAGGAACTGGCGGATGCGGCTGCGCCGCAGCAGGAAGAGGTTCGAGAACCATTTCAGGTCGACGTCCACGGCACTGTGGTTCCACTTGCCGTTGTCGAGGTCGATGTAGCTTCCCAGCGTAATGCCGCCCATGATGTAGCCCAGGCCCCGGAATCCGCCGGTCTGGTAGGACATGCCGAGGTACATCTCGTCGTTGAACTCGCCCCACGAATAGCCGCTGACCAGCTCCGCCTTGTAGCCCGTTGCGAGGTACTCTTTCGTACCGAACCCGTAAATCATGTTCGCCGTGAAGAATTTCTCGCGGTAGAGGCCCGCTCCGAAGAGCATGGCGTCGTAGTCGTGCAGCGCCGGGTTGTAGGTGGGCGTAACGGCGGGGCGCCGGCTGAACCGGGCGTAGCTGTAGCGGCCCGTGAAATAGACGCTCGAGTTGATGGAACGGATGTAGCGCGAGCGTCCGCCCCATGCGTCGAGGTTGCGGACTTTCACCAACAGCGAGGTGTCGAGGTCTATCATGTAGCGTTTGGACTTGATGTCGCTGTACGTAAGACCGATTTCGTAGTCCGTCGGACGGATGAATTCCTTGCGCAGCCCGAGGTTGAGTTCCGAGTTGTAGAAATCGCGGCCGGCCGAGAAGTCCGCCGTATAGAAGGTTCCCAGAACATTGGGGATGGAGTATTCGACGATGTTGCCGCCGTAGGAGAAATCCTTTCGGCTGAAGTTGGTCTTGAATTTCAGGGTGTTTCCCGTGCCGAAGATATTGGCGTCGGAGAGCCCGGCCATGGTGCGCCCCTGGCTGTGGATACCCGCATCGACGCTGATCGTCCAGCTGTCGCGCGTGCGGATGACGAGGTTTATGCGCGTGGTGTCGAGTGTATCGGGCACGATGACGAATTCGGTGTCGGAGATGTAGGGGCGCGAACGCAGCAGTTGTTTGTTGCGTACGGCCAGCTGCGGATCGAACTTGTCGCCCGGTTTGAAGAGCAGGTCGCGGCGTACGACCCGTTCGCGGGTTAACATGTGCATCTTGTTACCCGAGCGTTCGAGCCAGTTGCCGTCTGTATCGAACGGCAACTGCCGCTCGATGGTGATTTCGCCCACGGTTTTGCCAGCGTAGGGCTCCATGAGGCGGCTTTCGTCCAATACGCGGCCGTTGAGGGTGGTGTCGAGGACAGGTTTTACGAAAAGCATTCTGTACAGCATGCGCGGTACGGCGCGCCGGTTGGTCTTGGACTGGATGCTGTCGTAGAGCCGTTGGTTGCGCTCCGAAGTCGCCGTATTCAGGCTGTCGGGCCTGAAGCCGTCGTGGGAGGATATGTTGGGCCCGTCGGGGGAATACCGTCCCGGGGAATGCTTGTCGGGATAATGCATGCCGGGGCCGACCGTTCGGGCGGAACAAACGTTCATGGCGGCGAGGAGAATCAGCACGAGGAGTATACAGATCCGTCGAAACATATTCTCAAAGATAACGTATTTTTTCGGCAAAACGTACGCTGCTGCGGCTGGAGACGCGAAAAAGACGACCCGCAGAGGTCGTCTTTTTTACAAATTACACACATTGTGGAGGTTCTGCAGCCGTGTCGTGCGGAAATTTTTCGAGCCGCTGTGATGCATTTTCCCGGTTTCCGGGAGAGGCCGGCACCCGTAGGTTCCTCTGCCGGGGCTCTCCTGCTGCGTTTTTGCCATTTCGTTACGGCTTGCTGCGGATCCCGCTGCTTCTGCGGCGCTATCTGCGACCCTCTTTGGCCTCGATGCACTCGGTGGCGTGCGGAACTTTCATCAGGCGCTCCTTGGGAATCAGCTTGCCTGTGGTTTTACAGATGCCGTAGGTTTTATTTTCGATACGCACGAGGGCCATTTCCAGGTTGCGTATGAACTTCATCTGATGGGCCGCCAAGCGTCCGCTCTCCTCTTTCGAAAGCGTTGCCGCACCCTCTTCGAGAACCTTGAACGTCGGGGACGTATCCTCCGTATCGTTGTCTGCCGTGTGGGTGATCGTGGCGCGCAGCAGCTCGTAGTCCGCGCGCGCGTTTTCCAGCTTTTTCAGGATAAGCTGCTTGAACTCCTCGAGTTCGGCGTCGCTATATCTGGTTCTTTCGTCTGCCATAGTCGTCTTAATTGGTTTTATGTAAAATTAAATAATATTTCCGAGAATACCAAATTTTACATCGTTATATACAATATCGTCCGGACTGTGTCCGTGCGTCTTTCTCCACATGCTCCTCTCCACTGTTTCCGGCACTCCGGGACGGACTTTCCGCGGCAGGCGTAAGGGCGTCAGATGCGTGTTACGGCGATCCGCACCGGCTCGTCGTCGACTTCCGAGTCGACGACCACACCGCCTGCGGGCTGTGCCGCAGCCCTGACCTCCACGGCCAGCGTCTGCGATGCGATGTAACCTGCGTATTTGGCGACGGCGTCGGCCACGAGCTCTTTCTGCTCGATTTCGACGCGGATTTTGTCCGTCACCTCGAATCCCGAATCCTTGCGGATATTCTGGATGCGGTTTATCAACTCGCGTGCCACACCCTCCGCGCGGAGCTCGTCCGTTACCGTAATGTCCAGCGCCACGGTAAGTTTGCCCTCCGATGCTACCAGCCAGCCCGGCATGTCCTCCGAGGTGATTTCGAAGTCTGCGGGAGTCACGGTGATTCGTTCGGCTCCGAGGTCGAGCACGGTTTCCGGCGCGGCTTCGATTTGGGCGATGCGCTCCTGCGAGAACTCCGCGGTCATGGCGGCGATTTGCTTCATGTATTTGCCGTAGCGCGGGCCCAGGGTCTTGAAGTTGGGCTTGATGCGCTTGGTGATGATGCCCGTGGTCTTTTCGATCAGTTCGATTTCCTTGACGTTCACCTCGTTCAGGATGAGGTTCTTCACGGCCGCAATATGCGCGGCCGTGGCCGGGTCGAGTACCGGGATGAGTATCTTGGTGAGCGGCTGGCGCACCTTGATGGATACTTTGCGGCGCAGGGCCAGCACCATCGACGAAACGCGCTGTGCCAGCGACATCATCTCCTCCAGGCCGGCGTCGATTCGTTTTTCGTCGGCCTTCGGGAATGTCGAGAGGTGTACCGACTCGTCCGTATGGCGGCCGGTTACGGCGTTCAAATCGCGGAAGATGCGATCCGAGATGAACGGTGCGAACGGCGCCGAGAGCATCGACACGGTTTCCAGGCAGGTGTATAACGTCTGGTATGCCGCTAACTTGTCCTCGCTCATGCCGCCGCCCCAGAAACGTTTGCGGTTCAGGCGCACGTACCAGTTCGAGAGGTTTTCGCCCACGAACTCCTGGATGGCGCGTGCCGCGGGGGTCGGGTCGTACTCTTCGAGCGAGCGCGTTACGTCCTTGACCAGCGTATTGAGCAGCGAGATAATCCAGCGGTCGATTTCCGGCCGTTTCTCGACGGGAACTTCCGGCTCCTTGCCCGTGAACCCATCGACGTTGGCGTAGAGCGCGAAGAACGAATAGGTGTTGTAGAGCGTGCCGAAGAACTTGCGGCGCACTTCGTCCACGCCATCCTTGTCGAACTTGAGGTTGTCCCAGGGCTGCGAGTTGGAGATCATGTACCAGCGCGTGGCGTCGGCGCCGTAGGTCGCGAGCACTTCGAACGGATCGACGCCGTTGCCCAGTCGTTTCGACATTTTGTTGCCGTTCTTGTCGAGCACCAGCCCGTTCGAAATGATGTTCTTGAAAGCGACCGAGTCGAAGAGCATCGAAGCGATGGCGTGCAGCGTGAAGAACCAGCCGCGCGTCTGGTCGACGCCCTCGGCGATGAAGTCCGCCGGATAGACCGACTTGAAGTAGTCGCCGCCGTTCTCGAACGGATAGTGCAGCTGCGCATAGGGCATGGCGCCCGAGTCGAACCACACGTCGATCAGGTCGCTCTCGCGCTTCATCGGCTCGCCTTTCGACGATACGAGTACGATTTTGTCCACATAGGGGCGGTGCAGGTCGATGTTCCCGGTCGAATAGTTTTCTTTCGACATGTCGCCCACCTTGAAGTTCTTGTAGGGGTTTTCCTGCATGAAGCCCGCGGCGATCGATTTCTCGATTTCCGCCATCAGCTCTTCGATGGAACCGATGCACTTCACTTCCGAGTAATCCTCCGTGGCCCATACCGGCAGGGGCGTTCCCCAGAAGCGCGAACGCGAAAGGTTCCAGTCCACCAGCCCCTCGAGCCACTTGCCGAAGCGGCCCGATCCGGTCGATTCGGGTTTCCAGCGGATTGTCCGGTTCAGTTCGATCATCCGCTCGCGCAGCGCCGTGGTGCGGATGAACCACGAGTCGAGCGGGTAGTAGAGCACCGGCTTGTCGGTACGCCAGCAGTGGGGGTAGGAGTGGGTGTGCTTTTCAATCTTGAAAGCCTTGTTTTCGGCCTTGAGCATCACCGCGATGTCGATGTCGAGCGTTGTTTCGGCGTCGCAGGCGATATTCGGGTCGTAGGCGTTCTTGACGTAGCGGCCTGCGTACTCCTTGTATTTTTCGATGTCGATGTTGTTCTTTACGAATTCCGGATCGAGTTCCTCCACGAGGAAGAACTTGCCCTGTTTGTCGACCATCGGCTGGTTCTTGCCGGCCTTGTCGACCATGAACAGCGGTGCGATGCCCGCAGCGCGTCCCACGCGGTCGTCGTCGGCGCCGAACGTCGGGGCGATGTGCACGATACCCGTACCGTCGGAGGTGGTCACGTAGTCGCCGATGATGACGCGGAACGCATCGCCCATCGGTTTGACCCACGGGATTAGCTGCTCGTAGCGGATGCCCTCCAGTTCGGGGCCTTTCCAGCTTTCGCCCGTCAATTCGTACGTGCCCTCCATTTTCTTGGTGAAGTAGGCGGGTACGAGGTCGCGTGCGAGGATGACCGTCTGCGGCTGGTCGGTGTAGGGGTTGCGGCACTTGACCTTCACGTATTCGATCGAGGGGCCTACGGCCAGCGCCGTGTTCGACGGCAGCGTCCACGGCGTTGTCGTCCATGCCAGGAAGTAGAGCGTTCCCTCGACGTCGCCGAAGAGCTTCTCGCTCTTTTCGTCGCGCACGACCTTGAACTGCGCCGTGCAGGTCGTGTCTTTCACGTCGCGGTAGCAGCCCGGCTGGTTCAGTTCGTGGGTCGAGAGGCCGGTGCCCGCCGCCGGCGAGTAGGGCTGGATGGTGTAGCCCTTATAGAGCAGCCCCTTGTCGAAAAGCTGTTTGAGCAGCCACCACAGGGTTTCGATATACTTGTTGTCGTAGGTGATGTACGGGTCGTCCATGTTGACCCAGTAGCCCATCTTGCGCGTCAGGTCTTCCCACGCGCCGGTGAATTCCATGACGGCTTCGCGGCAGGTGCGGTTGTACTCTTCGATTGAAATCGTCTTGCCGATGTCCTCTTTGGTGATGCCGAGTTTCTTCTCTACGCCCAGCTCCACGGGAAGTCCGTGCGTGTCCCAACCGGCTTTGCGGTGTACGAGATACCCCTGCTGCGTCTTGTAGCGGCAGAATACGTCCTTGATCGTACGGGCCATGACGTGGTGGATTCCCGGCATGCCGTTGGCCGACGGGGGCCCTTCGTAGAACACGAACGCGGGATGTCCCTCACGCGTGGTGATGCTTTTGTGGAATGTGTCGTTGGTGTCCCACTCGCCGAGCACGTCGGCAGCCGTTTGCGCCAGGTCGAGGCCTTTATACTCTTTGAATTTCATGGTATTGTGTATATTTTATTCGTTCGGGTTATGCGTCGGCACAGAGGCCTGAAATGCCGGAAAGGCCACGCGTTTTCCGACAAGCAGCAAAGATATAAAAAAGATTTGAAAAGCGCGCAAAATTCGTCTGTTCCGTTTATTGTGCGCCGAACGGACGCGCGTTATTCCGAAGCCGGGATTTCGACCCGGAAGCACGACCCCTTGCCGACGGTCGAATCGACGCCGACACGGCCTCCCATCCGCTCCGCGATGCTTTTGCATATCGGCAGGCCGAGCCCCGTTCCCTGGGTGAACGTATCCACTTTGTAGAACCGCTCGAAGATGTGTTCCGTCTTCTCCTCCGGGATGCCGATTCCCGTGTCGCAGACGTAAAAGCGCAGCCAGCCGGGAAGCTGTGCGAATCCGACGGTTATCGTCCCCTCGGAGGTGAATTTCACAGCGTTGCGCATGAAGTTTCCGAGGATTTGCTGCAATCCCTGCTTGTATTCGCAGATGCGCAGGGAGGGCAGTCCGTCGGCCGTGCGCACTGCGACCTTGTCCGAAGCTTGCAGGCGGAATGTTTCGGCCACTTCGCGGCAGAGCTCCCGGGCGTCGAACTGCGTGCGGACGATGTCGAGCCGTCCCGATTCGATGCGCGAGAGGTCGAGCACGTCGGAGATGATTTGCAGCAGCAGCCCGTTGTTGAGCGAAATGAGGCCGGCGAACTCCTTGCGCTGTGCAGGATCCTCCTCCGTGGCCAGCAGTTCCGAGAACCCCACGATGGCGTTCAGCGGCGTGCGTATTTCGTGGCTCATGTTGGCCAGGAATGCCGTTTTGAGCTTGTTGGCCTCCTCGGCGCGCTCTTTGGCGGCGGTCAGCTCCTGTTCGGTCTCTTTCAGGGCCGTGATGTCGTAGTTGATTCCGAGCATGTCGATAACCCCCTCCTGCGGGCGGTAGTCGCGGCATATAAGGTGGGTTTTGACCCACTTGACGCTTCCGTCGCCGTGCAGGGTGCGGCAGATTGCGGTTTTCGAACTGATTTCCCCCGACCTGAAACGTGCGAGGCTTTCCAGCAGCACCTGCCGGTCGTCGGGATGCAGGTGGTCGTAATGGCCGATGGTGTTGCCGATTGTGGACGTTTCCGGCTCCCCGTAGTTGCGCAGCCAGACTTTCTGTGCATATCCCTCCGCGGTGCAGAGGTTGTAGTTGGCATATCCCACCTGCGCGTATTCTGAAATCAGGTGGAACAGCGCCTCGAACTCCGAAAGCCGGCTCTGGGCCTGCTTGAGCTCCGTGTTGTCGATGTTGATGAGCAGGTAGTGGGTCACCTCGCCCCGGTCGTTGTAGAGGCAGCGGATGCGGGCCGTCCAGTCGAAACTCCCCGGCCGGCTGCTCTCGTAATAACCGCCTACTTTGGAGAAGTCGTAGCAGGAGGTGAAATCCGCGCCCCTGCCCTCGCGTACGGCGGCCTTGATTTCCTCCGGGAAGTTGGGGTTGTCGAAGATGCTCAACCCGTGTATCTTTTCGGGATGCCTTACGCCGAACATCTCCAGGTCGCGGACGTTGATGTCGATGAGCTGTCCCTGGCGGTTGTAAATCTCGATGCCGACCGGGGCATTCTGGACGATGTTGCGCAGCAGTTTTTCCTGCTCGTCGAGCGCCGTGTGCGCCGTGACCGCATCGGTGATGTCGAGAATCAGGATTACGATTTCCGTTTCGTCGTTGGGCGTGTTGTACAGGAAGCTCCGGCAGTAGCGGTTCGTGTTTCTCGCGAACCATTCGCTCGTCCTGTAGTCGCCCAGGCGGATATGCGCGAGCATGTCGATGTGGCTGTCGACCGGTACGCCGGCCTCGTGCGCCGTTTTGTCGATGTAGTTTTCCGCGTTTATCCCCACGATTTGCAGTGCCGCACGGTTAATCGAAAGAAACATGTAATCGATGGCGTTTCCCTGGCTGTCGTATAGCAACCGGATGCGGAAGTAGCCGATTGGCAGGTGGTCGAGCAGGCTGTCCATGTGCTTGTTCTCTTTCAGCACGGCGTGGTAGTTGCTCTCGAGCGTCAGTATTTCGGCTTCGCCCCTGTTGCGGACGGGGACGCGCTGGATGTAGCCGAACAGGTGCGTGCCCGTTTCCGGGTCGGCCTGCCTGCCGACGAGCTGCGCATGGAGCCACACTTCGCCGTCGGGGAGTTCGACGGGAAACGTCCTGTCGAATTTGTCCCCGACCTTCAGGGCCATGAATTCGCTGTGTATCAGCGTCCGGTAATCTTCCCGGATCAGTGCTGTCAGCCGGCCGATGGGAATTCTGTCGCCTTCCAGCCCGAGCAGCCTGACTATGTAATCGGATACATAGAGCTCTTCGGTCCGGAAACTCGCTTTCCACCAGCCCATTTGGGCGGCGTCGAGCATCAGCATCAAAGAGGGGAAATCGGGAGCGTTGGGGGTAAACATGGCTTCGGGATTTATTGAATGATGCGGACAGGGTTGCCTGGCGCTGCGAAATCTGCGGGAGCGTCCCGTCCGGCGACTCTCCGGGCTCCAATGATCGCGCCACGGATGTGCGTGGCGCACCGGGTGTTGCTGCAATCGCGGTATTGGGAGCGGTTCGGGGAACATGTGTCAAGGTTACTGACGGCCGTCAGCACCGTTTCCTTTCGGGCGAGTCGTGCGCCCGCATGTACCTCTTGTTGCCCGCTTTTCATGGCTGCAATCCATGTGTCTTATTCGAATGACTGCATTTCAATCAGTTTGGCGTAGATGCCGTTCTTTGCTATTAATTCGTTGTGGGTGCCCTGTTCGGCGATGCGCCCGTGGTCGACGACGATGATTTTGTCGGCGTTGTGGATCGTCGACAGGCGGTGGGCGATGACTACCGACGTGCGTCCCTCGAGCAGTTTGTTGAGGGCGTCCTGCACGAGTTTTTCACTCTCCGTGTCGAGCGCCGAAGTCGCCTCGTCGAGAATCAGGATGTCGGGGTTTTTCAGCACGGCACGGGCAATCGACAGCCGCTGGCGCTGGCCGCCCGAGAGTTTCACGCCCCGGTCGCCGATATTGGTCTGGTAACCTTCGGGCGCCTCGGTGATGAAACAGTCGGCGTTGGCGATTTTCGCCGCTTCGACAATCTCCTCGTGCGAGGCTCCCGCCTTGCCCATGGCGATGTTGCCCTCGATGGTGTCGTTGAAAAGCACGGTGTCCTGTCCTACGACGCTCATGTGGGCGCGCAGGCTGTCCTGTTTGTAGTCGCGGATCGAAACGCCGTCGATTAGGATGTCGCCTGCCGTAACGTCGTAAAAACGCGGTATGAGTTCGCTCAATGTCGATTTTCCGCCGCCCGAGGGGCCTACCAGCGCCACGGTTTGCCCGCGACGGATGTCGAACGAAATACCGTCGATTACCTCCCGGCTGCCGTCGTAGGAGAAATGGATGTCGCGGAATTCGATTTTGTCTTTCAGCCCGGTGAGCTCCTGTGCGCCGGGTTTGTCCTGGATTTCGCTCCGTGCGTCGATAATCGTGAAGATACGCTCCCCGGCGGCGATACCCTGGTTGATGTTGGCGAACTGGTCGATGAACGTGCGCACGGGGCGTGTGATTTGCGAGAACATCGCCACGAAAGCGATGAATCCTTCGGGACTCAACGAGCCCTTGAATACGAGCGACCCGCCGAATACGAGGATCACGCCGACGGCCGAAATGCCGAGAAATTCGCTCATCGGTGACGCCAGCTGCTGGCGGCGGGCCATCGAGAGGGTCAGCCGGGCCAGGTCGGCGTTCAGGTCGTAGAATTTCTGTTTGATATAGCCGGTTGCGTTGTAACTCTTGATGACCTTGACGCCCGAAAGCGATTCGTCGAGCGTCGAAACCAGTTCGCCCATGCGTTTCTGGCTCGTGCGGGCCGGGTGGCGCAGGCGCTTGACGATGCTGCCGATGATTAGTGCCACCACGGGCAGGAACAGCACCGAGAAGACGGCCAGCTCCCACGAAATGGCCACCATCATGACGGTGTAGCCGATAATCAGGAACGGTTCGCGGAAGGCCACCTGCAGCGTATTGGTGATGCAGAACTGCACGACGCCTACGTCGGAGGTGATTTTCGAGATGATGTCGCCCTTGCGCTGGTCGCTGAAATAGCCGACATGCATGTCCACCACTTTCGAGAACATTTCGTCACGCATGCGTTGCAGCGTGCGGGTGCGCATGTTTTCCACCGTCCACGAACCCAGGTAGCGGAACAGGTTGCTCAACAGGCTCACGAAAACGGTTACCACGGCCAGCAGGAGCAGTACGTTTTCGGGGTTGTATTCGTTGAACAGGTGCGAATAGGTGAAGTTGAACAGGGCCGTCAGGTACTCCTGGTTGAATGCCAGCGGGGGCAGCTTCTCCACATAGACGAACGTGTAGTCCGCGTCGAACATCGTTTTGAGGATCGGCATGATCAGCAGGAACGTGAGCGAGTTGAACAGTGCGTACAGCAGCGAGTAGAAGAAGTAAGGGACGGCGTATTTGCGGATAGGCCGGGCGAAACCCAGGAGCCTCATGTATGTTTTGAACATTACGGGCGGATTATTTGCAGGTTATGTGATAATCGGGACAAAGATAGAAATAATAATGTAAAATTCGGACATCCACTGCCAAAAGTGCGAACTTCCGGATAATTAATGTCCTAAAAGGAGGAGGGGCGAACAGTTCCGTTCGCCCCTCCTCCTATTTTTCTTCCGGCTCGTAACCCGTGTCTTCCAGCAGGTGCGCCCGGTCGTTGGCTGCGGCCACCGCCAACTGGTCGCAGCGGTTGTTCTCCACCGTGTCGGCGTGTCCCTTGACCCACACGAAGCGCACGTTGTGGTGCCGGTATACGCGCAGGAACCGCATCCACAGGTCGGGGTTCTTCTTGCCTGCGAACCGCTTCTTCTCCCAGCCGAATACCCAGCCTTTCGTCACGGCGTCCACGACGTATTTCGAGTCGGAGTACACCGTCACGTCCGACCCTTCGAACTTGAGCGTTTCCAGCGCCGCACAGACGGCCGTGAGCTCCATGCGGTTGTTGGTCGTCAGGCGGAAACCCTGCGACAACTCCTTGCGGTGGTGCCCCGAGAGGAGCACCGCGCCGTAGCCGCCGGGGCCGGGGTTGCCCAGCGCCGAGCCGTCGGTGTATATGGTTATTGCAGGCAAATTGCGTCGTGTTAGGGGTTTGCTTTCGTGCGGCCGCAGCATTTCCTGCTGCCGTATGAAAAATACCTGTTCCCGCGCCCCGCAGGGAGCAGGAACAGGCGTGTGTGTCGGTTTTAGGAGAGTGCCTCCAGCTGCGCTTTGATAGCCGCGATTTTGGCTTCTGCGTCGGCCTGCTTGGCGCGCTCGTTGGCAACCACCTTTTCAGGGGCCGACTGCACGAAGCGCTCGTTCGAGAGCTTCTTCATGACGCTGGCGAGGAATCCCTGCTGGTAGGCCAGTTCGTCCGTCAGCTTCCTGCGCTCGGCTTCTGCGTCGATTTTGCCGGCCATCGGCACGAAATACTGCGTCGTTTTGACAATGAACGCCGCGGCCGCCGGGTCTTTCTCCGTCACGGTTTCTATGGCCGTCAGGTTGGCCATTTTCCGCATCACGGGGGCGTATTCCGCAGGGTAGTTCTCGTCGGCTATTACCTTGAGCGTGAGCGCTTCCTTCTGCGGCAGGTTCTTCTGGTTGCGGACGTTGCGCACCGAGGAGATAACCTCTTTTGCCAGTTCGAAACGCGCCAGCAGTTTCTCGTCGGCTTCCGCCGGCTGCGGCATCGGGGCCACGGTAATCGACTCGCCTTCGCTGCGGGGCGCGAGATCCTGCCAGATCTCCTCCGTCACGAACGGCATGAAAGGATGCAGTACGCGCATCAGCTCGTCGAAGAACGAGCGGGTCGCGTCGAACGTTGTCGCATCGATCGGCTGTCCGTAGGCCGGTTTCACCATTTCGAGGTAGAGGCCGCTGAAGTCGTCCCAGAAAAGTTTGTAGGCCACTTTGAACGCCTCCGAGATGCGGTAGGACTTGAAGTCCTCGTCGATTTCGCGCAGCGCGCGGCCCAGCGTCTGGCGGAACCACTCCACGGCCAGGCGGTTGTTTTCGTCCTGCGCGGCCTTGTCGTCCGCCGACCAGCCGTTCACCAGGCGGTAGGCGTTCCATATCTTGTTGCCGAAATTGCGGCCCTGCTCGCAGAGCGCTTCGTCGAACATCACGTCGTTGCCCGCCGACGAGGAGATGAGCATCGCCATGCGCATGCCGTCGGCGCCGTATTTGGCGATCAGGTCGAGCGGGTCGGGCGAGTTGCCCAGCTGCTTGGACATCTTGCGGCCGATTTTGTCGCGGACGATGCCCGTGAAGTAGACGTTGCCGAACGGCTTTTCGCCGCGGTATTCGTAGCCCGCCATAATCATGCGCGCCACCCAGAAGAAGATGATGTCCGGGCCCGTCACCAGGTCGTTGGTGGGGTAGTAGTAGCTGATTTCCGCATTGTCCGGGCGGCGTATGCCGTCGAAGACCGAAATCGGCCACAGCCACGACGAGAACCACGTGTCCAGTACGTCTTCGTCCTGCCGGATGTCGGACAGCTGCAGCGAGGCGTCGCCGCTCTTGGCGCGCGCTTTCTCGAGCGCCTCTTCGGCGGTCGGGGCCACCACGAAGCCGCCTTTCGGCAGGTACCAGGCCGGGATGCGCTGCCCCCACCACAGCTGGCGCGAGATGCACCAGTCCTTGATGTTTTCCATCCAGTGGCGGTAGGTGTTCTTGTATTTCTCGGGTACGAAGCGAATCGTGTCCTCCATGACGGCTTTGGTCGCGGGCCCGGCCAGCTGCTCCATCGAGAGGAACCACTGCATCGAGAGTTTCGGTTCGATTGCCACGCCCGTGCGCTCCGAGTAACCCACGTTGTTGGTGTAGTCCTCGGTTTTCTCCAGCAGGCCGGCGTCCGCCAGGTCGGTTTCGATTTTTTTGCGGACGTCGAAACGATCCATGCCGACGTACAGCCCCACCTTGTCGTTGATCGTGCCGTCGTCGTTGAAGATGTCGATTGTTTCGAGGTTGTATTTCTCACCCAGCATGTAGTCGTTCACGTCGTGCGCCGGAGTTACTTTCAGGGCGCCCGTGCCGAATTCGATGTCGACGTATTCGTCGCGTATCACGGGGATTGAGCGGTTCACCAGCGGCACGACGACGCGCGCCCCGGCCGGCAGCCAGTCGTAGCGCACATCGTTGGGGTTGACGCACAGCGCCGTGTCGCCCAGGATTGTTTCGGGGCGCGTCGTGGCGACGATGATTGCCTTGTCGGTGCCCTCGACCTTGTAGCGCAGGTAGTAGAGCTTGCCGTGCGACTCCTTGAAGATTACCTCCTCGTCCGAAAGGGCCGTCTGCGCCGCGGGATCCCAGTTGACCATGCGTACGCCGCGGTAAATCTTGCCTTTCTCGTAGAGGTCGCAGAAGACCTTGATGACGCTTTCGGTGCGGGGTTCGTCCATCGTGAAGCAGGTGCGTTCCCAGTCGCACGAGGCGCCCAGCTTGCGCAGCTGCTTGAGAATCATGCCGCCGTATTTCTCTTTCCACTCCCAGGCGTATTCGAGGAATTTTTCGCGCGAGAGCGACGATTTCTCGATGCCCTTTTCATGCAGCATCGCCACGACTTTGGCTTCCGTGGCAATCGAGGCGTGGTCCATGCCCGGCACCCAGCAGGCGTTCTTGCCCGACATGCGGGCGCGGCGAATCAGCACGTCCTGCAGCGTGTTGTTGAGCATGTGTCCCATGTGGAGCATGCCGGTCACGTTGGGGGGCGGAATGACGATTGTATAGGGTTCGCGCTTATCGGGTTCCGAATGGAACAGCCGGTGGCCGATCCAGTATTCGTACCATTTTGCCTCGATGTCCTGCGGCGAATATTTGTCTGCGATTTGCATAGGGTGAGTGTTTTTGCTTTGTTGTTTGACCCGCAAAGTTATTAACATTCTGTCAAAGATAAAATAAATATCGCTAAAAATCGTTACCTTTGCAGCATTATATATTGGTAAACTATGAGTAAAAAAGATAAAATCATTGAAACTATCGAAGTCGAAGACGTGAACCTGCTGCCCGATTTGCTTGACGGCAAGCACCGGGTAATTCCCATCGTGACCGGCGGCGACGAAGTCGTCGAGGAGGTCGAGGTGCCGGAGATTATCCCGATTCTCACGCTGCGCAGCTCCGTGCTCTTCCCCGGCGCCATCACCCCGATTACCGTCGGCCGCGACAAGAGCATCAGCCTCGTGCGCGCCGTCAATGCCGAGGGCGGCATCCTGGGCGCCGTGCTGCAGCGCGAAAGCGACGTCGAAGACCCTGCGCCGGACGACATGTACAAGGTCGGCACCGCGGCGCGCATCATCAAGATACTCGAAATGCCCAACGGCAACCTCACGGTCATCCTGAACGGGCTCGAGAAGGTCGAAATTCGCGAATACATCTCGACCGAGCCCTATTTCCGGGCCCGGGTGACGGCGCTGCGCGACACGACGCCCGACCTGAAAAGCATCGAGTTCGAAGCCCTCGTGGATTCGATTCGCGACGTGGCGCTCAACATCATCAACGTTTCGCCGTCGATGCCCAAGGAGGCCGCGTTCGCCATCAAGAACATCGACTCCAAACGCGGCATCATCAACTTCATCTGCTCGAATATGGAGCTCACGGACGAAGACCGCCAGTCGCTGCTGGAGGCTCCCGGCCTGCTGGCCCGCGCCCGCAAACTGCTCGAGATACTGATTCGCGAGCAGCAGCTGGCCGAACTGAAGAACCAGATTCAGGAGCGCGTCAAACAGGAAATCGACAAACAGCAGCGCGACTACTACCTGCAGCAGCAGATGCGCACGATTCAGGACGAGCTGGGCGACGGCGCCGACGCCGACTTGGAGAAGATGCGCGAGGAGGCGCGGAAGAAGAACTGGCCCAAGGAGGTCGGCGAAACGTTCGAGAAAGAGTTGCAGAAAGTCGAGCGGCTGAATCCCGCCGTCGCCGAGTACTCGGTGCAGATGACCTACCTGCAGCTGCTGCTGGAGCTGCCGTGGAACGAGGTCACCAAAGACAACCTCGACCTCAAGTGCGCCCGCGAACAACTCGACCACGACCATTTCGGCCTGGACGAGGTCAAGGAGCGTATCCTGGAGCACCTGGCCGTCATCAAACTCAAGGGCGACCTCAAGTCCCCGATTCTCTGCCTCTACGGTCCTCCGGGCGTGGGTAAAACCTCGCTGGGCAAGTCGGTCGCCGCGGCGCTGGGCCGCAAGTTCGGTCGGATTTCGCTCGGCGGCCTGCACGATGAGTCGGAGATACGCGGACACCGCCGCACCTACATCGGCGCCATGCCGGGCCGGATTATCCAGACCATCAAACGGTGCGGTTCGTCGAATCCGGTCATCATCCTCGACGAGGTGGACAAGGTGACCGTTTCGAACCACGGCGACCCGTCGAGTGCCCTGCTGGAGGTGCTCGACCCGGAGCAGAACACCACCTTCCACGACAATTACATCGACATGGAATACGACCTGTCGAAGGTGCTGTTCATCGCCACGGCCAACAACATCGCCAACATCGCCCCGGCGCTCCGCGACCGCATGGAGATGATCAATATCCCGGGCTACCTGCTCGAGGAGAAGGTACGCATCGCGCTCGACCACCTGCTTCCCAAGCAGCGCGAGGCGCACGGCATCAAGGAACAGGAGCTGACGCTCACACCCGGCGTGGTCGAGGAGATCGTCGCCGGCTATACCCGCGAGTCGGGCGTGCGTTCGCTGGACAAGCATCTGGCGAAAATCGCCCGCGCCCGCGCCAAACAGATTGCTTTCGACGAGGCGTTCGCTCCCGAGGTTTCGGCCCGCGACGTCGAGAAAATTCTCGGCATGCCCAAGTTCCTCAAGGAGGAGTACGAGGTGGGCGGCATGACGGGCGTGGTTACCGGCCTGGCATGGACGGAGGTCGGCGGCGACATCCTCTACATCGAGTCGGTGCTGACGCCCGGCAAGGGCAAGGTCAGCCTGACGGGTAACCTGGGCGACGTGATGAAAGAGTCGGCGACGATAGCCCACGAGTGGGTGATGGCCCACCACGAGGAGCTGGGCATCGACCCGTCGCTGTTCGAGAAAAACGACATCAACATCCACGTTCCCGAGGGGGCGATTCCGAAGGACGGGCCTTCGGCCGGAATCACGATGGTGACCTCGATTGTATCGACCTACACCGGACGCACGGTCAAGGAGCGTATCGCCATGACGGGCGAAACGACCCTCCGCGGCCGTGTGATGCCCGTGGGCGGCGTCAAGGAGAAAATCCTGGCCGCCAAGCGCGCCGGCATCACCGAGTTGATTCTCTCGGACGAGAACCGCAAGGACATCGCCGAAATCAAACCCGAATATGTGCAGGGCCTGACGTTCCATTACGTAAGGACGAACGACGACGTGCTGAAACTGGCGCTGGCATAAAGTGAAAGATGAAAGGTGAAAAGTTTTGATTTTCACCTTTTACTTTTTACTTTTACGTATAAATCCGACCGACCATGAAATTTATCGCAATCATACCGGCGCGCTACGCTTCGACCCGCTTCCCGGCCAAGCCGCTGGCGATGCTGGGCGGCAAACCCGTTATCCGGCGCGTTTACGAGCAGGTGGCGGGTGTGCTGGACGATGCCGTGGTGGCTACCGACGACGAGCGTATCTATGATGCCGTGCTCGCGTTCGGCGGCAGGGCGGAGATGACTTCGCCCGACCACAAGAGCGGCACCGACCGCTGCTGGGAGGCCTACCTCAAGCAGGGGAGGAAGTACGATGCGGTGGTCAACGTGCAGGGCGACGAACCGTTTATCCGGGCGTCGCAGCTGGAGGCCGTCAAACGGTGCTTCGACGATCCTGCGACCGATATCGCCACGCTCGTGAAACCTTTTGCCGAGGCGGACGGGCTCGCGGCGCTGGAAAATCCCAACTCCCCGAAAGTGGTGCTCGACGCACAGTCGCGGGCCATCTATTTTTCGCGTTCGGTGATTCCCTACCTGCGGGGCGTCGACCGTTCGGAGTGGCTCGCCCGCCATACGTTTTACAAACATATCGGCCTCTACGCTTTCCGCACGGAGGTGCTGCGCGCCGTCACGGCGCTGCCGCAGTCGCCGCTCGAAAAAGCCGAGTCGCTCGAACAGCTGCGCTGGCTGGAGAACGGTTACCGGATCGGCGTAGGCGTCACCGACGTCGAAACCATCGGTATCGACACGCCCGGCGACCTCGAAAAGGCCGAGGCGTTTTTGTTACACCATCCCGAATTCAAAAAATGACAGCTATGAAATTCATCGCCGGGCCGTGCGTCATCGAATCGGCCGAACTGCTCGACACCGTGGCCGGACGCCTCGCGGCGATTAACCGGGCCCTCGGTACGGATATCATCTTCAAGGCGTCGTTCGACAAGGCCAACCGCACCTCGATTTCCTCGTTCCGGGGGCCGGGGCTCGAAAAAGGGCTGCAGATGCTTGCCGACGTGCAATCGAAATGGGGGCTGAAGCTGCTGACCGACATCCACGAGTCGTGGCAGGCCGCACCCGTGGGCGAGGTGGTCGACGTAATTCAGATTCCGGCGTTCCTCTGCCGTCAGACCGACCTGCTGGTGGCTGCGGCCAAGACGGGCAAAACCGTGAACATCAAAAAGGCGCAGTTCCTTTCGGGCGCCGACATGCAATTCCCGTATGAAAAGGCGCACGAGGCGGGCGCTGCGGAGATATGGCTTACCGAGCGGGGCAATATCTACGGCTACAACAACCTCGTGGTCGACTTCCGCAATATCCCCGACATGCTGCGCATCGCGCCGACCGTGGTGATGGACTGCACCCACTCTGTGCAGCGTCCCGGTGCCGCGGGGGGCAAGACGGGCGGCAACCGCGAATTCGTGCCTGCCATGGCGCAGGCCGCCAGGGCGTTCGGCGCCAACGGCTTTTTCTTCGAGGTGCATCCCTGTCCCGACTGCGCCTTGAGCGACGGCCCCAACATGCTGCAACTCGACGATTTGGAGAATCTCATCAAAACCCTGCTATAATGACCGATACAACGAAAGCGCAGATACTCGACCTTGCCCGCAAGGCCATCGACACCGAGATGCTGGCGCTCGGGCGCATGAAAGAAAACCTCGGCGACAACTTCGCCGACGCCGTGGAACTGATTCTGGCGGGACACGGCAAGTGCATCGTCACCGGTATGGGCAAATCGGGCCTCGTGGGCCGCAAGATTGCCGCGACGCTCGCCTCGACCGGTACGCCCAGTTTCTTCCTCCATCCGGGCGAAGCTTTCCACGGCGATTTGGGTATGATTTCGAAAGACGACGTGGTGCTGGCGCTCTCCTATTCGGGCGAAACCGACGAAATCCTGAAAATCGTCCCCTTTATCCATTCCAACGGCAACAAGCTGATTTCGATGTCGGGCAATCCCGAGTCGGCGCTGGCCAAAAACTCCGACATACACCTCGACGTGAGTGTGAAGGAGGAAGCCTGCATCCTGCATCTCGCGCCCACTTCGTCGACTACGGCCCAGATTGCCATGGGCGATGCGCTGGCCGTGTCGCTCATGCAGATGCGGGGCTTCACGAGCGTCGATTTCGCACGCCTGCATCCGGGCGGCAGCCTCGGGCGGCGCCTGCTGATGACCGTGGGCAACGTGATGCGTTCGCACGACCTGCCGGTGGTGGCGCCCGACTGCTCGGCGACGGATATGATCCACGCCATCAGCAAGGGCGGACTGGGGCTTATCATCATCTGCGACGGCGATAAGATCGAGGGCATCGTCACCGACGGCGACGTGCGCCGCGCCATGGAGCGCCGCCGAGCCGAGTTCTTCAATATCAGGGCCGCAGACATCGCCACACCCAATCCCAAGACCATTTCCGCGGGTGAGAAACTGATCGAGGCCGAGAAGATGATGACCAGAAACAAGGTTACCTCGCTGCTCGTTACCGATAAAGCCGGCAAACTGCAGGGCGTAATCCAGATTTACGACATCAAACTGTAAAACAGGTGTCCGCAATCCCCGCACGGGCGCGGTTATCCTGTGCCGTGCCTCCGGGCAGGGTACTCCCGAAAATAGATGCCGGGCGATGCAGATTTCTGCATCGCTTGGCATCTGTTACGGATGGGGCGGTCACTCGCCCTCTTCGAGCTGGAAAACCTGTTCGACGGGCTTTCCGAACAGCCGCGCGATTTTGAGCGCCAACACGGTCGAGGGGACGAAACGGCCGGTTTCGATGGCGTTCACCGTCTGGCGGCTCACACCGATGGCGTCGGCCAGCTGTTGTTGGGTCATGCGTATCTCGGCGCGCTGTACGCGTATTCTATTCTTCATCGCGGAGCGTTTTGTCCAGCCGGTACATGGCCAGGCGGAAAAGCAGGCAGTAAATGGCCGGGAGGGTGTATAACAGCACGAACATGCAGGTCAGGAACTCGAAATCGTAGAAGCACAACGCCAGCAGAATCAGCAGCGCGTAGTTGACGTATACGGAGATGAGCAGGCTGTTCAGCCGCAGGGACGTGATCATCTCGTCCTCGTTGCGCTCGCGGGAGAGACCGGTGAGGAGCAGGCCGACGGCCGTGCCGATAAGCGCCGCATTGTTGAGCAGGTGCTCGTTCACGCCGCTGAACCAGTTCAGCTCCTCCTGCAGGAAAAGCATGTAGCAGCCGAGCAGAAAGGAGGGGAGCAGCACTATCCATCCGATTTTCTTAAAACCGACGGGCAGTAAATAGTCTTTTTTCATTGAACAATTGTTTTAGGGTTCGACTATTGCAAATGTAAAGTTTAGTTTACATTTTAGCAAACAAACACGACATAATTTTCGGGCAGAAAAAAATTAGAGGGCCTAAAAGGCCCTCTAAAAATCTTCTTCGCAATTTCCGGGTCTACCCGGCTGAATCCGGATTCGGCCCGGTGTCACCGGTTCGCATTTCCCTATCCCAGCATCCTGTTTACCGGTTTTTGTTCGCTGCTTATTGTTCACTGCCGGGTATTCGCGGTTTGGCGGTCACTGCCTGTTGTTGGCCGTTCGCTGCATGTGTTCCGGAAACAGATTTCCGCCGAGTGCTTTTCGGGAACCGTTTTCGCCCTTCCCCGGATGCCGGACACAGACACGGGTATTGCTACCGGATACCGGCCGTCCGAGGCTTGGCGCCGGTCGCCGTTGCTGCGCCGGGCCGGCTTTACGTCGTATCAGCCCCGGATGTAATGCGGCATATCGGCGGGAATCTCCATCGACAGTTCGACCAGCCCGCGCACTTCGCCGTCCGCCCGCCATACCGTCTGGTATATCTGTTTGCGGATGCCCCGTTTTTCGATGGTGTATGCGTTGGTGCCTCCTTCCGCGAGCAAACGCCTGATAATCTGACGCGAACGTTCGTTGTGGCAGGGGATGAGCGATTGCCCGCGCATATCGCCGTTGACCTGTGTCGAGCGGATGTTCTGGTAAAGTACCGTCCCTTCCGTGTCGCACACGGTAACCGCGCAGTTCAGTTCGTCGGCCCAGGGGAAAGTATTGGCTGTTGTCATACGATTCGTAAGGTTTGCCGGGGAAAGAAAATCTCCCTGTTTTCAAAATATGTTTGACGAGAGGGTGAACGTATTGCGGTAAATCGTGTTTACTGCTGTATTTTCACCAACTGCTCGCGGTAGGCGTTCAGGATGCGTGATTTGGAGATGAAGCCCAGGTAGCGGTTCTGTTTGTCGACGACGGGCAGCATCCAGGTGTGCTTGTCTTCGAATTTCTGGATGACGCTCTGGATGGCTTCGTGCTCCAGAATCCGGTCGGGCGGCTGAATCATGTAGTCCGAGATGGGATGCCCGTATTTTTCGCGTTTGAACATGTCCTCGCGCAGGTCGTCCAACTGTACTACGCCCAGCAGCCGTCCGAAATTGTCGATCATGGGGAAGATGTTGCGGCGCGCCGTCGAGATGATGTGCACGATGTCGCCCAGCGTGAAATTCTCCTTGATGCGCAGGAAATCGGTTTCCATCAGCTCGTCGAGTTTCAGGAAGACGAATACCGACTGGTCTTTGTCGTGCGTCAGCAATTCGCCGCGCTGGCGCAGTTGTTTGGTGTAAATCGAATCGGGGTCGAGGTAGTAATCGACGGCGAACGAGATGCAGGCCGTAATCATCAGCGGAATGAACAGCCCGTAGCCGTTCGAGAGCTCGGCAATGAGGAAAATCGAGGTCAGCGGCGCTTTCATCACGCCCGACATCACACCCGCCATGCCGACCAGCGTGAACGATACGACCGATACGTCCCAGTCGAAAAAGGCGTTGCACACCAGGGCGATCGAAGCGCCCGTGAACGCCCCGACGAACAGCGACGGCGCGAACGTTCCGCCCACGCCGCCTGCGGCATTGGTCGAAGCCATGGCGATGACCTTGAAGAACATCGTGGCGATGACGAACAGGATCACCACCCAGTCGATGTCGCTGAAGCGGTAGAAGAGTGAATTGTCGAACAACTCTTCCGTATGGCCGTGCATCAGCGACATGAATCCCTCGTAACCCTCGCCGTATAGCGGCGGGAAGATGAAAATCAGGATGCCCAGCACGGCGCCGCCGACAATCCACTTTTTGTATTGCTTGTCGATTTTCCGGAAAAACGTCCCGACGCGCAGGTTCGTTGCCGTGAAATACCACGACATCAGCCCGCAGCATACGCCCAGCAGGATGAAGAGCGGTATCTGCCAGAGCTCGAACGCATCCTGCGGCTGCAGCGTCACGGCCAGTATCGGGTCGAAACCGCGCAGCATGAAAGCCATCGTCGTGGCCGTGATCGAGGCGATCAGCAGCGGAATGACCGAGCCGGCCGTAATGTCGAGCATCAGTATCTCCAGCACGAACACCACGCCCGTGATCGGAGCCTTGAAGATGGCCGCCAGCGCAGCACCCGCGCCGCAGCAGAGCAGTAGCGTGGTGTGCTTGTAGTTGAGGCGCGCCAGTTTCCCGACGTTCGAGCCGATGGCGGCCCCCGTCAACACGATGGGGGCCTCGGGGCCGACCGAGCCGCCGAATCCGATGGTCGTGGCGCCGCCTACGATGGAGGTCCAGCAGTTGTGCGCCGGGATGCGCGAGTTGCGGCTCGACATGGCGTAGAGCACGCGCGTCACGCCCTCCGAAATGTTGTCCCGCACGATGTACTTGACGAACAGCGTGGCGAGGATGATACCGATGGCGGGGTATATCAGGAACAGGACGTGGGCGCTGTCCACCGGGAACCAGCGTATCAGTCCGCTCTTGATGCCGTGCAGCAGGATTTCGAACAGGTAGGTGCCCACTCCTGCGAGGATGCCGACCACGACAGCCAGCACCATCATGATCTGGCTGTTGCTCAACCGCCGGGTGAGGCGGAGGAACGTGCGGTAAATATGGTCGGCGCGGAAATGCATCGCTTATTGTTTCTGCGCGAACTGCGCAGCCTGCGCCGCAATCAGCTCCTTGTCGTCGAAGTAGTTGATTTTCATGGCGCTTTTCACGTCGTCGAGGGTCCGTGCGGCCATTTCGCGGGCCACTGCGGAACCGTCGCGGAGTATCTCGTAAACCTCCCCGATGCGTCCTTCGTAGTATTTGCGGCGCTCGCGGAACGGTTCCAGCGTTTCGTTGAGCACGGCAATCAGGAATTTCTTGACCTTTACGTCGCCCAGGCCGCCGCGGCGGTAGTGGGCTTTCAGCTCCTCCAGCGACGGGTAGTCCGGCAGGTATTTCGGGAAATGCTCGGGACGGCTGAATGCGTCGAGGTACGTGAATACCGTGTTGCCCTCGACCTTGCCCGGGTCTTCGACGCGCAGGTGGTCGGGATCGGTATACATGCCCATGACTTTCTTCTTCACCTCCTCGGCGGTGTCCGAAAGGTAGATGCAGTTGCAGAGCGATTTCGACATTTTGGCCTTGCCGTCGGTGCCGGGCAGGCGCAGGCAGACGGCGTTCTCCGGCAGCAGGATTTCCGGTTCGACGAGTGCCGGGCCGTATACCGTGTTGAACTTGTGCACGATTTCGCGCGTCTGCTCGAGCATCGGCTCCTGGTCTTCGCCCGCGGGGACGGTCGTGGCCTTGAAGGCCGTGATGTCGGCCGCCTGGCTGATGGGGTAGGTGAAGAACCCGACCGGAATACCCTGGCGCTGCGTGTCGCATTCGGCGTTGTTCTCGGCGAAGCCGCGCAGTTGTATTTCGGCCTTTACGGTCGGGTTGCGCTGCAGGCGCTGTACCGTGACGAGGTTCATGTAGTAGAACGCCAGTTCGCACAGTTCTGGAATCTGCGACTGGATGAACAGGGTCGATTTCTTCGGGTCGAGGCCGACCGAGAGGTAGTCGAGCGCCACCTCTATGATGTTCTGGCGTACTTTTTCGGGGTTGTCCGCATTGTCGGTAAGAGCCTGTGCATCGGCTATCATGATGAAAATGCGCTCGAACTCGCCCGACTCCTGCAGTTCGACGCGGCGGCGCAGCGAACCCACGTAGTGTCCCAGGTGGAGCCGGCCCGTGGGACGGTCGCCGGTAAGAATGATCTTTCCCATAGAAATTATTGTGTATTTTGCGGACAAACATACGAAAAACCGCGCGCGTGACCTAATAAAGTTGCCGGATATAGATTTTTTTTATATTTTTGCATATTGAAATAATCGCCTGCTATGACTATAGTTCAGCTTGAATACCTGTTGGCCGTAGCCAACTGCGGCAGTTTTTCGCTTGCCGCCGAACATTGTTTCGTGACCCAGCCGTCGTTGAGCATGCAGGTCAAGGCGCTCGAGGAGGAGCTGGGCGTCGTGCTGCTCGACCGTTCGAAGAAACCCGTGATTCCGACCGAGGCGGGCGAAGTGGTGCTCGACCGCGCCCGCGAAACACTGCGCGCCTACAACAATATCCGCGAGTCGGTGGCCGAACTCAAGGGCGAAACCTCGGGCAAACTGCGCCTGGGCGTTATCCCGACCATCGCGCCCTATCTGCTGCACAAATTCATCCCCGCTTTCGTGCGCGACTATCCGAAAGTCGAACTGGAAATTTCGGAGATGATAACTTCCGACATCGTCGATGCGCTCAAGCGCGACCGCATCGACGCGGCGCTGGTCGCCAGCGGCACGTGCGGCGACGGCATCCTCGAGCAGGAGCTCTTCAACGACCGTTTCTACGCCTATGTTTCTCCCGAGAACCAGCTTTACGAGCGCTCGAATATCCGCATCGAGGACATCGACCTGCGGGAGTTGGTGATTTTGAGCGCCGGTAACTGTATGCGCGACCAGATTATCGAGTTGTGCCAGGCCAAACGCGACATGCCCTCGCACTATTCGTTCGAGTCGGGCTCGCTCGACACGCTGATGCGCATCGTCGACTGCACGTCGTGCCTGACGATTATCCCCGAGATGGCCGTCGAATATATTCCCTCCGACCGCCGCGACCGGCTCAAAATGCTCTCCAAGGGCGCCACGTCGCGCAAAATCGCCGTGGCCGTGCGCCGCACCTACGTCAAAAGTTCGATTATCAAGGCTTTGACCGACACGATTATGGCCAGTGTCCCGCCGGTTAAGAATTAAGGATTCCGGTCTTTTTCCGGAAGCGCGCCCGGCGAAACCGTTTCGCCGGGCGTTTCGTTTTCTGCCTGCCCCTGCCTGCCCCTGTCTGCCTCTGCCTGCCCCTGTCTGCCTCTGCCCGCGTTTCTGCCCCTGCCCGCGTGACTGCCCCTGCCCGCGTGACTGCGCTTCTGTCCGTATTCCTGCCTGCATTTTTGCCCGTTTCTCCTGCCTGTGTTTTGCCGGTATCCTCCTGTATTTCTGTGTTATGTTACTTGCACCCCTGCCTGCTTTTTCTGCCTGCATTCGCCCGCGCTTCTGTCCGTATTCCTGCCTGTGTTTCGCCGGTATCTGCCTGTGTTTCTGTATTATGTTACTTGCACCCCTGCCTGCTTTTTCTGCCTGCATTTACCTGTGTTCCCGTCGGTATTCCGTTCTGTCTTTTGCCCGGATTGTCGCAGCACAGTTGCGGCCGCCGTCCTGTTTTCGGCTTTTTTCGCCGCCCGCTGTGTCGTCCCGCTGCCGCCCGCTGTGTCGCCCCGCTGCCGTCCGTTGTGACTTTCTGCCGCAGCGGTCAGCGGACGCCCCGCCCGGATTGAGCGCCGGTGCCGTCTGCGCGGTCCGGTGCCTTGAGGCCGTCGTTGCCGGGGAGTGCCCGGCGGAACCTATCTCGCGGTGCGCCTGCTTTTTTACCGGGCTTAATTTTCAAATATCATTCTCTTTTCGTACCTTTGCAAGGTTATAGACACCTATTGATAATTTATGGATAAACTGATCGAAACTATCGTTCATGCGATTGAAGATAAAAAGGGTAAGAATATTGTATCGTTAGACCTCTCGGGATTCGACGGGGCGATATGCTCCCGTTTCATTGTGTGCAATGCCGATTCCACGACGCAGGTTGGCGCTATCGCCGCAGGCATCGAAGAGAAAGTGCTCGAGGTGCTGGGCGAGAAGGTCTGGCGCATCGAGGGGCAGCAGAACGCCGTCTGGATTGCGATGGACTATGTGGACGTGGTGGTTCATATTTTCCAGACCGAGCTGCGCGGCTTTTACAAACTCGAGGAGTTGTGGGCCGATGCGCCCATGACCAAATACGAATACGAAGAGTAATTTTGATATGGCAAAACAGGGTAAGAACAATAATAAGCTGAATATGAACATGCCGCGGCCCTCGATGATGTGGATTTGGGGACTGATCGGCGCCTTCATCATCGGCTGGTACGTGTTCGGCGATGTCAACGACACGCCGGTCAGCAGCGACTGGACTACCGTCCAGCAGATGGTCGAGAAAGGCGACGTGGAGAAAATCCAGATTGTCAACCGCGACCAGGCGCAGGTATTCCTCAGGAAGGAGGCCGCCGAGCAATACCGCAGGGATTCGGTGGACAAGCGTTTCCGCCGGATGCCTGAAACGGGCGTGCAGCTCATCTTCACGATCGGCTCGGTCGATTCGTTCCGCGAAGACCTCAAAGCCGCCGAGCAGCAGTCGGGACAGACGGTGCCCGTCGTTTACGAAAACAAGGAAAACGGCTGGACGAACGTGCTTATCAACCTGCTGCCCTGGGTGCTGATTATCGGCGTGTGGATTTTCGTCATGCGGTCGATGTCGCGCGGCGCCGGAGGCGGTGCGGGCGGCGGCATCATGAACGTGGGCAAAGCCAAGGCGCAGGTGTTCGACAAGGACAATACCAAACGCGTGACGTTCAAGGACGTGGCCGGCCTGGAGGAGGCCAAGGTCGAGATTATGGAAATCGTCGACTTCCTCAAGAAATCCGACAAATACCGGGAACTGGGCGCTAAAATCCCCAAAGGGGCGCTGCTCGTAGGCCCTCCGGGAACGGGTAAAACGCTGCTGGCCAAAGCCGTCGCCGGCGAGGCCAACGTGCCTTTCCTCTCGATTTCGGGCTCGGATTTCGTGGAAATGTTCGTGGGCGTGGGCGCTTCGCGTGTCCGCGACCTGTTCGAACAGGCCAAGCAGAAAGCTCCCTGCATCGTCTTCATCGACGAGATCGACGCCATCGGCCGTGCCCGCGGCAAGAATGCCGGGTTCTCGGGCAACGACGAGCGCGAAAATACGCTGAACCAGCTCCTGACGGAGATGGACGGTTTCCAGACCAATGCGGGTGTCATCGTGCTCGCGGCCACGAACCGCGCCGACATCCTCGACAAGGCGCTGATGCGCGCCGGGCGTTTCGACCGCCAGATCGAGGTGGGGCTGCCCGACGTCAAGGAGCGCGAGGAGATTTTCAACGTCCACCTGCGCCCGCTGAAACTCGATCCGAAGCTCGACCGTTCGTTCCTTGCGCGCCAGACTCCCGGTTTCTCGGGCGCCGACATCGCCAATGTCTGCAACGAGGCGGCCCTGATTGCGGCGCGTCACAATAAGAAATTCGTTTCGAAAGAGGATTTCCTCGCGGCCATCGACCGCATCGTGGGGGGCCTCGAACGCAAGAATAAAATCATCACCGACGAAGAGAAGCGCGTAATCGCCTACCACGAGGCGGGGCACGCCACGGTAAGCTGGATTCTCGAGAACGCCAGTCCGCTGATTAAGGTGACGATCATCCCGCGCGGCAAGGCCCTCGGCGCGGCGTGGTACCTGCCCGAGGAGCGGCAGATTACCACGCGCGAGCAGATGATGGACGAACTGGCCGCCACGCTCGGCGGACGGGTTTCCGAGCAGCTGACCTTCGGCGAGGTTTCGACCGGGGCGCTCAACGACCTGGAGCGGGTCACCAAGCAGGCTTACGCCATGGTGGCCTATTACGGCATGAGCGAGAACGTCGGCACGTTGAGTTTCTACGATTCGACGGGCCAGAGCGACATGGCCTTCACCAAACCCTATTCGGAACTCACGGCGCAGCAGATCGACTCCGAGGCCAAACAGGTTATCGAAAAAGCGTACGCGATGGCCGAGAACGTGCTCAAGGCGCATGCCGACGGGCTCAAGGAGCTGGCCGAACTGCTGCTGGAGCGCGAAGTGGTCTTCACCGAAGACGTGGAGCGCATTTTCGGCAAACGCAAGAAGGACATCCTGCGTGAGCGGAAAGAGGCCGAAGCCAAAGCCGCCGGAAATGCCGCAGACGTGCCGGGCGCGGCGCCTGCATCCTCTGCTGCGGCGCAGAGTTCCGAACCGTCCGCCGCTTCCGCCGTCGCGCAGACGGCCGCCGAAGAAGCGCCTGCGGGCAGCACTGCCGCCGCGAGCGCCGAACCCGAATAAACGAACCTAACCTGCTTGAATAGCTGATGAGTGAAAAAATGAAGAACCTCGCAGTACGCACGATGAGCGGCCTTGTCCTCGCCGCGGTGGTGCTGGGGGCCATTGCCTGGTCGCAATGGAGTTTCGGCGCACTGCTGCTGGTGCTGCTTGCGGTCGGGATGCACGAATTCTACGCGCTTGCCGGGAAACAGGGCAATTCCCCGCAGAAAATCGTGGGACTCGTGGCGGGCATCGTACTTTTCGTACTCAACTTCGCTTTCGTGTCGGAAGACATCGAGATACTGGGCAGTGCCCGGCAGGCGTACGGCTGCGGCCTTGCGTTCCTGCTGTTGCTGCTGCCCGCCATGTTCATCTGCGAGCTTTACCGCCGGAATGAAAATCCGGCCGCCGGAATCGGAACGACGATGATGGGCGTGTGCTACGTGGCGCTGCCGCTGTCGCTGATGTGCTACATTCCGATGGTCGGCAGCGATACGTGGAACCCGTGGGTGATGATCGCATACATCTTCATCATCTGGGCCAACGACGTTTTCGCCTACCTGGTCGGTATGTCTGTCGGACGCCACCGCCTGTGCGAGCGCCTCTCCCCCAAAAAGTCGTGGGAGGGATTCTTCGGCGGCCTGGCCGGCGCTGTCGTCATGGGCGTAGTCGCCGCGAAAGTGCTCGACGCCCACGTCTGGGTGTGGGCCGGCCTGGCGCTGGTCGCAGCCGTTTCGGGCGTGCTGGGCGATTTGGTGGAGTCGATGTTCAAGCGCGCCGCGGGCGTCAAGGATTCCGGGAAGCTGATTCCCGGCCACGGCGGGATGCTGGACCGCTTCGACGCCATGTTGCTTTCTGCGCCGTTCGTGTTCGTCTATATGCTTTTTGTGATGTAACTGCAAACCTAATTAAGTTATGAGAATAAATAAGGAAGGCTATAAAATCATCGGTATCTCGGGCGCTGTCTGTGTGCTTTTGTTTTGGCTGATTTACCACCTGCTTGTCAGCGATTCGAGTGTCTCGCTGCTGTGGGTAAGCGCGGTACTGCTGTTGCTGTTCTGGTTTTTTATCGTGGCGTTTTTCCGGGAGCCGCGTCGTGTGCGCATACACGATGCCGATTTGGTTTTCTCGCCCTGTGACGGCCGTGTGGTCGTGACGGAGGTTGTCCGCGAGAATGAGTACCTCGACGAGGAGATGCTGCAAATCTCGATTTTCATGTCCGTGACGAACGTCCATATGAACTGGGTTCCCGTGGGGGGTACGGTCGAATATTTCAAATACCATCCGGGGCGTTTCCTCGTTGCCTGGCATCCCAAGTCGTCGACCGAGAACGAGCGTACGACGACTGTGGTGCGGATGGACTCGGGCCGCAAAGTGCTCTTCCGCCAGATTGCGGGCCTGATTGCCCGGCGCATCATCTCCTACATGAAAGTCGGGGAGCCCGTGGAGCAGAACAGCGTCTGCGGCTTTATCAAATTCGGCTCGCGCGTCGACGTGCTGGTGCCGAAAGACAGTGAACTGCTGGTCGAAATCGGCGATCCCGTCGTGGGTTCGCAGACTCCGATTGCACGCCTGCACAGGGCCTAAACTCCGGCGGCTATGCAGACGACTCCCCAGACTATCCTGAAGTTTATCGTGGGCGCGGCGATTGCTGCGGCCATCCTCTTCCTGGTCTGGTATTTCCGTTCGATTGTCGTTTATGTCCTGATTTCTGCGGTGCTGGCCGTCATGGGCAATCCGCTCGTGAAACGCCTCGCCGCGCTGCATGTCAAAGGGTGGCGTATTCCCCGCTGGCTGGCTGCGCTGGCGACGCTGATTGTTATCTGGGTGGTGCTGGCCACGCTCTGCTCCCTGTTCGTGCCGCTCGTTTTCAACAAGATATACCAATTCTCGAATGTCGATTTCGCTACGGTGGTGGGCAGTATCGAGGAGCCGGTAGCCCGGGCGCAGAATTACCTGCACGAGTTCTTCGCCATGCCCGAGAGTTCCCTGTCGCTTTCGGAGGCGCTCGCCTCCGCCCTGAAGCAGGTGATCGACATCGAATCGCTCAACACCATCTTTTCGTCGATTGTCAACGTCGTACTCTCCTCGGTCATCGCCATTTTCTCCATCACGTTCATTACCTTCTTCTTCCTGCGGGACGAGGGACTGTTCTACTCCATGATTACGGCGATGTTCCCCGACCGCTACCACGAGAATATCACCCGGGCGCTCGATTCGGTCACGCTGCTGCTGGCCCGCTATTTCACGGGGATTCTTTCGGAGAGCCTGATGCTGATGGTGGCGGTGTCGCTGACGATGATGGCCTTCGGCATGAAGGCCGCCGACGCGGCGTTCATCGGCCTCGTGATGGGCGTGATGAACGTGGTGCCCTACGCCGGGCCGCTGATCGGCGGCGTGGTGTCGGTGTTCGTGGGCATCGTGACCCCTATCGAGGGCATGAGCGTGGGACATACGGCGTTCGTTATCGCCGGCTCGCTGCTGGTTCTCAAGGGGCTCGACGATTTCGTCCTCCAGCCGACGCTCTATTCCGAGCGCGTCAAGGCGCACCCGCTCGAAATTTTCCTCGTAATTCTGATTGCCGGTTCGCTGGCCGGAATCCTCGGCATGCTGCTGGCCATTCCGTCGTATACCGTGCTGCGCGTTTTCGCCAAGGAGTTTTTCTCCCAGTTCCGGCTGGTGCGTAAGTTAACCGAAAAAATCTGATGGAGGGTGTGACGATAGAGGGCGTTGTGGAACACGGACGCCGCCTCGGGCGCGAACTGGGATTTCCGACGGCCAATATGGCTGTTCCCGATTCCGTCGGCGCTGCGGACGGAGTCTATTACTCCCGTGTCGAAATCGACGGAGCGTGCTACGACGCCATGTCCAACCTGGGCCGCAACCCGTCGGTCGGCGGTTCGGAGCGGCATCTCGAAACGCATATTTTCGGATTTGGCGGATCGTTGTACGGCCGTACGCTGCGCGTCGTGCTGGTTTGCAGAATCCGCGACGAGCGTCGCTTCGCTACAATCGAAGAGTTGCGTGAGCAGTTGGCAAGGGACAAGGAATATATCTTGAAATTAAAAAAATAACAACCTATGTTTTTGGATTTGACTATGCCCTATAAGGTCGCCGACATGTCGCTGGCCGAATGGGGACGCAAAGAGATTGAAATCGCCGAGCACGAGATGCCCGGACTGATGGCCGTGCGCCGCAAATACGGCCCGCAGAAACCGCTGAAAGGCGTACGCGTCATGGGCTCGCTGCACATGACCATCCAGACCGCCGTGCTGATCGAAACGCTCGTCGAGCTGGGCGCCGACGTGCGCTGGTGCTCGTGCAACATCTTCTCGACGCAGGATCATGCCGCCGCGGCTATCGCCGAAGCGGGCGTTCCGGTCTTCGCGTGGAAAGGCGAAACGCTGCCCGAATACTGGTGGTGTACCGCCATGGCGCTTTCGTTCCCGGGCGGCAAGGGCCCCCAGCTGATTGTGGACGACGGCGGCGACGCCACGCTGCTGATTCACAAGGGATACAAGGCCGAAGGGGATGCTTCGACGCTCGACTACGCCCCCTCGTCCTACGAGGAGGAGGTGATTCTGGACACGCTCAAAACGATCCTTGGCGAGGATAAGGACAAATGGCACCGCACGGTAGCCGACTGGAAAGGCGTGAGCGAGGAAACCACGACGGGCGTGCACCGCCTCTACCAGATGCAGGAGGCCGGCGAACTGCTCGTTCCGGCCATCAACGTCAACGACTCCTGCACCAAGTCGAAGTTCGACAACCTGTACGGCTGCCGCGAGTCGCTGGCCGACGGCATCAAGCGCGCCACCGACGTGATGATTGCGGGCAAGGTGGTCGTGGTCTGCGGCTACGGCGACGTAGGCAAGGGCTGTGCGGCTTCGATGCGTTCGTACGGCGCCCGTGTCATCGTGACCGAAATCGACCCTATTTGCGCTCTGCAGGCGGCAATGGAGGGCTTCGAAGTGAAGACCGTCGAAAGCGCCCTGGCGGAGGGGAATATCTTCGTCACCTGCACGGGTAACTGCGACATCATCACGCTCGAACATATGGAGAAGATGCGCGACCAGGCGATTGTCTGCAACATCGGCCATTTCGACAACGAAATCCAGATGGCGCGCCTCGAGAAATCGGGGGCTGTCAAGACCAATATCAAACCGCAGGTCGACAAGTTCACCTTCCCCGACGGCCATTCGATTTTCGTACTGGCCGAAGGCCGCCTGGTGAATCTCGGCTGTGCCACGGGACATCCCTCGTTCGTGATGTCGAACTCCTTTACGAACCAGTGCCTCGCACAGATGGAGTTGTGGCAGGAGAAGCTCGAAGTGGGGGTTTACCGCCTGCCGAAGCACCTCGACGAGGAGGTTGCGCGCCTGCACCTGGACAACCTCGGCGTGGAGCTCACGCACCTTACGAAGAAACAGGCCGACTACATCGGCGTGAATCCCGACGGCCCCTACAAAGCCGAACATTACCGCTATTGATTCCCCGTATCCGGGGTGTCTTTCCCATGCGAACGGAAGCTTTGCCGGATGGCGGGGCTTCCGTTTCCGTTGTCGTGTCCGGGAAGGAAGTTGCCCGGAAGGCGACGATACGCATAATCCCGCCGCTGCGGTCTGTGACGGCCGGGGTGCGCCGCGACTGAACCCGGAATGCATGAAAACCCCGCTGTCGAAAGACAGCGGGGTTTTCCATACCGGCGTTTGGCCGGGCCGGGGCTTTGCCCTGCAGGGGTCAATATCCGAATATTTCCTCCTGCGACACGGTCTGGATCGGCCCGAGCGTCTTGAGGTAGTTCAAATCGAGATCCTGAATGTCGCCCAGGATGCCGTATACGTATTTGCGGCCCTTAATCCATTTTTCCTGTGCCGCCTTGACATCGGCGAGCGTCATTTCCTGCGCCTTTTCGAAAATCTGTTTGGCGCGCGGTTCCGTCAGTCCGAGGTCGCGGGCGCTGAGGTAACTCCACAGCACGTCGCTCTTCACCGTGCGGTCGGTGCGCAGGCGTGTGATGAGCGCCTCCTTGGCGATGTTGAACGCAGCCTCCGATTCGGGCATGTTGTTGATGATGTCGTCGAATGCCTCGACGGCCTTTTGCAGCTTGTCGTTCTGCGTTGCGATGAACGCGTAGAAGAAGTAGTCGCCTTTGGCGTTCGAGGGCGTTGCGAGGGTGGCCCACGCCGAATACGCCAGGCCGCGGGCTTCGCGCATCTCCTGGAATACGATGCTGTTCATGCCGCCGCCGAAATACTCGTTGTAGAGGGAAATTTCGGGATCGGCCGCCAATTCCAGTTTTTCGCCGCGGTTCGAATACTGGAGGTAATAGAGCTGCTTGGCGTCGTATTGCGCCAGTACGACCTTGTTCTGGTCGGTAGGCTGCTGGACGCTGAATTTCTTCTCCAGCGGCTTCAGGTCGGCGGCTGCCTTGTGGTGCTCGGCCAATGCCTCTTTCACCTCTTTTTCGTCCATCGGCCCGTAGTAGAGCACCTCATGCTGATTGCCCGTCAGGTCGCTGATCTTGGCGAGCAGCTGCTCCGATGTCAGCCCCTGCAGTTCGGGGTTGGGGAGGGTGGTGCGGCGGATGAAGTCGCTGCCGTAGAACAGGTAGCGCTGGAGGGCGCTGAAGCAGCGGCCCTGGTTGAGCTTGGCGTCGGCACGGCTCTTGATCATGTCGCCCTTGAGGTTCTGCAGGATGGCTTCGTCGGGTTTGGCCCCGGCAATCAATCCCTCGACAATCTCCATGGCTTTACCCATGTTCTCGCTCAATCCCTGTATCTGTATCCAGCTCTGGTTGGGTCCGGCGTTCAGGTAGAACGAGCAGGCGTTGTCGTACATTTCCGATGCAATCTGCTCGGCGGTCATCTTGTCGGTGCCGAGGTAGCCGAGGTAGTTGAAGGCCAGGTTCAGCGCCGGATCGTTCTCCGTGCCGGTGTTGAACACGTAAATCAGGGTGAAGATGTCGTTGGTGTCGTTCTTCTTGTAGAGCACGTCCACGCCCTTCTGCGCCGGGAACTGCGACATGTCTTTCTTGTAGTCGACGAATACCGGTTCGATCGGTTCGACCTGCGTGTTCTGCACTTCGGCGAGGAACTCGCTCTTGTTGTCGCGGTTGGTCACGATCGGCGTGATTTTCGGGGCTGCGATTTTCTGTTCGTTGGGGTCTTTGCCTTCGCGCTTGTAGACGATGGCGTAGCTTTCGGGGCCGAGGTACTTGTTGGCCCAGTCCACGACGTCCTGCTTGGTGATTTTCGACATGCGGTCGAGCTGCTGTACGTCGTCGGCCCAGTCGTTGCCGTAGATGAACGAATAAACGTAGGTTATTGCGCGGTTGCCGTTGTCCTCTAACGAGCGCATCCGATCCAGTTTGTAGTTGTTGATGGTCGCCTCGATGAGCTTTTCGTCGAAGTCCCCGTTCCGCAGCTTGGCGATTTCCGCCAGGAGCAGGTCGCGCACTTCGTCCAGCGACTGCCCGGCTTTCGGGCGGCCGGCTACGAGGAACGTGCCGTAGTCGGGCTGCGTCGATGCGTAGCCGTAGGCCGACAGCACTTTCTGCTGCTGGTTGAGGTCGAGGTCGATCAGGCCTGCCTGTCCGTTGTAGAGCACCGAGCCGACGATGTCGCTGACATCGGTCGATTTATCGGTCGCGCCCGGCAGGCGCCATCCCAGCATCACGTTGGCGGCCTCCAGGCCGTAAACCTCTTTCACGACGGGCGAGGTAATCGGCTGTTCGGGTTCGAAATGCAGTTTGGGCAGATCGGGATTGGGCTGCATGTCGCCGAAGTATTTTTCGATTGTGGCGACCATCTCGTCCGGATCGAAGTCGCCCGACACGCAGACGGCCATGTTGTTCGGCACGTAATAGGTCTTGTGGTAATTCCTGACGTTGGTGATCGACGGGTTTTTCAGGTGCTCCTGCGTGCCCAGCACGGTCTGCGTGCCGTAGGGATGGTGGGGGAAGAGTGCGGCGTCCATGGCTTCCCATACCTTGCGGCTGTCCTGGGTCAGCGACATGTTCTTCTCCTCGTAAATGGTTTCCAGCTCGGTGTGGAAGCCGCGGATTACGGGATTCCTGAAACGGTCGGACTGGATTTTGGCCCAGTTGTCGATTTGGTTCGAGGGAATGTCCTCGACGTAAACCGTCATGTCCTGCGACGTAAAGGCGTTGGTGCCGTTGGCGCCGATGGCAGACATCAGTTTGTCGTACTCGTTGGGAATGGCGATTTTCGATGCCTCGTAGCTCACCGAGTCGATTCGGTGGTAGATGGCGGCGCGCTCGGCCTCGTCCGTCGTTTTGCGGTATACCTCGAACAGGTTCTCGATTTCATCGAGCATCGGTTTCTCGGCCGCATAGTCCGAGGTGCCGAACTGCTGCGTGCCCTTGAACATCAGGTGCTCGAAATAGTGGGCCAGGCCCGTGGTTTCCGCCGGGTCGTTCTTGCCGCCCACCTTGACGGCGATGTAGGTCTGGATGCGCGGCGTTTCCTTATTGACGCTCATGTAGACCTTCATGCCGTTGTCGAGCGTGTAGATGCGGGTGTTCAACGGGTCGCCCGCTACCGTTTCGTACTTGTACTTGGAACAAGCCGCGGCCAGCATCGCTACGATGACTGCCGTAAGGAGTAGAAACTTTTTCATTATCTCTGGGGTTAGAAAATTGTCACGAACCAGTCCCGTACGGCCGGATAGGTGTCCGCCGTGACGTGGATGAACATTCCGATTGCTGCCGCGAGCTTGATTCCGGTGCCGACGACGAACGAGAGGAAGGAGCCGAATCCCACGAGGACGGCTTTCGGGAAGTCGCGCCGGTCGTTTAACAGTTCGCCGATTACGGCGCCTGCGAACGGCCCGAGGATGATGCCGAGGGGCGGGAAGATGAAAAAACCGGCAAATACGCCGATTGTGGCGCCGATGGCGCCCGAACGGGAGCCCCCGAAGCGGCGGGTCATCCATGCGGGCAGGAAGTAGTCGGCTACGCTGACGGCGACCGTGATTGCCAGCCATATCCACAGGGAGGCTGCCGACATGTGCGAATAGGAGGTGAACCAGGCGCAGAGCAGGCCCGCATAACTGAATACCACACCGGGCAGGGCAGGGACGATACAGCCGATGATGCCGGCGATCGAGAGCAGGAATGCTGCGACGGAGAGGGCTATGTCCATAGTCTTGTGGATGATGACTCTTACAAAGATAAGGGCGCAGGGGTGAAAATGCAAATAAATCGGGCTTTTATTTTGGCCCGGCGCTCCGCACGGCCCGATTTTCCGCGTGTGGCGCTGATTTTCCCCGGTTTATTTGGACCTTCGGTAAAAAAAGAGTTACTTTGTGCGCTCACTGTATATGAACCCTTATCCCCTTTTATGAAATCTGTCCGTATTTTCCTGCTTTCCGGCTGCGCTGCGCTCGCCGTGTCGTGTGTCGACAAAGTAAAAAGCGACATCAACCGCAACGTCAACATCGCTGCGCTGGAACCGATGACCGCATACGAAGTCCCTGTGAAAGAGGGATTCACGACCGTGGTTTCGCTCGGCGGCGAACAACTGGCCGCAACCCGCAGCCCGCTGACCATTTCCGTTCCGGCATACGCCCTGACGCGTGCCGGTGGGCTCGAGGTCAGTTATTCCGACGAAGAAATTTTCGGCGAATTCGGTTTCGCCTCCTACTGGAACTACCTCTCTTTCGAGGATACCCGCAGCGGCGACTGCGATTACAACGACGTAGTGCTCCACTGCCGTGTGAAATCCGACGTCCCGTGGTATTATTCGGGGACGGAGCCGTGCACGCATACCGTTTCGGTGCAGCCCGTGGCATTGGGCGGCAGTGCGACGGTCGGTTTCGGGTTTCTCTACCGGGACGCCGACGGTCAGATCAAAGAGCATATGGTGACCGAAGACATCCGCCGCGATCTGTTTTTCAACGACCGCTCGTTCCCGATTAATACCGACCTTGCGAAGCCGACGAAAAAGGTTTCCAACAAGTTGGAGCCGGTGTTCGAATGCACGACCACGCAGTCTGTGTTCCCGGTGGTCTGGTTTATCGTCAACGGCGACGACCGGCTTTATGCCGCGACGACCAATTTCGACGCCGACCGGAAGTTCAACATGATAAACGACGAAGGGGTGCCTTACGGTATCGCGCTGACGAAGAAGTGGTGCTATCCGGTCGAGAAATGCAACATCCGCAAGGCCTGGCCCGGGTTCGACGAGTGGCTCCGCACCGGTAACGAGGCGGTACTGCTCGGTCGTTCCGTTCGTGAGAACGTTTACACCCCGGCGACACTCAAGGACGGCGCCAACGGCGATCTTTGGGATTACGAGAAATAAGCCTCGGTAAACAACGAAAAAGGCGAACCGTGAGGTTCGCCTTTTCATTTGTCCGCCTTCCGGGCTACTTCACGAGCCGGTTGGTCGCCGTGTCGGGAAATACGATCCACGGCTTGAACTGTTTTGCGTCTTCGAAATCCATCAGCGCATAGGATGCGATGATGATGACGTCGCCCACCTGTACCTTGCGTGCCGCAGCGCCGTTGAGGCAGATGCAGCCGCTTCCGCGTTCGCCCTTGATGACATAGGTTTCGAAACGTTCTCCGTTGTTGATGTCCATGATTTGGACCTTTTCGCCCTCGATGATGTTTGCGGCTTCCAACAGCGCCTCGTCGATGGTGATGCTCCCCACGTAATTCAGGTCGGCCTGTGTGACCGTTACGCGGTGGATCTTGGATTTGATGACTTCAATCTGGAATTTCATTATCGGATACGAATGTTATCGATTAAACGAATATCTCCGGCCTGTACGGCGATGCAGCCCTGGATACGCTCGGCGTCGCTCCATGCGGCGACCTCCTGCATCGTTCGTGCGTCGACCGACTGGTAGTAGATGACTTTCAGCAGCGGGTCGCTCTCCACTTCGGCCGTGACCCATGCTTTCAGCTCGGCGGGAGCCATTTGCTGCGACTTGCCGGCTGCGGCGCGCAATGCAGCGTAAATGTGCGGCGCCGCGGCGCGGTGCGCCGCATCGAGCAGCGTGTTGCGTGACGAGAGCGCCAGTCCGTCCTCGCCGCGGACGATTTCGCACTCGACGATTTCGACCGGGAGCGCCAACTGGCGTACCATCGCCTTGATAACCGCGATTTGCTGGAAATCTTTCTCGCCGAAGTAGGCCCGTGCGGGGCGTACGATATCGAACAGGCGGCTGACGACCTGCGCCACCCCGTTGAAATGTCCGGGGCGCGTCGCGCCCTCCATGACCTTGTCGATCAGTCCGAAGTCGAACTGCCGTGTATCGGGCTCGGGGTATATCTCTTCGACGGCGGGCATGAGCACCAAGTCCGCGCCGGCCTCTTCCAGCAGGCGTGCGTCGGCCTCCGGGGTGCGGGGGTAGTGCTTCAGGTCGTTCCTGTCGTTGAATTGCGTGGGGTTTACGAAGACGCTCACCACGACGACGGCGTTTTCCCGCCGCGCGCGCTCGACGAGCGAACGGTGTCCCGCATGCAGGGCGCCCATCGTCGGCACGAAGCCGATTTCCGATTGCTTCGCCTTGTCCAGTTCGGCGCGAAGCTCTTTGACACTTGAAAATACTTTCATCTCTTACTTGATGCGAGTTGTGCGGGGCAAAGGTAGAAATTCCCCCAGACATAAAGAAGAAAAAAAACGGAAAAAATACCCGGCCTCTTCGCCGTGTGCGGCCTCTTCTGCTCCGAAGTCGCGCCCGGGCCGTTTCTGGATGCGCTTTCCGTACGCTGAAACCGTGTTTTTGTGCGAAAAAGGAGGATATTCGTTGATTTTATTTCCGGGGACGGTAAAAAGCACTTATATTTACATCCGGTTGAACAACGGTGGAAGTATCCGTTTCCCGTCCCGTTACGGAACGGGAATGCGGCGGTTCTGTATTTTCGCCTGTAAAATTAATCCGCCCTCCGGGAACCGGGGCGAAAATTTTTATTGGTTATGAAGAAATTTATTCTCTGTGTGTTTGCTGTGGCTGCCTGCCTGGCGGCATTCGGCCAGGGCGGGCGCGTGTTGGGAGTCCGCGCCGGTCTGAACGTGACGAACATCGACTTTTCGGCCGGGAGTGCGAGCGTTTCGCTGGATTCGCGGGCATCGTTCAACGCCGGGTTCGTTTACCAGCAGCCGCTCATGCGCATGCTTCCCCTTTATCTCGAAACGGGTCTTTACGTAACCGGCCGCGGGGCTTCGATCAATGCCGCCGATTTCGACCTCGGATTCGACGAGGAGCTGTCCGGCAAGGTGAAGTTCAATATGCTCTATTTGCAGGTTCCCGTTGCGGTGAGCTGGCACTTCAATATCAAGAGCGTTTCGATACAGCCGCTGGCCGGTGTTTTCTATGGCCTGGGTATCCACGGCAAGGCGAAGTTCAAGGGCGAGAAGGCCGATTTGTTCAAATCCACGGATTTGGGCGACGGTGCCGAGGAAGAGGCGGTTTTCAAGCGTTCCGACCTGGGATTGCGTTTCGGGGCGAACGTGGTGCTCAAGAAGCATTACAACGTCAGCCTGGGTTATGACCTGGGTCTGTTGAATATCCTCAAGAACGGCGACGAGGTCAAGGCCAAGAACGGCAGCTTCTATATTTCGCTGGGTTACAACTTCTGAAAAACCGTCCGGCCATGTCCGGACAAAATGTAAAAATGCCGGGAGGATGTTCAGACATCCTCCCGGCATTTGTTCTGCCGCGCTTTAGCGCTTTGTCCTGTCGCTCCTTACCGCAGGGCCGGCAGCCACACCCGGTAACCGCCGTTGCCGCGGTTGCCGAACGCATGGTAGGGGATGGCGGTGAACCGGGTCTGCACGCCTTCTTCGGTGACGGCCGTTCCGGTGATGACCGGCGTGCCGCCCATCAGGTCGCTGCGGTATTCGAGCCGCATACCGCCGGCGGTGTCGAGCTCGAGCCGGTCGTAATCCGCGTTGTCGGCCTGTTCGATGCAGTATACGAAGGGGCCGGCTGCGAGCGCGACCTTGCCGTCCAGCTCCCGGGCCTGCTCGTGTGCGCGAATCACGCGCGGTGCGACGGGAAGCTGCAGCGAGATGCGGTCGTCGGGCTGCCATCTCCTCTCGATTACGGCATATCCCCGCTCGAGGCGTATTTCGACCGGGGTTCCGTTGACGGACAACTGCGGTTTTCCGTTACTTTCGGAAACGTAGAGCCCGAACGGGTTTTCCTCGCCGCGCGCCCAGCCCGGAATGCGTATCCTCACGGCAAAGCGGCTCGCCTTGTCGGGCGTGAGCGTAAGATCGACCTGTCCGTCGGCCGGGTATCCCGTCTGCTGCCGAACGTTTATGCGGGTGCCGCCGAGTGCGATGTCGGTGCGGCTGCCGATGAAGAGGTTGACGTAAAGCGACTTGCCGTCTTCGGCATAGATGAATCCCGGCGTGGCGGAAACGATTTTCAGGAACATTGGCGGACAGCACGGGCAGGGATGCCACTCCCAGCGCTCGCTGCGGTCGGTGTTGAGCGGGTTCTGGTAGGTGTAGCGGTCGCCCGAAGCAGAAACGCCTGCCAGTACGTTGTTGTACAGCGCGCGTTCGAATTCGTCCATGTATTTCGCGTCGCCCGTCAGGCTGTTCATGCTCTGGCTGAAGAATCCGACGCCGACCGCCGCGCAGGTTTCCAGGTAGGCGTCCGTCGGCAGAAAGTAGTCGTGGCCGAATTTCTCGTCGAAGTGCACGGCCCCGACGCCGCCCGTGAGGAAAAGTTTGCGGCCGGCCATGTCGTCCCACCAGCGTTTGGCCGTGGCGATGTACCGCTCGTCGCCGTTTTCGCAGGCTGCTGCGGCGATGCCCGTCGCCAGCAGCGTGGCCCGCACGGCGTGTCCGACGATGGCGGGCTGCTCGAATACGCGAATCGAGTCCTGTGCATAGTCGCCCCACGTGGGGCGGGCGTCGGGGCCGAACTGCGCGGTGTACAGGTTCTTATGAATCCACCGCTCGGCGCTGTCATTGCCCCAGGTGCCCCACAGCGGCTGTCCGCAATGTACGCCGCGGTTGCCGATCCAGAACTCGGCCAGCGCCAGGTAGTCGCCGGCCGCGGACTGTGCCCCGGTTTGTTCGCGCAGCTGCGGTTCGTCGCGGTAGAGCCGGTAGAGCTTGATTAGCGCCTCCTCGGGGCCGGAGTGCGCCGGAACGATGTTCTTTTTCGGCGAGGGGCCCATGATGCGCACCATGTAGTCGGCAAACCGGGTGGCGATGCGCAGCAGGCGCGCATCGCCCGTCGCCTTGTAGTAGTGCACGCCCGCCTCGACGAGCATGCCTGCGTTGTACACGTCGTGCTGCATCCGCAGCAAACCGCCGTTCGCACCCCAGCGGTGGCCGTCCTCCGTGAGTTGCGTATGGGTGCCCAGGAACCCGTCCGAATCGCTCTGCTGCGCCGCTTCGATGCGCGCGATGTAGCCGTCCACGCGCGCCTTGAGCGCCGAATCGGGCCGCTGTGCCAGCAGGTCGGCGATGCCCCGAATCGTTTCGTAGACCAGTCCGTCGTACCACGGCGGGCCGGCATGGCGTCCGATGTCGCGGGCCCCCGAGGCCACGAGGTCGAAATTTTCGAATGCGTCGACGCCGCAGGCGAAATGCGCCGGGTCGTTGCCCTCGAACTTGTCCAGCATGTCGCCGACGGTCACGTGCTCCCATTTTTCGAAACGGGGGCTCCAGAAGGTGTCTTCGACGGTGACCGTTCCGGCCTCCAGCGGCCGGATTTTTGCAGTGCCGTTGTCCGGACTGCATCCCGCCGCCAGTAACGGCAGGGCCAGAAGCAGGGTTTTTGCAGGTTTCATCAGTGCGGGTTTATGTTGTTTTATTTTAAAGTGCGGAACGGGGCCAGGACGTTCGTTGCTGCAAATATAATTAAATTTTCAGCATACTGGTACGAACCGGTATGTTTTTATGGAAAATCGTGCGGCTTCCGTTTCCGGGGCGGGCTGTCCCGGCAGGGCGTTCCGGTCCCGTGTAAAAATGCCCGTGTGCGGATAATTCGCAAAAAAACCGTATATTTCGGGGAAATTCAAACCCGAACGACATGAAAAATTTATTCACACTGACATCTATGACTGTTACCGCTGTTGCACTGACCTCGTGCTGCGGGGCGTCGAAAACCGAAGCCCCGTGGATCGTCGACCGTTTCGACGACATCAAGGTCATCCGTTACGAAGTCCCCGGCTTCGAACAGCTCCCGCTGGAGGAGAAAGAGTTGATTTATTACCTTGCCGAGGCCACGAAGTGCGGCCGCGACATCCTTTTCGACCAGAATTTCAAATATAACCTCGCCGTTCGCCGTACGCTCGAAACGGTGTACGAAAATTATGAGGGCGACCGCACGGCGGCCGAGTGGAAGGCGCTGGAGAAATACCTGAAAAAGGTGTGGTTCGCCAACGGTATACACCACCATTATTCGAACGACAAGTTCGTGCCCGAATTTACCGAGGGGTATCTGCTCGACGTTATCGAAACCATTCCCGAGGAGAAGTTCGGCGGCCTGAATCCGCTGCGCGGCGAGGTGTGCCGGGCGATTTTCGATCCGGCGCTCTATCCCACGCGCCTGAACCAGAAGGCCGGCGAAGACCTGATTGCGACCTCGTCGAACAACTATTACGAGGGCGTGACGCAGGCCGAGGTCGAGAAGTTCTACGCCGACATGGCCGCTGCCGACGCGGGCAATCCCGAGCCGGTTTCCTACGGCCTGAACTCCAAGCTGGTGAAGGAGGACGGCGTGGTGAAAGAGCGCGTCTGGAAAATCGGCGGCATGTATTCGCCCGCCATCGAGAAAATCGTCTACTGGCTCGAAAAGGCGCAGGCCGTAGCCGCCGAACCGCAGAAAAGCAATATCGCGGCGCTTGTCGACTATTACAAGACGGGCGACCTGCGCCAGTTCGACCGTTACAACATCGGCTGGGTGAAGGACACCGTGTCGAACGTCGACTTCGTGAACGGCTTCATCGAGGATTACGGCGATCCGCTCGGCCGCAAGGCGTCGTGGGAGGGCATCGTGAACTTTATGGACAAGGAGGCCTGCCACCGCACGGAGGTGATTTCCGACAATGCGCAGTGGTTCGAAGATCATTCGCCCGTTGCTCCCGCCTACCGCAAGGAGAAGGTGAAAGGCGTGTCGGCCAAGGTTATCACCGTGGCGATGCTGGGCGGCGACTGCTATCCCGCGACGCCGATCGGCATCAACCTGCCCAACGCCGACTGGATTCGCAAGGAGTACGGTTCGAAATCGGTGACCATCGACAACATCACCTACGCGTACGACCAGGCCGCGCACGGCAACGGCTTCAACGAGGAGTTCGTGCTGCGCGCCGACGACCGCGAGCGCCTGGATAAATACGGCAAACTGGCCGACGACCTCCATACCGATTTGCACGAGTGCCTGGGCCACGGCTCGGGCCAGCTGGCGCCGGGCGTCAAGGGCAACGAGCTGAAGAGTTACAGTTCGACGCTCGAGGAGACCCGCGCCGATTTGTTCGGCCTCTACTACCTGGGCGATCCGAAGATGGTCGAACTGGGGCTGGTGCCGTCGTTCGACGTGGCCAAAGCCGGATATGCGAAATACATCCTGAACGGCATGATGACCCAGCTGGCGCGCATCGAGCCGGGCAAGAACGTCGAAGAGTCGCACATGCGCAACCGCAAACTGATCTGCGAGTGGTGCTACGAGCGCGGCAAGGCCGACAAGGTGATCGAAATGGTCGAGCAAAACGGTAAGACGTACGTGGTGGTCAACGACTTCGAGAAGCTGCGCGGGCTGTTCGGCGATATGCTCCGCGAGGTGCAGCGCATCAAGTCGGAGGGCGACTACGAGGCTGGAAAGGCGCTTGTCGAGCGGTATGCCGTCGAGGTCGACCCTGCCTTGCACAAGGAGGTGCGCGACCGGTACTATGCACTCAATATCGAGCCTTACGGCGGTTTCGTGAACCCCGAGTTCGAACTGGTCGAGAAAGACGGCAAGGTGGTCGACGTGAAAATCAGCTATCCGGCCAACTACACGGAACAGATGCTCGGCTATTCGAAAGAGTACTCGTTCCTGCCCGACGTCAACTGATTGTTGCGACGATAATACTTATCAAAAAGATGCGCCCTGTACCGGGGCGCATCTTCCGTTTTATCCGGTTTCGGGGTCACTCTTTCGTCCCGGCTTCGCCGTCGATGGCGAATGTCGAAACGATTACCATCTTCTCGTCCACGTTGTTGGGGTTCGATACGATGATGCCGTATTCGCCTGCGGGGCGTTCGTCGAAGGTCAGGCGGTAGGAGCTTTCGCCGTATTTTTCGGCCGAGAACCGCAGGTAGTCCATCGTGTTGGAGCTCACCGAGAACGACCCGACGGCCGAAATCACCGCCGAGCGGTTCTTTTTGGTGCTCTTCATGCGGAATACGCGTATGATGGACATGGGGTCGGCCTTGTTGTCCCTGGCGCGGACGATGAGTGCGACCGGTGCCGTGCCGTCGAACCGCACGCCGGCCGAGCCGCCTTCGACGAGAATTTTCGTTTTGGATTTGCTGGCTGCGAATCCGGCGATGTAGACGCCGGCGCCCGTTCGCATCCGCACGTTGTGTTTTTCGAGCTTTTTGGACGAGCCGTCGGGGAATACGCCGACGACCTCACCCTCGAATTCGGGTTCGAGGGTTTGTGCCGTTACAGCATTTCCCCCCCCCAGATTATGGCCGTAGCAGCCATCAGGAATAGGATTTTTTTCATCATTGTATTGATTTGGATTATAGCCGCACACCGTGCGCGACGGACAAAAATAACAATTTTTCGGAAAGCCTGTATACCCCCCCCCGATTTTTTTGAAACATCCCTCCTGAATGCAGCGAAGCGCACCTTTTTACAAGTGCGCTTCGCTTTCGGGTGTTACTCGGCAACCTCTTCGAACTGGTCTTTGCCGACGCCGCAGACGGGGCAAACCCAGTCTTCGG
>NZ_CABMQJ010000005.1 GCF_902388705.1 uncultured Alistipes sp.
CGTTATAGGATACAGGCGACTACCGCTACCCCCTGCCAATACAATGCCTTTCATCATGTCGGGTGTTTAGAATTGTTTATGCCTCAATACTCCGGCGATACCATTCGTAAAGTTTGCGCACGCCCTCTTCGATTTCGATTTTGTGATGCCAGCCGAGGGTGTGGAGTTTCGTGACGTCGCACAGCTTGCGGGGCGTTCCGTCGGGTTTCGATGTGTCGAAACGCAGTTCACCGCCGTAGCCCACGGTCTTCACAATCAGGCGGGCCAAATCGCCGATGGCGATCTCTTTGCCTGTACCTATGTTGATGTGGCAGTTGCGCACCTCTTTGCCTTCGCCGCGCACATCCTTGAAATCGACGTGCTCCATGATGAAGACGCTTGCGTCGGCCATCTCTTCCGACCAGAGGAATTCGCGCAATGGTTTGCCCGTGCCCCACAGGGTCACCGTGTCGGCTGCGATGCCGTATTTGGCGAGCACGGCTGTTATCTGTTCCTGCGTGGCCGATCCGTTGGTGCCCTCTACCGGCCGGAGGTTCATGTCGGCCCGGACGGCGTCCCAGTTTCCTTGGCGCATGCAGTGCGAGAGGAACACTTTGCGAATCATGGCCGGCATGACGTGCGAGTTCTCCAGATGGAAATTGTCGTTGGGCCCGTACAGGTTCGTCGGCATCACGGCGATGTAGTTGGTACCGTACTGGAGATTGAAACTTTCACACATTTTCAGGCCAACGATTTTCGAGAGGGCATAGGGCTCGTTGGTATACTCCAGTTCGCCCGTCAGCAGGTATTCCTCCTTGATCGGCTGGGGACAGTCGCGCGGATAGATGCAGGTCGAGCCGAGTGCCAGCAGTTTTTTTACGTCGTGGCGGAATGCCTCGCCGATGACGTTCTGCTGTATCTGCAGGTTCTCGTAGATGAAATCCGCCCGATAAGTGTTGTTGGCCATGATGCCGCCCACGTGCGCCGCCGCGAGTATGACGTAGTCGGGCCGCTCTTCGTCGAAGAACCGCTTTACAGCCATGCAGTCCATCAGATCCAGTTCCCTGTGCGTGCGGCCGATTAGGTTCGTATAGCCTTTTGCGAGCAGGTTGTTCCAGATTGCGGAGCCGACCAGACCGCGGTGTCCGGCTACGTATATTTTTGCGGATTTTTCCATTTATGCCTCCAGTTTCGAACGAAGATAAAGTTTTTTCACGAATTTCATGTCGTGTTCCACCATGATTCTCACCAGTTCGGGGAACGACGTCTTGCGGGGATTCCATCCGAGCAGTGTCCGGGCCTTGGTCGGGTCGCCCAACAGCTGCTCCACTTCGGCGGGGCGGAAGTACTTCGGGTCGACCTCCACGAGCACCTTGCCGCTCTTCGCGTCGATGCCTTTCTCGTCTGCGCCTTCGCCCTCCCAACGGAGCGAGATGCCGACTTCGCTGAATGCCAGCGTCGTGAATTCGCGTACGGTATGATATTCGCCCGTGGCGATCACGAAGTCTTCCGGGGTGTCGTGCTGCAGGATTAGCCACATGCACTCCACGTAATCCCTGGCGTATCCCCAGTCGCGCAGCGAATTGAGGTTGCCCAGATAGAGTTTGTCCTGGAAGCCCTGTGCGATACGTGCTGCGGCCAGCGAGATTTTGCGTGTGACGAACGTTTCGCCGCGTCGCTCCGATTCGTGGTTGAACAGGATGCCGTTCACGGCATACATGCCGTACGATTCGCGGTAGTTCTTGGTAATCCAGAATCCGTATTGTTTCGCGACGCCGTAGGGGGAACGGGGATAGAACGGCGTGGTTTCCTTTTGGGGGACTTCCTGCACTTTGCCGAACAGTTCCGAGGTCGAAGCCTGGTAGATGCGGCATTTTTTCTCGAGCCCGAGGATGCGCACGGCCTCCAACAGGCGCAGCGTGCCCACGGCGTCGGCATCGGCCGTGTATTCGGGTACGTCGAACGACACCTTGACGTGCGACTGTGCCGCGAGGTTGTAGATTTCGTCCGGCTGCACGGTCTGGATGATGCGCACGAGCGACGACGAGTCGGTCATGTCGCCGTAGTGGAGGTTGATGAGGCGTTTCTGCTTCATGTCGCGTACCCATTCGTCGAGGTAGAGGTGCTCGATACGTCCGGTGTTGAACGACGACGAACGGCGGATGATGCCGTGGACTTCGTACCCTTTTTCCAATAAGAATTCCGCCAGGAACGATCCGTCCTGTCCCGTAATGCCGGTGATTAGTGCAATTTTAGCCATGATAATTTAGAAATTGTATTTTTCTTTTAGGATATTCCAGATGAATGCGGTGTTTCCGAGCAGGTAGCGCCGCCACATCCTGCGAGGCTCTTTCAACAGCCGGTACAGCCATTCGAAGCCGTGCTCCTGCCATGCGAGCGGGGCACGCCGTACCGTACCCGCATAAAAATCGAAAACGGCGCCGATGGTTCCGATATGGCAGTTCACCTTGAGTTCCGGCAGGTGCGTGTAGGCCCACTTCTCCTGCTTCGGGGCGGTCATGCCTATCCACAGCAAATCGGGCGCAGCCGCATTTACTGCGTCGATCATCGCACGGTTCTCGGCGTCGGAGAATTCCGCCTTGAAGGGCGGCGAGAGCGTTATTACCCGGATTGAGGGGTAATCCGCCGCGGCGCGCCTGCGAATCAGTTCCAGCACTTTTTCGCTGCTGCCGAGGAAGAAACAGGTGCCGCCTTTCGCGTTGAGTTTTTCCATTTCATAGGCGAAGAGATCGGCTCCGGCGATTCGTTCCAGGGACTCTTTTTTCAGGTATTTGACGGCTTTGACGATGCCCGCCCCGTCGGGTATCAGGACGCCGCCGTTGCACAAAGCCTCCGCGAATACGGGGTCTTTCCGGGCCGTATTGTAGGAGTGCGCGTTGATTGTGTTTATCAGAAGTTTCCCGTCGGGCAGGGCCGACAGGGCCTGCCGGCTGCCCAGCAGCCGGATTTCTCGCAGACGCAACATGTTACGATTAATCGTCAATAGGCATTTTCATCCTGCTTCAGCGCATTCAGCATCGTTTTGAATATGATGCGGATGTCGAGCAGCAGCGACCAGTTCTCAAGATACCAGATGTCGCGGCGCACACGGCCCTCCATCTGGCTCAACTCGTGGGTTTCGCCGCGGTAGCCGGTTACCTGCGCCCATCCGGTGATGCCGGGCTTAATCAGGTGGCGTACCATATATTTGTTGATGAGTTTCGAGTATTGTTCGGTGTGCTGGAGCATGTGCGGACGCGGCCCTACGAGGGACATGTCGCCTTTCAGCACGTTGATGAACTGGGGAAGTTCGTCGATGCTCGAGCGGCGCAGGAAATCGCCGAATTTGGTTTTGCGGGGATCGTCCTTGGTTGCCTGGAGCCTGTCCGCATCGTCGTTGACGCGCATCGACCGGAATTTGATGCAGCCGAATGTCTGCCCGTTTTCGCCGCTGCGCTCCTGTATGAAGAATACCGGCCCTTTCGAAGTCAGCTTGGTGCCGATGGCGACGAAGATATATACGAACGGGAATGCGGTGCAGAGGAATACGGACGAAACCACGATGTCGAACGCCCGTTTGATGAAACGGTTCGAGGCCTGTCGCAGCGGCTCCTCCCGGATGTAGAGAATCGGCACATTGCCCAACAGTTCGAGGTTCATCGCACGCTTCATGTAGTTGCGCAGGTTGGGTACGTAGAAGAAGCGGATAAAGTTGTTCTCGCAGAGATCCATGATGGGAAAGATTTCTTCTCCGTAGCGGTCGGTCGACAGGCAGCAGTATACCTCGTCGACCCGGTGGTCTTGCAGCCACGGCAGGGCGTCTTCCACGGTGCCGAGGCGCGGGGTGTCGGGCAGCGGACGATCCTCGTGGTTGCTGAAAAATCCGACTACGCGGTATCCCGTACTGGTGTTGTCCACCATTTCGTGGTATACCTCGAGCGCATTGTCCTTGCTGCCGATGATGACTACATGGCGCGTATTGCGGCCGTGCCCGCGGGTGATTTTCACCACGACGCGGCAGATGTAGCGCCACAGCATCAGCATGACCGTTAGCGCTATGTAGAATGTCCCTATCAGGTGCAGCGGCAGCAGGCCGTAGCTCCATACGGTCTGGATGAGCGTGTAGAATCCTAAATGGCAGAGTACGACGTAGAATACGCGGCGGATGATTTCCTCGTAGGGAACGATGCGTGATGAAAGCACTACGCCGAACCAGGAAAGGCCCGGTATGAAACAGATATTGAGGCAGGCGAATATCTCCAGCGAGTGGGCGATATAGGCGGGCTGCGGATACAGCGTGAGCGCGAATATCCAGGATAGATTCAGTATAAATAGATCTCCGATGATGACAGGAAGCTTTATGAGTAAAGACTCCTGCATGACTTGTTTCATATACCGAAAATTTAGAGGCGTTAATTTTCGTATTAACCGCGTTTGTTATTCGTTGATTTTCTCGATGAATTTTGACGGGACGTAAGCAGTCAGCGCCGTTGCCACATTGCCGATCGCCACGGCCACTTTGCTGTGCCCCTTGTGGCGGATGTACCGGCCTTCGATTCCGGCGAAGATTCCGTCCGTGACCCGGACTTTGTCGCCGCTTGTCAGGTCGACGTCCTGCGGTGACACGATTTCCACGTGTTCGTTCCGCGTGGCCACGACCGCCATGAAATCCTGCATCTGCCGTTCGGGAATCACCGTCGGCACCCGGGTTTCCCGGTCCATGATGTAGCGGATCGGCAGGGTAGTGTCGGCTTTGAGTTTTTTCAGGTTGTCCGCCGACGTGCGGATGAACAGCAGGTTGTGGACGAGCGGTTCCCAAACTTTGCGCCTTTTATTGCCGTACGTGCGTTCGGCGAAGTGCATCGGCACGTAGTTTTCGATGCCGATATTGTCCAGATGGCTTTTCACGAGCAGCTCCCGACTGTACGTGACGCGTATCGCGTACCATTGTTGTATCTTTTCCGTTGTTTCTGCCATGGGCATACCCTGGGGACACCTCCGCAAAAAAGGCGCGGTTGTTACTTGTCGAAATTGGATTTTGGTCACTCTCTCATGCGCATCCCTACGATAGGGCCTGCGCATCTTTTTCCCGTGAACGCAAAGATACGAAATTTTCCATATCCGCCAATCCGGCCGTTAGGCCCGGGTGCTCGTTTCCGTTTGCGCTGTAAACAATAAAGGACACAAAAAGGGCTGGACTTACCAGTTTTGCGCCTCTTTATGTCCTCGTGTTTTGCTCGTACGCACTAAACAGTGCATATTTTGCGTTTTTTTACGATGCAAATATAACTCTTTATTTTGAATCCCCAAACACGGCCTGCTGTTTTTCCGTCATGGAGGCGCGAAAATCGCCCGTAATTTCTTGTTTTCGGGGATTTTCCGGGCTGATTTGTGTCATGTGGCGGAAGCATTGTCCGTGTACGGGGCTTCCGTTGCCCGGAAAGAGGCGTTATTTGAACACGGTGAATTTTTCGTTCCATTGTGCCCGGAGCGTATCCCAGTAGAAGCGCCGCAAGGGCGTCCGCAGCGCGTAGCGCAGGCGCCAGCGGTTGTGCAGGGGGCCGCAAAATTTCCTGTACAGTTTGGCGAGCGGTTTGTCCGATACGGGGCCGGCGGTGAATACCTCCTGCATGAACCGTTCGAGCCGGGCGGCATCGTGTTCCGGCTCGGGAACGCCTGCCCCCAGATACCGGATTGCGGCGGCTGTCATCAGCGCTGCGAACCGCTCCATACGGCCGGCTGCCATTGCCGATTCGAATTGACGGTGGTCGACCTCGGGCCAGTGGCGCTCGAGGAAGCAGGCCCAGTCGCAGAGGTGTCTTAATACGATGCCCTCTTTCGGGAAATGTACGGCGGCATGGCGGATCAGAAAAATCGCATTGAAAGTCGCCGGCGGCGTTTCCATGCCGTTGCCCGCCTCGTGCGTGCCTTCCCGGTACAGCAGGCCGGTCAGTAGCGCGTTCAGTTCCTGCTCGGTGCGGTTGCGCTTGACGTTCAGAAGCGTTCGGTGGTTTTCGATTTGCACCCCCTGCCAGAGGTATTCCGAATGCTTCGGGACGTCGCTGTACAGTTGCGCTCCGATTTTCTGTAACACGCGGTCTGCTTGCTCCGCCTTCCCGAAAGAATAGATGTCGATGTCCCCGCATTCCCGGTGTGCCGGGATAGGGTAGTCCTCGCTCAAACCGACTCCTTTCAGCACCAGCATGCGGAGCCCGTTTTCTGCGAAGCGTGCCGCCAGCGCCGAGGCCGTTTGCCGCTGGCGGAGGTATCGTTTCTCCAGTTCATCGGCCGCCAACGCCCACCGGAGGCGCAATTCCCGGGGCGGCTGCCGGTCTGCGGGCAAACGCTGTACGCCGTCCCACGTAATGGCACATACGCCCTGGTTCACTGCTGTACGGTAGATGTGTTCCCACGATTCGGGGGAAACGGCCTCGCCTGTTGCCGGGGGAGGTGCGGTTTTCAGTCCGCAGCACAGCAGTTGCAGGAAATGTTGCGTGTCTTTGTCCAAAGGCATCGGTGTGTGGTGAATGGTTGAGCGTCGTGGGGCAAAGATACGGAATTTCTCCGAATAATCAATGCGTTCCGGATGCGAACGCCGTGTTTTCGTATGCGGGCCGGTTTGAATAGAAACAGAAAAAACGCCCTGTGGATAGGGCGTTTTGTGAGTTTTCCACTCTTTTTCCGTGATCCCGCTGGGGCTCGAACCCAGGACCCCAACATTAAAAGTGTTGTGCTCTACCAGCTGAGCTACGGAATCTCCGATACCAAGCAGGGGGTTTCCCGTTTTTGGTGGTGCAAATGTAGATAATATTTTTGTTTTACCAAAATAAAACGATATTTTTGTAGGCGTTATAGCGAAAAAATTAATTTAAACCCATATTACCTATGTGTAAAGCGTTAATTATCGGTGCCGGAGGCGTCGGAACGGTCGTCACCCAGAAAATCGCCGCCAATCCCGTCTTTACGGACGTGATGCTGGCCAGCCGTACCAAATCCAAATGCGATGCCGTGGCGGCGGTTATCGGCGGCAACCGCGTGAAGACCGCGCAGGTCGATGCCGACAACGTGTCCGAACTGTGCGAGCTGTTCCGTGCGTTCAAGCCCGACATCGTCGTCAATGTGGCGCTTCCTTACCAGGATCTGACCATTATGGACGCCTGCCTCGAGTGCGGCTGCAACTACCTCGATACGGCGAACTACGAGCCCAAGGACGAGGCGCATTTCGAATATTCGTGGCAGTGGGCCTATCAGGATCGCTTCAAGGCTGCCGGCCTTACGGCAATCCTCGGCTGCGGTTTCGACCCGGGCGTCACGGCTATTTTCACGGCTTACGCCGCCAAGCACCATTTCGACGAAATCCACTACCTCGACATCGTGGACTGCAATGCCGGCAATCACGGCATGGCTTTCGCCACGAATTTCAACCCCGAGATTAATATCCGTGAGGTGACGCAGAAAGGTCGTTATTTCGAAAACGGCGAGTGGGTGGTGACCGAACCGCACGAGATACACCGCTCGCTCAACTACCCGGGTATCGGCGAACGCGAGTCCTATGTAATCTACCACGAAGAGTTGGAGTCGCTCGTCAAGAATTATCCGACTATCAAGCGTGCGCGCTTCTGGATGACGTTCGGGCAGGAGTACCTCACGCACCTGCGCGTGATTCAGAATATCGGTATGGCCCGTATCGACCCGATTATCTACAATGGCGTCGAGATCGTTCCGATTCAGTTCCTCAAGGCCGTGCTTCCCGATCCCAAGTCGCTGGGTGCCAACTATCACGGCCAGACTTCCATCGGCTGCCGCATCCGCGGTATCAAGGACGGCAAGGAGCGTACTTACTATATTTATAATAACTGCGACCACGAGCAGGCTTTCAAGGAAACCGGCACGCAGGCTGTTAGCTTTACGACGGGCGTACCTGCCGCGTTGGGCGCATCGATGTGGGCCAAGGGGCTCTGGCGCGGCGCCGGGGTGTTCAATGTCGAAGAGTTCGATCCCGATCCGTTCCTGGCCGAACTGGGCGAGCAGGGGCTCCCGTGGCATGAACTGTTCGATGTGGACATCGAAGTCTGATTGGCAAACATCGGTTGCAAGTCTGAAAAGCGCAAACAGGGTAATCCTGTCTGCGCTTTTTTTGTGACAGCACGTATTTGTCTGTTTGTCTATTCGACGGTTTGCTGTTTGTTTCTGCGCCAGCTTACATGCCTGTTTTTTGTCCGTTTGCCGTCCGCTCCTGCGGTACTGTCGTTCTTCCCGTTCCGGCTTGACGCTGCGTCCGGCATGGTGCATGCCCTCTCTTCATCGCCGGAGCGGAAACGGCTGCGCTGGGTGTGTCGAGCTTTTTCCGGTTTCTCCGTTTCCTTTTCCGGCCCGGGCACTATTTTTCATTGTATTATGTGTATGATAAATGATACGTTTTTATTATCTTTGGGCCGTCAACAAACCCATTTGTATGCTATGAAAATGAAATGTATCCTATGTGCTGCTGGTGCGCTTGCGATGTGCACGGCGACCGCTTTCGCAGGATCTGCGAAAGAGAGTGAAAAAACGGAATTCAACCGGCATTGGTTCATGCAGTTGCAAGGCGGAGCCTCCTATACGTTGGGGGAGGGAAGTTTCGGCAAACTGGTGTCGCCTGCCGCGGCGTTTTCGGCCGGGTATCAGTTCTCGCCCGTGTGGGGCCTGCGCTTCGGTTTGAGCGGCTGGCAGAGCAAGGGGGCGTGGGTGTCCCCCGAAAACGTCTACCAATACAAGTACCTGCAGGGGAATGTCGAGGCAACGCTCGATTTAGCCAACCTGTTCGGACGTTTCAATCCCGTGCGTACTGTCAATCCCTACCTGTTCGCCGGTGTGGGCGTGAACGGGGCGTTCGATAACGACGAAGCCAATGCGCTGAACGACAAAGGGTATGCGTTGGGCAACATCTGGTCGGGCAGCAAGGCGTTCGTCGCCGGGCGTTTGGGCGCGGGTGTGAACTTCCGCCTCTCGGACTGTGTGCTGCTGGGTGTGGAGGTGAATACGAACATGCTCTCCGACAAGTATAATTCGAAAAAGGCGGGCAATCTCGACTGGCAGTTCAATGCGCTGGCCGGATTGACGTTCCGTTTCGGTAAAAACCATAAAAAGTCGCAGCCCGCTGCCGTCGTTGCGGCTCCGGTTCAGACGACACCCCCGGCTGAAAAGCCCCGGACACCGGCCGTGCAGGAGGCTGCTCCCGTTGCGGCTGAAAAGCCTGCCGTGGCCGAAAAACCCGCACCCCTGCGTGAGGATATTTTCTTCCGGATTGGTTCCGCACAGGTGCGCGACACGGAAAAGTCGAAAATTACGGCGCTGGTTGAATACCTGAAAGCCAACCCGGACGCGAACGTCGAAGTTACCGGTTATGCCGATGCCGCGACGGGTTCGAACGCCGTCAACCTGAAAATCTCCCGCCAGCGCGCCGAAAGCGTCGCTGCAGCCCTCAAAGCTGCGGGTATCGCCGCCGGGCGTATCCGTGTCGACGGCAAGGGCGATACCGTCCAGCCTTTCCCCGGGGTCGAGAAAAACCGCGTGAGCATCTGTATCGCAAAATAGTCCGGTGTCGGACTCGGGTATGCGGCGGCAGGATTCCTGCCGCCGCATTTTATTTGCCTTCGGCGTCGGACACGACGCATGCGGTGTCCCGCGTGTTTGTTTGCGCTATCCGCTCCTCTGTTATCCGTCCTGCGGTCCCACCTTCCGCCTTTACACCTTCGGCTTCGCCCGGTCGTTGAGTTTGGCGGAACGACGAATGCCTCCTGCCGGGTTTCCGTGCGGTAAGTATAAATACCTATTTCGTTGAAATTCCCGTTGTCTGCCGCGCGGTTTTAGCGTGGAAATTGCTATTTTTGCAACTGTTTTGAAAGTTTTCGCCGTGCGAAAACGGCATCCGGACTTTTCCGGAGTGTGCCGTACCGGGAAAACGACGGATGAAATCCAACTGAAAACACTTCGATGATTGACTTCTTGAAACTGCCTTCTCCGTGCTACGTCCTCGACGAGGCGTTGCTGGATCGTAACTTGGCGATAATCGACCGTGTACGCCGCGAATCGGGCGCCGAAATTATCGTTGCCCTGAAGGCTTGCGCCATGTGGAGCATTTTTCCCGAACTGGCGAAGCACTCCGACGGTGCGACGGCCAGTTCCGCCGCCGAGGCGAGGCTCGTTTTCGAGGAGTACGGCAAACCCGCCCACACATACGCTCCGGTCTATACCGACCGCAATATCGGGGAGATACTGCGTTGCAGCGACCACATCACGTTCAACTCCGTCGCACAGTTCGAGCGCTTCGGCCCGATGGCCCTGCTGCGCGGCATTTCATGCGGCCTGCGCATCAATCCGCAATATTCGCCCGTGGAAACCGACCTCTACAACCCCTGTGTTCCCGGCTCGCGCCTCGGCATTACGGCCGATGAGCTGAAAGAACTTCCGGACGGAGTCGAGGGATTGCATTTCCATGTGTTGTGCGAGTCGCGCCCGCACCACCTGAAACTGGCGCTGGAGGCTGTCGAGAAACATTTCGGGCAGTATCTCGACCGCATCAAATGGCTCAATATGGGCGGCGGGCACCTGATGACCCATGCCGAATACGATTGCGACGAGCTGATTGCCATCCTGCGGGATTTCCGTGCACGCCATCCGCACCTGCGCTTGATTCTCGAGCCGGGCAGCGCTTTCACCTGGCGCACGGGGTGCCTGGTGTCGACGGTCGAGGATATTGTCGAAAACAGCGGCGTGCATACGGCCATGCTCGATGTGTCGTTCGCCTGCCACATGCCCGACTGCCTCGAAATGCCCTACAAGCCCGCCATTGTCGGGGCGCACGAGCCCGCTGCAGGGGAAAAGCGCTGGCGCATGGGCGGTACGAGCTGCCTCGCGGGCGACTACTACGGCGACTGGGCTTTCGACCATGAACTGAAAGTGGGCGAGCGCATCGTTTTCGAAGATATGATTCACTATACGATGGTCAAAACCACGATGTTCAATGGCGTGGCGCATCCCGCGATCGTCATTGTGCGCCGCGACGGACGCGTGGACGTCGTCCGTGAGTTCGGCTACGAGGATTTCAGGAACCGCATGTCGTAAACAGTACAAACTAAGATAAATGAAAGATTTTACACCTACTCCCTACACGCTCGAGTGCGTTGCTACGGGCCGTGAATTCGAGGATGCGGGCTGGATGCTCGCCGATCCGCAGTGCAAGACCCCGTCGCTTATCCGTGCCAAATATGCCCGCAGGCAGCTCGAAGTGAAACCTGCCGAATACGGCCTTTACAAGTTCTGCGACTGGATGCCGGTGCGGCGTATCCTCAAAGGCTCCTCGGCTCCCGTGACCTACAAGAGCAAAGGGCTGGCCGCGCATCTCGGGCTGGAAAACCTCTGGATTACGTTCAACGGCTACTATCCGGCTATCGGCGCTACGATGTCGACCTGCTCGTTCAAGGAAACCGAAGCCTTTTCGGTTTGCGGCCGTGCCGCCGAACACGAAGAGAGGGTGCTCGTCGTGGCTTCGGCCGGCAATACGGCGCGCGCGTTCGCCAAGGTCTGCTCCGACAATAATATCAAACTGCTGTTGTCGGTTCCCTACGACAATATCGAGGCGCTGTGGTTCGAACATCCGCTGAATCCCTGCGTGAAACTCATTTCCTGCGATAAAGGCGGCGACTATTTCGATGCCATCCATTTGAGCGACATCGCCCTGAAAGGCCCCGGTTTTTATGCCGAGGGCGGCGCGAAGAATATTGCCCGCCGTGACGGCATGGCCTGCACGGTGCTTTCGGCCGTTACGACCATCGGCCGTATTCCCGATTACTATTTCCAGGCCGTGGGCAGCGGCACGGGCGCCATTGCCGCCTGGGAGGCCAACATGCGCCTGATTGAGGACGGCCGTTTCGGGTCGAATACCATGAAAATCATGGTGTCGCAGAATGCGCCTTTCGTGCCGATGTACGACGCATGGCAGGCCGATTCGCGCAAGATGCTGCCTTACGAGGACGACAAGGCGCGCCGCGATGCGGAGATTATCGACGCCAAGGTGCTCTCCAACCGCCGGCCCCCTTACGGTATCACCGGTGGCCTGTACGATGCGCTGAAAGCTACCGGCGGCGAGTTCTTCGTTGCGACGAACGCCATGGCCCGCAAGGCCCGCAAACTCTTCAAGGAGCTGGAAGGCGTGGATATCTACTCCGCGGCGGGCGTTGCGCTGGCGTCGCTTGTCAATGCGGTTGCCGCGGGCAAGGTCGAAAAGGACGCTACCGTCATGCTCAACATCACGGGCGGCGGCGAGGAGCATTTCAAGGAGGGCAAGGAGCTCTGGTACCTCAAACCCAGCCATGTCTTCCCGCTCGAACCCGATGTCGACGACGTGGTCGCCAAGGTCGAGGCCCTGTTCAACTGATTTTTCATATAATCCGGCTATCAGCCGGATTATTGTTTTATTGACGAGTTTTGAGCGGCCCGCACACTTGCCGGGCAACCTGCTTTGTCCGCAGTGATGAAATGTGCCGGCAGGGGGCGGTGTGGGACTATGCCGGCGCCTGCCCGAACATCCGTTTTACTTACGGTGCCTGATCATGCCGGATACCGTCCTGCTCCAATTTCCCGCACGGCTGTTTCCTGTGCCAGTGTCGGGATGAAACTCCGGAAACGCAGGGCGCCGGAAAAGAAAATGGCCGGAACCGCCGGAAAACTGCCGGAAAAATATACCTTTGCAGCGGTTTGGAAACAGGGCGTGCAGCCGGGCCCTCCCCGAACCGCTGATTTTTTTATTAACCCAACAAAATTCAAGATGAAAAACATCCGAACCAAGCAGACTCCCTGCTTCAGGCGTTGGAGCCGCAAAGGCTGGTCGGCCTTTGCGAGCCTGCACCGCCATGTGACCATCGGAGTCCTCGCCGTGACGATGTCGATTCTCTTGCTCGCGACGCACAGTGCGTCTGCGCACGATGCCGATACGGCCGCCATCCTCAAGACTTTGAGGATTGACGAGGTCGGCATATCGGGCAGCCAGTCTGCCCCGACGCGCAACGTACAATCGCAAACCCCGCTTTTCGACCGGAAAGCACAGGCCGCAGCGCCCGTCCAGACCCTGGAGTCCGCCCTGCGCCTCGTACCGTCGGTCGATATCCGCGAACGCGGGGGCAAGGGCATGCAGGCCGACATCTTCATCCGGGGAGGCTCTTTCGACCAAACCATGGTACTTCTCAACGGGATTGATTTTACGGACGCCCGCACCGGGCACCAGTCCCACTCGCTGCCCGTCGACATCGACTGCATTTCGGCGGTCGATTTGCTGGACGGCGTGCCGGGCGTCGGGGCTTTCGCCGGAGCGGTGAATATCCGCACGGCGCCACTCAAACCCACTTACCTGCGTTTCGAGGGGACGGGAGGACAGCACGGCTACGCCTATGCGAATCTTTCGGGCGCAGTGACCTCGGGACGCCTGTCCGTGTTGGCGGCGGGCTCCTACCGTCGCAGCGACGGCTACCGTCACAATACCGATTTCACCAACTACAACGCTTTCGTGCGTGCGGCCTACGATGCGCGCCGCGCCGGATACTTCGACCTGCAGGCAGGTTATCAGGATCGGGCGTTCGGCTCCAACGGATTTTATGCCGCCTACAATCCCGATCAGTGGGAGGGCACATCCACGGCTTTGGCGTCGCTGCGGTGGCTGAAAGATACCGGACGCTTTTCGTTCGGCGCCGCAGCGAGTTACCGCAAGAACTTCGACCGCTACGACTGGACGCGCGGCACCGCCATGAACCGCCACAATACCGACAATGCCGGCGCGAAACTGTGGGTCGACTGCGGCTGGCTTGCGGGTACGACTTCGCTCGGCGGCGATTACGCTTTCAACCACATTTACAGCACCAACCTCGGCGAAGCGCTTTCGAAACCGCACGGACACTATACGCATGCCAAGGCCCGCCATACGGGCAACCTCTGGCTGCGCCACGCCAAACGGTGGCGGCGGTTCGATGCTGCGGTTTCCGCCGGGGGCAGCTTCACGCCCTACGGCACTTCGGCGCTGTGGAGCATCGCGGGCGGTTACGAACCCCTCGCCGGGCTGCACCTCGGAGCCGGGGTGTTTCAGTCCATGCGCCTGCCGACTTTCACCGACCTCTATTACTCCTCCCCGGCACAGGTCAACAACCTCGACCTGACGCCGGAAAAGGCCGTCACCTACCGTATCGGCGCAGATTATGCGAAAGGCCGCTGGAGCGCCTCGCTGCAAACCTACTACCGTGCCGGACGCGACATCATCGACTGGGTGTGGCGCGAGGATATGGACGGTAAATGGCATTCCGAGCAGGCCAGCCGCCTCGACACCTACGGCGTCGAGCTTTCGGGCGGTTATGTGGCTCCCGAGGGTTTCCTGCGGAGCGTGACCATGTCGTACGGTTATATTTCCACCGACCGCAATACGGATATCGTCGCCAAAAGCGCCATGGATTTCATGCGCCATAAGGCGTCGCTGGCCGTCGGGGTGCATTTCCTGCGCAGGATGTCGCTGGTACTGACCGCTTCGGTTTACGACCGCAACGGCAGCTATACCCACTATCCGGTTCCGGGCGATGCATCCGTTTCCCGGATTCGCGACTACGAGCCCTATTTCCTGCTCGACGGCCGGCTCCAGTGGGAAAAAGGCGTCTGCCGCCTCTACCTCGATGCGACGAACATCACCGATTCGCGTTACTGCGACCTGGGCGGCATCCGCCTGCCCGGGGCGTGGGTTACGGGCGGCGTCGTGCTGACCATCGGCCGTTAGGCGATTCCTTTTTTATCCGGTTGCAACTCCGGCCCGGCGTCAGATGCGCCGGGCTTTTTTGGTCGTATGGGACTTCCCGGAGTGGCTTTCACTCTTCTGATCCTGCCGAAATCTCCCGAATCCTGTTATTTCAAAATAAGAAAGGCCTTTTTTCGTTACGGATTTACACGATTTATTTCGGAAAATTGTTATATTTGAAGCATAAGAAATCAAATCAGCATAACTATATGGAGAAAAGAATCGTGGAATGCGTTCCTAATTTCAGCGAGGGGCGCGACAAGGCGGTAATCCGGCAAATCACATCGGCCATCGAATCCTCTGGGGGCGTCAAATTGCTGGACGTCGATCCCGGCGAGGCGACCAACCGCACCGTCGTTACGTTCGTCGGCTCGCCCGAGGCTGTCGTCGAAGCGGCTTTCGCCGGTGTGAAGAAAGCTGCCGAAGTGATCGACATGCGCCGGCACAAGGGTGCGCATCCCCGCATGGGCGCTACCGACGTGCTGCCCCTGATTCCGATTTCCGGCATCACGCTCGAAGAGTGCGCCGCACTGGCCCGCAAACTGGCCGAACGTATTGCTGCGGAGCTTCGCATCCCGACCTACTGTTACGAAGCTGCGGCCCGTACACCCGAACGGCGCAACCTCGCGGTTTGCCGTGCGGGCGAATACGAGGCGCTGCCCGACAAACTGGCGCACGGAGATACGGCGCCCGATTTCGGTGCACGGCCGTTCGACGAGGGGGTTGCCCGCACGGGTGCCACGGTCGTCGGGGCGCGCGACTTCCTGATTGCCGTGAACTTCAACCTCAATACCACCTCCACGCGCCGCGCCAACGCCATTGCGTTCGACGTACGCGAGAAAGGACGCCCTGTCCGCGAGGGCAATCCGATTACGGGCAAGGTGGTGAAAGACGCCGACGGAAATCCTGTCATGCAGCCCGGTACGCTCCGTGCTACGAAAGCCATCGGGTGGTTTATCGAGGAGTACGGCATTGCGCAGGTTTCGATGAACATTACCGACATTGCCACGACGCCACTCCATGTCGCTTTCGACGAGGTGTGCCGCAAGGCCGATGCCCGCGGCGTGCGCGTGACGGGTACCGAAATCGTGGGTCTCGTACCGAAACGCGCCCTGGTGGAGGCGGGCAAGTATTTTCTCCGCAAGCAGCGCCGATCGACGGGTATCGCCGAACAGGAAATCGTCCGCATCGCCGTCAAATCGATGGGGCTGGACGATTTGAAACCGTTCGATCCCGCAGAAAAGGTAATCGAATACCTGCTTGAAGCGGAGGATAAGCAAAAGCGCCTTATCGATATGACATGCAAGGGATTCGCCGAAGAAACGGCGAGCGAATCTCCTGCGCCGGGCGGCGGTTCGATTGCAGCCTATATGGGGGCGCTGGGGGCTGCCCTCGGCACGATGGTCGCCAACCTCTCGTCGCACAAGGCGGGATGGGACGACCGCTGGGAGGAGTTCTCCGACTGGGCCGACAAAGGGCAGGCATTGCTTGCCGAATTGCTGCACCTCGTGGACGAGGATACGGCGGCGTTCAACCGCATCATGGATGTCTTCGCCATGCCCAAGTCGACCGACGAGGAGAAGGCGGCCCGCAGCGCCGCTTTGCAGGAGGCTACGCGCTATGCCACGCAGGTGCCCCTGCGGACGATGAAAACCGCGTTCAGGGTCTTCGAAATCGTGCGTGCCATGGCCGCCGGAGGCAATCCCAATTCGGTTTCCGACGCAGGCGTGGGGGCATTGGCCGCCCGCAGCGCCGTGTTGGGTGCCGCCCTTAACGTCCGCATCAACGCCGCGGGACTGAAAGACCGCGCCGTAGCCGAGGCGCTGGTCGCCGAGGCCGATGCGATTGCGGCCGACGCCGAATGCGCCGAACGGGAGGTGCTGAACATCGTGGAAAGTAAAATTTAAGCCCTATGACACTGCAAGAGTTCCAGAACGATATCCGCGCGGGTATTCCCGACCGGTTGCCCGCCGCGAAGCCTTATGACAAACAAATCAACCATGCGCCCAAACGCAAGGAGATACTCACGCCCGAGGAAGAGGTGCTGGCTGTCCGGAACGCCCTGCGCTACTTTCCGGCCAAACACCACGCCGTATTGGCGAAAGAGTTTGCCGAGGAGCTGCGCAAGTACGGGCGTATCTATATGTACCGCCTGCGGCCCGACTACGAGATGTATGCGCGGCCGATCGACGAATATCCCTGCCGGTGCCGCCAGGCCGCCGCGATTATGCTGATGATTCAGAATAACCTCGATAAGGCCGTGGCGCAGCATCCGCACGAGTTGATTACCTACGGCGGCAACGGCGCCGTGTTCCAGAACTGGGCGCAGTACCGCCTGACGATGAAGTACCTGTCGGAGATGAGCGACCGCCAGACGCTGGTGATGTACTCGGGCCATCCGCTCGGACTTTTCCCGTCGCATCCCGACGCTCCGCGCGTGGTGGTGACCAACGGCATGGTGATTCCCAACTATTCGAAGCCCGACGACTGGGAGCGCCTGAACGCCCTCGGCGTGTCGCAATACGGCCAGATGACGGCCGGTTCCTATATGTATATCGGCCCGCAGGGCATCGTCCACGGCACGACCATCACGGTGATGAACGCTGCGCGCAAGCGTTTTACCGCCGACCGCCGGGATGCCCGGGGTATGCTCTTCGTTTCGTCCGGACTGGGCGGCATGTCGGGCGCACAGCCCAAGGCGGGCAATATCTCGGGCGTGGTGAGCGTCATCGCCGAAATCAATCCCAAGGCGGCGCAGAAGCGCTACGAGCAGGGGTGGGTCGACGAACTGCACGAATCGCTCGACGAACTGATTCCCCGTATCCGCCGTGCCTGTGCGGCCCGGGAAGTGGTTTCCCTGGCTTATGTGGGCAATGTCGTCGACCTTTGGGAGCGGCTTGCAGCCGAAGATGTTCCCGTAGACCTCGGTTCCGACCAGACCTCGCTCCACAATCCGTGGGCCGGAGGATACTATCCCGTGGACGTCAGCTACGAGGCTTCGAACAAGATGATGGCCGAGGAGCCCGCCCGTTTCCGCGAGTGCGTGCAGGAGTCGCTGCGCCGTCAGGTGGATGCCATCAACAAGCTGACCGCCCGGGGCATGTACTTCTTCGACTATGGCAATGCGTTCCTGCTGGAGGCTTCGCGCGCCGGGGCCGCCGTGATGGGCGAGGGCGGGCGTTTCCGCTATCCCTCCTACGTGCAGGACATCATGGGCCCGATGTTCTTCGACTACGGTTTCGGGCCGTTCCGCTGGGTTTGCACCTCGGGCAGGCCCGAAGACCTCGAACTCACCGACCGCCTTGCGGCCGAAGCGCTGGAGGAGATTCGTGCCACGGCGCCCGCCGAAATTGCCGGACAGCTCGACGACAACATCCATTGGATTCGCGAGGCCGGCCGCAACTGCCTTGTCGTCGGTTCGCAGGCCCGTATCCTCTATGCCGACAGCGAGGGACGCACCAAAATCGCGCAGGCTTTCAACCGGGCGGTTGCCGACGGACGCCTGTCGGCTCCCGTCGTGCTGGGCCGCGACCACCACGACGTGTCGGGCACCGATTCGCCTTACCGCGAAACGTCGAATATCTACGACGGTTCGAACCTCACGGCGGACATGGCCGTGCAGAACGTCATCGGCGATTCGTTCCGCGGCGCTACATGGGTGTCGATACACAACGGCGGCGGCGTAGGCTGGGGCGAGGTCATCAACGGCGGTTTCGGCATGGTGGTCGACGGTTCGGAAGATGCCGACCGTCACATCCGCGAAATGCTGCTGTGGGACGTCAACAACGGCATCGCACGCCGCAGCTGGGCGCGTAACGAGGGAGCCATGTCGGCCATCCGCCGCGAAATGGAACGCACGCCCGGGCTGCAGGTCACCCTGCCTAATGCCGCCGACGAAGAATTAATCCGTAACATATTAAAAGAAAACGAATAAACCCAGATTACCTTACATGGAACATCATCATATCTCCGCGGAACATCTTTCCGTAGACCGCGTCCGTGAAATCCTCGAACGCCGCCTCCCGCTGACCTTAAGCGACGATGCCCGCGCACGTATCGTCCGATGCCGCGAGTACCTCGACCGCAAAATGGAGAACCCCGAACGGCCGATCTACGGCATCACCACCGGCTTCGGCTCGCTGTGCGACATTTCGGTGGGATTCGACGAACTTGCCCGGCTGCAGAAAAACCTCGTGATGTCGCACGCCTGCGGCACCGGGGAGCGGGTGCCTTCGGAGATTGTGAAACTCATCCTGCTGCTCAAGATACAGTCGCTGTCGTACGGCCATTCGGGAGTCCAGCTCAAAACCGTGGAGCGGCTGATCGATTTCTTCAACCACGATATCCTGCCCGTCGTTTACCAGCAGGGGTCGCTCGGGGCCTCGGGCGATCTGGCGCCGCTGGCGCACATGAGCCTGCCGTTGCTGGGATTGGGCGAAGTGGAGTATCAGGGCGCCGTCCGATCCGCCGCCGGCGTGCTGGCGGAATTGGGCTGGCAGCCGATCGACCTGCAGTCGAAAGAGGGGCTGGCGCTGCTCAACGGCACCCAGTTCATGAGCGCCTACGGGGTGTGGGCGCTGATTCAGGCCCGTCGTCTGGGCGAGTGGGCCGACCGTATCGGGGCCCTTTCGCTCGATGCTTTCGACGGGCGTATCGAGCCTTTCTGCGATCAGGTGCATATGATTCGCGCCCATCGGGGACAGCTCACGACGGCCCGGAACATCCGCCGCCTGCTGGAGGGCAGCGAACTGATTGCCCGGAACAAGCAGCACGTGCAGGATCCCTATTCGTTCCGTTGTATTCCGCAGGTGCACGGAGCTTCGAAAGATACCGTCGACTATGTCGAAAGCGTGCTGACCACCGAAATCAACAGTACGACCGACAACCCGACGGTCTTTCCCGAGGAGGATATGGTCGTTTCGGCGGGCAATTTCCACGGACAGCCGATTGCGCTGGCGATGGACTTCCTGGCCATCGCCCTTGCCGAGCTGGGCAACATCTCGGAACGGCGTACTTACAAACTGATTTCCGGTGCGCGCGAATTGCCGAAATTCCTCGTCGCCAAGCCGGGGCTGAACAGCGGGTTCATGATTCCGCAGTATACCGCCGCGTCGATCGTCAGCCAATCCAAGGGGCTATGCATGCCCGCCTCGGTCGACTCGATTCCTTCGTCGCAGGGGCAGGAAGACCATGTGAGCATGGGTTCCAATGCGGCGACCAAACTCTACCGCGTGGTGCTCAACACCGAGCGGGTGCTGGCCATCGAACTGTTCAACGCTGCGCAGGCGCTCGAATTCCGCCGTCCGGCACGTTCGTCCGCGGCCATCGAGCGGATTGTGGCCGATTACCGCAAACGGGTGCCGTTCATCGACAACGACTCGGTGATGTACCCCCATATCGAATCATCCATTCAGTTTATCCGGACATTATGAGGCTTCTGGTAAAGAACATCGGTACGATTGTCGGTATCGAAACCGCCGGCTGCATGCGGCTGTGCGGCGAAGAGATGGACCGGCTGGAAACCTGCGACGATGCGTGGCTGCTCTGTGACGGCGGCCGCATCGCCGCATTCGGTTTTATGGAAACGCTGGGCGATATGGCCGTGGACAAGGTCGTCGATGCGGAAGGGGGGATGCTTTTCCCGTCGTTCTGCGATTCGCATACGCACCTGGTCTATGCCGGAAGCCGCGAGCAGGAGTTCCTCGACAAGATACACGGGTTGAGCTACGAAGAGATTGCCCGCCGCGGCGGGGGCATCCTCAATTCCGCCGATCTGCTGCACGCAACTTCCGAGGAGGAACTTTACCGGCAGGCGATGGAGCGTGTCCGCGAAATCGCCGCCAAGGGTACCGGAGCCGTGGAGATAAAGAGCGGTTACGGGCTTACGACGGCCGATGAACTGAAGATGCTGCGCGTCGTCCGCCGCATCCGCGAAACGGCGTCGCTGGCCGTGCGGGCCACGTTCCTCGGGGCGCATGCCGTGCCGCGCGACTATATCGGCCGGCAGGAGGAGTATGTGGAGCTGGTCTGCAGCGAAATGCTGCCTGCCGTGGCGGCCGAAGGACTGGCCGATTTCGTCGACGTGTTCTGCGACGAGGGTTTCTTTACGGTGGCGCAGACGGCCCGTATCCTGAAAGCCGGGCGCAAACTGGGGCTCCGGGCCAAGATACATGCCAACGAACTGGCCGTTTCCGGCGGCGTGCAGGTCGGGGTGGAGTACGACGCCCTTTCGGTCGACCACCTCGAACGCATGGGCGGGGAGGAGATTGCGGCCCTGCACGGTGCGGTGACTTCGCCGACGATGCTGCCCGGCGCGGCGTTCTTCCTCGGCATGAGCTATCCCCCGGCCCGCGAGATGATAAACGCGGGACTGGGCGTGGCGCTGGCCTCGGACTACAATCCCGGCTCGTCGCCGTCGGGCGATATGCGCATGGTCGTTTCGCTGGCCTGCATCCGCATGAAAATGACCCCTGCCGAGGCGCTCAATGCCGCGACGCTCAACGGGGCCTATGCCATGGGGTTGAGCCGCGACTACGGCTCCATTACGGCCGGCAAGGTCGCCAATTTCTTCATTACCGCGCCGATGCCGTCGGTAGCGTTCATGCCTTATGCCTATACCACGCCGCTTATCCGCCGCGTATTTCTTGCCGGCGAGGAGTTCGTGGCGTAGTTTTTGACCCCGAACGCATGTATGAGATTACTGATTATACTAATTGGCCTGGCGCTGTCCGGGGCCGTAAAAGCACAGGATATGAAGCCGTTGACACCGGAAGAGAAACGTGTGATTGTCGACAAGGGCACCGAAGCGCCTTTCTCGGGACGTTATTACAACCATAGCGAGCCGGGCGTGTACCGTTGCCGCCAGTGCGGTGCGCCGCTGTACCGCTCGCAGGATAAATTCGATGCCGGCTGCGGCTGGCCCAGTTTCGACGACCAGATACCGGGTGCCGTGAAACGTACGCCCGATGCCGACGGCCGGCGTACCGAAATCACCTGTGCCCGCTGCGGCGGCCACTTGGGCCATGTCTTTACGGGCGAGGGCTTCACGCCCAGGAATACGCGCCACTGCGTCAACTCCCTTTCGCTCGACTTCGAACCCGAAGCCAAAGCCGGGCAGCGGCTCGAAGCCGGACAAACAGGGATGCCGGGAACTGCCGCGCAGGCACCCGAACCGTCTGCGGCGCAGCCGAAAGGGCATACCGAAACGGCGATTTTTGCCGGAGGCTGTTTCTGGGGCGTGGAATACCTGTTGTCGAAGATTCCCGGCGTGCTGAAAGTCGAGTCGGGGTATACGGGCGGTACGACCGAAAATCCCACTTACGAGGAGGTTTGCAGCCACCGTACGGGACATGCCGAAGCGGTGCGTGTGGTGTTCGACCCGGCGAAAGTGCCGTATGAAAAGATAGCGCGCTTCTTTTTCGAAATCCACGATCCTACGCAGATCGGCGGGCAGGGCCCCGACCTCGGCGACCAGTATCGCTCCGAGGTATTCTATACGACGCCCGAACAGCAGCAGACCGCAGAAAAGCTGATTGCCCTGCTGCGGGAAAAGGGTTACGACGTTGTGACCGAAGTTACGCCTGCAGGCCGATTCTGGCCTGCGGAGGATTACCACCAGCGTTACTACGAGCATAAAGGTACGCTGCCGTACTGCCATTACTATACGAAACGGTTCTGATTACCGGCAGGCATGCCCGGCGTCCGATTTATGGGCCGGATAAAGTCTGCTGCCCGGAGGGTTTCGGACACCAAAATCCCCGCATAAAGCGGGGATTATTCGTTTCGGGCGTTTGCGGAAGGTGTTACCGATGCGGATTTACGGAGAGATTTCAACCGGGGGCGTGGTTGTAACCATGCCCTGCGGCGGTTGTTTTCCCGGAGCCTGCTATTCGCAGGGCAGACGGTCGATTTCGCCGTTCATGATGCGGGGCAGGTATTCACGTATCTTTTCGGCGGGCCAGTTCCACCATTGCAGCTCTTGCAGGCGTGCTGCCGTGTCGGCGTCGAAACGGGGCCGGATTGCCTTTGCCGGGACTCCCCCGACGATGGTGTAGGGCTCGACGTCCTTGGTGACGACGGCCCGTGCTGCGACGATTGCCCCGTCGCCGATGTGCACGCCCGCCATGACGACGGCCTCGTAGCCAATCCATACGTCGTTTCCGATGACGATGTCGCCCTTGTTGTCCCAAGCCGAGGTTACGTCCTTTTTGTCCAGTCCCCACTCTTCGAAGAAGAGCGGGAACGTGTAGTTCGCGAGGGAATGCAGCGTGTGGTTGGCGCTGTTGAACAGGAACCGGGCGCCGCAGGCGATGGAGCAGAATTTGCCGATTATCAGCCGGTCTTTGTTAATCGGGTAGTGATACAGGACGTTGTTCTTTTCGAATTGCGTCGGGTCGTTCACGAAGTCGTTGTAAATCGTATAGTCGCCGACTTCAATATTGGGGTTGTCGATGACGGAGTTCAGGTAGATTGTCTGGCGGTCGTTTGTGCGGGGATAGGTTTTCGTATTCATGGTGTGGGGTTTCAGTCGGTTTTTACGGTGATGATGTCGTTCCAGTCGGTCGTGTAGCTGCGTGAGAGGTGCTCGCGGGTCATTTTCAGCGGGCCGAATCCCTGCGAGGCCACCACGATTCGGTTGCGGCCGTAGGTGCGGTTCGCTGCGTCCAGAGCGTCCATCAACCGGGCGTGCCTGGCCCGGTCGACCGGGTCGAACAGGTCGGTTTGCAGTCCCGTGCGGGACGAGATCTCCGAGAGCATTATTCCGGCTTTCTTGTAGCCGTAGCCCTTGCGGAAGATTCGCTGCAGGGCCTGCGTGGCGAGCGGAACCAGCTCCAGCGTATCGTCCGTAGCCATGATGGGGCGTATCGTTTCGCTTTCGAAGTACTGCGGCAGCTCCTCGCGGTGGCGGTTGGTGAGGATGTAGACCGTCAGTTCGCCGCAGAGGCTTTGCTGGCGGCGCAGTTTTTCGGCGGCCATCGAAGTGAAAGCGGCTACGGAGGTGCGAATGTCCTCGTATTCGGTCAGTTCGTGTGCAAAGCTGCGCGATACGGTGATTTGCTGCTTGGCCGGCGGTGCGTTTTCGAAGTCGATGCATGCTTCGCCCTGCAGCTCTTTCCACGTGCGCAGGCCCGTAACCCCCATTCGGCCGCGCACCCATGCTTCGGGACGCTGCGTGAAGTCCCATGCCGTCTGTATGCCTGCGCCCTGCAGCATGCGGCGGTGCTTGCGCCCGATGCCCCATACGTCCTCGATCGGGAATTTGCGAAGTACTTTTTCGATATCCTGCGGGCGATACATCAGGCAGGCCCCCTGAAGTTTGGGGTAGTGCTTGCAGAGTTTCGACGCGATTTTGGCCAGTGTCTTGGTCGGGGCGATGCCGATGCTCACCGGGATGCCCGTATTGCGGCGCACCGTGCAGCTGATACGGTGCCCCAGATCTTCGAGCTGCCCGATGCCGATACCCCGCAAATCGAGGAACGCCTCGTCGATGGAGTAGACTTCGGCGGCGGGTACCATGCTCCGCAGCGTCCAGATAACACGCCGCGACATGTCGCCGTAGAGGTTGAAATTGCTCGAAAAGACGGCGATACCGTACCGTTTTTCGAGGTGTCGTATCTGGAAATAGGGGTGTCCCATGCGGATGCCGAGCGCTTTTGCCTCGTTCGAGCGTGCGATGACGCAGCCGTCGTTGTTCGACAGCACGATGACGGGCTGCCCCTCCAGTTCGGGACGGAATACCCGTTCGCACGAAGCGAAAAAGTTGTTGCAGTCGCAAAGCCCGTACATCGCTACTCCACGTATATCATCTTTTTGGTCATGCCTCCGTCGATGACGAGGTTCTGGCCATCGATGAAATCGTTGGCCGGATCGGCGAGGAACAGGCAGGCGCGGGCAATGTCACCGGGCACGCCGACACGCCCCGAAGGGTGCTGGCGACGGTCGCGCTCCGTGAGTTCCCCGAAATTGCCGTTGTCTATCCATCCCGGGCTGATGCAGTTGACCGTGACGTTATATTCCGAAAACGACAGTGCCAGCGCATGCGTCAGTGCTACCATGCCGCCTTTCGATGCGGCGTATGCTTCGCTGCCGGGCTCGCTTTGCAGCCAGCGCGTCGAAGCGATGTTTATAATCCTGCCGTACAGCCGTTTCCCTTCCGGGGTGTTGCGCCGTGCGGCCATATGCTGTGCCGTAACGAACACGGGCCGCAGGTTCACGGCCAGTATCCGGTCGAATTGTTCGGCAGCGGTGTCCGCAAGCGGTGAAAATTCGCTGATTCCGGCATTGTTGACGAGGATGCCGATCTCCCCGAAGCGCTCGCAGACGGCATCGAACACTCCGCGCAGCGCTGCTGCGTCGGCTACATCGGCAGGGTAGAACGCCGCCCCGGTATCGCGGGCTGCGGCCTCGCCCTGCATGCGGTCGAGATCGCAGAATGCCACCCTGGCGCCCGCCTTGCGGAACGCCTCGACGATGCTGCGGCCGATGCCGTGCGCACCGCCCGTGACGAATACGCATTTGTCCTTGAAATCGTTCATGGCGAATCAGATTTTTTTGATCGAATAGGTGACCACTCCCCAGACTGCAAAGTTGCGGTCGCGGCCGACCTCTATCGGTTTGTAACGTTTGTTTGCAGGGACGAGGACAATCCGGTCGGGAGCGATTCGCACCCGCTTGAGGGTGAATTCCCCGTCGAGGAAGCAGACCGCCACGCAGCCGTCGAAGGGCTCTGCGGACTTGTCGACAACCAGCAAATCGCCGTCGGCGATGCCGTCATCCTGCATGCTGTCGCCCGCGACCCGTGCGAAGAACGTTGCCCCCGGATTGCGGATTAGCGCCCGGTTCAGGTCGAGCGAAGGTTCGAGGTGGTCGTCGACCGGCGAGGGGAAGCCTGCCGAAACGCCGCTCGTCGCCATCGGGAGCTCGGCCTCCGTCGTGGTGTCGGGCCGTATGAATTGAAGTCGTATCTCTTCTGGGTTGTCCATCCGGTTGTTCATAGTCCCTGCAAAATTGCAAAAAAAATCGGGCATATCCGCGCTTCGGGTCAAGAAATATGCCTGGGTTGTCCGATGTCCCGCTACAGTCCCGTAAGTGCTCCTGTGGTTCGGTCGGACATTGAATAGCCATTCATCGTCGTATCGCGTTTGAAGAACAACGACCGAATGCCGTGACTGTAAGATGCATACCCGTGTGTTTTGTTGTTATGGCGGAATTTTCCTGTCGGCGCGCGGTTTCAGCCCGGGATATATTTTTTACCTTTGTATCCGGAAATCCGGTTTCATGGAACGTGTAAAAGGTATTCTCTATGCGGCGCTGTCGTCGTCGACTTTCGGACTGGCGCCGCTTTTCACCCTGCTGCTGCTCGCTGCGGGGTATTCTTCGTTCGAAGTGCTTTCCTATCGCTGGGGCGTAGCTTCGCTGTTCCTGGGCGGCCTCGGGGTGTTGTCGGGCCGCAGTTTCCGCCTGATCCGCGGGGAGTTCGCCACGGTATTTTTTTTGAGCCTGTTCCGTGCCGCCACGTCGTTGAGCCTCGTTATCGCTTACCAGCATATCGCCAGCGGCGTTGCGTCGACCATTCATTTCATGTATCCGCTGGCCGTCGCCCTTGCGATGATGTGTCTATTCCGGGAAAAAGGCTCCATGTGGGTCTTTGCGGCCATCGGCATGTCGATCGTCGGTGCCGTGCTGCTCTCGCTGGGCAATATCGACTTCACGCAGGGCAATACCGCATTGGGCATTGTTTCGGCTTCGGTTTCGGTCGTTTCCTACGGCGGCTATATCGTCGGTGTGCGAAAGAGCCGTGCCGTGGAGATTGATTCCACGGTGCTGACCTGCTATGTGATGGGATTCGGGGCCCTCTATTTCATTGTCGGCGGGCTCTTCACGGGAGGCATCCGCCTCGAAACCGACGGCACGACATGGCTCTGTATCCTCGGCCTTGCGCTTCCCGCCACGGCCGTATCCAATATGACGCTGGTGCAGGCCATCAAGCGCATCGGCCCCACGCTGACCTCGATTTTCGGGGCAATGGAACCGCTAACGGCTGTCGTTATCGGCGTGGCGGTGTTCGGCGAGCCTTTTACAATGCAGGGAGCTGCCGGCATCCTGCTTATCGTCGCCGCCGTCAGCATCGTTATCCTGCACAGCGGCCGCCGGAAGCCTGAAACAATGCGGCGGACAAAATAGGAGCGGGGGTAAATCCGTTTATATCGTATGATTATCAGTGCCAGCCGCCGGACGGACATTCCGGCATTTTATGCGCCGTGGTTCTTCAACCGCCTGCGGGAAGGATATGTCCTCGTGCCCAATCCGTTCAACCCGTCGGCAATCAGCCGCGTCAGCCTCAATCCGGATGTCGTGGACTGTATCGTATTCTGGACGAAAAACCCTGCGCCGATGCTTCCGCGCCTCGGGGAGCTCGCCTCGTATAAATACTATTTCCAGTTTACGCTGAACCCTTATGGAACCGACATCGAGAGGCACCTGCCGCCGCTTGCCCGGCGAATCGAAATTTTCAAACGCCTGTCGGATAAAATCGGGCGCGAAAGGGTGGTATGGCGCTACGATCCGATTCTGACGAACGAAAAATACGACGTGAATTTCCATTGCGAGGCTTTCGACCGAATCGCACATGCCCTGCGGGGGCATACCGAAACCTGCATGCTGGGATTCATCAACCATTACCGCCATATCCGCAGCGCGCTCGGGGCCCTCGGCATCGGGGCTTTGCGCCGGGACGAAATCGAACGGATGGCCGTATCGTTCCGGCAGTCGGCCCTGAATGCTTCGATTGCCCTGAATACCTGTACCGTTAAGATCGACCTGCAGCATCTGGATATTCCGGCGGGTATGTGCATCGACGGCAGGCTAATCGAGCGTATTGCAGGCTATACCGTTTCTGCGAAAAAGGATAAAAACCAGCGGCAAATCTGCAACTGCCTCGAAAGCATCGACATCGGCACCTATGAGAGTTGTCTGAACGGTTGTGTCTATTGTTACGCGATTAAGGGGAACTATAATACGGCCCAATACAACCGCTGGAAACATGAACCCGAATCCCCGCTGATGCTCGGGCATGTCGAAGAGGGCGACGTGATTCGGGATCGGGCGATGAGGAGCCTCCGCAGCGGCCAACGCACGTTGTTTTAGCCGGGATGCTGTATGAAGTTGAAATGCCGGGACTGCTTTGCACAGCCCGGCATTTTTCCGGTGCGCCTCCCGCTTTGCCGCGGGGAAGCCCTGTTGTCCGAACTCCTTCGGATTATTCTTCCAGACCGCGCCGCAGCCTTTCGAGCCCTTCGGCGAGCAATTGCCGCGGGCAGGCAATATTCAGGCGGATGAAATTCCGGCCTGCCCCGCCGTACATCGCGCCGGGATTGATACGCAGCTTTTCCCGTTCGAGCAGCCGGGTTTCGAGCTCACCGGACGTCAGCCCCGATGCCGAACAGTCGACCCAGACCAGGTAGGTTCCCTCCAGCGGCAGTACGGGATACTGCGGCAGGTGCTTCCCGAAATATTCCCGCAGGAAACGGTAATTTCCGGCGAGGTATTCGTTGAGCGCATCGAGCCACTCCGCGCCCTCGTTGTAGGCTGCAATCAGGGCGGCGATGGCCAGCGGACCTATTTCGCCCGTTTCGTTGATGTCGAGCGAACGGTCGATTTTTTCCCGCACCGCCTTGTCTGCGGCGAAGATATTGGCGACCTGCAGTCCGGCGAGGTTGAACGCCTTGCTCGGGGAGGCGCAGGTGACAGACCGGTGCAGGAACTCTTCCGACAGCGATGCGAACGGCGTATAGCGGTAGCCCGGCATTACCAGCTCGCAGTGTATCTCGTCGGCTACGATGAAAACGTCGTTGCGCAGGCATATCTCCCCGATGCGCCGCAGTTCCTCCGGCGACCATACGCGCCCGGCCGGGTTGTGCGGGTTGCACAACAGCATCAGCTTCACCCGCGGATCGGCGGCTTTACGCTCCAGGTCGTCGAAATCGGCCGTATAGGTGCCGTTGCGGTAGAGCAGTTCGCTTTCGGCCGTTTCACAACCGCTGTTGCGAATCGAGATAAAGAAATGGTTGTATACCGGAGTCTGCACCAGCACCTTGTCGCCCGGACGGGTCAGGGCTTTGATGATGGCCGACAGGGCCGGAATGACGCCCGTGGTGTGGAGTATCCACTCCGGTCGGAGCTGCCAGTCGTGCCGCCGTGCAAACCAGCCGACAATGGCGTCGTAGTATGCCTGCGGAGCCTTTGCATAGCCGAAAACGCCGTGCTCCACCCGTCGCCGCAATGCCTCGGCGACAGCCGGTGCCGTGCGGAAATCCATATCTGCCACCCACATGGGCAGTATCCCGGGGTCTTCGTCCAGATCCCACTTGATTGAATTTGTCCCGCGGCGCGGGATTATTTCATCGAAATCGTACTTCATATTGTTTACAATACGCAGGACATGTCCCGGAAGTTTCACGGATGAGTCGGAAAGTTTTCTGTGGCAACTGGAAATGTGCGGCAGGATGTATGAAAAGAAAAAACCTGCAATTCGAATTGCAGGTTTTTCGTCATTCGACTTCTGTCGTTTTGCGGTGCGTAGGGGACTCGAACCCCTGACCCCGTGCGTGACAGGCACGTATTCTAACCAGCTGAACTAACGCACCTTATTGCTGATTGCGAATGCAAAGGTAGTACAAATTTTTTTATCTCCAAATATTTTTTTCACTTTTTGAAGAAAGAAAATTGCACGCTTCCGTAACTCCTTAATTGCCAGAACTCCGGTCTGTAGGAAAAATCCATTTTTTTCGAGTGCTCGAAAATGAAAATACCCTCCGGACGCAGCAGGTCGCCTTCGAGAACCAGATTTACGACCTGTCCGCTCTCCTCCAGATCGTAGGGAGCGTCTGAAAAAATGATGTCGAACTGTTTGGCACAGCTTTTCAGGTAGAGGAACACGTTCGCCTTTACGGCATAGAGGTTCGTAATGCCGAGCTGTGCCGCCGTTTGCCGGATGAAGTTGTAATGCACGGCGTTGATTTCCACGGCCGTGACGCTCCGGGCTCCCCGCGAGGCGAATTCGTAGCTTATCGAGCCGGTGCCTGCAAAGAGGTCCAGTACGTCGCATTCGTCGAAATCCACCAGGTTGCCGAGCACGTTGAAGAGGTTCTCCTTGGCGAAATCGGTCGTCGGACGTGCCCGCAGGTTACGTGGCGGGTTGATGGCCCGGCCCTTGTATTTGCCGCTGATTATTCGCATGCGATTTGTTTGAAATAGACGTTCAGCAGTTTACGAAGGCGCTTGTAGTTGTCGCGGGCTATCTGCAACTCGTATCCGCCGAGCTTGAATTCGCTGCCGAGCCGCTCGAAACAGTAGAGTATGTCTGCCTCTTCCTGTGCGGGGAAGACCCCGGCAAAGCGCAGTTTTCCCTCCCATACCTTTATATATAGCAAGCCCGCCGTGTGCCGCATCCATACCGTGGGTGCGGCGGCTGACAGCCTGTGCAGCAGTGGGGTGGTGTAGCGTGCCCGCGCCCCCAGTTTTTCGTCGACCATGCGTTTTGTTTCGTTGTTTACGGCCATCACCGCTATGATCTCCTGCTGCGGGTCGCTCCATACGGCGCACTCCCCGTCGGCCGGGGTCATGCCGTTTGCGGCGAGCAGCTCGGCAGCTATGCCGGTGTCGAACACTTCGGCCGGGACGAGCATCGTCCGCGGCGTCAGCACCTCCACCTCCACCGGGGCGTCGCCCGGAAATTCCCCGTCGAGCGCCGGCGCTGAAAAAGAGTGTCCATCCAACGCAAGCTGAATGGACACTTTCTGTATGGTTTGCGGAGTGTTACTCCCAGTTGCCTGCTTCATTGTTCGCTGCTTCCATCGAGCCGAACTTGACGCCCGGATAACGGTTGAAGTTGTTGATGTCGTCGTCGATCTGGTTGATGATTTCCTGACGGTATGCCACCGTGTCGAGGAACAGTTTATACGGTGCGCGGCACTCCACGATAGGCACCGTTACGCTCGAAGCCACAGCCGTGCCGGCCTCCATGATGAACTGTGCCTGCTTGTCGGTGGTGGGGATGTAGCGCAGATCCTCGACATCCTGACGCGAAAGGCGCTTGGGCGAGAAAATGGTGTCGATTACGGCGATCTTGAATTTCTCGATGTTCTTTTTGCCCATCTTCTTGAGCTGTGCCATGGCAACCGAGTCGTCTTCGTCGACGATCTTGCGCTCCAATTCGAGCGTGTCGGTCAGGATGAACGCAGCCAGCGTATCGAAGCTGCCTGTAAAGCGCTGGTATTTCGACTTGAATGCGCGCTGTGCAGTGCGGATGTCCTTGATGCGGTCGATTACCTTGGCTTTTTTGGCTTTCAACTCATTTTCGAACTTGATCGGGGTCGAAATCTGGTCGTAGATAACGTAGACCAGCGCCACGATAACTACCGCAAGAATGATTTGAGCAATTTTTTTCATTTTTTAAGCTATTCTAATATTTGTTGTTAATTTTGTACAAATTTAAAAACCGCATGTTCAGCACACGTATTGCGACCCAAATTTACGCTAAAATTTGTTTTGAAACAACTTCTGGGCAAAAAAAAATCATAGAAAAGTTGTCCGAATATATCGCAGACGACGATTTTTCGCGGATTTTCGTGCTGAACGGGTATGCCGGCACAGGTAAGACGACGCTGATTGCCGCGCTGGTCGGTGCGCTTAAGGAGTTGAATATCAAACCTGTGCTCCTTGCACCGACGGGGCGGGCGGCCAAAGTGCTGGCTCAATATGCTCAAGAAAAGGCGCTTACAATCCACAAACGCATCTACCGGCAGCGTACGAATGCCGATTACGAATCGAAATATTCGCTCAACTTCAATACGGAAAAGGGGGCGGTCTTTATCGTCGACGAGGCCTCGATGCTCTCCGACGGCTCGGGCGACGGGGCGCTGTTCGGCAGCGGTTCGTTGCTCGAGGATCTCGTGCAATATGTGCGCAGCGGCCGGGAATGCCGGCTGATTCTCGTCGGCGACAGCGCTCAGCTGCCGCCCGTTGGGGCCGATTGCAGTCCGGCGCTCGACCCCGCTTCGCTCGCGCGGTTCGGCGATGTGGAGTATGCCGCGATGGACGAGGTCGTGCGCCAGGAAGCCGAGTCGGGTATTCTGTTCAATGCCACGCTGGTGCGCTGCATGCTCGAAAACGGCATCTACGAGATTCCGCATTTCGATATGGATTATCCCGATATCGAGGCGGTCGAGGGCGGGGAATTTCTCGAAAAACTGCAGGACTGCTATGCCAGATACGGCCGGGGCGAAACCATTGTCATCACCCGCTCGAACAAGCGCGCGAATCGCTATAACGAGGGGATTCGCCGCAATGTGACCTATGCCGAGGAGGAGATCGAGAGCAACGATATGCTGATGGTGGTGAAAAATAACTATTACTACACGGAGCATACCGAGAATTGTCCGATGCACTTCATTGCCAACGGTGACATCGCGCGGCTGAAACGGCTGCGCCGCTACGAAGATTTCTACGGGTTTCGTTTCGCTGACGTCGTACTCGAATTTCCCGATTACGAGGATGCGGAGATCGAATGCAAGATACTCCTGGATACGATTGCTTCGGAATCGCCGTCGCTTACGCGCGAGGAGTCGACGCGCCTTTTTTATGAGGTGGAAAAGGATTACCTCGACCTTAAAAGTAAACTGAAACGCTTTAAGGAAATACGTGAAAATCCGCATTTTAACGCGCTTCAGGTGAAGTTTTCCTACGCCGTTACGTGCCACAAGGCGCAGGGCGGGCAGTGGAAGGCGGTTTTCGTCGACCGCTGCCTGTTCGGCGACGAGCCGATGACGCGCGACATGCTGCGCTGGCTCTACACGGCGCTGACGCGTGCCACGGATAAATTGTATCTTGTAAATTTCGACAAAGAATTCTATGAATAGCGAGCTGCATCCCCTCGAACCTTTCCTGCCTGCGAATGCCCGTGTGCTGATGCTGGGCAGTTTCCCTCCCAAGCGCATCCGGTGGTCGATGGAATTTTTCTACCCGAACCTGCAGAACGACATGTGGCGTATTGTAGGCTATCTCGCCACGGGTGACAAGTCGCATTTCCTGATGCCCGGCGGCCGGAAATTCGACAAGGAACGTATCGAGGCGTTCTGTTGTAGCCGCGGAATCGCACTCTATGATACGGCTGTCGAGGTTATAAGGCTGAAAGACAATGCTTCGGATAATTTTCTTCAAGTCGTGCGCGAAGTAGACCTCACGGCTTTGCTGGCGCGTATTCCCGCATGCCGGACGATTATAACCACCGGCCAGAAAGCGACCGATACGCTGCGTGCGATTACGGGCTGCGGTGAGCCTGCAGTGGGCGACAGCGTCGGGTTCGAGTATGCCGGGCGGAGCATGCGGCTGTGGCGCATGCCCTCTTCGTCGCGGGCTTATCCGCGTCCGGTCGAATGGAAAGCCGAATTTTATCGCAAAGTGTTTGAAATGAATGAAATTCTGTAATATACGGTTTTGCGTCGTGGTAAAAAATAAAAAAATAAATTCCTGTTCCGGCTTGGCGAAACGGTCAAATTCCGTTATCTTTGTATGAGAATTACATACAATTTTTTATTGTGAACGCAGAAAAGAAAATAGAGAAAAAATATGTCGAAACGCCGCTGATGAAGCAGTATTATTCGATCAAGGCGGTGCATCCCGATGCCATCCTGCTCTTCCGTGTGGGGGATTTTTACGAAACTTTCGGCGACGACGCTATCAAGGCCAGCGGCATACTGGGCATTACGCTTACGCGCCGGGCCAACGGGTCGGCGACCTATGTCGAGTTGGCGGGCTTTCCTTACCACGCCATCGACACCTACCTGCCCAAGCTGGTGCGGGCGGGCGAGCGCGTCGCCATCTGCGAGCAGCTCGAGGATCCCAAACTGGTGCGGGGGCTGGTCAAACGCGGCGTCATCGAGCTGGTTACGCCGGGCGTCGTTCTGGGCGACAACATATTGGCCAACAAGGAGAATGCATTCCTCGCGTCGGTTTATTTCGGACGGCAGAGTACGGGCGTGGCATTCCTCGACATTTCTACGGGCGAATTTTATGTGGCCGAAGGCCCTGATAACTATATCGACAAACTCATCTCGAACCTCGCTCCCAAGGAGATTATCTACCAGCGCGGCTACGAGGATCGTTTTTCGGACGCTTTCGGAACCAAGCATTATACTTACCGGCTCGACGAGTGGGTCTTTTCTGAGGAGGTCAACCGGGAGAAACTCTGCAAGCAGTTCGGCACCCGGTCGCTCAAGGGTTACGGCGTCGACCACTTTACGAGCGGTGTTTCCGCTGCCGGGGCCATTCTGTATTACCTCGAGTTCACCGAGCACCGCGATATTGCGCACATCACGTCGATTTCGCGCATCGACCAGGACGACTATGTCTGGGTCGACAAGTTCACGATTCGCAACCTCGAACTCTTTTCATCGAACGGCGCACGTGAGAAATGCAGTTTCGCCGATGTTATCGACCGTACGCTTACCCCGATGGGCGGCCGCCTGCTGAAGCGGTGGATTGCCATGCCCATCAAAGACCCGGTGCAGATTAACAAGCGATTGGACGTCGTCGAGCGGTTTGTCAAGGACGCCGACCTTGCCGATACCGTGCGCGAGCAGGTGGCTTTGGTCGGCGATATGGAACGGATTGCATCCCGTATCGCTGCAGCAAGGGTGACGCCCCGTGAACTGGTGCAGCTGAAAAATTCGCTTTTCGCAATCGAGTTGCTGAAAGCGGCGCTCGAATCGACCGACGACGAACAACTGCATGCGCTGGCCGCGCAGGTCGACCTGCTGACGGAGGTGCGCGACCGCATTGCCCGCGAGATATACCCCGATCCGCTCAACAACCAGATACAGAAAGGCGGCGTGATTGCCGACGGCGTCGATCCCGAACTGGACGACCTGCGCCGCATCGCACTCCACGGCAAGGATTACCTTGCCCGCATCCAGCAGCGCGAGAGCGAAACGACGGGTATCCCGTCGCTCAAAATCAGCTACAACAACGTTTTCGGTTATTATATCGAGGTGCGCAACGCCCACAAGGACAAGGTTCCCGAAACGTGGATACGCAAACAGACACTCGCCAATGCCGAGCGTTATATTACCGAGGAGCTGAAAGAGTACGAGGAGAAAATCCTCGGCGCGGAGGAGAAGATGCTGGTGATCGAACAGCGCATCTATGCCGACATTATCGCGGCGATCAGCCGTTCGCTGGCTGTATTGCTGCGCGACGCGGCCGTCGTGGCGCGTATTGACTGCCTGCAGTCCTTTGCGCGCATCGCCTGCGAGCGCCGCTATGTGCGTCCCGTGCTCGACGACGGCAAACGCATCGACATCCGCCAGGGCCGTCATCCGGTTATCGAAACCTTGATGCCCGTGGGGGAGGAGTATGTTCCCAACGATGTGATGCTCGACGACAAGGAGCAGCAGATTATGATGATTACGGGCCCCAATATGTCGGGTAAGTCGGCCTTGCTGCGGCAGACTGCGTTGATTATCCTCATGGCGCAGATGGGCTCGTACGTGCCTGCCCGCTCGGCGCACATCGGTGTCGTGGACAAAATTTTCACGCGGGTGGGAGCTTCGGACAATATTTCGCAGGGCGAGTCGACCTTTATGGTCGAAATGCTCGAGTCGGCCAGCATCCTCAATAACATTTCCGACCGCAGCATCGTGCTGCTGGACGAAATCGGCCGCGGTACGAGCACCTACGACGGTATTTCGATTGCGTGGGCCATGGTCGAATACCTGCACAACCACTCGACGGCGCATGCCAAGACGCTTTTCGCCACGCATTACCACGAATTGAACGAGATGGAGCAGATGTGTCCGCGCGTGAAGAACTACCATGTGAGCGTCAAGGAGATGGGCAATACGATTGTTTTCCTGCGTAAACTCGAACGCGGCGGCACGGAACACTCGTTCGGTATCCACGTGGCCCGTATGGCCGGTATGCCGATGTCGGTGGTGTCGCGTGCCGATGAAATCCTGCGCAACCTCGAACTGGTGTACGGCAACAACGAGATTGTGCCGAGCCGCAGCCTCAAGAGCCGCGGCAAGAAACCCTCGCCTTCGGTCAGGGAGGCGGCCGAAAGCGGCGCCCCGCAGAACATGCAATTGTCGATGTTCCAGTTGGACGATCCCGTGCTGGTGCAGATTCGCGACCAGATCAAAGGACTCGACATCAATGCCCTGACCCCGATTGAAGCGCTCAATAAACTGAACGAAATCAAGAAGATAACCGGAATATGATTAGGCGTTGCTGCAGGTCTGCCGCCGCCTTGTTGTGCGGTGCGGCCTTATTCGGAAACGCTTCGGCCCAGAGCCCGCAGATGCTGCGTAAACTCAAATCGAAATACGACGTCGTCTGGCCTGCGGACTGCGGTTTGATGATGGTCAACAAGGGTGGCCAGCGCGTTCCCGACTGGCGCCGGAAATCCAATGGCAGGTTCGGTTTTGTCGATACGCTTGGGCAGGTCGTCGTGCCGCCGGTCTATGACTATGCTTCGCGTTTTTTCAACGGGCACGCTATTGTCGGCATGAAAAACGACTCGGGCAAGCTCCTTTCGGGCCTGATCGACCGCACCGGCCGGGTCGTCGTGCCGCTGGAGTGGGAGCACTTGGGGAATGTCCGCGACGGGGTCTGCGTGGCCTATAACGGCGAGGGCAATGAGCGTGTCTTTTCGCTGGTCGACACGCTCGGCAATGTCCGCCGGCTCGAATATAACTATTGCGACGATTTTTCACGGGGACTGGCGCGAGTCGGCGTCGGCACATATGTAGAGAATGAGAAAGTGCCCGGCCGCAAACCGTCGGGGTATGAATTCCAAGGAAAATTCGGGTATATAACGCCCGACGGAGAACCGGCCATTCCCGTGCAGTTCGACGAAGCCGGCGATTTTGCGTCCGACGGGCTGGCGCCGGCCGGCATGCAGGGTAAATACTATGTCAAATGGGGGTTCATCGACAGGTCGGGGCAATTTGTAATTCCCTGCGATTTTTACAGTGTCGGATCGTTCCAACATGACCGGGCCGTTGTGTGCCGGGTCGTCGAGGGCGGGAAACTCGCCTACGGGTTTATCGACCGCAGTGGAAAAGAGGTTGTCCCCTGCCGCTTCGATACGGCTTCCCCTTTTAATTTTCCCAATGCGTGGGTGGGAGTGTTGAATAACGGGGAGTATGTTTATGCCCTGATAGACCCCGACGGCAATGCCGTGCTGCCGTTCGCCGTGGTAAATTTGCAGGACGGTGGAAAATACGGACAGGCCGCCGCTGCAATCGTCATGGAAGACGGCAGCAGGCGCTACGGAATCGTCGGCAACGACGGGAAAATCATTTTACCTTTCGAGTACGATCATGTGTCGATTTTCTCGGGATGGGACGAGGAGAACAACCGCTGGCAGGAGAGCGCCATGGGTAAGAAAGACGGCGTGGAATTCAGTTTCGATATTTCCAAGCGGGACGAGTAGGCTGGGCGCTGTCGATTCCCGCGCTGCATAGCCTTGATTTGCCGGATGCCGCGCATGGATCTCCGCATCTTCTGAAACACTCCCGACCTGCCCGCTAAATATAACTCCCCGGCGCATTCGCGCCGGGGAGTTTGTTTTCGGCCGGTTGTACCGTCTATTCGTTGCGGGCGATCAGCGAACTGATGTTCTGAATCAGCATCGACACGGCTACCGAGTTGAAGCCGCCCTCGGGGATAATCACGTCGGCATATTTTTTCGACGGCTCGACGAACTCCTCGTGCATCGGCTTTACGGTCGAGGTGTACTGCGTGATGACCGACTGCATCGTGCGGCCGCGTTCGCAGACGTCGCGCAGGATACGCCGTGCGAGGCGGATATCGGCATCGGTGTCTACGTATACCTTGATGTCCATCAGGTCGCGCAGCTCCTTGTTTTCGAAAATCAGGATGCCGTCGACGATGATTACTTTCGAGGGCTTGACGCATATGGTTTCCGATGTCCGGTCGTGCTCGACGAACGAGTAGACCGGATGCTCGATGGGAACATTTTCCTTGAGCGCCTTGATGTGGTCCACCAGCATCTGCGTATCGAACGCCTGCGGATGGTCGTAGTTGAGTTTCGTACGCTCCTCGTAGGTCAGTTCGGGGTGGGCTTTGTAATAATAGTCATGGCAGAGCGTCACGACGTCGTCGCCCACGAAAGCTTCCTGCAGTCGTTTGACGAGCGTTGATTTTCCCGAGCCGGTGCCTCCGGCGACTCCGATTACGGTAACTTGCATAGTGTCGGTTGGTAATTGGTTATATAAAAAAGGATTGCTCCTTTTCTGCAAGGGCAATCCTTTTCCTGTCGGTTATGCGTCGATATTGGCGTAATGTGCGTTCTTTTCGATGAATTCGCGGCGCGGCGGCACTTCGTCGCCCATCAGCATCGAGAAAATACGGTCTGCCTCGGCGGCATTTTCGATGTTGACCTGGCGCAGGATGCGCGTGTCGGGATTCATCGTCGTTTCCCACAACTGGTGGGCGTTCATCTCGCCAAGACCTTTGTAGCGCTGTATGTGCACGCCTTTGCCGAATTCGGCGGAGATGGTGTCGCGCTCCTTTTCAGTCCAGCAGTAACGCTCCTGTTTGCCTTTCTTCACGAGGTAGAGGGGCGGGGTGGCGATGTAGATATGGCCGTTCTCGATCAACTCTTTCATCTTGCGGAAGAAGAACGTCAGCATCAGCGTCGCGATATGGCTTCCGTCGACGTCGGCATCGGTCATGATGATGATTTTGTCGTAGCGGAGCTTTTCGAGGTTCAGCGCCTTGCTGTCCTCCTCGGTGCCGATCGTCACGCCCAGCGCCGTGAACATGTTCTTGATCTCCTCGTTCTCCCACATGCGGTGTTCCTGCGCCTTTTCGATGTTCAGGATTTTACCGCGCAGCGGCATGATGGCCTGGAAATTACGGTCGCGGCCCGATTTGGCCGTGCCGCCTGCCGAGTCACCCTCGACGAAGAAGATTTCGGCAATCGAGCGGTCGCGGCTCGAACAGTCGGCGAGCTTGCCGGGCAGGCCGGCGCCCGAAAGCACCGTCTTGCGCTGCACCATCTCGCGGGCGTGGCGTGCCGCATGGCGTGCCGTGGCGGCCAAGATGACTTTCTGCACGATGGCTTTGGCGTCCTTGGGGTTCTCCTCCAGGTAGTGGCCCAGCGCCGCGGACATCGCCTGGTCGACGGCGGCCGAAACCTCGTCGTTGCCGAGCTTGGTTTTGGTCTGCCCCTCGAACTGCGGTTCCTGCACCTTTACCGAAACCACGGCTGTAAGGCCCTCGCGGAAGTCGTCGCCGTTGATGTCGAATTTCAGCTTGGCGAGCATGCCCGAATCCTCGGCGTACTTCTTGAGCGTGCGGGTCAGCGCGCGGCGGAAACCCGTCAGGTGCGTACCGCCCTCGATGGTGTTGATGTTATTTACATAGGAGTGCACGTTCTCCGAGAACGAGTCGTTGTACTGCATGGCCACCTCCACCGGGACGCCGTTTTTCTCGGTGTCGAGGTAGATGATTTGGTCGATAATCGGCGTGCCGCGCGTAGCGTCGAGGTACTGCACGAACTCCTTGAGTCCCTCTTCCGAGTAGAAGTGGTCTTCGCGGGTATTGCCTTCGGCATCCGGGCGCTTGTCGTAGAGATTCAGGCGGATGCCCTTGTTCAGGAACGCCAGTTCGCGCAGGCGGTTGGCCAGGATGTCGTATTTGTATTCCGTCGTGAGCGTGAAGATGCTGCCGTCGGGTTTGAAGGTCACGGTAGTACCGCGGTCCGAGCATTCACCGACGATTTCGACCTGCGATGTGGGAGCGCCCTTGCTGTAGGACTGGCGGTAAATTTTGCCCTCCCGGTGGATTTCCGCAATCAGCAGGGTCGACAGTGCGTTTACGCACGATACGCCCACGCCGTGCAGACCGCCCGAAACCTTGTAGCTGCCCTTGTCGAACTTACCGCCGGCATGAAGCACGGTCAGCACGACCTCGAGTGCCGAGCGGCCCTCCTTTTCGTGGAAGTCGGTCGGGATGCCGCGGCCATTGTCCCTTACGGTGATGGAGTTATCCTCGTTGATTGTAACGTCGATATCCGTACAGTAGCCGGCCAGCGCCTCGTCGATCGAGTTGTCGACCACCTCGTAGACCAGATGGTGCAGACCTTTCTCACCTATATCGCCGATATACATGGCGGGGCGCTTGCGCACCGCTTCGAGGCCCTCGAGGACCTGAATATTCGACGCGGAATATTCCTCTTCTTGCTTTTTTACGTTTTCTAATTCGGTACTCATCTGTTGTCTTTAAAATATCGTACAAATATACGAAATATTTCCGAATAATCCAATAGTGTGAAAAACCTTTCGGGAGGATTTTCGCGTCGTTTCGGCGCGTTTTTTCGCTGTCGGAACGCCGGATGGCCATTCCGTGATTCCCGCGCCGCAGTAACTCTGAGCCGACAACGATTCATTCGGTTTTTTGCGCGATTAAGCACCCGGCGCACGGGCAGGGGGCTGGATGGCCGGGCTTGTTGCAATAGACTGCGGAGTTTATCCCAGTTCCGCCTTAAGGTCTACTTCGCGGATTTTCCCCTGTGAAAAGAGAATCGCTCGTGCCGGGTGGTTTTCAATCAGTGCGGTGTTATGCGTGGACATCACCACGGCGCAGCCGCGGTCGGCGATCTCCTGAAAGAGCTGCATGATGCCCTCGGCCGTCACCGGGTCGAGGTTGCCTGTGGGTTCGTCGGCCAGCAGCACCTGCGGATTGTTCAGCAGGGCGCGCGCGATAACCAGCCGCTGCTGCTCGCCGCCCGAAAGTTCGAACGGCATCTTGTAGCTTTTGGCCCCCAGGTCTACGAGCTTGAGCACCTGGTCGATGCGCTCGCGGATTTCCTCCTCGCGTTTCCAGCCCGTGGCTTTCATGACGTAGTACAGGTTCATGAATACGTTGCGGTCGGTCAACAGTTGGTAGTCCTGGAATACGATGCCGATTCTGCGGCGCAGGTAGGGGATGTCGCGGCGTTTGAGGCGGCGCAGGTCATATCCTGCCACATGCCCCTCGCCAGCAAGTAGTTGCACTTCGGCGTATAAAGTTTTGAGTAAGGTGCTTTTTCCGCTGCCGACGCGTCCGAGCAGGTAGACGAATTCCCCCGGCGATACGCACAGGTCGACATCCGAAAGTACCATTTCGCCCCGCTGTATCAGTTTGTCGGCCGAGGTGTTGCCGAACGGGTTGTCTGCGTGGTAGATTGCTGCGTTTTTCAGCCTTACGACGTATTTTTCGCTCATGGTTCCGGTCGCTGAATAATTTTCCCAAAGGTAGTCAAAATATCCGTACCGGGAAGTTCCGGGGTGAAAAAAATAGTTGCCGCCCGGTTCGTCCGGGGAGGACAGATGGGCCTGTAAACGTATTTGTATATCGGTGCGCCCGTTTGATCTGCATGAAAAAGAACGTATAATTTGTTTTTCCGCCCGAGCATGCTTAAATTTGCATAAGCAGATCGTGACGCATCGGCCTGTAATACATTAAAATTTACTTGATGAAAGAAAATGAAATCCTGCAGGAAATCATGCGGGATGCCAAAATAGGTTGGTGGCAGGCCGACCGCAACCGGCGCGTATTCAATATATCGGAGGGACTTCGCGATCTGTTGGGACTTGCTTCCTGCCAGGTGAGTTACGAGGAATTCCGGGAGATGATTGTTCCTGCTTACCGGGAGTATGCTTTCGCCTCGGTGGGGCTGCGCGGGGGCGACAAGGCAGAGCACCTTTATCCGCTGCAAGGCCGCTATGGCGATGTCTGGTGTTACTGGAAACTGCTGCGCGAAGAGGTCGCCGAGGACGGTGGCATGTTGCTGACCGGATATTTCCGGGTTGCCGACCCGCCGTCGGACAAAGATCGTTCGCCCGAGCGGGAGCGGATTAACGACCTGTTGTTCCGGCTCAACAGCATATCGCATACGCTGCTTTCCCTGCTGCGAACCAACGATTTGGATGTCGTCGTCAATAAGATACTCGCCGATGTCCTGACCATGTTCCACGGCGGCCGGGCCTATATTATCGAGTCCGACTGGGAGCGCCGCATGTACGGATGCACCTACGAAGTTACGGCCGACAGCGTGTCGAGCGAGCGCGAGCTTGTAAGCAGTGTCTCGATGGAGGAGGTGCCCTGGTGGACTAACCGCATTCGGAACCGTGCCCCCATTATCCTTTCGACGCTGGACGATTTGCCGGACGAAGCATTCCGGGAGAAGAGTGTGCTCGGCATGCAGGACATAAAGTCGCTGATTGCCGTACCGCTCGCTTCGCGCGACAAGGTGTGGGGATATGCAGGTATCGACATCGTAAACGAGCCGCGGACGTGGACGGGGGAGGATTACCAGTGGTTTGCGGCGCTGATGAACATCATCAGCCTGTGCATCGAACTGCAGCGCTCCGAAAAGGAGGCGCAGTCCGAGCGCACCTACCTCGAAAGCCTCTACCGCCACATGCCGCTCGGATACGTGCGCCTGCGGGTAATCTACGACGAAAAAGGCGTACCCGACGATTTCGTGGTTCTCGACTCGAACTTTGCCGCAGACATGATCACGGGTGCCTCCCGAGAAGAGTATATCGGTAAAAAAGCCTCTGAACTGCATATCGACATGAACCGGTATATCCCGGTTTTGATGGAGGTGCTCAACGGCGGCGGATATGTCGAACGCGACACTTGCGAAGGAGATGAGAACCGCTGGCTGCACTCGACTCTCTATTCCGTCCACAAGGACGAGGTAATCGGCCTCTTTTCCGATACGACCGATGTGCACGCGGCCCACGAGGCACTCTTCAACAGTGAAAAGCTGCTGCGCAATATCTTCGACAACGTGCAGGTCGGCGTGGAGCTGTACGACAAGGACGGGGTGTTGGTCGACCTTAATAACAAAGACCTCGAGATTTTCGGCATCTCGGCGAAAGAGGATGTAGTCGGGGTCAATTTCTTCGAAAATCCGCTTGTCCCCAAGCATGTCAAGGAAGAGGTGCGTGCCGGAAAAAACCAGGCATTCAAGCTCAATTATCCGTTCGAACAGTTGCATGGGTATTATAAATCGGGGAAGACCGGTTACCTGGAGATTTTCTCTACGATTAACATGCTCTACGACATGAAAGGCGAGCTGGTCAATTTCGTGCTCATCAACATCGACAACACGGAGATCAACCGGGCCCACAGCAAACTGGCCGAATTCGAGAGCTCGTTCGAGCTGGTAAGCCGCTACGGTAAAGTCGGATACGCCCGTTTCGACCTGGTCACCCGCGACGGATATGCCGTGCCGCAGTGGTACCGCAACCTCGGCGAGGAAAGCGATACGCCGCTGCCGCAGGTGATTGGCGTCTACAACTATGTAGACCCCGAAGACCGCGAGTCGATTTTCCGGGAGATTCGGCGTGTCAAATCGGGTGAAACCGACGGTTTTACGCTCGACCTGCGGATAACGTCCGGGGGCGAGGGGCTGAAGTGGACGCGCGTCAACGTGCTGCGAAACCCCCAGAATACGGACCCTTCGAAGATTGAGATGGTGTGCGTGAATTTCGATGTTACACAGCTCAAGGAGACCGAGAAGAACCTGATTGAGGCCAAGAACAAAGCCGAGGTCAGCGACCGCCTGAAATCGGCGTTCCTGGCCAATATGAGCCATGAGATACGTACGCCGCTCAATGCTATCGTGGGATTTTCGAACCTGCTGGCCGAAACCGACGATGTGGGGGAGCGCCGCGAGTACATGCAGGTCGTGGAGGAAAACAACGACCTGCTGCTCAAGCTGATTTCCGACATTCTCGACCTGTCGAAAATCGAGGCCGGAACTTTCGAGTTCAACTACGGCAGGGTCGATGTCAACCGCATGTGCGAGGAAACCGTCCGTTCGTTGAGCCTCAAGGTGCAGGACAAACCCGTCGAACTGCTTTTCGGGGAGCACGAGGAGGAATGCAGCATTTTCGGCGACAAGAACCGCCTGATGCAGGTTATAACCAACTTCATCAATAATGCCGTGAAGTTCACCGACGAGGGCTCCATAACGTTGGGATACCGCCGGGAAAGCGACGACCTGCTCTTTTATGTCGAAGACACCGGGGCCGGTATTTCCGAGGAGCATCAGGCCAGCATTTTCGATCGTTTCGTAAAACTCAACAGCTTTGCACAGGGTACCGGGCTCGGACTTTCCATTTCGAAAAGTATTGTCGAGCAGATGGGCGGGCATATCGGTGTGGAGTCGGAGAGGGGGCGCGGATCGCGCTTCTGGTTCACGGTGCCGGCCGCAGCATGCGGTGCGGCAGAGGAAGAGGTGTCCGACAAGATTGCCTTGCCCCGCGTAGTGTGTACGGCCGACGGGAAACTCCCCCTGTTGCTCGTGGCCGAGGATACGGACAGCAACTTCCTGCTTGTTTCGCTGATGCTTCGCAAAGAGTTCGAAATCGTGCGTGCCGTCAACGGCGAGGAGGCCGTGCGGATGTGCCGCGAGATGAAGCCTGCCGCTATCCTGATGGACATCAAGATGCCGGTTATGGACGGGCTCGAGGCTACGCGGCAGATTCGTACATTCGACGCTTCGGTACCTGTTATCGCCGTTACGGCGTTCGCCTACGACCGTGACCGCCAGCGGGCCCTTGCTGCCGGAGCCGACGAGTACCTTTCGAAGCCGCTCAAAGGCGAGCAGTTACGTCAGATGTTGCGCGGACTGCTTTCGGACAAGTCCGAATAAAGTGGCTCCGGAGCTGCGTTCCGTCTGGCTGTTGGTGTATTTTCCGCCGTATGGCGGGTGGGATTCCGAAAAATTGTACTATCTTTGCACTGTTTCCAACGGCTTTGTCCCGGAGTAAAACGGGGGTGCCCGGTTTTGACAGCAGGCAGAGTTTGATTGTAAGCACGCCGAGCGCTGTGTGGCGGCTCGTTAATCCCGATGCTCAAGATTCAAATGGCAATAACAGCTATGCACTCGCTGCCTAATTTTCAGAGAAAATTAGCTTAATCCCGAGGCCCGAGGAGGTCTTGCGACGAGTATCCCGGAGAGAGGTTCCGCTCTTTAACCGCTTTCCATTCGGGGTATCATCAATTTAGAGATAGTGCGCGGGAATGTCCCGGTCTGCGTGCGAAATTTTAGGGACTGGGACCCGGGTTCGGTTGCCGCCTGCCAGGCCCGGGTAGAAGGATCAAATGACGGATAAGCGTGTAGAAAGCTTTCGGGTTCCCTGTTTGGACGCGGGTTCGACTCCCGCCACCTCCACTGAAAATCAATTGTTTTTCGATGAATTTCCCTGTGATCCAAGCGATTACGGGGATTTCTTTTATATCCTCCTGTCTTATCATACCCCTTCTGGAATGCATTCCAAAGGCATTTCAAATACATCCCTCATGGACGATTCGTGGAAAATCCGTTTCTTGAAAAATTTCCACGCGAAGTCATGTATTGTGCTGATAACTAAATTGATGTATGGAGTAGGTCGAGATGGAAATAGCTTAAAAAATTGTCATTAATTATTTCAAATGAGCCATAAAATGATTTCAATACTATTTATCGTCCGTATTCTCCGTGACACTTTTTTGCGCGGTTGGCCCCTCCCCGTCTCATGTCGACTGCGGTGCGCGGTTGGTGCATATGTCGGAGCCCGGGCGTCGGATGTCCCTCAATCCTATATCGAATAAAACACCCCTGTAACTGCACAGTTACAGGGGTGTTTTTATCTGGTTGTCGGGCTATTTCTTGTACCAGTCGGTATTCAGTTTGCCCTGTGAGCTTACCCAGCCCGAATAGCCGGGATAAACCTGGTCGACAGGCGTTTTCTCGTTGGCCGGGTCGAGCAGTTTGGAGATGTCCGTGTCGGTGGCTCCCGAGAGGAAGAATGCAAACGGATACTCCTCGGCGCGTACGTAGTAGACACCCTTTTCGGGATCCGACTTGTCGTCGCCCGTGCCGAAGAACGACATTTCAGCGCGGCTCGTAGGTATCTCGTAAGGAATGTGTACCTCCCAGCGCCTGCCCTCGCTCACACCGTCGCGTTTGGTGCGGTAGATGAAGGGCTTGACGGTTCCGGCTTTCTCCTCGCTTACGGGTGTTGCGTACTTCGCCGTGATTTTGTATGTTGAGCCCATCAGTTCTTTTACGTTCGGGGTCAGCAGTACGACATTGCCTTCCCGCTCGAACTCTGCGGCTTCGAACTCCCCGGTTTCGGGTTTGAGAACGCTGAATTCGAGGTTGGCCGTGGCTGCGGCACCCGTGAGGGTGACGGCAAGCCCGTTCTCGTTGCCGGCATAGTTGGCAAAGGTTTTCAGCAGGAACGACTCTTCGTAGATGCCTTTCTCATTGAATATCTTTTCGTAGTCGCTGCGTACCAGCACGTCGTTCATGTCATAATCGCCGCGGCTGGGCCAGAGATCCTCGAATGCGTAGACGCCCTTGCGGAGCGACGCCGTTTTCATGCCGTCGTTGTCGTCGACCGTAGGGATGTCGGTTACGGCGTCCACCGGATTGGAGGTCATCGTGAATACTACGTCGCTGAAGTTTTCGTCGTTAACATGGTCTTCGAACGAGAAGAGCACCGAGTTGATGCCGCTCGCCTTGTCCGTATAGCGGAATACGGCGGTGCGGGGCGACTGGTAGGCAATGCCTTTGTTGTTGACGCTCAAGCCGTCGGACGTTGCGGCACGGTATTTCTTGTCATCTTTCATTATCCGCTTGGTCCAGGCGTTGGTTGCCAGTACGAAGCCGATACGGTATCCTTCGGGGAATACGCTCGTTGCGCCTTCCGGGCTTTTTTGAGCGATATTCGGATAGTACATCAACTGTACGGCCGTGCCGCGGGTTACGCCGATGTATTTTTTTGCAATCCCATTACCGTTACTCCATCCGCCGTCCTGTGTGTTGGGGAAAATCATCACGACGTTCGCTTCGGCGAGCGACGCGGGTTTATTGCCTTCTTTGTAGTAATAGTAGCCCATCGAACTGTTCCAGCAGGTGTTGCCGCCCAGCATCGTGATGACCACTTCGGCCGATTCGTCGAGTTTGAGGTCGCGCGACGAGCGGTACTCCTGCGGGCACTTTTTGGTCGTGTCGAATACGCTTGCATGCGCTTTGAAAAGCTTGGCGTAATTCTTGACTTTCAGGACGCCGTCGTAGGCGTATCCGATTTTACCGTTGTTGCTGTCGTAGGTTCCCAACCACGTCAGCCAGCCGTCCCGGGTGACGGCCTGCGATTCGTACCCGGCGCGGGTCGTGCCTGCAGCCTGAACGTCCGTTGAGCCCGACGCGGCGGTCGCCGTCAGTGTTTCACCGGTGCGTACGGCTTCCAGCAGTGTCTGTGCATAGAAAGCCGGAGTGTATACATAGGCTTTTTCGACGTAGGACGGCAACTCGAGCGTTCCGTTGAAATGTCCCTCCGCATCGGTGTAGCCCGCATAAAGCGGCTCTGCGCTTTCGACTTTGACATAAGCCGTGCCGCTTTCGTTTTCCTCGACCGGACAGGTGTCGTACACTTCGAAGTAGACCGGGGCGGGAAGTCCGCCCATGTCGCCGTAATCGATGACGACGGAGGTCGGCGTGCTCGTCGTATAGTCGTATTCGTTGTATTCCCCGTTTTCCGGGGCCGGAGGTGTCGGCATGCTGTTGTCACGGGCGCAGCCTCCCGTCATGGCGAGCGCAGCCATGAACGCAATTACAAGTGACGCTTTTTTCATACTTTAATATGATATGTTTACATCAGCCCTAAAATGTGGGGTTTTTGGGCGAAAATGTATATCTGCTGCAAAGGTATGAAAATTTATCGCCCGTTGTTCGCCAAGTCGCAAAAAAGTTTGAAAATATTGAAGAAAAGCGTTTTAACAGCGTTTCAAGGGATTCGGAAGACTTTTCCCTCGGCGAATGTGATCCACAGCGAGCCGTCGGGTGCCTGCCGGAAATCGTTCCCGGCCGAGTTGCAGCATTTGACGCTCCACAGCAGTTTGCCGTCTGTGCGTACGGCGGCCACCTGTCCCAGCCTCCCGGTCACGTAGACGATGCCGTCGCGCTCGAAAGCGGGGCAGGAGTTGTATTCGTAACCCCAGCCGAGATCCGTGCACCACACTTCGCGGTAGCTGTCCGCCGTGGTGTCCAGCGCCACGAGCTCTCCGTCCATCGTCTTGTAATAGAATAGCTTTCCGTCGTCGCTGATTCCGGTCGTTTCGCGGGACTTGCGGCTGTTGTCGCGCCATATCCCGTGGCCTGTCGCGAGGTCGAGGCACGTGGTGAAGCGGTCGGGCGCCACGATGAAGACCTTGTCGCCGGCAATGCGGGGAACGACGTGTCCCGGCGACAGGAACACGCTGCGGCTTCCGTTGTTCCACGACCAGAGCCGGTTGCCGGTCCCTGCGTCGAGGCAGTAGAGAAAGCGGTTCCACGCCCCGAATACGAGTTTGTCGCCTGCCAGCGTGGGCCGGCCCTGTGCCTGCCCGTGTCCGTAGTCGTACCGCCAGAGGAGTTTTCCGCTTCGCAGGTCGATTTTCCCGAGTGAGCCGATTCCCAGCCCGATGTAGAGTGCATCGCCGTCCGCCAGGCCGTCGCCGACGACGGCTGTTTCGGTGGGTACGTGCCATTTTTCCCGCCCGGTGCGGGCGTCGAATGCCCAAATGCCGCCCGATGCCGCCCCGACGACAACCAGTTTGTCCGTGCAGAGCGGGGTGGTGTAGAGCCCGTCCGGGAACTTGTGCCGCCACGCTTCACGGCCTTTGCGGGTGTCATAGGCACGCAGTACGCCCTGCGAATTGCCGTAGTAGAGTATCTCGCCGCAGAATGCAGCTCCCGTGAGCACCATGGCGCTGTCCTGCAGTATCAGCTCCATGCGCTGCCCGTAATCGGGGGCCGGAGGCATCGGGTCGCACGGCAGCGACAGTATCTGCGGGTCGTCTTTCAGGCGGATTGCGTAGCGGGTGCGGGGGGCCTTTCCGAGTATTTTCTCGCGGATGCGCACCGAGTCGGCGTAGAAGTCGAGCAGCGTGTATCCCGGCGGTTCGCCCGGCCTGCCCGCCAGCGCCCGGCCGGGGATGCCCGCAATGCCGTCGAAATTACGTAAATCGAGGCAATGGTAGTGTCCGTAGAGCGAGGCGGTGATTCCCAGCCGCTTCAGCGTTTCCGTCACCTGCTGCCTGTTCGTCAGGTCTTTGTTTAACGGGTAGTGGCAGAGGCTTATGAGCCGCTCGCCGGGACGCGCTTCCGCAACCTGACGCTCGAGCCATGCGAGGTCTTCCGTGCGTATTACGCCGTCGGCCATTTTCATGTAAGGGCCGCAGTTGTAGCCGAGGAAGAGGTAGCCTCCCGCGCGGTGGGCGACGCGGCCGTCGTGGCCGAAAATATGGCGGAACGTCGTGCAGCCGCTTTCCGACCAGGTCGTTTCGTGGTTGCCCATGACGGTGAACCACGGTTTTTCGAGCCGCGACATCAGTTCGTATACGTGCGGCAGCTCGCTGTCGCTGCCCATGTTGGTAAGGTCGCCGCCGAAGATTACCAGATCGGCGTCCGAGGCGTTTGCTTCCGCAACGGCGATGCGGAACAGCGAGTCCTGCGGGTTGCCCGGCGTGACGTGTATGTCGGTGAAGAAAATAACGTGCAGGGTGTCGGCAGCCACGGTATTCGCTGTGGCTGCTGCCGTTGTAGCGGCAGGTGCGGCAGTGGGATTTCCGTTTCGGCCCGCGGCGCTGCCGGGTGTCGGAAATAGAAGAAGCCACAACACACTAAAGCATAGTCGGGGGAGACGGTTTTTCATGGTTTCAGGATAGTTTTATTCTTGCAAGATACGAATTTAGGACGAAAAAACATATCTTTGTGTCACTAAAAAATACAAGTTATGACCAAAAAGATAATGCTGCTCGGTTCGGGCGAACTGGGCAAAGAGTTCGTGATTGCGGCACAGCGGCTGGGGCAGACCGTCGTGGCGTGCGATTCGTATGCGGGTGCACCCGCCATGCAGGTGGCCGACGAGTGCGAGGTGTTCGGCATGCTCGACGGCGATGCGCTCGCTGCGGCCGTGGCCAAACATCGTCCCGACATCATCGTACCCGAGATCGAGGCAATCCGCACCGAGAGGCTCTACGACTTCGAGCGGGAGGGTGTCCAGGTGGTTCCGAGCGCCCGCGCCGTAAACTTCACGATGAACCGCAAGGCCATCCGCGATTTGGCGGCCCGGGAGCTGGGACTGAAAACGGCGAAATATTTTTACGCCCGCTCGCTGGACGAACTGAAAGAGGCCGCTGCGAAGGTCGGCTTCCCGTGTGTGGTGAAGCCGCTGATGTCCTCCTCGGGCAAGGGACAGTCGCTCGTCAAGGGCCCCGAAGAGCTGGAGCATGCCTGGCAGTATGGCTGCGAAGGGTCGCGCGGCGACATCCGCGAGTTGATTGTCGAGGAATTTATCCGCTTCGACAGCGAGATTACGCTGCTGACCGTAACCCAGAAAAACGGCCCGACGCTGTTTTGCCCGCCGATCGGCCATGTGCAGAAAGGGGGCGATTACCGCGAGAGCTTCCAGTCGCCGTTTATCGCTCCCGAACACCTGGCCGAGGCGCAGCGCATGGCGGCGGCCGTGACCGAAGCCCTGACGGGCGCCGGACTGTGGGGCGTGGAGTTCTTTTTGAGCCACGAAAACGGCGTCTATTTCTCCGAACTTTCACCGCGTCCGCACGACACGGGCATGGTTACGCTCGCAGGCACACAGAACCTCAATGAGTTCGAACTGCACCTGCGCGCCGTGCTCGGGCTGCCGATTCCGGCCGTGACGTTCGAGCGCCTGGGAGCCTCGGCCGTGGTGCTCTCTCCGCTGGCCTGTCCGACGGCTCCCCGTTACGAGGGTATCGACCGCGCGCTGGCCTGCGATCCCCGTACCGACGTGCGTATTTTCGGCAAGCCGTCGGCACGTGTCAACCGCCGCATGGGCGTCGTCGTGGGATATGCTCCGCTCGACGGCGATCTCGACGCGCTCCGTGACCGGGTGAAGGCCGCGGCTGCCGAAATCGAAGTGCTGAAACCATAATACCCTAATACCTTGACAGATATGGCACAATATGCAATTATTTCGACCGAAAAAGGCGACATGAAAGCCGAGCTCTATACGAACGAAACACCCGGTACGGTGGCGAATTTCGTGGAGCTGGCCGGACATAACTTCTACGACGGACTGACGTTCCACCGGGTGATTCCCGGATTCGTCATTCAGGGCGGCTGCCCCCGGGGCGACGGCACGGGCGGCCCCGGTTACACGATTAAATGCGAAACGTCGGCGCCGCGCCAGTACCACGACCGGGGCGTGCTCTCGATGGCGCATGCCGGCCGTGACACGGGCGGTTCGCAGTTCTTCATCTGTTGCAGCCGCGAAAGCACGCAGCACCTCGACGGCCGCCATACCTGCTTCGGCCGGGTGATCGAGGGGCTGGATGTCATCGACGACATCCGTCCGGGCGATGAAATACACTCAATTCGCATCGTCGAAGAGTAGTGGCTGCTGCGCCTCGATGCCGAAATATTCGTATGAAAAGCCCTCCGGATTCCCGGAGGGCTTTTCGTGTGTCGGCAGTCGGACGCGGCCTGCTGTTTTTCTGTTCCGGTCCGGCCGGAATAATAACCGGCTATAGCAGCCTTGTCATTTCGAACTGCCGTCCGCTGACACCGATATTTTTTGCTTCGAGAAAATGGGTGAAGGCGTTGCACGAAACCTCCGCATTCACGACTTTGACGCTGTCGTTCCTGTTCAGCCGGAGCATCTCCCGGAGCAGCGCCGATGCGACGCCCCGCCTGCGGTGTCGCCTCCCGACTGCGAGCTGGGTTATATCCCCTGCGGCGGGCTCGAAAACACCGTATCCGGCAAGCTCCTTCCCGGCTACGGCCTCCACGACGATGAAATCCCCGGCGGCCCTCCTTATCGCGTCGATACTGTTCTGCCACGAGGGGTTGAAATCCTGGAAATCCGCGCACGGTGAAAACTCCCCGGCGCCGAGCCTCCGGATCGAATACCCGGCGGGAATTTCACCGCCGTTCACGATTCGGTCGTTCCGCTGGATGAAATAATTGAATTCGCGGGTCGTATCGAACCCGAGTTTGCTGTATATGGAAACGGCTTTAGCATTGTGCTGCAACACTTCGAGCAGGTACAGTCCGATGCCCGAAGCCCGTAAATGCGGAATGGAGTGTTCGAAGATTTTCGCGGCCAACCCCTGTCCCCTGTACTCGTTCAAGGTGCCTGTCCCGGTGTCGTAGGCGGTCGGTTTTCCGTCGAAATGTCCGATGCCGTTGAGCGTGAAAGCGGCTATCTCTCCGCCGTCGAATGCGGCGAAAGAGAGACCGGGGTCGAAGCCGCGCCTTTTCAGCATGGCTTGCAGCTGTGTTTTGTCCAACTGGACGTCGTAATCGGCGAAAGCCCTTTCGAAAGCCTTGAACAGCGTGTCGAAGTCCGTGTTGCCGAGGGATTTTATTTCCATATGGTTTGAGTTTTGGTTTTACCGCGGGGCGAATTTGCATATGTCCGGTCGAATGCTTCGAATACGGTGTCGAGCTCTGTATTGCCCGGCTCCATCTGTGTTTACTTTTCGGGATTCTGCGGTGCAATCGGACTTTCCGCACCCGAAGATAATCACTCCCGGAGTGGTTTTGCCCTTCGAACAGTTGTTTTTTTCGGCACCCCCGCCTGCAGAGCCGTATAACGGCAGGCTCCGGAAATAAATCGCCCCTTGGGAACCGAATCCCAAGGGGCGACTTGTCGCTATCGCTTCGGCCGGATTATTTTCCGAATTTGGCGATGATGTTTTCCGTAGCTTTCTTGAGCAGTTCCTCGGGGCAGCAAAGGGTAATGCGGATGTAGCGCTTGCCCTCCGAGCCGAAGATGGCGCCCGGGGTCAGGAACACGTCGCACTTGTCCATCACCTCGTCCGAGAATGCGAAACTGTCGCCCTCGTACGACTCCGGCAGCTCGGCCCACACGAACAGGCCGGCCTGATGCTCGCGGTACTTGCATCCCAGCGCGTCGAGCAGTGCATACGCCTGCTTCTCACGGCCGTAGTAGATGTCGTTCAACTCCTTGAACCACTCCTCGCCCAGCGACAACGCCGTATCGGCAGCGGCCTGGATGGGGTAGAACATACCCGAGTCCATGTTGGACTTGAACGTGAGAATCGAGTCGATCCACTCCTTCTTGCCGACCACGACGCCCACGCGCCAGCCGGCCATCGAGTGGCCTTTCGACAGCGAGTTCATCTCCAGCACCACGTCGCGTGCGCCCTCGGCCTCCATAATCGAAATCGGGGCTGCGGCGTTGCGGATAAAGCTGTAGGGGTTGTCGTGTACGATCAGGATGTTGTGTTTGGCGCCGAAGTCCACGATTTCCTGGAACAGCTCCATCGTCGGGGTCTGGCCTGTCGGCATGTTGGGGTAGTTGATGAGCATCATCTTCACACCGTCCAGCCCGGCTTTCTCGATTGCCTCGAAATCGGGGTAGAAGTTGGTCTGCTTGTTCAGCGCGTAGGTCACCATCTCTCCGCCGGCCAGGCGTACGGCCGCCGAGTAGGTGGGGTAGCCGGGGTTCGGCACGAGCACCTTGTCGCCCTTATTGAGGAACGTCATGCAGATGTGCATGATACCCTCTTTCGAGCCGATCAGGGGCAGTACTTCGTTGTTGTAATCCAGTTCCGTGCGGTACCATTTCTTATACCAGTCCGCAAAAGCCTTGCGCAGAATCGGTTCACCCTTGTAAGACATGTATTTGTGCACGTCGGGGCGCTGTGCCTCTTTCGCGAGGCGGTCGATGACCGACTGGTGCGGGGGCAGGTCGGGGCTACCCATTGCAAGTTTCACGATCTGACGGCCCGTTGCCGCTTCGATTTCGGCGATCTCGCGCAGACGGCGCGAAAAATAGTACTCTCCGATGCCGTCCAACCGATGGGAACGGGCGATATTGACTGCTTTTGCCATAGTATAAGGTGTTTGGATTTGCTGTTTGCAAAGATAGGTATTCCGATTAAAATTTAAAAGCCGCAGGTGAAAATTTCTGCTTCGCGATTGCCTGCCGAGCCTCTGTTTGCGTGCTATGTCGCTGTCTGTGTCTGTTTTAGCCGATGTAACAGTTTGTAACTTTTTTCCGCTGCCGCCATGAAAAAGGGAGCCGCCGGAGCCGCTCCCTTGTGCTTTACAGGGCGAAGAGGATGAAAATCTGGGCCGTCAGTACCCGCAGGAACATCACCACGGGATAGACGGTCGAATAGCCCACTGCCGGCATGTCGTTGCCTGCCGTGGCGTTGGCGTAGGCCAGCGCCGGGGGATCGGTCGTGGAGCCGGCAATCAGTCCCATCAGCGTGTAGTAATTCATCTTGAGCCACAGGCGCGCCACGAGCGCAACGATTATCAGCGGCACGACGGTGATGATGACGCCGTATCCGATCCAGCGGTAGCCGCCGCCTGCGATTGCATCGATGAATCCGTCGCCGGCGCCGATGCCCACCGCCGCGAGGAACAGTGCGATGCCGATTTCGCGCAGCATCAGGTTGGCGCTCATCGTGGTGTAGGTCACCAGATGGAAATGGGTGCCGAAGCGTCCGATGAGAATCGCCACGATGAGCGGGCCGCCCGCCAGTCCCAACTTTACGGGCTGCGGGACGTTGAGCAGCGGAATAGAGCCCAGCAGTACGCCTAAAGCGATGCCGACGAAAATCGTCACCAGGTTCGGCTGGTTGAGCTTCTTGAGCGAGTTGCCCAGCACGTCGGCCACCTGTGTCACGGCCTTTTCAGGGCCTACGACCATCACGCGGTCGCCCACCTGCAGCTCCAGTCCCTGGTAGGGAATCAGATCGACGCCTGCGCGGTTGACGCGCGTAATGGTGATGCCGTATTTGGTGCGCAGGCGCAGATCGGAGAATTTCTTGCCGTTGAGCGACGATTTGGTAATCAGGATACGGCGCGACACCAGTTCGGCGTTGGGCGTATTGTTGCCCCACTGTTCGTCGGTCAGCTCCACGCGGCGGCCGAAGAAAGCCACGATTGCCTCGATGTCCTCGGCCTGCGAAATGACCCACAGCCGGTCGCCGAGCCGGATTACGCTGTCGGCGTCGGCCATCGTGATCGTCCCGTCGGGACGCATGATGCGCGAAATGACGAACTGGCGGTTTATCAGGTCGCGTATATAGGCCACCGTGCGTCCGTCGAGCATTTTGTTGGTGAATTCGACCGAAACTTTGTCGGCGAATTTCTGCTCCCGGGAGAGTGCCGCCAGCCCCTCGTCCTCTTTCTCGAATTTCACGCGCAGGGCATAGCGGACGAATATCATCGTGAAGATGATGCCCACGACGCCCAGCGGATAGGCCACGGCGTATCCCAGCGCGATGGTGGGGTCGTTGATGCCCGACGCGTCGGCGTATGCCTGCTGTGCGGCGCCCAGTCCGGGGGTGTTGGTCACGGCTCCCGAGAGGATGCCGACCATCGTCGGAATCGGCGTGCCCGTCACGAGGTGTACGACGTAAGCCGTCAGTACGCCCAGCAGGACGATGGCCGTGGCACATGCCACGAGGGTCATGCCGCCGTGCTTGAACGAGGCGAAGAATCCCGGGCCGACCTGCATGCCGATGGAAAAGACGAAGAGTATCAGGCCGAACTCCTGTACGAAATGCCGTACTTCGTTGTCAACCGTCATGCCGAAATGGCTCAACACGATGCCCACGAAGAGTATCCACGTGATTCCGAGCGACACTCCGCCGATTTTGACTTTCCCCAGCAGGATGCCGATGGTGATGACCAACGCGAAGGTCAGCACGGCATGGGCGATGCCGCTACCGAAAAACAGGGAATATAACCACTCCATATTAACCTACTTTTGTGCGATTTGACAAGAGATTGTGCAAAAGTAGTGCTTATTACAGAATTTTAAAAACTTTAACGGGGATTTTTCCGTGCAGTCGCTGCAAACGGGAGATGTTGCGCGGCAAACCGGCTGTGGGGCGGCTTCCGAATCGAGCAGTTCCCGGAATGGTGCTTTGCGCCGGATGCGGGTTTGCATGGCGGGGCCGGCAGACCCGTGCCGGGGAAGCGATACGGCCCCGGCGGTTTTTGCGGTACGTGCGGCTTCCGGGTTTTGCCGGTGTCAGTAGAGGTAGCGCTCCATCAGGGGTATGAGCAAGGCCGTCGCCAGTCCCATCAGGGCCATGGCCAGTCCGCTCAAGGCACCTTCGACGGCACCCATTTCGATGGCGCGCGCCGTTCCGATGCCGTGTGCCGCGGCCCCCAGGGCAAATCCCCGGGCCTCGGCGTCCCGCACGCCGCAGCGGCGCAGAATCCACTCGCCGAAGATGCTGCCGAAGATTCCCACGCAGAATACCACGACCGACGTGATGGGAATGATGCCGCCCAGCGGCCCCGAAACCGAAACGGCGATTGGCACGGTCACGGATTTTGGAGCCAGCGAGTTGAGTATCTCGCGTCCGGCGCCGAACGCCATGGCGATGTATACGACGCTCAACACGCCCGCTACGCACCCTGCGAGGGTGGCGATGCCGACGGGGAGCAGGCTGCCGCGCAGTTGTTCCACCTGCTCGTAGAGCAGGTATCCGAGGGCTACGACCGACATGCCGAGGGCGAAGTCGAGCATGCCCGTCGCCTCCCGGTAGCGTTCGTATCCGATGTCCGCCGTGCGCAGGAACACGATTACGGCGAGGAACGTAAGCAGCACGGGGTGCAGCAGCGGCGTCCGTACACGGCGGTATATGAGCGTCCCGAGGCAGTAGAGCCCCACGGTGAGCGTCAGCAGGAAGAGGTCGTTGGAGAGGAAAGCCTTATCGATCATTGTCCGGAGCGTTTACGGGGATTTCACGAAGATGCCTGATGCGGCGCAGGCGCGAACGGCGGTTCAGGCTCTGGAACGTCTGGCCCGTCACGAGCAGTACGACGATTGTCGATGCGATACCCGAAATGACGATGGCCCACAGGTTGTCGAGGATTACATGGTAGGAGTCCATCAGCCCCACGCCGTAGGGCACGAAGAACAGCGCCATGGCTCCGAGCAGGAATTTCGCCGCCGGACGCACGGTTTCGGCTTTGACCCAATGCAGGCACAGGGCCGCGAAGAGCAGGATCATGCCGATGATGTTACCTGAAACATAGCCGCCGGTGAGCATGCTCAATGCATTGCCGGCCAGCCAGAAAAAGAGAATGTAAAATAGTCCGGTCATCGTGTCGTCCGCTTGATTCCGGGGGCAAAGATAGCGTTTACTGCCGGAAGTTGTACCTTCGGCCGCGATTTATGCGGGTTTCGGGCGGAGAGTGCCGGGGTGCCTCCGTGTCTATGTAAATGCAAATCTGTATATGTACCAGTTCGAATGGCGCTGCGGGTATTTTCGGCAGCAGCCCGCATTTTCGCGTTATGTTTATGCGGTAGCCGCATGCTGTTTCCGGGTGGACACAACGCTGTGCACAGGGCTGCCGTGTATTCCGTATTTTCAACGGCGGCCCGTCTTATGCCCGCGCCGTGCCGCTTTCAGCGGGCAGTGCGTGCTGTCGCACGATGCGCATCCGCCTTTGCGCCTGCCCCGGACAAAGCACCGGAGCCGCCGTACCAGCAACGCCGCAACGGCAAGGCCGATGGCCCAGACAATATAATCCTGCCAGTCCATGTCAGAGCCACATGACGAGGTGATAGACCGCCCACGCCGCCACCCAGGCGAGTGCCGTATTGTAGATTACGGCCGCTGCGGCCCATTTCCAACCGGCTTCGGCGCCGATGGCCGCGATTGTGGCGATGCAGGGGAAGTACAGGAGGATGAACACGAGGAACGCCAGCGCCGAGGCGGGTGTGAAATCGCCGCTGGCCAACAGTTTGCGGGAGAGGTTTACCGTTTCCTCGTCTTCTCCGGCGAGCCTCCCGACCACGACTTCCGGTACGCCTGTGCCGATTTCCGTCCCCGGAGTGCCGGTTTCGGCGATGCGGATTGCTGTCGGGCCGTCGGCGCCGCCGATAACAGCGCTGCCGCCCGACGGGTTGCCGGCATTCGGTGCCGTCGGGCCTGCGGTTTCCCCTTTTTCAGGGGCGGTTTCCGTCGTGTCGGGGAGTTGTGGCCCCGCCTCCGTATTTCCGCTTTCCGAGTAGAGCACGCCGAGCGTGCTGACGACGATTTCTTTGGCCGGAACCCCCGACAACAGCGCCACGCCGGCTTTCCAGTTGAGCCCCAGGGGGCTGAAGATGGGGGCACAGCTCTGCCCGAGGCGGCCGAGGTAGGAATTTTCGTAGTGTGCGGGGGTGTTTCCCTGCTCGGTGCGGGGGTAGTAGCTCAGGAACCATACGACTACCGAAGCTATCAATATCATCCCGCCCATCTTGCGCAAGTACTGCGCGCACTTGTCCCACATGTGCGAGAGGGTGGTTTTCCATGTCGGCAGGCGGTAGGGCGGTAGTTCCATGACGAACGGCGTTTCGTCCACCGGGAACATGAAGCGCCGCATCAGGCGCGCCGTAATGACGGCCAGCACGACGCCCAGCACATAGAGGCCGATCATGACCAGTCCCGCGTTGGCGGCGAAGAACGTGCCTGCGAGCAGGATATATATCGGAATTCGTGCGCTGCATGACATGAACGGTGTTATCAGTATGGTAATCAGTCTGCTGCTTCGGCTCTCGATTGTCCGGCTGGCCATGATTGCCGGGACGTTGCAGCCGAAGCCCATGATGAGCGGGATGAACGATTTTCCATGCAGGCCGATGCGGTGCATCACGCGGTCCATGATGAAAGCTGCGCGGGCCAGGTAGCCCGAGTCCTCCATGAACGAGATGAACAGGTAGAGAATCATGATGTTGGGCAGGAATACGATTACGGCGCCCACGCCCCCGATGACGCCGTCGACCAGCAAATCGCGCAGGGGCCCGTCGGGCATCAGGTAGTCCACCGCGCCGCCTATCCAGCCCACGAGTGTGTCGATCCATGCCTGCGGGTAGGCCCCGAGGCTGAACGTGCACCAGAACATCAGCCACATGAGGAAGAAGAAGATCGGGAATCCCCACAGTTTGTGGGTCACGAACGTGTCGATGAGTTTGGTGGTCGATGCCTCTTCGCGCTTGCCGGGCGTGTAGGTTTCCTTGAGGGCGCCCTGTATGAAGCCGTATTTTTGGTTGGCGAAAGCCGTTTCCACGTCTTCGCCCAGCGCTTCGGCGATGTGTTTCGCCTCGCGGTCGCGGATTCCGGCCCATTCGGGATAACGTTCGCTGCCGCGCAGCTGCTCTTCGACCTGCCTGTCGCCCTCGAGCATCTTCATGGCGTAGTAGCGGGGCGGGAATGCCTTGGGCAAATCGCCGCGGAAAGCGCTCATGTCGCTTTTCAGCCGCTGCAACCCCTCCTCGATGACGGGGCCCATGTTGATGTGGATGTGGCGCACGCGCTCGTCCTGGTTTTCGTAAACTGCAATTACGGTGTCCAACAGCGCCTCGATGCCTTTGCCGTTGCGCGCCTCGACGGGTACCATCGGCACGCCGAGCATGCGTCCCAGGTTTTCGTAGTCGAGCTGCGCCCCCCTGGAGTTCAGCTCATCGAACATGTTGAGCGCCACGACCATACGCTGGTTTATGTCGATCAGCTCCGTTGTCAGGTAGAGATTGCGTTCGAGATTCGACGCCACGACCGAGTTGATGATTACATCGGGTGTCTTTTCGGCGATATGGCTGCGGACGTAACGCTCTTCGGGCGTGTAGGCCGAGAGGGCGTAGGTGCCCGGCAGGTCGGTCACGTTGAAACGGTAGCCGCGGTACATGCGGTAGCCGATTTTGGCGCCGACCGTCACGCCGCTGTAATTGCCCACGTGTTCGTGGCCGCCCGATATGGCGTTGAAAAGCGATGTTTTGCCGCTGTTGGGGTTCCCCACGAGGGCTACGCTGATTGTGCGGCTGTGGCGGGTGATGACCTCGTCGAGCGAGGCGCAGTCGTCCCCGGGCCCGGGCGTTTCAGCTGCCGGGTATTCCTCCGGTGCGGGCGCCGGCTCCGCATGGCCGCAGCCGCAGTGGCCGTGCCCGTGTTCGTGGTGGTGATGATGATGGTGTTTTCCGGCGAGGTATTCCTGCGCTTCGCTGTCGGAGAGCACGACCACCATGTCGGCTTCGCTGCGCCGCAGCGAGATGTCGTATCCCATGATTTTATACTCGATCGGGTCTTTCAGCGGGGCGTTGAGCACCACTTCGACCCGTTGCCCGCGGACGAAACCCATCTCCATGATGCGGCGGCGGAAGCCGCCGTGCCCCGTTACTTTGAGAATTGTGGCCGATTCGCCGGTTTTAAGTTCGGATAAACGCATTGTCGCTCTTTGTTTTGGCCCCAAAGATACGATTTTGCGCCCGTATGTGCAATCCCCATTTATGGGGATATTGGAGTGCCGCGGGTGCAGGCTGCTGCGGGATTTTTCCCGTGCCGCCGCGAAACGGCATCCCGTCCCGTGCCGTTCACCGCAATGCCACGCTGCGCGCTACCATCCGCCGCCCAGTGCCTTGCAGAGGTTGACGTAGTTGATGTATTGCTGTGCCACGAGGTTCACCAGCTGCATCTGCGACTGGTAGAGGCTGCGCTCGGCATCGATGACGTCGAGGTAGTCCGACAGTCCGCTGCGGTAGAGCGCCTGCGTCATGGTGGCGATGCGGTCGTTCGAGAGCACCAGTTCGCAGTAGCGTTCCGTCTGTCCCCGGTAGGTGGTGATGGCGACCAGGGCCTGCTCGACATCCGAGAATGCCGTCAGCACGGTCTGTTCGTAGGTTTTTGCCGCCTGCGTATAGCGTTCCATCGCGGCCTGCTCCGCCCGGCGGAGTTTGCCGAATGCGAATACGGGTTGCGTCAGCGACCCCAGCGCGTCCCATGCCCACGGGTTTGCCGCGGTCAGCCCTTTTATCGAATTGGAGGCTATGCCGCCTTTGGCGGTCAGCGCGATGGACGGGAACCGCGCTCCGCGTGCAACCCCGGCGTTCGCAGCGGCTTCGAGCAGGTTGTAGTGCGCCTCCATGATGTCGGGACGCCGTTCGAGCAGCTGCGAGGGGAGCCCTACGGGAATGTCCGCCGGATAGTAGTCGGCCATGAGGCGCAGTCCGGCACCCGTGTTGTCCGCCGGCTGCGGCGTTTCGCCCAGCAGAATATCCAGCGACAGCCGTGTCTGCTTCACGGCGCGCTCGTACTGCGGAATATCCGCTTCGGCGGTGTAGACCAGGCTGCGGGCCTGTTCCAGCGCCACGCCGTCCGACATGCCGTAACGGAACATCGAATCGATCAGCGCGGCCGATTCTTGCCGCAGGGTGCAGCTGCGCCGGGCGATTGCCAGGTCGCGTTCGTATTCGAGCAGCGTGAAGTAGGTCGTGGCGACCTCGGCGGCCAGCGAAAGCCGTACGCCCCGCAGCGCCCATTCCGAGGCTGCTATCTGTGCCTTTGCGGCCCGTTTGGCATTGCGAAGCTGCCCGAACAGCGCGATTTCCCACGTGAGCGACGGTTCCACGGCGTACGACTGCACGATTTTGGTGTCCGGTGTGTATTCCCCCTCGGCCGTAACGCCGATGCCCGCCTGCGGCAGATACTGCGCCCGCACGACGCCGAGGTTATACCGCGCCTCCTCCACGCGCGAGGCCGCCACGGCTATGTCGCGGTTGTTCGCCAGCGCCCGTTCCACGAGGTTGTTGAGCACCGTGTCGCCGAACAGCGTCCACCAGTCGGTACCGAGCGCCGAAGTGTCCTGCGCGGCCTCCGGGCCGTAGAGGTAATCGGCGGGAACGTCGACCTGCGGCGGATAGAAGCGGGGTGTGCAGGCGCCCGCGGCCAATAGTAAGGTTACGATAAGGTATCTGGCTTTCATAGTTGTTCCTCCTGTTTTTTGCGTTCGCGGCGGCGTTCGAAGTGTCCGATGCGTCCTACGAAGTAGTAGAGTGCCGGATAGACGAAGATTCCGAGCAGCGTGGCGAAGAGCATGCCGCCGACCAGCGCCACGCCCATGATGTTGCGCGCCGTGGCGTAAACCCCGCTGGCGAAGACCAGCGGCATGACGCCGAGGATAAAGGCGAATGCGGTCATGATAATCGGACGCACACGCAGTTTGGCGGCGCCGATTGCGGCCTCCATCAGCGAAGCTCCCTGTTCGTTGAACAGCCGGTCGGCGTATTCCACGACCAGGATGGCGTTCTTGGCCGCCAAGCCGATGAGCATCACCAGCGAAATCTGCATGTAGACATCGTTGACGTAGTAGGCGTCGAGCAGGTGTACGCCCCCGATGAACAACACCGCGCCCAGTACCGCCACGGGTACGCTCATCAGGATGGCCAGCGGCAGGCCCCACGATTCGTACAGCGCCGCGAGGGCGAGGAACACGAATACCAGCGCCAGCAGGTAGACCAGTCCCCCGGTTTTCGAGGCGTTCGCCTCCTGGAAGGAGGTGCCGCTCCATGCCGTGCCGATGTCGTCGGGCAGCACCTTTGCGGCCGTGGCGGTGATTTCCTGCATGACGGTCGTGGTCGAGGCGCGTGCCGCCGGGGTCACCGTGAGTGCAATCGAGCGGTAGAGGTTGAACTGCGATACGTACTCGACGCCCACCGTGTCGACGACCTCCACGAACGATGCTACGGGGACGCTTTCGCCCGACGACGAGGCGACGTAGTAACTGTCGAGCGAGCGTTTGTCGAGCCGGTATTCGGGTGCGGCCTGGATGTAGGTCTGGTAGAGCTTGCCGAATCGCGAGAAATTGTTGATATAGGCGCCGCCCAGCAGGGTCGTCAGGTCGCCGTACAGCACGCCGAGGTCTACGCCCGCGGCGAGCGCCTGTTCCTTGTCGATACGCAGCCGGCGCTGGGGAACCCCGGCGTTGAACTGTGTCGTCACAGAGGCGATCGAGGGCAGCCGGCGCAGCGAATCCATCAGTTTTTCGGTCTGTTCCAGCAGGTAGGCCGTACCCCGGCCTTCGAGGTCCTGTACCTCGACCGAAACGCCCGAGGTGACGCCCAGCCCGGGAATCGACGGCGGGATGAATGCATAGCATTCGGCTCCGGGCACGGCGACGTACAGCTCCCCGGTGAGTTTCTGCGCAATCTCCATGGCCGAGAGTTTCCGGTCGGCGTAGTCGACCAGCGACACGAAAATGATGCCGCTGTCGGTCGAGGCGATGCCGGCCATCATGTTGAAGCCTGCGGCGAACGAGGTGGAAGCCACTTCGGGCAGGGAACGGATTACTTCGTCGGCCTCGGCCATCGCGGCCTGCGTCACCTGCAGCGACGAGGCTTCGGGTGTCGAAACCATCACCATGACGTAGCCCTGGTCTTCCTCGGGGAGGAATCCCGCTGGCAGCTTGCGCCATACGAGGAAGATGACCGCGAGCACCACGGCGATGAAGATACCCGTGCGCGTGACGTGCCGGACAAGCGTGGGCGTGAACGTCGTATAACGTTCCATGCTGCGGGCGAACCAGCGGTTGAATGCCGCGAAAAAGCCCTTCTGCGGCGGTTCGCGGTGGCGCAGAAGCAGGGCGCACAGCGCCGGGGAGAGCGTCAGGGCGTTGAATGCCGAAATCACCACCGACACGGCAATCGTGACGGAGAATTGCTGGAACAGCCGTCCGGTGATGCCGCCCGTGAACGATACGGGGATGAATACCGCCAGCAGTACGACCGTCGTGGCGACAATCGGCGATGCGACGTTCTTCATGGCCTCCAGCGCTGCGGCGCGGGGCTTCATCCCGCCCGCGATGTTGACCTGTGCGGCCTCCACGACCACGATGGCGTCGTCGACCACCAGGCCGATGGCCAATACCAGTCCCAGCAGCGAAATGATGTTAATCGAGAATCCCAGCAGCGGGAAGAGCGCAAAGGCGCCGATGAGCGACACCGGAATCGCCACGAGGGGAATGATCGTCGCGCGCCAGTCCTGTATGAAGAGGTAGATGATGAAAATAACCAGTATGAGGGCGATTACGAGCGTATGGAAAATGTCCTTGATGCCCGCGTCGATGCTGGTCGTGGTGTCGACCACCGTCGTGGTCGTAATGCCGTCGGGCAGGCGCTTTTCGAGCCGTGCCATCTCGGCCTTGACTTGCTTGCCCACCTCCACCGCATTGCTGCCCGGCTGCTGGTAGACGACAATCAGCGCCGTGGGTTTCCCTTCGAAAAGCGAGCTTACGCCGTAGCTCTGGCTGCCGAGCGACACCTCGGCCACGTCGCGCAGGCGTATCTGCTCGCCCGACGGGGTCGTTACGACCACGATGTCGCCGAACTGCCGGGCCGTCGTGATTTGCGGCGGCATGGTCACCGTATAGGTGTAGGTCGTGCCGTCGGGCGCCGGCTCGGCGCCGAACTGCCCGGCAGGGTAGATGCCGCCCTGTTTCTCGATGGCGGCGGTGATTGTCGACACCGGGATGCCGTAGTATTTCAGCACGTCGGGCTTGAGCCATACGCGCATGGCGTATTCCCCGGCGCCCATGATCGAAACCTTGCCTACGCCGTCGGTTTTGAGCAGTTCGTTCTGGATGTTGATATAGGCGTAATTCGAGAGGTATTCGTCGTCGTAGCGGCCGTCGCTGTGCAGCGAGAATACCAGCAGGAAGCCCGTCATGGTCTTGCGTGTGGTGACGCCCTGCTTGGTTACCGTCGCCGGAAGCTGTGCCGTGGACGAAGCGACATTGTTCTGGGTAAATATGGCATCCAAATCGGGGTCGGAGCCGATGTCGAAAGTCACCTGCATGACCATCGACCCGTCGTTGGCGCTCGTGGTCTGCAGGTAGAGCATGTCGCTCACGCCCATGACGCTCTGTGCCACGGGTGTTGCCACGGCGTTGTTGACCGTTTCGGCGTCGGCGCCGTCGTATGTGGCCGTAACCTCGACCACCGGCGGCGTGATGTCGGGATACTGCTCGATGGGCAGGTTCAGAATCGAAATCACTCCCACCAGCACGATGACGATGGCCAGCGAGATGGCGAAAATCGGACGCGAAACGAAAAATTTCTCCATGGCGTCAGCGTTTTACGGGAATGACTTTCATGCCGTTGTGGAGTTTCTGCTGGCCGGCTTCGATTACCAGTTCGCCGTCGATGAGCCCTTCGTCGATGCACCACATCACCCCGTAGGTGTCGCCCGGAATCACGCGGCGGTACGCCGCCGTGCTGTCGGGCTTCATTACCCATACCGAATTGATGCCCTGGGCCTGGCTGACGCATTGCTGGGGTATGACCACGCGGCGGCGTACGGGGCCCACGTTGGCTTCGATCCGTGCGAACTGCCCCGGTTTGAGCGCCTCGTCGGGATTGGGGAACATCACCACCAGCACGAGCGTTCCGGTCGTGCTCGATACGTCCTTGCGCGTATAGTCGTAAATTCCCTTATGGGGATATACCGTGCCGTCGGCCAGCATCAGACGGATGTCCGAAAGCAAATCGTCGTTATCGTAGATCGAGCTGCGCTGTCCCGCCGTGCGCAGGTACAGGGCCATCGGGATTGCCACGTCGACGGTCAGCGTGTCGATGTTGGAGATGGTCGTCAGCACGCTGAACTGCGTGCCCGGTCCCACGTAGTCGCCCACGTGCGCCGAGGTGTTGGAGATGATGCCGTCGATCGGCGAGCGGAGCTCCGTGTAGCCGACATTCATGCGGGCGCTGTTGAGCGTCTGTTCGGCCGAGTGTACCGAGGCCTCGGCAGCTTTGTACTGTGCCGTATACTGGTCGAGCTGCGACTGGCTGATGGCGTTGATTTTGGCGAGCGGCACGGCACGGTCATAGTTGTTGCGTGCCTCGAGCTCCTGTGCCCGTGCCGATTGCAGGGCAGCCTCGGCTGCCAGCATCGTGGTCGAGAGCTGGTCGGGGTCGATGGTGAACAGCAGCTGGCCGCGCCGCACGGGCATGCCGTTGCCGAACTGTTTGGTGAGCAGGTACCCGTTTACCCTGGGCTGGATTACTGCGTCGAAGTTACTCGACAGATAGCCGATGAAACTCATACGGTTGGGAACGCTGTCGGTTACGGCCCGGGTGACTTCGACCCGCAGGGGAGGCATGGCGGTTTGCGGCTTGTGCCTGTGGCATCCGGTGAGGAGCGCGGCAGACAGGCCCGTTATCAGGAAAAGTCTGTTCATATCGGGATGTTTTACCGGTTTCGGGGGACAAAAAACGTACCGCGAACCGGGTGACAGATAGCTAAAAAGGGGATTTTATGCCAAAAAACGTTGATTTTTTTATTATCAAATGATGATGTTTAGATAATTTTTATATCTTTGCGTTGATAACAAACCCAAATTAATTATAAAAGTCATGAAAGAATTAGTAGCAAAGATCAACGCCGAATACGAAGTATTCGCAGCAAATGCAGCAGCACAGGTAGAGAAAGGCAACAAGGCTGCCGGTACGCGCGCTCGCAAGTCCGCTCTGGAAATTTCGAAGCTGATGAAGGAATTCCGCAAGGTTTCCGTAGACGCTGCGAAATAATTACTGACGCACGACGCAACAAAGGCTGTCCGATTCGGGCAGCCTTTGTTGGTTTTATGGGGCGGGGTTTTGTCCGGCTTACGGCTCGATGCCGAATTTCCGGAAAACCGCCATGTCCTCCTCGGTGAGGCCCGTACGGCGGAACGGAACGGCCTCGTTATGGTCGTTCAGGTAACGGCGGGGCCGTTGGCGGTCGTAGCGGGCATTCACGAGCGATACGGTCGGGTCGATGAAGCGACCCCGGATCGATGCCATGTCGGCCATGGTGTGGAACAACGCATGGGTTGTGGCCGGAGCCGCGGCGTTGGCTTTTGCAGCGGCTATTTTTTCCGGGAAATTCTTGCGGTAGGCGTCGGAGAACCACGCCAGCGACGCGACGTACAACTGGTAGGCCGTAGTCGTGGGCGATGCATGCAGGAACCGTTCGCGGCTGTCGTCGAGAATGTCCTCGCCGTGGTCGGCGCAGTAGAGCAGTGCCGTCGAGGTTTGCCGCAGTCCGCGCAGGTATCCGATTGTTTCGGCCAGGAAATGGTCGGTATAGTAGATTGAATTGTCGTAAGCGTTGCGGAGCGTTTGCGCGTGTTCTTTCGAAATCGCTACGTCGTCGTCGGGTTTGAAGCGTGCGAATTCCCGCGGATAACGCTGGTGGTAGCTGAAATGCGAGCCGTAGCAATGGAGTATGAAGAGCATTTTCTGTGACCTGCCGCTTTCGACGGCCCGTCGCACTTCGTCTAGCAGCTGGGTGTCGTGACGCGGCGAGCGGATGTATATCAGGTGGTCGGCATCGCGGGCCAGTTTGTCTATCATGGCACCCTGCGGCGACTGGTTGGAGATGAACCACGTTTCGAACCCCGCCTCCTTGAACAATGCGGGGAGGCCTTTGCGGCGGTAGAGTTCGGGATGTTCGTCGGTGGCTATGGACGAAAGGATCAGCGGCACGCTCTTGTGCGTGGTGTTGCTCTGTGTCAGCATGTCGCGGAAAACGACCAGGTCGCCGACCTGCGAAAGCCGGGGATTCGTTTCCCGGGGATAGCCGTAAAGCTGCCAGTTCATGGCGCGTGAGGCTTCTCCTATAATATATACGTAGATCTCCCGGCCCGGGGCTTCCGCCTCGCGCGTCGCGTCATAGGTGAATCCCTCGGACGTTTTTTCGAAATTCAGGGTTTTCCGGAATTCCGATCCGCACAAATAGGCATTGTACATGATGTTGAGCGGGAATATCTCGTCCCGCAGCACATGCCGGTCTTCGCTTACGTGGTATGCGGGCCACAGTGCCAGCATGCCCAGCGCCATCAGCGCCGCGCCGGTCAGCCCGACGTTCATGCGCGTCGTGCGCGAAATCTGGCGCTTGTGGCCGATTTCGCGTGCCGCGAACCACAGCAGCGGCAGGTACATCACGCAGACGAGTACGACCGAGGGGTAGATGTTGCTCAACAGTTCGCCCGCCTCGCCCGGATTGGTCGTCAGCAGGTTGGTGAACATGTCGGTGGCGATGATCGAGTTGCCGAAAAGATAGAGCAGGACGATTTGGAAGGCGCAGAAAAAGATAAAGGGGAATGCCAGCCAGATCATCACGCCCGAGCGGCGCAGGGCTACGCTCCACATCATGTAAAAACCCAACGGTGCGAGGATCAGCGCCTCGACCGTCCAGATGGAGTATGGTTCGGTGTTGGCCAGCACGCAGTTGGGAATAATCAGCGCCACGAAGAAATAGACGGTCAGCAGCGTGGTGAAACGGCTGCGTGTTTTGACCGTTTGTCGTCGGTTTTCCCTGTTCGGATCAGCATTCATATTTATATACTAACCTAAAACGCTTCGTTCAGGCTCAACAGGAAGCCGCTTGTCTTCTTGCCGAAGCCGTAATCGAGCCGTACATTAACCCTTTTTTTCAGTTCCCACCGCAGGCCGACGCCGTAGTTGGGGAGTGTTTCCGACCAGTCGAACCGCTCGAGGCCGCTGAACACGTTGCCTGCGCCTCCCCACACCGTACAGCCGATGCGCCGCCAGATGCGCTGGCGCAGTTCGACCTGCAAGGTAATCATGTCGTTGTCCGTATAGCGGCCCTGATAGTAGCCGCGCATACGCTGCGAGCCTCCCATGCGCGCCAGCATCGGCCACGGGGTGCCCTCGGAGTTGAACTCCGCATAGAGGTCTGTGGCGAGCAGTCCGCCTTTCCACAGCTGCCGGTACCAGTCGGCCGTAAAGGTCGTGCGCCACAGCGACTTGCCGCAGTTGCCGAGTCCTTTCGGGAAAAAGGTTTCCTGCAGGCTGATGTATATGCCGCGGAACGGATTGGGGATGAAGTCGCGCGAGTCGTACTCCAATATGGCCCCGATGCCGGTCGCGGTGTAGTGTGTCTTCTGCCCGTAGAGATAGCTTTCGCTCAAGGCGTCGAATTTCTTACCCTGCGTATGTTCGAAACTGAATATGCCGCCCACATAGGTGCTCGGCAGTATCCGGTGCAGGTAACGCGCTTTCACCAGATAGCGTTTTTCGTTGTACGAGCCCTCTTCGTTATAGCGTCCGTCGCGGTAGCCGATGCCCCACATGTCGCGGGGTGCCGAGGCGAACATCACCGTATAGTCGATACGCTTCCTGTTTTGCGCGAAGATGTTGTTGCCCGTCACGCCCAGCGCATAGAATCCCGAAATCGAGACGTTTGCGAAGATCGAAATGTCGGAGGGCGACGTTACGGAGTCCGTGCGGTCGATGCGGTACAGTCCCGCGGCCAGCAATCCGATGCCGAGGCTCGTGTTCTTCGAGTAACTCGGACCCCCGGCGAATGTGAAGTCGATTTTCTTTTCGAATGTGCGGTCTACGGTCGAACCTTCGAAATATTTCACGACGCGCCGCAGGAACGGAAGTTTCTCCTGTGGCTGTTCCTGTCCGGGAAGCGGGGTATACGTATAGTGCAGCGTATCGCTGCCGTTGATGTATACTTCCTCCTGCGCCCGTCCTTGCAGAGCGAAGCATAAGGCGAGGAATACGACGGCTGTTTTGCGAAGCATCCGGTTATTTATACTTCTCGATTACTTCGTAGAAGTCGGCCTTGTCCTGCTCCGAGAGTACGCCTTTGCGCAGGAAAACCAGTTCTCCCTCCTTCGATACGATCATCAGCACGAACTGGTTGTTGCAGTCGCCCAGCTCCCATGCCGTGCTGACGATACGGTCCTGGTCGGCCAGCACCAGCGCGCCGTTTTTCGCCGTGCGCTTTTTGGCCATGTTGCGGGCCATGCCGTTGGGCACCATCGGGGCGTCCTTGAGGTTCATGATGCCGAAGCCGTAGATGTTGTCCCCCTGTGCGCGGTGGTTCTCCTCCAGCTCGACCGTGAAGTCGTTGTTCTGCTTGTGGCGGTCGGGGTCTACGTAAAATATCATCAGGTTCTTCTCTCCCCAGTACGGCAGCTTTGCCGGCTTGCCGTCGAGGTCGAGTACTTCGACGTTGCTTACTTTACGGGGCAGCTCCTGGGCAGCGAGTGCGGATGCCGTGAGCGAAAAGGCCGCCAGCATCACCAAAACTTTCATCTTCATTACGTTCTGTTTTTTGGTTCCAATGAAAACAAATCGGGACAAAGTTACGATTTTTATCCCGACATTCCGAACTGCGGCCTGTATAATATTGTCCTGAACGTTCACTTTTTTGATTTGGCGGGTGACAGGGCCGTGTCGAAGCCGTACAGTCCGCCGCCGGAGATGACCAGGAATACGTAGACCCCGAGCCAGACGAATTCCATCTCACTGGCGCCGAATCCGCCCCATACGAGCACCGCCGCGATGCCCAGCGCCATCAGCAGGGCCGCCGTACGCACCCATAATCCCATGATTATCAATACGGACAACAATACTTCCGCTACCGCTGCCAAGACGAACGTAGCGGCGCTGCCGATGAACGGGAGTGAGGGGTACGATGTTATTATCTCGTTGTAATCCTGTATTTTGCCGATGTTGTGGAAGAGCATCATGCCTCCCGCGAACAGCCTCATGTACAATACGGCCCAGTCCATGTGCCTGTATTGTTCGATCCAGTCCTGAATTCTTTTTTCCATGCCCCGGGAACGTGCAATTTGTATTCCAAAATCGGCTGTTCCTGCGGACGATACCATTTTCTGCGCCTGCCGCCGTCCGGCGCTGCGGTTGGATTTGCCGCTCTTGCCGGCCGGAGTTTTCTTTCCCCCAAAAACACACTACGCTCCGGCACGGTAATTCGGGCACCTCCTCCTGCTGTATTGGGCTTTAGACCTGACTAAAAATCTTTCGATAGACAAATTCTATCTAATTCTTTCCATTTTTTACCCCTGCTGAAGTTTGCGGCTTCATCGTAATGCATTCTTTCTTTTAGTACTTGGTAGACTCCCAATCGTTTTACACGTTTCCCCAATTTGGTGAATTCTTTATTTTCTTCAGCTATCATCCCCATGTAAATAATGGTAAAATCTATTGCTATATTTAACGCATCCTCACCATATTTATCGGCAATTTCCTTTATCCTTTCCAGGACGGCCTCGTCTATGTTTTTTGTAGTTCGATTATAAATTTCGACATAATCTTCATACAGGTTATCGAAACCATATTTTGCACCGTAATCTACTAACCTCTGGAAATATTGGGAATCTCTCGGTGCATGTTTCAAGCCATCGGGACGTGTTAAATATACACACCAATCGTCAAAGGCCCCTTTATCATATTCAAGCCAGCTTCCGTCTGAAAATGTTGTTACAGTTCTTCCCATCAGTCGAAATGTCTTTCGTGTATTCCAAAATATCACTTTTTGCAAAGAAAAGGAAAACCTCTGGAATGGCCCAATAAAACTGAAAAAATATTCATATTTTCATAACGTGACCATATTAGTTGCCACGATGTTAAAAATCAGGCGTAAAATCCCTTATTTCTCTGAAAAAACTTTTCGGTAGAATATTCTTCCGCTTATCTTTGCACTTTATATCGTGTAATCACCAATTATATGAAAAGAATACTTTTCGTCTGCCTGGGAAATATCTGCCGCTCTCCGGCCGCCGACGGCATCATGCAGCATATCGTGAGGCAACGCGGACTCGGCGGGGATTTGGTCATCGACTCGGCCGGAACCTATGCCGGGCATACGGGCGAGCTGCCCGATGCACGCATGCGCCGTGCCGCATCGCGGCGCGGCTACGATTTGACGCACCGCGCACGGCAGATCCGGGAGGAGGATTTCGCCGGATTCGATATGATTGTGGTAATGGACGATATGAACTACGAAAACGTCCACCGCCTTGCGCCGTCGCGCGAGGATGCCCGGAAGATTTTCCGGATGCGGGAGTTTTTCCGCCGCCATCCCGGCTGGAGCTACGTTCCCGATCCCTATTACGAGGGCGCCGAGGGTTTCGAATTGGTGCTCGACATGCTGGAGGACGGCTGCGAGGGGATTCTCGAATACCTCGGCAACTGATTCACCGGACGTTCCGCAGCCCGGAAACAGAACTCCGGCCCGGTGTTCGCCGGGCCGGAGCTGTCGTATTCCCCGGATTTGCTTAAAAATCGAGTCCGAAACTGATGCTGTACGTGTTGTGCAGCAGGGTTTCTTTGCGGGCGATCAGGTAGGCGAAGTCGAGGCGTAGGTGCAGGAACCGTACGCCCGCACCGACCGAGCCGTAGGTGGGGTAGTAATCCCGCCGCTCGCCGTAATGGTAGCCCGCGCGCAGCTGGATGAGCTGCATCAGGTTGTATTCCGCACCCACGGACATCTGGAATCCCCGGACTTTCGAGGGGGAGAAATAATATCCCATATCCGCGCCGACGGTCACTTCATGCGCGTCGGTCAGGAACGTATCCAGCGCCACGCCCGCCGTGAAGTCCATCGGCAGGGTGTAGTCCGTGCTCCGCAGGTACCCGCCCAGGTTGCCCAGTTTGGCGCCCGCGCGCAGCGTCGAATAGCTGCCGATGTTTTCCAGCGGGTGCGTCCATGCCGCGCTCAAGTCCACGGCCAGTGCGTCCGCCGTCGCGTCCGGGCGTTTCAGGTGCATGTAGCGGGCCACGATGCCGACGGCCCAGTTGCCGCCTATACGGCGCGAATAACCCAAATCCACGGCCATGTCGTTGTTGCCCCGTTCGCGGAGGTATTGCCGCCAGCCGATTTGTGCGAGGTTGACGTTGTCGAAACGGCAGAATCCCGTCACGGCATAGTAGTCGAATTCGCCCTGTCCGTAGTAGGACGACGAGATTTGCGACGGCATCTGCGAGAAGATGGCCGTCGCGGAGTTGTTGTATATCGCGTGTGAGCCGGACAGGGTTGTCATGGCTACGCCGCCCATGCCGAGCGCCTTGGCGTCGGGTGTCGGCAGCGTCGCTTCCTGCGCCGACGCGCACAGCGTCGCAGCAAGGAGCGTCAGGGTGGTTATCAGACGTATCATACGGCAAATATAGTGAAAGTCGAGCGACAAGTCAAAAAATTATTTTTCAGACTTGTCCGGGAAGCATCCTTTATTCTGTTAGGCATAGCAAAAACGATGCTATATTCGCCCCGCAGCCCTTTAAAGGGCCGCCGGGGCCTGGTCGTCGCCGGAAATCCGCTTCAGGTGTTCTGCGACGAGGCTGAAGAAGCGGGAGATATGGGCGCCGTCGACGTATGCGTGGTTGACGAAAATCGAAAGCGGCATCACCAGCCGTCCTTCACGGAGCACGGCTTTGCCGGCGTTCATCAGCGGATATTCCGTCGGCTGGCCCGGGGCGCTTTGCGCATAGGTCAGGGCGGTGAAATAGAGCTCCGGCGTGGCGCTCAACAGAAAAACATCGTAGTCGCCCTGGGCTTGAATCACCTTTTCCGCGCCGTAGGGGTCGCCGTCCTGCGGGATGTTGGTGACGATGGCGCGCGCCTCATCGTAGAAATGCCCGAAGTCGGCGTGATAGGGGATGCGGACGGTATGGAACGTATGCCCCGGAACGGCGATGGGCGAGATTACGTCCACCGTGTCGTGGTAGACGACCTGTCCCCGGCTGTCCGTGCGGTAGCGGAATTCGGGGATTTCATTGACCGAACGTACGATGGCGTAGAGGTAATAGAGGAAGAAAGAACGCCCTGCGGCTTTGGCCGCCGCACGGGCTTCGGTGCAGTCGATTTCGGTCGCGACCGAAATCCACGGATTGAGGAAATCGCGGAAGAAAGCGTAGTTGTCGCGCCGCTCCCATGTTTCGATGTCTACGATATGTTTCATGGGTGCAAAGATAGCAAAACTACCGCATTTGCGTATCGGCTGCCCCCGGGAGGGAACGGTATGCCGGCGCGGTTGTGTCGTTGTCTTGCGGTATTTTGCCTTGCCCGGCCGCCCCGAATAGCTGGGGCGTGCGGAATGCCGAATGTAAATGCAAGCGCCTGCCCGGATTTATCCGGCAGGCGCTTTTGTTCGAATCCGGAGCCTTGCGGCATCCGTCTTTCGGTGTGGGCTGTTAGCAGTTCATCGCACCGCAGCAGTGGATGACCTGTCCGCTGACATACGACGAGAGATCCGATGCGAGGAACAGCGCCACCTTGGCGACATCCTCGGGCGTGCCGCCGCGGCGGAGCGGAATCTGCTTGTACCAGCCTTCCTTCACCTCGTCGGGCAGTTTGTCGGTCATCTCGGTCATGATGAATCCCGGGGCGATGGCGTTGGCGCGGATGCCGCGGGGGCCCATCTCCTTGGCGATTGACTTGGCCAGGCCGATCATGCCGGCTTTCGACGCCGAGTAGTTGCACTGGCCGGCGTTGCCGCTGACGCCCACCACCGACGACATGTTGATAATCGAGCCGCTCTTCTGCCGGGCCATAATCGGCGTCACGGCGTGGATGAAGTTGAACGCCGATTTGAGGTTCACCGTCAGCACGGCATCCCACTGTGCCTCGGACATGCGCATCATCAGGCCGTCCTTGGTGATGCCGGCGTTGTTCACGAGAATGTCGATGCGGCCGAAATCCTTGACGATTTCGTCGATTACCTTATGCGTTTCTTCGAAATTCGCTGCGTTCGACGCGTAGCCTTTGGCCTTGACGCCCAGCGCTGCGATCTCGGCCTCGGTAGCCTTGCCGTTCTCGTCGATCGTAAGGTCGGTAAACGCCACATCGGCGCCTTCCTTGGCGAATTCAAGTGCGATGGCTTTGCCGATACCGCGGGCTGCACCCGTTACGACAGCCACTTTACCTTCGAGTAATTTCATAGCTTTCAAAGTATTAAGAGTTTTGACAAAATATTCTGTTTTTCCTTTTTTCATCCAAAAGACGAACAAAGTTAAGAAAAATATTTTGAAACGCTCCGCCGCCGACGGATTTTCGCCAAATATTACTAACTTTACCCACCGTAAACGGAAATTCGCAAAACCCTTAAACGATATGAAAAGAGATTCCCAGATTTTCGATTTGATTGCCGCCGAGCGCAGCCGTCAGATGCATGGCATCGAGCTGATTGCCTCGGAGAACTTTGTCAGCGAACAGGTCATGGAGGCTATGGGCTCCGTGTTGACCAACAAATACGCCGAGGGCTATCCCGGCGCGCGCTATTACGGCGGTTGCGAGGTCGTGGATAAGGTCGAAACGCTCGCCATCGAGCGCATCTGCCGCCTCTACGGCGCCGAATACGCCAACGTGCAGCCCCACTCGGGCGCGCAGGCCAACATGGCGGTATTCTTCGCCTGCATGCAGCCCGGCGATACTTTCATGGGCCTCGATTTGGCGCACGGCGGGCACCTGTCGCACGGTTCGCCGGTCAACATGTCGGGTAAGTATTTCAACGCCGTAGGCTACCAGCTCGACGAAGCCACCGGTGTCATCGACTACGACGCCATGGAGCGCAAGGCGCTGGAATGCAAGCCCAAACTGATTGTGGGCGGCGCTTCGGCCTACTCGCGCGAGTGGGATTACAAACGGATGCGCGAGATTGCCGACAAGGTGGGTGCGCTGCTGCTCGTGGACATGGCCCACACGGCCGGCCTGATTGCCGCCGGGCTTCTGGACAACCCCGTGAAATACGCACATATCGTCACTTCGACGACGCACAAGACCCTGCGTGGCCCACGCGGCGGCATTATCCTGATGGGTAAGGACTTCGAAAATCCGTGGGGGCTCACCACGCCCAAGGGCGCCGTGAAGATGATGTCGCAGATTCTCAACTCGGCCGTATTCCCCGGTATCCAGGGCGGCCCGCTGGAGCATGTCATCGCCGCCAAGGCCGTGGCTTTCGGCGAGGCGCTCGAGCCCGGTTACAGGGAGTACCAGACGCAGGTGCAGAAAAATGCCAAAACGATGGCCGAAGCATTCGTGAAACGCGGTTACAAGATTGTTTCGGGCGGTACGGACAACCACCTGATGCTGGTCGACCTGCGCACGAAATTCCCCGATTTGACGGGCAAGCTGGCCGAGAAGTGCCTCGTGGCCGCCGACATCACCACCAACAAGAACATGGTGCCGTTCGACAGCCGTTCGCCGTTCCAGACTTCGGGCCTGCGCTTCGGTACGCCGGCCATTACCACCCGCGGCCTGAAAGAGGACAAGATGGATTATATCGTGGAGCTGATCGACCGTGTGCTGCACGATCCCGAGAGCGAGGCCAACATTGCCGCCGTACGCAAGGATGTGAACGCCCTGATGGCCGGCTATCCGCTTTTCGCCTGGTAAAATTCCGGTGGGATGAAAGAGGTAATCGACTTTTTCCGCCGCCTGCACGACAACAACGACCGTGCATGGTTCGACGCCCACCGCGCCGAGTGGACGCGTGTGAAAGGGCAGTTCGCGGCATTCACGGAGCAGTTGATCGCGGGAATCGCCGAATTCGATCCGACGGTGCGCGGCCTTCGGGTGCAGGACTGCACCTACCGCATCGCCCGCGACACGCGGTTCAGCCCCGACAAGTCGCCCTATAAAACATATATAGGTGCATACATTGCGCCGAAGGGCAAAAAGTCGGGTTTCGCCGGTTACTACTTCCATATCGAACCGTGCTGCGACAGCCTGGTGTGGAGCAACCTCCTCTCTGCGGGCCTTTACTGTCCCGAGCCGGTCGTGCTGCGCAGCGTGCGAGAGGAGATCCTCGACAACGGTGCGGAAATTGCAGCGGCCATAAAAAAGGCGAAAGGGTTCGACATCGTCGAAGGAAACAAGCTCAAGCGTGTGCCGACGGGATTTCCTGCCGACAGCGAATACGCCGAGATGCTCAAGCTCAAGGACTTCTACATTGCCAAGAAGATCACCGAGGAGTTTCTCCTCTCCGACGACCTGCTGGAGCGTACCCTTGCGGAGTTCCGCCGCACGCAGCCCTTCGTCGCGATTGTGAACCGCGCCGTGCAGTTCGCCTACGAGGAGATGATGTAATTTGCGAAATATGAAAAGGTTTCTGGTATTGTTCGCGCTGTTCGCCATTGCCGCGGCGCATGCGCAGAAAGTCGGGAAACAGACGTTCGTCTATGCCGTCAAGGAGGCCGATACGCTGCGGCTCGACCGTTATACGGCGCTCACGCCCGACAGCCGCATGCGACCCTGCCTGATGTTTGTATTCGGGGGTGGTTTCGTTTCCGGGACGCGCGACAATGCGAGTTACCTGCCTTATTTCGAGTATTACGCCCGTCGGGGGTATGTCGTCGTGTCGATTGATTACCGCCTCGGCATGAAGAAAGCCCTGCAGGCCGGGCCGCTCGACGAGCAGACTTTCCCCGAGGCTTGGATGGCGACGCTTGCAATGGCTGTGGGCGACCTCTACGATGCTACGGCATACGTGCTCGCGCAGGCCGGTGCGTGGGGTGTGGACAGGAGCTCGGTCGTGGCAAGCGGCTCGAGCGCCGGGGCAATCACCGTCCTGATGGGAGAATACGGCATCTGCAACGACCATCCGCTGGCACAAAAGAAGCTCCCGCAAGACTTCAACTACGCAGGGATAATATCTTATGCCGGAGCTATTTTCGACATGCAGGAAGAACTGCGGTGGGCCAAAACCCCCGCTCCGATCATGCTTTTCCACGGCGACGCCGACCGCAATGTTCCGTATGACGTGGTCACCTATGCGGGCGCCGGATTCTTCGGCTCGAAACATATCGCGGAAGAACTCACCCGGAAGCGTGTGCCTCACTGGTTCTATTCGGTGACCGACACCGATCACGTCATGGCGACGCGTCCGATGTCCGACAACCGCTACGAAATCGATTCGTTCCTCGAACGGTTTGTCCGCGATAGCCGGCCGCTGGTGATCGACACCTATGTCACGCCGCTCGATGCGCCGCAGCTTCCCAAGGAATTTTCATTGACGGACTATATCCGGGCCAATTTCGGCCGGTAGTTTTACCGTTCGACGATTCGCAGCCGCCCTTTCCGTAGGAGAGGGCGGCATTTTTTGCGCCGTGTGCCGGGGACGCACTCCCGGACAGAAACGGCAAAATGCGCATCCGGCGACGGCAACCTGTCGCCAACTGCATTTTTCTGCAGCAAAAAGTGCCGATTCTCCGGTTTCGGGTAGGTGATTCGCACGCTTTCCTTGTATTATAATACAAGAAAGTAAACTATGCGACAACAAATACAGAAATTCGGCAGGACTTTGAGCGGCATGGTCATGCCCAACATCGGCGCGTTCATCGCGTGGGGATTTATCACGGCGCTTTTCATCCCTTCGGGGTGGTGGCCCCACGAACGCCTCGCGCAGCTGGTCGACCCGATGCTGACCTACCTGCTGCCGTTGCTGATTGCCTATACGGCCGGCCGTAATGTCGCCGGGGAGCGGGGCGGCGTGACGGGCGCCGTCGCCGCCGTGGGCGTCATCGTCGGCAGCGACATTCCGATGTTTATCGGTGCCATGATTATGGGGCCGCTGGCGGGCTGCACGATCCGGTGGTTCGACAGATGGATTGAGGGGCGCGTAAAGGCCGGATTCGAGATGCTTGTCAGCAACTTCTCGGTCGGCATCCTGGGCATGCTGCTGGCCATACTGGGCTACTGCGTCGTCGGCAGTGTCGTCACAGGGCTGACGGTGCTCATCAGCAACGGTGCGGAGATTGTGATTCGCCACGGACTGCTGCCGCTCGTATCCCTCTTCGTCGAGCCGGCCAAGGTGCTGTTCCTCAATAACGCCGTCAATCACGGGATTTTTTCACCTATCGGAATTGAGCAGGCACGCGAAACCGGACAGTCGATTATGTTCCTGCTCGAAACCAATCCCGGGCCCGGTCTGGGCGTGCTGCTGGCCTGCTGGCTTTTCGGCCGCGGCAGCACCCGCCAGTCGGCGCCGGGCGCTGTTGTCATCCAGTTTTTCGGCGGCATCCACGAAATCTATTTCCCCTATATCCTCGCACGTCCGGCGCTGATTCTCGCCCCGATTGTGGGCAGCGCCGCGGGACTGCTCTTTTTCTCGCTGTCGGGCGCAGGGCTGGTGGCCCCCGCCTCGCCGGGAAGCATCGTGTCGATGCTGGCGATGGCTCCCAGGGGACAAACCCTTGTCGTCCTGCTCGGGGTGCTGATTTCGGCTGCCGTATCGCTGCTCGTCGCTTCGCCTTTTGTGCGGCGGGCTTCGGCCGCCGAATCGCCTGCGACGGGACATGCCGCCGGCAGCCCGGCACAACCCGCGCCGGGAGTCGTTGGCGGAACGGCACCGCACCCCGCTGGGATGCCTGTCCGCAAGGTGGTTTTCGCCTGCGATGCCGGCATGGGATCGAGCGCCCTCGGTGCCACCCGGTTCCGCAAACGGCTTGCGGATGCAGGCATCGGCGTTCTGGTCGGCAACAGCGCCGCGGACAGCATTCCCGCCGATGCCGATGTCGTCGTATGCCAGTCCCTGCTGGCCGCACGGATTGCCGGGACGGTAAAAGACGCGGAGCTTGTCGTTATCGACAATTTCCTTACCGATGCTAACCTCGACGCGCTTTTCGCCCGGCTCGACCGGGCCGCAGAGCGTGCATCCGGAGTCGGCGGTACGGCTGTGAAGCAAAACGAAAACACCCTGCCCGATGATGCCGCCGCACCGGACGGCGGAGGCATACTGCGACCCGAAAATATCCGGGTAGGACTGGCGCCGGAGCCGAAAGTGGCCGCAATCCGCCGGGCCGGAGAACTGCTCGTTACAGGCGGTTATGCCGAGCCGGAGTATATCGGGGCGATGCTGCGCCGCGAGGAGCTGGCGACGACCTGCCTGGGTATGGGAATCGCCATTCCGCACGGCACGTCCGACGCCAGGGAGCGTGTGCTGCACTCGGGCATCGTCGTGTTGCAGTATCCCGGCGGGGTGGATTTCGGCGGCGAAAAAGTTCATCTTGTCGTCGGCATTGCGGGTGTGGGGGATGCGCACCTCGACATCCTGGCCCGCTTGAGCGCCTCGTTCGAGGACGAGGAGCTGCTGCAGCGGCTGATGACGGCGACCGATCCGAAGATAATCTATGATAACCTGAAATAACCATCGATATGACAACTACAAAAATAACCGTTACCGCCCCGAACGGCATGCATGCGCGTCCTGCCGGGGAACTGGCGAAACTCGCCAAGGGCTTTGCTCATGCCCGAATTACCCTTCGTACCGCTGTGAAAGAGGCCAACGCCGCGAGCGTCCTTTCGGTTCTCGCCCTGGGATTGAAGTCCGGCACCGAAATCGAAATCCTTGCCGACGGCGGCGACGAGGCCGCCGCCGTGCAGGCCGTCCGGGAATTCATCGCCAATATCCGGGAGTAATGCGCGTCATTCGTACCGGAATCCCGACGGCGGGCATCGCCGTTGGAACGGCGTTCGTGCTCGAACGGCATGCGTTGCAGATGCCGTCAGCCGAAGCTGCGTCCCCGGAGACGGAAACGGCCCGTTTCCGCATGGCCATGGAGCGGGCGAAGGAGGAGTTGGAGGTGTTGGCTGCCGGGAATGCGGTTTTTGCCGCACACCGGGAGATGGCCGACGACCCTTTGCTTGCGGAGCAGGTCGAGGAGCGCATTGCACATGGGGGTGTTTCCGCCGGGCAGGCGCTCGGCGAAGCCTGCGCGGAGATATGCGGCATGCTGGAGGCGCTCGACGACGCATACCTGCGCGGCCGCGTCGACGATGTGCGGGACGTTTGCGCCCGGATTCGCCGCATCCTTTCCGGAGAGCCCGAGGCGAATCCCTTTGCGGAACTGCCGCCCGGAACGATTGTCGTGGCCCGGGAATTGGCACCGTCGGATACGGCGCTGATGGATTTCAGCCGGATAGCCGGGCTGGTGACGGAGCGCGGAAGCCGTACGAGCCACGTCTGCATTATCGCCCGAAACAAGGGTGTGGCGGCGTTGGTAGGAGTGCCCGAAGCCACACGTGAGATAAAAACGGGTGATAGATTGATAATCAACGGTGAATGCGGTGAACTTCTCGTCTGTCCCGATGCCGCTGCCGAGCGGGAATACGGCTGTCGTGCCGAAATCCTGCGACAGGAGGCCGTTCGCAGCCGGGAGGGGGCGCAGGCCCCTGCCGTTACGCGCAGCGGCCGCAAAATCGCCGTGCTGGGGAATGCCGGGAGCGTGGAAGAGGTGCGTGAGGCGCTCGACGCCGGAGCCGGGGGCATCGGCCTTTTCCGCAGCGAATTCCTCTATATGCAGGGGGATGCTTTTCCCGGCGAAGCGGAGCAGTTCGAGGCCTACCGGGCTGCCGCGGAGCTTTGCGGCGAGCGTCCGCTTATTATACGGACGCTTGATGTAGGGGGTGATAAGGCGCTGCCATACATGCATTTCGAACATGAGGAAAATCCGTTTCTCGGCTGGCGGGCCATCCGCGTTTCACTCGCCATGCGCGATGTGTTCCGCACCCAGTTGCGTGCTTTACTCCGGGCGGGAGCCTGCGGCAACGTGAAAATCATGTTCCCGATGATTGCCTCGGTCGGGGAGTTCCGCGAGGCGAAGGCCGCCGTCGCGGCCTGCATGGCGGAACTGGAGGCCGAGCATATTGCCTTTAGGCGCGATATGGAGCTGGGGGTGATGATCGAAACGCCCGCTGCCGTCCTCATCGCCGACCTGCTGGCCGCCGAGGCGCACTTCTTCAGTATCGGCACCAACGACCTCACCCAGTATATCATGGCCGCTGACCGTGGAAATCCTCGTGTAGCCTATCTCTGCGACCCGTTCGACGTGGCTGTGGAACGCAGCGTCGGCATGGCGATCGCCGCAGCCCGCCATGCCGGAATCGAAGTCGGGATGTGCGGCGAACTGGCTGCCGCGCCTCGCGCCACGCAACTGCTGCTGTCGCTCGGGCTCGAGGAGTTCAGCGTCAGCCCGCCTGCCGTCGGGGCACTCAAGCAACGTATACGTAACAGCGAATAATTTTGTATTTTTACATCTAAAATCTCAAACTACACAAAACATGAAGAAAACACTGCTCCTGTTGGCCGCCCTCGCGCTGTCGTCGGCCCTCTGTGCACAGGACTACCACATCGTCCTGTGGGATAATTCGACGGCGCCCACATCGAACGGTCTTACGGGCGATGAAATCGAGTATAAACCCGGCCAGTGGAAAAACACGCAGAAAGCCGAAATGTGGATTTACAAAGCCGGCGACAATGCCACGGGACAGGCGCTGGTCTTCTTTCCCGGAGGCGGCTATTCGGCCCTTTCGGTGGGCAACGGCCACAAGGAGGCCAAGTGGTTCGCCGAAAACGGCATTACGGCGGCCGTCGTGAAGTACCGCCTGCCCAACGGCCACCGCGAGGTACCGCGCAACGACGCCGACGAGGCCCTGCGCGTTATGCGCTCGATGGCTGCCGAACTGCATATCGACCCGGCGAAAGTAGGGGTGTCGGGCACTTCGGCCGGGGGATACCTCGCAGGCAGCGTGGGAACGCTCTCCGAGGTGAAGCCCGATTTCATGATTCTTTTCTACCCGGTGATTTCGGCCGATGCGGACAAGCGGCACAAGGGTACGTTCGTGCAGCTACTCGGGGCCGAAGATGCCGACGCCCCGGTGGCGCAGGAGTTCTCGCTCGAAAAGAAGGTGGACACTTCGACACCTCCGACGCTGCTGTTCCACTGCGACGACGACAAGGTCGTGCCGGCAGTGAACAGCGCCCTGTTTTACCAGCGGCTCAAAGAGTACGGCATCAAGGCCACGCTCCATATCTATCCTTCCGGCGGTCACGGTTGGGGCATGAACTCCAAATTCCGGTATTACGACGACTGGCAGAAAGCCGCCCTCGACTGGCTTTCGACCTTGTAACGGGCGCAGGCAAAAGGCAGAAAATAAGTATCCCCGGTTTTTACGACCGGGGATACTTATTTTTTTGCCTCGTCCCGTGAACCCGGCAGGGTGCCGTGTCCCGTACGAATGTGTGCCTATTTTTTGCGGTAGATGACTTCGCAGTGTTCGCCCGTCATGTATTCGACGATGTGCAGTACCTCATCGAGGCTGTTCGAACGCTGGTAGTTGAATGTATATCGCTTGTCGGCGTAACGTTCCGGTATCGAAATCCGCACGTCGTATGTCGTTTCGATATGCGAGATGATTTCGTGCAGCGTGGTGTTGGCCATCGTCACCAGGTCGTACTGCGTGAGCACGAGGTGCGAAGCGTTCACCTGCGAGATGGCGAGGTTGTCGTCTGCTGCGTCGTACAGGGCGCGCTGGTCGGGTTGCAGCGTTACCAGGTTTACCCCTTCGGGTGTCTGGAGGCGTACCGCCCCGTGCTCGAGAATCACCTCGGCCTGCTGCGAGCCGCTGTAAGCCTGGATGCAGAATGCCGTGCCGAGCACGCGCACGCGCAGGTTGTCGGTCGATACCGTAAACGGGGCGGCCTCGTTCCGGGCCACTTCGAAAAAGGCGGCGCCGGACAATTCCACGTCCCGCTGCGTTGCGCTGAATTCCCGGGGCAGGGTCAGTTTCGTATGGGCGTTGAGCCATACCTGCGTGCCGTCGTCGAGTGTCACGGTCGTCACGGTCGCCGTGTTGTTCTCGTAAATACGGTAGATGCCGGGCGAGGCGAGGAAATGCCATGCCGCCCCTGCGCACACTGCAAGCAGGATGGCCGCGGCCGTGCCCAAAGACCAGCGAAGCAGCCTGCCGCGCCGGCGTGCCGTGTCGATTTTCCGGATGCGCCTGTCGATGCCGTGCATGAATGCGGCGAAACGCGTGAGATCGGAACTTTCGGCGAAAACGTTGCGGGCATTCCACAGGCTTTTCAGTTCGAAGAAGTACTTCCTGTGCTCCTCCGACTCCTCCAGCCATTCGAGGATGTATTTCTCCTCCAGCTCCGAAGTTTCCCCGGCAAAATATTTTTGTAAGACGGCGTCCATTATAATCGTATCTTCCATTTTGTCTGTTGCTCGATTACTATACAATTAACGGGCGGGATCTACCCAATCGCATGCGAATTATTGGTCAGGAAAATGAGGAGCATCACCATCAGCAGCTCCGGTTTCGACAATTTCGCCCGCAGTTGTTTCAGCGCCAGGTAGATGTGGTTCTCGACCGTACTCTGCGCAATGCCGAGCCGATCGCTGATTTCCCGGTGCGAGAATCCCTCGAGGTAACTCAACGTGAAAACTTCGCGGCATTTGTCCGGCAGGGCCGAGATTGCCTCGTTGATACTTTTGCGCAGATCCTGCGAATACAGCTGCTCTATTACCGGGTTTTTATCCGGGTCGTAATAAGCGTAGCCGATGCTTTCGATCCGCTCCTGGTGGTAGGAGCGGTAGTTGCTGGCATGGCGGTGTTTATTCACGTAATTGACAGACTGATTGTAGACCGAGCGCAGCAGATAGCCGTAGAACGACTGCCCGGGATCGAGGCCCCCGCGCCGTATCCAGACATTCACGAAGACATCCTGCACGACATCCTGTGCCCAGTTTCCATGCAGGAAGAGCCGGGCATAAGCCGTCAGCGGAGCGTAATATCGGCCGCACATTTCATCGAAAGCCTCGCGGCTTCCGTCACGGATTGCAGCTATGAGTTCGGAAGACTCCATCAGTACAAAGTTAGAAAATATTTACACATCTGCATACCCGCAGGCCTTTTTTTATTAGCCGACAGGCAACAGGAACGGCGACGGGTCTGAAACCCGCCGCCGTTGACAGAGAATGCGGCTTTGCCGCCGGGCGGCATTTCCGGAAAGCCGGGTGCGCCGGTGTGTTCCCGCCGAAATCAGTCCTGCGACACGAAGGTTTTGGTCAGCAGCTCTTTCAGCGTTTCGGGATTGTTGGTGGTGATAAAATCCATCCCCCATGCGATGCATGTCATCATGTCCTGCAGCGTGTCGACGGTCCAGACGTTGGTGACCATGCCCTTGCCGTGTGCCTCGCTTATCCACGACGGAGTGCCGGAGTATACCGCGAATTTGTAGTCGATGCCCTTGATGCCGTCCTGATGGACTGCAGAAGGCGCAAGGTCGCCGTTCAGGTATTGCACCATGGCTCCCGGAAGCGCGGCGACAAGGCGTTTGCAGGTCGCATAGTCGAATGCGATGTACTCCACGCGGTCGGTCAGCCCTTTCGCCTTGACGGCTGCGACGACGGCATCCGCGGCGCGCTCGTTGTTGGCGGCCGTGCTGTGCTTCTTGATTTCGAGTATCAGCTTGGTCGTCGAATTCTTGGCCGCCTGTTCCAGGTAATCGTCGAGCGTGGGCAGTTTTTCGCCGTTGTCGAGCTTCAAATCCTTGATTTGGTCGTAAGTCACGTTCTCGATTACCAGGCTGCTTCCCGGTACGGTCTTGTCGTGGTTGATTACCACCTTGCCGTCGGTTGTGATCCAGACGTCGAACTCGGAGCCGTAGATGCCCAGCTCCTGCGCTTTGGCCAGCGCTGCGACGGAGTTCTGCGAGGCGCCGTCCTTGTGGTAGCCGCGGTGGGCGATTACCCCGGGCTTCGTGAGCGGTCTGGGGTTGTCGGAGAGCGTGAGTTGCGTAATTCCCAGCGGATACTGGCTCTGGCCCCGCATCAGCACCATCCGGTACCGGCCGGAAACGAATCCGGCGGGAATGCGGACGGAGATTGCCTCGGCAGTCGCCGATCCGTCGCATACGTAGGTGTCGGTGGTGTTGGCGAGCGATTCGAAGAGAATCTTGTCGCCGGCTGCGAAACCTTTCCCGTAGAGCGTGTAGCGATAGTTCGTGCCGACTTCGCAGCCCGAGAGGAAGAGCAGGTCGGAGATGCTGATTGTGCTGGGCTGCTGGTCGCGCCTGACGGTTTCATACAGCGCTTTCACCTTCTCTGCGGTCAGCGGTGCGTCATAGACGCGTGCGACGGCTACATCGCCTCTCCATGCATTCTGCCCCACGGTGGCGCTGGCGTCCACGCCGACGCCGAACCAGTAGCTCGTGGTCGTCGTAGGCGGCACGTAGTCGCCCGGGGCATCCATCGTGCCTTTCAGCTCGCCGTCGACGTAGATGTAGGTCTTGGCTTCGTCCTTGTTCCACACGCCCACGACGTGGTAGTAGCGGCCCGGATCGGGATTGATTCCGCTCTTGGTCCATATCCAGTTGGATTTTCCGCTCGTGCTCACATTGGGCAGGAAAGTCAGCTCCGTGCCTTTGTCGGCCTTGCTGATTAGAAATCCCGTGCCGCCGCTCGACATCGAGCTGAACATCTTCAATTCCGCCGAGCCGTCCGACTTCTCGTCCAGTTTGAAGAGCGCCTCGAGCGAGTGTCCGTCAGCGAGCGCATCCTGGAACTGCTTGCTGCCGGAGTAATCGGCCTTGTAGAAACCCTCGTTGACCGACGTGCCCGGCGTATGGTTGAAGTGCGCCGTGTACATCGAGTAGAGTTCGTTGTAATAGGTCATCATCGCCGTGCCGTCCAGTGCCTGTACGGGTGTTCCCATCGGGGAGTTGTCCACAGCCGTGCCGTCGTTCCTGAATACGACGTCGAGCAGGTCGGCGACGGGAACCTGTGGCTCCGGGCCGCCGTCCGCCGTCGTGGCGCTCACCGTTTCCGACCAGTCGGAATCGGCGGCGCCCACGGCCCTGACTTTGGCCCAGTAGGTCGTATTGCTCGAAAGGTTGAGCAGCTCCTGCGACGTTGCCGAGGCGGAGATACCCGTTTTATAGGCGTACTCGCTCTCGGCGGCGTCCGCCGAACCTTTCCAGTAGGCCAGCGTGTAGGAGGCAGCGCCGGATACGGCGTTCCACTTTACCGTCAGCCTGTCGGACGCCGTTGCCGCCGCGTCGAACATGACTCCGGCGGGTGCGTCGGGTTTCGTGGCGGGCGTTATGGCCGTACAGGTGACGACGATGTTATCCACGAGGGCGCGTTTGGCGGTCGTGGAGATTACGATACGGCAATCGGGGGTCACGTTCGTGAGCGTCACCTCGAAGTCGCGGAACTCGGCCTTGGCCGCCGAAATATCCACAGGGTCGGCTGCAGACACCTCCGTGATCGTGCCGCTGATGGCGCCTTTCGCTCCGAGCACGGCGCCGCGGACAGCCTTGACTGCGATTTTCCCGGCGTCGGCGCCCGCACCGTCGTACTTCTCGCTGTAAGCCTGTGCCGAGAAGCGTACCTTGACGGTCGCGGCATCGGGCAGGGTATTCAGTTCGGGGGTGTAGAGCGAGGCTGCGGCGCTGCCGGTGCCCATCTTGGCGTAACCGGGGCGTCCTGCGACGTTCCCCGATTTTCCCCAGGCCGAGAGTCCGGTGCCTTCGGTGTAGGCCGCCTGTACGCTGCCGCCGCTGAATACGTCGAATTCGTTGGCCGTGCATTTGGTCACCGCGAAGCCCGTCGGGTTGTCACCCGAGGCTGCGGCATAGGTGGCGCGGTTCGCGGCGGGCGGGTAGTAGCCTGCTGCGAAGTTGGCGATGTCGCCGCCGTGAATCAGTTTCGAGAAATCTTCGGCGATGAGGATGTCGCCGGCCTTGGCCGAGCCGGGCGCCGTCACGGTCGCCTGCGCACCCGCAGCGGCCGTGGCGTAAGGCAGCGGGTCGGAGAAGAAGTCGTTGGTCTTGTCGTCGACGCAGACGTAGTAGGTCGTGGCCGGAGCCAGCCCCGAGAACGTGAAGCGGAACCTGTTTCCGGCCGAGATGTTGAATACGTTCGATGCGTTCCAGCCGACGACCAGGTTCTTGCATTCGGCATCGCTGTATATCGCCGCATGGTAAACCTGTCCTGTGCCGTTTACGCACGCTTCGCCGTCCACGCGGGCCCATTCGACCGTAAGGGTCGACGAGGTGGCCAGCACTTTCGATACGACGATTCCGGCCTGTTTCGGGGCGTCTGTCGTCGTCTGCGAAACGACGGCGGAGTAATCCGAATCGTACTCGGGGTTGTTGAAGCGGCACGCTTTGACCTTGGCGTAGTACTTGGTTTGGGGAGTCAGCTCCTTGAGCAGGAACGATTCGGCCGGAATGCCCTGTTCGATTGCGGCGTCCTTTTCCTCCGTACCCTCGGCCCACCAGGCCACCGTGTAGGAGGCTGCGCCGGCCACTTCGTCCCATTTCAGGGTCAGCTTGTCGGAGAGAACCGCTTCCGCGTCGAATTTTACGTTCGCCGGGGTCGCCAGTTTGTCCAGCCGGGTTTCGCCGTCATAGGTGATGACGATGTCGTCGAGCAGGTAACGCGTCTTGTTTGCGCCCGCCTGCGCGGGATTCGATGAGAATGCGATGCGCGAGGTGGGCGATAGCCCGTCGAGCGTCACGCTGTACGTGCCGAATTCGCCTACGGACGAGGAGATGTCGACCACTTTCGACGCTACGGCCGTGCCCTTCTTGCTCACGACGTTGTTCGCGCCGAATTCGGCGCCCTCGACGGCTTCGACGACGATGTCGCTGCCGTAAACCTTGTCGTTCTCCGCATAGGCGCTGGCCGAGAAGCTGACCGTCACGGTCGTATTCTTCGGCAGTGCCGCCAGCTCGGGCGTATAGAGGATGCCGATGCCGCCGCTTCCGCCGCCGCACTTGACATAGCCCGGACGCGTGGAAACATTGCCCGACGAACCCCAGCCCGTCATGCCGAGGCTTTCGATGTATTCGGCCGAAGTGCCGCCCGTGTGGATGTGGAACTCCGTTGCCCAGTTGCAGAGGGGACGGTCGCCGTCGGCCTGCGGGTTCTCGCCCGCGGCTTTTTCCCACGTCTTGCGGAAGTCGCTTCCCGACAGGGCGTTGTATCCTGCTGCCGAACGGACGACATCGCCGCCGTGGATGAAATTCGAGAAGTCCTGCGCCAGTACGACGTCACCGGCCTGAACCGGGCTGTTCGCTGTGGCTTGGGGCCCGGATTTCGCCGTGGTGCCGGCCACGACGGGTGTCTGGATGTTGCCGAAGCTGACGTTGGAGATGCGTGCGTAGTAGGTCGTTTCGGGCGCGAGGCCCGAGAAGGTGTAACGTACGACGGGGTAGCCCGCCAGGGCCGTGAAGATGCCTTTGTCCGAGGTGAGTTTGCCGTCGGCGATCCAACTCACGTACAAATCGCTGCAAGCTTCGTCCTTGAAAAGTTCGATGTTGTAGCAGCGTGTGGCGTCGGTCGCGGCCTCCTCGGTGTACGACCATTCGTAGGTCAGCGTCGAACCCGTCGCGGCATGGAGCGTCAACTGCGGGTCGAGTTCCAGAATACCCACCGAGGCCATCAGCATGGCGGGCTGGTCGTTGGTGGTGACGTATACCCAGTCCGACGTGGCGGAGTAGGGGAAGTTGGCCCTGACACGGCCGTAATAAATCTGGTCGGCCGGCAGGTCGGTGAACTCATGGTAGTCGATTTGGTCCGTGGTTTTGCAGAGCGCTTCGCTGATGGGGTTCATCTCTCCGTCGACGAGCTGTACGGTGTACGACGTCGCGCCGCGTATGAAGTCCCAGCAGATTGTGAGCGACGTCGCCCCGTATTCGAGCAGTTTCACGTTTTTCGGGACTTTCGACTTGTGGGCGTCGGAGATTTCCACGCCGTCGTCCTTGCAGGCCGTCAGTGTGACTGCGGTCGAGAACGAAAACAGGGCGAAAAGGATATATAAGATGCTTTTTTTCATGGTTGTAGTCCGGTTTTAATATACGAGCTTGATGTCGTCGATATACCAGCGGCCGGCCTTGACGATCGAGCCGGAGAACCAGCTGTCGGCCGTGCAGAAGAACAGCGCCGGATTCTTACCCGTTCCCGGGTTGGGGACGACGGCCGAAACCTCGACCCACGTATAGGCCGGAATTTCGAGCGAGAAATAGCTTTTGGTCGACGCTACGATTTTGTTGAGCGTGCCCTTGTCGATGGCCAGGCCGTCGTTTTTCTCGCAAATGCCCACCATGCCCTGGTCAGGCGCCGCCGCCCAGATGGCGACTTTGAACGTAAGCAGCATGTCGTATCCCGCCGGGATGTCGAGCACCGGGGAAATAAGGCTGCCGGGCTGGTTTTCCACGTCGCTTGCCGCGCCGAACTGCATATAGCCCGGACACATGTAGTTGCGGTAGCCCGTCCAGCCCTCCATGCCGATAGCGCGGTAGAATGCCGGGTTGCCGCTGCGTACGGTCGAGGTGATGCCGCCGATGCTGGCGTTCGTGCCGGCCGTAACGCTCACCGTTTCGTTGCCGAGGTTCAGGTTGGCGACGGTCTTGTCCGCCGAGGTGACGCCCGCTTTCTTGCCGATGCAGTCGCCGCCCCACGGGAATTTGTTGAAGTCCAGTTCTACCAGCGGCGTTTCCTCGCCCGAAGCGTCGAATCCTGCACGTACGATGGTCGCTATCTGCCCGAAATCCTTTTCGGTGCCGGACTCGTCGGATACTTTGACGCCGAAAGTCACGATGCCCTGTTTGGTTGCCGTGCCGGTCAGCGGCACTTCGATGTAACCGTTTCCGGGGGCCGCGATGGTGTAACTGCCGCTCGACGCCGTTATGCCGTCGCCGCCCGATTGGGCCACGGTGACGGTGTATTTCTCGGTGCCGAGCGCTTTGACATAGGGTATGCGGAGCCGGGCTGCGGCCTCGGTGCCGAGTTTCAGCATCCCCGAGATGTCGAACGACTGCCCGTTGTCGAACGGTTTCCATTCGAATACGCCGTTCTCCTGCGTGATGGCGACGGCGACGTTCTGTTCGCCGCAGCCGTGCAGGTAGATCGTGGCGGTGCGCTCTTCGTCGGTGTTCTGGTCGCAGGTGACCGTTATTTTCTGGTACGTGCCGGGGTTGCCTTTACCCGAAAGCTGGTCTACATGCACCCAGCCGTAGGTGTTTTTCCACTCCCGGCTGTCGGGCACATCGCTGATGTACCAGTCGCCCGTAGCGCGGATCGTGAACGTATTGCTCGATTCGACGTACGGGAAACTCATCTCGCGCAGGTTGCGTTTTAGGAATCCCGTGTCGTCGTCGCTGCATGCGGCAAGACCACAGGCCCCGGCCAGCGCGAGAACTATCGTCAGTTTGTAAAAAAGTTTCATAATGATTGAATCGTTAGTTTTTTGGTAAACCGATAAAAAAAATCAGAAACCGACCCCGGCCCTGCCGGATGTCAATTCCCTACACGGTTTCTAACGAATCGAATGACTTGCAGCACAAATATAGCGAAATTTCGGGACTTGCAAGAAAAAGATTAAAAATTTTACCAATATTTTGCCATAAAATAAAATATTAATAAACATAGGTATGCATATTTAAATTACAAACCGATTAAAAAAGGCTCTGGTCGTTGGGTAGTTTATGTCTGTCGCTTGTATCTAATGCGAACCGGACAGGATAAGGTGCCGGTCGCCAGCCATACCGAACACTAAGCAAACTACTCAATTCAAACCTTAAAAACGAAACCCGAACATGCCTGACTAATCACTCTCACACCCGCACTACACGGTTTTACATCGGACAACGGATGACTTGCAAGGTTCTGTCGGCCGTATGAAAACGAATCTCCCGAAGCCCGTCCCTCCGACGCGGCTGCGGACTTGTTTTGCCGGCGGCGGCAGGAAGTAACCAATTAACCGAATTGAAACTATGAAGAAATTATTCCATAAAGGACTATGTCTGGTCATGGCGCTTTGCTGCGTGGCTTTCAACGGCTACGCTGCGGGAGGCGGACTCCCGGATGCGCAGGGGCATGACCTGAATTTATCCTACTCCCGAACGACGCTCAAGACCGTTGCCGATGCTATTACGCAGCAGGTGGGCATCGCATTCTCCTACGAGGTCGCACTGGCCGACTACCCGATGGAGAACCTGTACGTCACGCAGAAAGGTGCCGGCGTCGACGCCATTCTCTCGACGGTATTTACGCCCCGCGGCATCGACTACCGGGTGGTGGATAAAGTCGTGGTGCTGACCCGCAGCACGCGTCCCGTGCAGACGGCGCAAGCAGCTCCCGTCCGGGCCGAAGTGACAGGTACCGTCCGGGATACCGCCGGCAATCCGATGATCGGCGTGACCGTCACGATCAAAGGAACGCTCACCGGCGCCTCGACGGGTGTCGACGGCAGTTATGCGATTCCGGCCGGCAACGACGCCACGCTGCTCTTCTCCTACATCGGCTACCGCAACCACGAAGAGGTCGTGGGACGCCGCACACGGATTGACGTTACGATGCAGGAGGATCTGCTGATGGTGGACGAGGTGGTCGTCGTGGGTTACGGTACGCTCAAGAAACGCAACATCGTAGGAGCCGTCGAGACCCTCTCGGGCGACGCGGTCGAAAACCGCCCCAACGCCAATATCACCCGTTCGCTGCAGGGGCAGATTCCGGGCCTGAACATCGTGCAGGTCGACGGTAAGGCCGACCACCAGGGCCAGGTCACCATCCGCGGCGTGAACAACAACTTCAAGGCCCGCGTGAACGGCGGACAGAAAAGCAATACGCTCGGCCAGGGCGGCAGCGCTCTGGTGCTCATCGACGGCGCCGAAGGCGACATGGGGTCGGTGAATCCCGACGACATCGCCTCGATTTCCGTGCTCAAAGACGCATCGTCGGCCGCAGTCTACGGTGCCCGCGGCGCTTTCGGCGTGATTCTGATTACGACCAAAAATCCCGAGAAAGGCCGGGTGCGCGTGAGCTACAACGGCTCGGTTTCCCTGCACCGCCGTACGGTCATCTGGGAGGACAACGTAGTGACCGATCCCGTGCAGTGGGTCGAAGCTTTCCGCGAATCCTATCTCAATGCATCGCCCACGGCCACCGTTCCGTCGCTTTTCAACAACTACATGCCTTATTCGAACGCATGGTTCGACGAACTGAAGCGCCGCCGCGCCGACCCGACGATGGACAATTACGACATCGACGGCAACGGCAATTACAATTACTACGGCGAAACCAACTGGCTCGAGGAGGTTTACAAGTCGGTGAACTATTCGACCACGCATACCGTCAGCATACAGGGCGGCCGCGAGGGGATAAGCTACTATGTTTCGGGCCGCTACTACAACCAGGACGGCATCTACAAAGTGGGCGAGGAGACCTACAAGAAGTATAACCTCCGCGCCAAGGGCTCGATACGCATCCGTCCGTGGCTGACGCTCGACAACAACACGAGCCTGATGAGCAGCAAGTACCGCCAGCCGATGGTGCACTACGGCCAGCAGGTGATTTCGCGCCAGCTCGACATGTTCGCATTCCCGTTCGCACTGCTCAAAAACCCCGACGGCACCTGGACGCAGACGGCGGCCAAGACCGGATACGCGGCGTTCGCCGAGGGAACCTCGTGGCAGGAGAACAACCGGCTGGAGGTCGCCAACACCACGACGTTCAATTTCGAGTTCGTGCCGGAGGTATTCAAGGTTTCGGCCGACGTTACCTACAAAGGCGCCCGCTGGACGCGCGACCGCATGGAGAACCTCTACACCTACTATACGGGCGTAAACGTCTCCGGGGAGGACAACAGCACCTCTTCGCTCGAAAACTGGAATTACATCTCCAACTACATTTCGACCAACATCGTCGGTACGGTTACGCCCAAACTGGGGCCGGACCACGATTTGAACGTCGTTGCGGGCTGGAACCTCGAGGATTACGACTACCGGACGCAGAAAACCTACCGGCAGGGCAACCTCTATCCCTCCAAACCGAGCTTCACGCTGATGGACGGCGAATACTATTCGACCACCTCGGGCGGCTATACGTGGGGACTGGTCGGTTTCTTCGGCCGTGTCAACTACGCCTATGCGGGGCGTTACCTCGTGGAGTTGAGCGCCCGCTACGACGGTTCGTCGAAGTTCCCGGCCGACTCGCAGTGGGGGTTCTTCCCCTCGGCCTCGCTCGGATGGCGCCTCTCGGAGGAGCCGTGGCTGAAGCCGCACGTCGAAAACTGGCTGGATAACTTCAAGGTGCGCGCCAGTGTCGGCTCGCTCGGAAACGCCAACATCGACCCCTACCAGTACCTCGAAACGATGACCGCCACGGGCAGCGCGTCGATTGCCAAGTCGTCGGTCATCATCAACGGCAAGAACGTTCCCTACACGTCGGTTCCCGACCTGATTCCGGACGACATCACCTGGGAGAAGGTGACCACGTACAACATCGGCCTCGACCTCGACATGTTCAACAACCGGCTTTCGTTCTCGGGCGACTACTACCGGCGCAACACCACCGACCTGTACACCGTCGGCCCGAACCTCCCGCAGGTGCTGGGCAGCGCGGCGCCCTACGGCAACTACGCCAGCCTCAAGACCAAGGGCTGGGAGGTCAGCCTCGGCTGGCGCGACTCGTTCAAACTGGGCGGCAAGCCGTTCAATTACAGCATCAAGGGCATGTTGTGGGACAGCCGCAGCTGGATTACCGACTACTACAACGAAACGGGCGACCTGACGACCTATTACAAGGGCATGGAAATCGGCGAAATCTGGGGCTTCCGCACGGCGGGTATCTACGCCAGCAACGCCGACGCGCTGAACGGCCCCGCCTATAACTTCTTCAAGAACGGCGAGATGTTCCGCGCCTATGCCGGCGACCTGCGCTTCGTCGACGTGGACGGCGACGGCATCATGACCAAGGGCAGCCGCACGCTCTCGAACCACGGCGACATGGAGATTATCGGCAACCAGTCGCCCCGCTACCAGTACAGCATCAACATGTCGCTGAACTGGAACGGCATCGGTCTTTCGATGCTCTGGCAGGGCGTGGGCAAGCGCGACTGGTATCCGTGGACGGAGTCCGGATTCTTCTGGGGCAAATGGAACCGTGCCTACAACTCGCTGATGAAGAGCCAGACGGGCAACAAGGTCGTGCAGATAGACAAGAGCACCGACAACTGGCGCGTCACCAACATGGACAAGAACCCTTACTGGACACGCATGGTGTCGCTCGCCGCCAACCGCAACGACGGCCCGCTGACGTGGGAGAACGACCACTACCTGCAGGACGCTTCGTACATCCGCCTGAAGAACATCACCATCGACTATACCTTCCCGAAGCACATCTGCAAGAAACTGCGCATCGAAGGGCTGAAAATCTACCTCTCGGGCGAAAACCTCTTTACGCACTCGCCGATGTTCAAATACACGGACATGTTCGACCCTGAGGTAATCACCAGCGGCGACTCCGACTTCGCCAACTCGCAGACCGCGGGATTGGGCGGCACGGGTAACGGCTATTCCTACCCGATGCTCAAAACCGTGACTTTAGGTATCAACCTGACTTTTTAACCGACAGAAACATGAAAAAGATTCTATGCTATACGCTTCTGGCCGTCACGGCCGCCGGTTTGGCTTCCTGCGAGGATTTCCTCACGCGGGATACCTACGACCAAATCGGCAGCGAGGAGTTCTGGAAATCGGAAACCGATCTCGAACTTTATGCCAACGGTTTCATTCAGAAGATGATACCGGGCGACGGAACCATCACGCGCGGCGACATCTACGCCGATTACTGCGCCGTGGACATCCCGACCGACCTGCTGCGTCCCGACGGCAACGTCACGCCCGACAACCAAACGGGGTGGGCCGAAAGCAACTGGACGAACCTGCGCCGCGTCAACTACATGCTCGACAACATGCACAAGTGCAGGGGGCGTGTGAGCGACGAGATATACAACCATTACGAGGGCGTCGCACGCTTCTGGCGCGCATGGTTCTACTACGACAAGGTGCAGACTTTCGGCGCCGTGCCCTGGTACGACTTCACCATAGCGGCCAGCGACAAGGAGGCGATGATGAAACCCCGCGACAGCCGCGAATACGTCATGGACAAAGTGCTCGAGGACCTTACGTTCGCCGGCACGCACTGCCTTGCCGACGCCAAGTTCACGCAGGGTTCGGCCCTGATTAACAAGTGGGTCGCACTGGCCTTCAAATCGCGCGTATGCCTTTACGAGGGCACGTTCCGCAAATATCATTCGCGGGAGCCGTCCTCCGACAAGCCGTGGCAGAACGACGTGTATAATGCCGACGACAAGTTCCTGCGCGAAGCTGCCGCCGCGGCCAAAGAGATTATGGACAAGGGCCCGTTCTCGCTCGTCACGGGCGATGTCAAAACCGCCTACCGCTCGCTCTTCACCAGCGCCGGACTGCTCACGCAGGAGGTGATTTTCGGCCGCGAATACAGCAAGGAGCTCGCGAAATTCCACGAAACGAGCTGGTATTACTACTCGCCGACCTACGGTGCCAAGATTGCCATGACCAAGAAGTTCATGAACACCTACCTGACGACCAAAGGCACGCCGTTCACCGACATCGACGGCTACAAGAGCATCGACTTCCTCCGCGAATTCGACGGCCGCGACGCCCGCATGGCGCAGACGGTCATCAGCCCGACCTACATGATGAAAATCGGCGGCAGGGAACGCCTCTATTCGCCGAACTGGAAGGTGACCCGCACGGGCTACCATCCGATTAAATGGTGCATCGACGACGATGCCGACAACGTGCTTTCGAAGGCCGCGAGCTGGAACTCGCTTCCGATTTTCCGCTATGCCGAGGTGCTGCTCAACTACGCCGAGGCAAAAGCCGAACTGGGCGAAATGGACGCAGCGGTCTGGGAGCAGACCATCGCGCCGCTGCGCAGCCGTGCCGGAGTGACTTCGGTCGTGCCTGCCAAGGCCGACCCCTATATGGAGGCATACTTCCTCAATACGGTGACCGACAAGTGGATACTCGAGGTGCGCCGCGAGCGCGGCATCGAGCTCTGCCTTGAGATGGGGCTCCGTTGGGACGACGACATGCGCTGGCACATGGGCGATTTGCTTACGAGCGAGAACAACCCGTGGACGGGCATCTACATCGGCAGTACGGGCTACACCTACGACTATACGGGCTTGAGTACCGACGACAACGGCGAACCCGTGCCCGACTTTTACATCCGTCCGGGCGAGGATACCGAACATTCGATCGCCATTTCGAACACGGGCACCAACCAGACTTTCTCGCTCAACGCCGACGGCAACATCGTCTGGGAATACAAGCGCGTCTGGGGTGAGAAGAAGTACCTGCGTCCGATTCCGCTGACGGCGATTACCCGCAACCCGAACCTCGAACAGAATGCGCACTGGAAATAAGCATAAAACACACTGGATATGAAAACAAAAATCATGATATTATGCTGCATGGCGGCTGCGCTGATGCTTGCATGCAGCAACGATAAGTCGGGGCCGGAGGGCGGCGACGGCATCGAAACCGAAGTCAACGGCACGCAGCTGGGCGAGGAAACGACCCTCTACGGCCTGATTACGGATACTTCGGGCAACCCCGTGCCGGGAGTGGCTGTGTCGGACGGTTACGGCAGCGTCGTGACCGACGCCAACGGCGTGTACCAGATGACCCGTTACAAGAAGGCGCGCTTCGTCTGGTACAGCACGCCGTCGGGCTATGCCGTCAATACCTCGGGCGACAACTACCCGCTGTATTACGCCGAAATCGTGCATAAGAACATCGCCGACCGGCACGATTTCGTGCTGACGCCGCTGCCCGCCGCGGAGAGCGACTTCACGCTGGTATGCATCGCCGACCCGCAGTGCCTGACAACCGACGAAATCAGCCGCTACGTCAATGAAACGATTCCCGACATCGAAGCGACGGTCGAGGGGTACAAGACCAAAGGCAAATCCGTCTACGGCATCACGCTCGGCGACATCGTGTTCGACACGCCCGATTTGTGGAGCAATATGAAGGAGGCGATGGCCAACCGCAACCTGCCGATTTTCCAGACCATCGGCAACCACGACCACCTGCAGACCGAAACCTCGGACGACAACGCCGCCGCCAACTTCGAATCGCAGTTCGGCCCGCGCAATTACTCGTTCAACCGCGGCGATGCGCACATCGTATCGGTCGACAACGTCCTTTACGAAGGCAAGAAGAAGTACAAGGGCGGCATCACCGACAAGCAGCTCGAATGGCTGCGGCAGGATTTGTCGCATGTGGACAAGAACAAGCTCGTGATTCTCTGCGCCCACATTCCTTTCCGCAGCGGCAAGAGCGAAACCGACGAGAGCCACGCGAACTACGACGGTGTGCTCGACCTGCTTTCGGAGTTCGCCGAGGCCCATATCATGATCGGCCATACGCACTACAACCAGAAGTACATCCACAGCCGCAACGGCAAGACAATATTCGAGCATGTCCACGGCGCCGCCTGCGGGGCATGGTGGACGTCGAACCTCTGTGCCGACGGCACGCCCAACGGCTACGGGGTCTACGAAATATCGGGCAACGGCATTGCCAACCACTATTACAAGTCGACCAACAAGGAGGCCGGTTACCAGATTCGCGCCTATGCGGCGACGCAGGTGTTCGGGAAGTCGGGCAGCACGACCTTCTGCTGGGCGACCAACTATCCGGCCATGAACGACCCGAAATGCATCGTGGCCAACGTCTGGAACTCGGACAAAAGCGGCAGCTGGAAAGCAGCGCTCTGGCAGGACGGTTCCAAGGTCTGCGACATGACCCGCGTTTCGACCTACGACTATTGGGCGTATGCCTACCACGTGCTCTATTACAGCAAGAGCGTGGGCACGACCTGGGGCAAGAACCTCGACCATTACTATTACGGCAAACTGGCGTCGGGAACGCCCGAAACGGCCGATTTCGAAATCGTCGTCGAGGACGGCATGGGCAATACCTACCGCACGTCGACGCTCCAGACCGACTTCATCGGGTTCTGATTCCGGCCCGTATGCAACGAAAGAGGGTGGCTTTGCAAAGCCACCCTCTTTTTATGTACGCTGTGTCCCGGTGTGTGCCCGATTCGGCGCTTTCCGAAGGGCGGGAGCCCCGCCGGTTGTTCTCACCGCGGCTGCCGTCTGCACGCGGCTAATACCACCCGGGCGTCTGGGTGAGGTTGTAATTGCGGCTCATCGACGCCTGTGTGATGGGCCACAGCAGGATGTTCTCGTTCTTTTCGCGCTGTGCGGCGATTTCCGCGCTGTAATCCCAGATTGCATCCATGCGCACCAGCATCCACCACGTGCGGCCTTCGCCGACCATCTCCTTGAGGTATTCGTCAAGCACGGCCTGCCTCACGGCGGCAGGCGACGGGTCGGTATAGTAGTCCGCCGAACCGTACGCCCTTCCGGTCAGGGGCTCCAGCGCTTCCAACGCCCCCGCATAATCCTCCTGATAATATTTGATTTCGGCATCCATCAGGAAAGCCTCGCCGTAACGGTAGAGGATGAAATCCGAATCGAAGATGCGCGTGCCGTTGTCCACCCGTCCCATCAGCTTCTCCGTCCAGCCGATTTCCTTGCCGCCCGTGCCGTATCCGGCCGTACGGCAGGTCAGCTTCACACGTGTGTCCGCCTTGTCTGCCATCAGCAGTTCTTCGTACGCGGGGGCATACCACCACCATTGGTTGCCTACGGTGGTGGGGACGGGGTTGTTGCGGAAGGACGCCTCGACGTAACTTTCGTTCCAGCCCAAGTAGTAGGCCGGCCCGTTGACCGCCTCGGATACGTCCTGGTGCACCGCGAAAATCACCTCGCGGCCGCATTTGTTCGACGAACTGAAAATGTTCGCATACTCGGTTTCGAGTTTCGAGGCCGTAAGGCCCAGCGCATCGATTGCTCCTGCGGCCATGGCCAGGTAGCTGCTGCCGCCCTGCTGCATGCGGTACATCCACAGGGCGTAGTCGGCTTTGAGCATCTTGACGGCGGCCGGTGTGGCGACGGTCTTGTCCGAAGCCTCGGTGACGTATCTTTCCGCTTCGGCTATGTCCGCGCCGACCTGTTCCAGCACTTCGGCCGCGGGCGATCGTTTCAGGTAGAGTTCCGTCGCGGTCGATTCGTAGCCCCACAGGGGCAGGGGCGCATCGCCCCAGATGCGGGCGATCTGGAAATAGCAGTATGCGCGCATGAAATAGGCGTTTCCCAGGCAGAAATTCCGCGGGGTTTCCTTCAGGTTCATGGCCGGGACGTGCCTGATGATGAGGTTCGTTTGGTTGATTGTCGTGTAAAACGCCGTCCAGTCCGCATAGGCGTTGGTCGAGCTCATCGTCGAAGTGCGCACCTGCGACTGGTCGACGCTGTTGAGCGTGTTGTGTGTGCCGGGGCCCCACAGTCCGGTGCGGAATTCGCCCCAGCAGAGATAGGCGTCGGGCATCGTGCGCAGCGAGTTGCGCAGGTAGACGTACAGGCCGTAGGTCGCCGACGTGGCGTCGCTTTCGTCTTTCCACATATTGCTGGCCGACAGCTTGTTGTCCTGCATGATATCCAGGTCGCCGTGGCATCCGCCCGCCCCCAGCGCGATTGCTGCGGCGAGCAGGCACGTTGTGATGTGCTTGAGTTTGCGTTTCATGGCGGTGGGTGTCAGAAGGTGAATTTGGCGCTGAACAGCACCTTGCGCGTCGGCGGATAGGGGCTGTACTCCGTGTCGTAGGTCGAGGAGGCCGTATAGAGGCCTCCGGTGGTCGCCGCTTCGGGCGAAACGCCGTGTACGGCCGTCCAGTAACAGAGCGTATTGCCCGAAACGGTGAGCGTAACGTCGTGTATGCGCAATTTTTTCAGCCATGCCTTGGGGAGCGAGTAGGAGAGCGAGATGTCGCGAAGACAGAGGTAGTCCGCTTTTTCCACGAATATGTTCGAAGTGCGACCGTAGTTGCGGTTGCCCCAGTCGGTGTCGTTGGCCGTAAAACGGGCGTATTTCGTCTTGTCGCCCGGCTGCTTCCAACAGTTCTTTACCTCGTTGACGAGGTTGTAGTTGCAGTTGCCCATCGTCGACTGGAAATAGCGCATCTGCATGTCGTTGCGTACCGAATGCCCGAGCGCATAATCCATGTAGATATTCAGTTTCCAGTTCTTGTAGCGGAACGTATTGCCGATGCCGCCCGTGGAGTGGGGCAGGGCGTAGCCCAGCAGGAATTGGTCTTCGGCGTTGATGATTTCCCGGCCGTCCATCAGCGTCGAGCCCGGGCGGTTCCGCCATTCGTAGTCGCCGATGTCCTTGCGCCCGGCGACCTGCCTGCGGTCGCTGCGGCGGTAACCGCGCGACTGCGAGTCGTACCTGGCGGCGTCGGCCTCGGCCTGCGTTTCGATGATATGGTCTACCACATAGCCGTAGATTCGCCCCATGCGCTCGCCTTCGGCGATGCCGCCGAACTGGCTGCCGTCGCCCACGGTCGTGCCGTTTATCCGGTTCCCGGGATTGCCGTTGTCGGGCAGTTCGAGCACCCGGTTCATGTTGTAGCTGTATGTGAAATCGGTGCACCACGTGAAATCGGCCCGGTCGATGTTGACCGAGGATACCGAAACCTCCGTGCCGTAGAAGCGTACGCGTCCCAGATTGGTCGAAACCGAGTTGTAGCCCGTGGTGTTGGGCAGGCTGATGTCGAACAGCAGGTCTTTCGTCTGCTTGTCGTAGTAATCGAGCGTCACGTTGAGCCTATTGTCGAGCAGGCCGATGTCGAGTCCTGCGTTGAACTGCACGGTCTTCTCCCATATCAGTTCGTTGTTGGGCATCGTGTAGGTCGTCGTCGTCGCATTGCCGTTGTACTTGTAGACCGAGTTGTAGCTGCCGTACGTGTCGTAGAGCCCGATGCCGTTGTTTCCCGTCAGGCCGTAGCTCATGCGCGCCTTGAGCATGCTGACGGCCTTGTTGGCCGGCCAGAACGCCTCTTTGCTCACGACCCAGCCCGCCGAGGCGGCCGGGAAGTAGCCCCAGCGGTGTCCGGCGGCGAATTTCGACGACCCGTCGATACGCATCGTGGCGGAAAAGAGGTAGCGTTCCCGGTAGTCGTAGTTCACACGGCCGAAATAGGAAATCAGGCACTCTTTGGTGCGGGTGCTCCGCGGGTAGTTGGCGATATTCGAAGTGCCGGCATCGAGCACGGGCAGTTTGTCCGAAACGGCGCCCTGCACCCGGACGTCGAAACTGTTGACCTTGTCGAGCATGTATTCGTATCCGGCCACGATGTCGAGGTGGTGCATGCCCCCGAACGATTCGGTATAGTTGGCGTAAGCCTGGAAAACCATCCGGTTGGTCTCCGAGAACCCCTCTTTCATCGGACGTATGCTCGAACCCGTCGTCGGGTTGTCGAGGACGTAGAAGAAACTGCGCGTGTGGCGGTTGTGGTTCATGAACTGGCCGACGAGGCGCAGGCCGTCGACCGGCTCCCAGTCGAGGTTGATATTGGCGGTCGAGCGCTTGATGGTCGAGCCGGCGTTGTCGTAATAATATTTGAAATAGGCCGCCGGAATGGTCGTGTTGTTGGTGCCCAGCGCCGGGGTTCCGGCCAGGTCTGCGCCGGCCTCTTCGCCGTACCAGTCGCGGTGGGTCGCAGGAACCGAAAGGCCGCGGATTACCGAGTTGCGGAGGTTCAGCGGAGTGCTTTCGAATGTCTGCTGTTCGATTTGCGAGTAGTCGAACGTCGTCGAGGCTGTCAGCCTGCGTGTCACCTGGAACGTCGTATTGCCGTGGAACGTGAACCGGGAGTACCCTGTGGTAATCCCGATTCCGCCGTCGTCCGTATAGCCTGCCGAGGCAGCATACCGGATGTTGCCGCCTCCGCCGCTGATGCCGACGTAATAGTTCTGCCAGAATGCGTCGTCGAACCATTGCTTTTGTTGGTCGTTGTCCTGGAAAATGATGGTTTTCCCCGGGTTTACCGGATCCTCGATTCGGCTGTATCCGCGCGGAATGGCCTCTCCGGGCCGGAGATAACGCGTTGTCCAGAGCGAACGGGCCGTGTTGCCCGTTCCCGCGGACTGCTCGCCGCCCAGCACCGTAACCGGGTCGGCGCCGCCGCAGTACCCCTCGGCAATGGCGGGACGCACCGTGCGGATATAGTCCCCGGCGCTCATCAGATCGAATTTTGTCGCCGGGGAGGCCCATGCCCACTGGCCCTCGAACACAATCTGCGGCCCGGAGTAACGGGAGCCCTTCTTCGTCGTGATGAGGATTACGCCGTTCGATGCCCGTGAACCGTATATTCCCGCGGAGGCGGCGTCTTTGAGGATGGAGATGGATTCGATGTCGTTGGGGTTCAGCCCGGCCATTTCGCGTACGATGCCGTCGACCAACACAATCGGGTCGTTGCCCTGGTTGATGGACGAGCCGCCGCGAATCAGGAATTTCGGGTCTGCACCCGGCGTAGCGTTGGTCGTGGCGACCTGCATGCCCGGGATGCGGCCTTTCAGGCCGTCGCCGACCGAATTCACGGGAACCCCTTCGAGCGCCCTGCCGTCGAATTTGCTGATGGCCGAGGTCACCGTTTTGCGCACCTGCGTGCCGTATCCGATGACGATAATGTCCTCCAGCATGGTTTCGTACTCCTCCATTACAACGTCGATGACCGTCCGGCTGCCGACCGGCTCCTCGCGTTCGGCATAGCCGATATACGAATAGAGCAGCACGGCGTCCGGTGCTGCCTGGAGCAGGTAATTGCCGTCGGCACCGACCGTGGTACCCCGCATCGTGTCTTTCACCACGACGGTTGCGCCTACCATCGGTGCACCCGAGGGGTCGGTCACGGTTCCGCGCACCACCACTTTGGTCGTCGCCGTTCCCGCAGGGTCGTAGGTCAGTACGACGATGCGGTCCACGATTTTGTAGCGGTATCCCCGGTTTTTGAACACATCGTCGAGAATCCGTTCGAGCGGCGCTTTCTTCTCACGGATCGACACGTCGCCCAGCACGGCCGAGGAGAGGGCCGACTCGTAGGAGAAGAGCACGCCCGTCTGTCGGGTGAATGCCTCCGTAAAAGTCAGCAGTGTCGCTGCACGGAGCGTAATATCCACATCGTAGGTTGTCTGGGGTGGGGCGCTTCTGCCGTCATCCGCAGCATGGGCCTGCAGACACATGCCGGTCGACAGGAGAAGAAATACCAATTCCAACCGAAAACTGGAATTTTTCTTCATATTTTAAGGTTTGAGATAGGTTTTCAGGTCTTTGTGCCGGGCCTGCGGTGGTCGGCCGCAAGCCCCGGAAGGGTCTATTTGCCGCGGATAACCTCACACTGCTGCCCGGTCATGAATTCGACGATGTCGATGACCTCCTCCAGTGTGTTGCTCCGCAGGAAATTGATGTCGTAACGCTTGGCTGGGTCGGGCGCCGCAATGCGTATGCGCACGCCGTAACTCGTTTCGATGCGGGCGATAATTTCGGCAATCGTGGCGTTCTTCATCGCCACGAGCTGGTAACGCTCGGTCACGAAATGCGAGGCATATATCTCCTCCACCTCGATATCGTCCTGTTCCGCGTCGTACACGGCCCGCTGGTTGGGGCGGAGCCGTATGAGGTTGCTGCCTTCGGGGGTTTGCAGGCGCACCGAACCGCGTTCGAGCACCACCTCCGTCAGCGGGTCGGCATCTTCCGCCCGGACGTTGAATGCGGTGCCCAGCACCCGGATTGCGAGGTCGCGCGTTTCGACGGTAAAGGGACGCCGCTCGTCGTGCGTCACATCGAAATAGGCCTCGCCCGCAAGGCGGACGATACGTTCGTCCCCCTTTTCCACGGCATACTGCAATTCCGTTCCGGCCTGCAGCCATACCTGTGTCCCGTCCCCGAGCCGCAGCGAAGCGACTTCCCCGGTCTGGTTGACATACTTCCGGAAACGTTCGGCCTCCGACAGGTGCATTCCCGCGAACCACGCCGTGCCTACTGCGACGAGGATTACGGCGGCCGCAGCCGCTGCGGAAATCCACCGCCGCCACACGGAGCGCCGTTTCGGGGCCTGGCTTTGCATCGCCTCGTCGGCATCGATACGTGCATTGAGCCGGTGTACCATGGCATTGCAGCGCTCGGTGAGCTTCCGCGACGATAAGGTTTTGTGTGCGCTCCAGATGGCTGCGATTTCGAAATAAAAGCGTCGGTTTTCGTCCGAGGATTCGAGCCATGCGTAAAGCCGCCGCTCCTCGGCCTCGGTCGTCTGCCGGTTCAGGTGCCGGTATAGTACGGTTTCGGGTGTGAATTTCGATATGTCGTCCATGAGGTGTTCCAATGTGTATACTTTTTCGGTTTATACATTATAATACAAACATAGGCGGAAAACTACCTACTCGGTATGCATATTTTTTTTGATTTTTTTGCAGCCTCGCCGCGCAAAACAAGAGACTTTTGATGTGAATCGTTTATATACAGGTTTTTATGAAAAATATCCGGGCGCGGTGAGGCCCGGATATTTTTTGCGGTTCGAATGAATGGAAAGGTCAGCCGTCTGTCAATTCCATTTTTCGAGCAGTTTCCGGGGATAGTTCGTGCAGATGGCGTAGAGCTTGTTCTTGTATGCGAGGTAATACTCCATGTCGACATCCGTATCGGCGTTGTATACGCTCAATTTGAGTTTCGCATCGAGGAAGCTCTGCACCGAGTAGCCGTTCTTGTTGATCGTCTTGCCCTCGTAATACAGGTATTCGGTCGAAATGTTCGCCCACGGGTATCCGTAGGAGATATAGTTTGCCGGATTGCGGAAGCTCATCCATCCGGCGTTGCTGCCGATGGCCCCGGCTGCCGCGAACGAACGCTGCCAGATGGTGACCGGGCTGCTCGGGCTGACGTTGGTCGAATTGCCCGTGACGATGAACTCGCAGAAATTCTGCGCGCCCTTCTCCTTGATGATTTCGCAGGCGCGCTCGCAGGCCCGTGCCGAAGCTTCGCGGCCGGCCTCGGTCGATTTGCCGTCGATGGTGATGTTCTTCACGTCGAGCCACAGGCGTGTCGTCCCGGCTTCGAGCACGATGTCGATGAAATCCGACAGCGAGGGCAGCTGTTCTCCGTTGGGCAGCGTTCCCGCGGCGCGCAGCTCTGCCAGCGTGTGTTCCCACGGCTTGAGGTTGTTGATGTAGCATCCGGCCGCCGCATGCGCCACGACGATGTCGTTGTCACGGGTGAGGTAAATATCGCACTCCGAAGCATAGCAGTTCAGTCCGATGGCGTAGTTGAGCGCCGCCACCGAATTGTCGGGGTACTGCTGGGTTCCGGCTTCCGCCGAACCGCCGCGGTGCGCTACGACCCGGTTGCCGACTTCGGCCGGGGTCTTGATTTCGGTGTCGGGATTCGACGGCCCCGTCCAGTCCTTGAGGGGATCTTCGTCGTCACTGCATCCCGCCGTCAGGCCGGCTGCCACGAGGGCGAAGAGCATAAACATTTTTCTGTATTCCATGGTACTTTCGTTTTTGTTTGTTGTGGGATGTTGGCAGGGGACGGACAGACAAATCCGTCCGTCCCTGCAAACATTATCAGAAGTTTTCGTAGTTTTTCACACAGCGCACCGCCGCACCCGAGCCGTTGCCGATGTCGAAGCCGTCGTCGAACACCAGGTCGGCCGAAGTCGTACAGTAGGCGCGCCACAATGCCTTCTTCGAGGCCGTGGTCTGGCCCATCATCGGAACCAGGCAGTAGAAGCGTACGTTGCCCGAATTGGCGCTGTAGTCGTAGCCGCTCTTATAGAGGCGCCAGCCCTGCGGGTAGAGGTTGAACCCGAATGCTTCGGCGCCGTTCGAAATGACGGTCGCGGGGTTGAATTCGGCATCCAGCCACTCCTTGCAGCGCAGGTGCGCCGCCACGTTGGTCGAGTTTGCGGAGGTCATGGCCCCGTACGATGCCAGCGATGCGGCTACGGGATAGTCCGTATAGGTCTTCGAGGACTCGGAAACCGCATAGAGCAAATCGCGCCAGTCCGACATGTTGGCGATATGCCAGCCGTAGGGGCAGATGCCCTGCAGCTGCATCGTGAGCGACGGGTGTTCGGCTTCCGCCTGCGCATCTCCGTCGGCCGTGGCGGCGTATCCCTTCAGGTCGTTCTTCAGCAGCGGTTCCAGCGTTACGGCGTTACCTACGGCATCGATAACGACCGTGCCTGCGCCGCCCAGCGGGAACGACATCAGCAGCGCCGAGCTCAACGCGCCCGCCGGATCGCCGGTCAGGGTTTCATACGAGCTGTAAAGGCGTCCGTAGACCGAAGCGCGTGTCGTCACGCCGTCGGGCATCATCAGCTCCTTGAGCGTTCCGCCGTTCTCCTCGGTGTCGAACGCCGGATTGCGCATCGTGTACTCCGCCTCGTCGTAGCCGCCCGTCTTCGAGCCGCCGACCAGTCCGCTGCCCAGTTTGTAGGTGCCCATCGAAGCGCCTCCGTTCCAATGCAGACCGGTCGTCATCCAGGTCTTGGTCTTCCCGTCGCGTGTCGCATACTCCTTGGTGGGGTAGTTGGCCAACTCCGATTCGGGCATGCTGTTCAGGGTCGAGATCCGCGTGAAAGCGGCCGTCGAATTCTCCGGCACCACCGTGTTGGCTTCGTCCAGGGCGATGGTCACCTGCAAATTGTTCAGGCCCGCGATGTCGAACGCCAGTTCGGGAGCCGAAGCCTCCGCTGCAGCATCGGCCAGCGCCGTAAGTTTGCCGTCGGACGTCAGCGCATAGCGCGGATAGGAATCGGGTGTGCGCGAGGTCGAAAGAATCACCTTGCCGCTGCGGAAATACTGTTTCAGCCCGAACACCAGGTCGTTCTTGTCCATCTGTGCGGCGTTGTCGAAATCTGCGTGGTGCGGAACTCCGGAACCGAAGATAAAGAGGTAGGTCACGTTTGCCAGCTGCCGCACTTTGATTTCCCGCGTCGCGAGGCTCGTATCCTCCGTTCCGGCGGTGACGGTCACCGTCGCCTCCCGGGTGTCGGTGGGCGAGAGGTTCTCCGAGGCAGCCAGGACAAGCGTTCCCGCATCCCTGTCGAGCGTGCAGGTGAGCCAGTCGTCCTCTTTACCCACTTGGGCTGTCACCGTTGATACCGGCATGTTGGTTTCGAACGTCACCGTGACTTCCGCGGGGTCGATTGCCATCATCTCGACCGGTCCCTCTGTCGAGAGGTCGAGCGTGGCGTCGGGTTTCAGTCCGGTCTGCGTGATTGTGAAATCGGCCGTTTCGCCGGTTTTCGGGAGCGTGATGCGCAGCGTTCCCGTGCGCTTGTAGTGCGTATTGGCGGCACAGGTGATGCGCAGCGCCTTCTCCACCACGCCGTCGGGCGAGGCGGTGTGGTAGTCGAGTGTCGCCCAGTCGGTGCCGACCAGCGCGGCATCCCAACCGGTGTACATCTTACCGTAAGGGTTGATTGTCACGATATAGGTGCCGAACGCCGCGCCGTCCGAAGTGCGTCCGTCGGCGTTGAAGCTGATTGCGGCGGGCGAGATCGATACGCGCGCAGCCGTAGCCTGTATGTCGGCGTCGGTGCCTGATTCATAACAGCCTGTGAACATTGCCGCCACGGCGGTCGCCAGCAGGCCCATTATTGTTTTTCTCATAGCTGAATTTCTGTTTATCGGGTTAATGTTCCGGCTGTTACGACCAGCCGTTCGTCTGCGTGATCTTGGTGTTCTTGTTGATCGCGGATTTCGAAACGGGGAAGAGGTAGATGTTGGGGTTCGTGGAACCTCCCACGCCGCCCTCGACGCCTGTATTCGGCCAGTATTTCAACGGGCAGTAGGTGTCGATGTATCCCAGGCGGATATAGGTGAACCAGATATTGCCCTCCTCGGCGAACTCCCAGCGGCTCTCCCTGGCGAGCGCTTCGAGTACGTCCTGCTGCGAGGTCGATGTGTAGAAATTCGCTTTCCCGTAGGCCCGTTCGGCCACGACGTTCAGTTCGTCGAGCGCCTCCTTGTAGAGCTTTTTATAGTAGTTGAGCTCGGCGCGGAACATATAATACTGCGCATAGCGGTAGAGGATGATGTCGTCGTCGTAGAGCAGCGTTCCCGAGGACCAGTCGCCCGTGAATTTGTTGGGCCACTCGACTTTTTCGTACATGTCGCTCATCCCGGTGCGCTCCTGGTAGGTCACGTCGGTGCGCTGGTCGTTGTGCTGCTCCTTGTTGGCTTTCAATTCGTCGATAAACTCGTCGGCGAAGCAGAACCACTGGTTGCTCGACACGGGTACGCCTCCCTCGGCGTTGCGGTATGCAGCCCTGATTTGCGTGGAGCCCCAGATAAAGCGCTGGATATAGCTGGCCGAATGCACCTCGTTGGTCGCATCGACGTGGAGCGAAAACATGATTTCCTTGTTGCACTTGTTCTTCACGTCGAACACGTCGGCGAACTTCTGCAGCAGCGGCGTGCGGGTAATCGCGTTCAGCGCGCCCTCGGCCATCGTCAGGTAGGAGTCGCCGCCTTTCTGTGCGGCGTACATCCACAGCGCGAAATCGGCTTTCAGCATGTTGACGTTGTCGACCGTCGCGTTGTAGCAGCCGCCCGTGTTGGTGGTGACGTACGTGAGCGCGCTTTCTATGTCCTGCGCCACCTGTGCGTACACCTCCGATTTCGGGGCCCGCGAGGGATAGATTTCCGCCCCGGTGCTTTCGGTCGGCGTCAGGATGACGGGTACGTCGCCCCAAACGCGTGCGAGCCAGTAATAGACGTATGCACGAACGAAATAGGCATTGCCCAGGCAGTAGCTGCGGCTCTCCTCGGACATGTCGACCGAGGGGGCGTATTTGATTACCGAGTTGCACTGGTTGATGCAGGTGTAGAGGTCGGTCCAACTCGTTGTCGAGGTGCTGGCGTTGAGCGTGCTGTGCAGCACGTCGAGCATGTCCGAATCCATCAGCGAACGGTGCGTGCCGCGGTCCCACATGGCGGGCCCCACACGCAGTTCGCCCCAGAAGAAGTGGTTCGTGTAGTTCTGCCGGAAAATGTCGCGCAGCTCGAAAAAGATGCCTGTCGTGGCACCCGTAACGTCGCTTTCGTCCACCCACATATTGGTGCTGTTGAGCTGGTCGGAATTGACGATGTCGAGATCGCACCCTGCGAGCGTCATCGAGGCGGCGCCTATTGCAGCGATATAGATTTTCTTGAGTTTCATAATCTGTTAATCCGAATTAGTTGTTGTAATGAGGTCTGTTTCAGAACGTAGCCTTGAGGCTGAACATCACTTTGCGGGTGGGCGGATAGATGTTGAAGTCCGCGGAGCTGGTGTTCACCGCGCTGTACATGCCCGTGCTCGAGCCCGAGGAGGCCACGGCCGATTCGGGCGATACGCCTTTGACCTTCGTCCAGTATACCAGCGTATTGCCGCTTACCGAGAGCGTCAGGTTGCCCAGCCCGAGTTTGCCTATCCAGCGCTTGGGGAAGCTGTACGACAGCGTCACGTCGCGCAGGCAGAGGTAGTCGCCCTTCTGCACGTTGATGTTCGACGGGCGCGAGTAGTTCTTGTTGCCGCCGTCGGCGTCGTTGGGCGAGAGGCGTGCGAGGTTGGTGTTGTCGCCCGGTTTCTGCCAGCAGTCGTTGGCATCGTAGATGAGGTTCCAGTTGCAGTTGCCCATCGAGGTCTGCAGGCCGCGCGTATACATGTAGTTGTAGACGGAGTGTCCCAATGCGTAGTCGACGTAGATCGACAGTGACAGGTTCCTGTACTTGAACGTGTTGTTCATGCCGCCGGTGGAGTGGGGCGTTACGTATCCCAGCAGGAACATGTCTTCGTCGTTGATTTGCTCCTGCCCGTCGGCCGTCAGTGCCGAGCCAGCACGGTTCTTCCACTCGTAGTCGCCGATGTCCTTGCGGCCGGCTATCGAGCGCCCGTCCGCGCGGCGTATGCCGTGCGAATTGACGTCGTACAGCGCCGCGTCGGCCTGCGCTTCGGTTTCGATGATATAGGCCGTCTTGTAGCCGTAGATGCGGCCCATGCGTTCACCCACGGCCGTGCCGCCGAAGCGGTACCCCGACTCCGACATTTTATAGCCGCCGATGCGCCATGCGTCCTTGCCGTTGATGTCCGTATATTTGTATTCGTCGGGCAGCGATAACACCTTGTTCATATTGAACGAGTAGGTGAAATCGGTCGTCCAGGTGAAGTTCTTGCTCTGGATGTTGACCGTCGAAAGTTCTATTTCAGCGCCGTAGAAGCGTACCGAGCCGACGTTCTGCCGGGCCGAGCCGTAGCCCGACGTGTCGGGCAGCGTAACGCTGAAGAGCAGGTCGGTTGTCTTTTTGTTGTAATAGTCGGCGGCCAGGCGGATGCGGTCGTTGAAAAAGCCCAGATCGACACCGATGTCCAGCTGGTGGGTCGTTTCCCACTTCAGCTTCATGTTGGGCAGGGCCGTGGGCAGGATGGCGCCCGCGCCGTTGTAGATGGACGTCGCGCCGAAACCTCCGTATGCGTCGTAGAGGCCGATGTAGTTGTTGCCCGTCAGGCCGTACGATGCGCGAATCTTGAAGTTGTTGAAATTACGCACGTTCCAGAATTTCTCCTCGGAAACGACCCAGCCGGCCGAAGCTGCGGGGAAATATCCCCAGCGGTTGTCGGCTGCGAACTTCGACGAGCCGTCGGCGCGGAACGTGAACATGAAGAGGTACTTTTTCATGTAATCGTAGTTCAGGCGGCCGAAATAGGAGGAGAGCGCCTCGTTCGTGTTGGTATCCGCCCATCCCGTTGCGTCGGTGCCGGCGGCCAGTGTCGGCACCTTGTCCGAATCCGCGCCCGTGACGGTGAGCGAAAGGCCGTTGACCGTGTTTTTCATGTAGTCGTAGCCGACCGTGGCCTCTATCGTATGATGCTGTGCAAAGGTCTTGCGGTAATTCAGGTATCCCTGCGTGCTCAAACGGTTCGTCTGTCCCCATTTTTCGTAGGTGCGGCGCTGGTTCGAGATGGCGTTGCCCGCCAGGCGCTGGTTGTCTATCCGGTAGTAATTGTGGTTGGCCACCTGCACGACGGCGCGCAGTCCGTCGATGATTTCCCATTCGAGGTTGAAGTTGGCCGTCATGCGGCGCGCGGTGTAGTTGCTCGTGTAATAGCGGTCGAACCAGGCGGCCGAGATGGTCGTATTGTTGGTTCCCTGCGCGGGCGTGCCGTCTTCGAGGTAGTCGCGGTGCGTGGCGGGCATGAACATGCCGCGGCCCACGGTCGTCCAGTAAGTGGCGATGCCCGACGAGGGCAGCGTATTGCCTTTCGTTTCCGAATAGTCGAATATGGTCGTTGCCTTCAGGTTCTTGAGTATCTTGAACGAGGTGTTGCCGTGGAACGTGAAACGCGAGAAGTCGGTGTTGATGCCGATACCGCCGTCCTTCGTATATCCGGCCGATGCGGCGTACTGCACCTTGTCGTTGCCGCCGTTGACGCCCACGTAGTAATTCATCCAGAACGAGTCGTCGAACCACTGTTTCTGCTGGTCGTTGTCCTGGTAGGCGATCAGTTTCGAGTGGTCGAGCGGGTCTACCATCACTTTCCATCCTGCGGGAACGTCGGCCGGGGTATCGACGAATTTCGGCGTCCAGACCGAATTGTCGCCGTTGCCGATACCTGCCGAGTTGGCGCCCGTCAGGATGCCCGAGCCGTAAGCGTAGGTCGACGGATACTCGGCCAGCATCTTACGCATGGTTTTGAGGTAGTCCCCGCCGTTCATCAGGTCGAACCGTACGGCCGGCGAAGTCCATGCCGCCTGCGCTTCGAAAGTCACCTGCGGGCCCCTGGCCATGCTGCCTTTCTTGGTCGTGATGAGGATTACGCCGTTCGATGCACGTGCACCGTAGATACCCGCCGAAGCGGCGTCTTTCAGGATTTCGATCGATTCGATGTCGTTGGGGTTCAGGCCGGTCATTTCGCGGTTCACGCCGTCGACGATGACAATCGGGGCATTCGACTGGTTGATCGACGAACCGCCGCGAATCAGGAATACGGGATCCGATCCCGGCTGGTTGTCGGCCGTCGACACGCGTACGCCGCCGACACGTCCTTTCAGCGCGTCGCCGATCGAGTTGACCGGGACTCCCGCCAGTTTCTCGCCGTCGACCTTGGAGATTGACGCCGTAATCGTGCGGCGCGACTGGGTGCCGTAACCGACGACGACCACGTCGTCCACGAGCAGCGCATCCTCCTCGAGCGTCACGTCGACCGTCGACCGCGAGCCGACGGGCACTTCCTGTTTCTTATAGCCGATAAAGCTGATTTCGAGCGTCGCGTCCGGGGCTGCGGAGATCGAGTAGCGTCCGTCGATTCCCGACGTTGCGCCCGTAGCGGTTCCCGCCACGATGATGGTGGCGCCGATTACCGGCTCTCCCTTCGTATCCCTGACAGTACCCGTTACGAGGTTGCCCTGTGCCTGTGCGCCCACGCCGCACAGGAGCAACGCAATTATACATGCACTTTTCAGAAGTGCCGTAAGTACTCTTTTCATATAGGTTTCTTGTTGTTTGATAAATGATTTTCTACTTCTGTCCGAACGTGATGCCCGATACCGTTCCCTCGTCGAAGCCTACGGCCAGTTGGGCGTAGTTCTCTGCGGTGAGCGCCGTGTCGTTCACACTGCCGCCTGCGACACAGTCGGTAACGCTCTTCCGGTTCCAGCCCACGACCGAGCCCGCATGCAGGGCGCATGTTATCGAGCCGTAGTTCTTTCCCCCGGCGACGGCACCCACATCGTTGCGTCCGACGATTCCACCGGCGGCCAGCAAGGTCGAACTGCCTGCGGCCGTAGCCTGCACCGCGCCGTTGTTGGTATTGCCCGTGACGTTCGATTTGTCCGCGGTGTTGTAGTCATAGCCTACGATGCCGCCTGCATACGACGTCTTGCCCGACTGTGTGTTGTGCATCGAAACCGCGCCGTTGTTGGTATTGTTGGTGGCGTGGCCCGATTTGATAATGCCTGCTATGCCGCCTGTGCCGATATTCGCATTGCTCGAGTTCACCGTTGCGGAAACATTGCCGCTGTTCGTGCAGCCGTTCGTCGTGGCCGCTCCGTCCGTACCGTCGTAGAATCCGACGATGCCGCCCGCCGCTTCCCAGTTGTTGGCCGTTTTGGCGATGGCAAGGGTAATGTCGCCGCTGTTGGAACAGCCGTCGATCGTGCTGGCGTTATGCGTGCCGACGATGCCGCCGATACGGCTTACCTGCAATTTGTCAGAGGTTACGGCGGCTTTGTTGGTGCAATTCAGGATTTTCGCGTCGCTGTACGTCTGGCCCGTGATGCCGCCGATACAGAGGTATCCGGCGCCTGCGGCGTTAGCCTGCACGAATTCGACTGCCGCTTCGTTCGCACACTCCCGGATTGTCGCGCCGTAGGTCACCCCGGCGATACCGCCGATAAAGCAGTTGCCGTTCATGTTCGAGCGGACGATGCCCTTGTTCGTACATTTGTCGAGCGTCAGCGTCGGACACGCATCCACGATATAGGCGACGATGCCGCCGATACGGTGGGCTGCCGAAGCCGTGGCATTGTCGAAGCTGACCTCACCCGCATTGGTGCAGTTGCTGATGGTTGTGTTGAGCGCGGTTTTCGTCACCGAGGCTGCGACGCCGGCCACGGCGTTGCCCAGCCCGAGCGTCGTCGTCACGGCCGCGTAGTTATGGCTGTCGTCCATCTGGACGGAACCTGCCGCATCGCCCGGGCCGTCGATGATGCCCGCAAGACCGGCCACATAGCTGGCCGCGCCCGCCGATGCGACATTGCTCACCGTGCCGTAGTTTTTACAGCCGCTCATCCGCCCGTTGTAAAGGCTTCCGACGATGCCGCCTACGCGCGACTTGCATTTCGAATCGGCCGTGACCGTCACGGGTACGAAGCTGATTATGCCGTCGAGCACGTTGTTCGACTGCGCGACGATGCCTGCATAGCACCAGGTGTCGGTGTCGGCGCTGTATTTCAGTTCGACTTTGCTCACGCCGTCGTAGGTCGCACCGTCTTTCGAGCCGAAGACGACGTTCGAAATCGAACCTTTGGCATAGGCGAAGAATCCGGCGTAACGGCTGTCGGTCGATACGTTGATGTTGTAGATGCGGTGGCCGTTGCCGTTGAATGTTCCGGTGAAATTCTCTACCGGCGTCCATGCGGCGTTCTGCATGTCGATGTCGGCCTCGAGGTCGACGATGGCGCCGCCGTTGTCGTTCGCGCACTCCTGCGCAAAGCCCAGCATATCTTCGTAGCTGGCGATTTTAAGGCGGAAGAAGAGGTTGGTATTGGCCCCGATGCAGTTGCCTGTGAAAGCCAGCTGCCGGTCTGCGAGCAGGTTTTTGACGAAAACGCTCTCGTCGGTGCAGGTAATCGTCGCTTTCAGGCCGCCGCTCACCCGGGTGCCGCTGGCAATCAGGAAATTCACCGTCTGCGCCTGCACGAGCGACATTTCGCCGATGTTCATCGTGATGACATCGGATACCTGCGCTTCTTCGCCGACCGTGATTGTCCCCGTTTTGGGGTCTATCGCAGCCTCCGAAACGGCCAGGTGGCCCTCGACGCCGTCGGCATCGAGAGGCTCCAGCGTAATTTTGGAGATGGTTTTCGTCGCTTCTTCGCCGATGGTCAGCGAGAGCACCGAGGCCAGCGGTTTGAATCGCAGGGCGACGCTTCCCTCTGCGGACGCGGCGTCGGCTTCATAGGCATACATCGGCAGCGAGGTGCTCGTCTGGTCGGCATCGACGGCGAAGATGCCGTTTACGGCCTTGAAATAGGCCTTCAGTTCGCCGCGGACATCCGCCGGGAGCGAGAGTGCAGCCGGGTGGAATTCGGCGCTGGCGCCCATGCCTGACGTTTCGTACACGTAGGCTATTCCCTTGTAATCGACGATGATCTGGTCGCCCTCCTGCCAGAGGGGAGCATACGCGTCGCCGTTTCCGTCGATGGCCGGAATGGCGTCGATCGTCGCGAGAATCGTTACGGCATCTTTCGACGGCTCTTCGACGGGAGCCACTTTCGGATGCGTGTAATCCTCTGAACAACCTGCAATTAAGAGTATTGCAGATGCAAAAAGAAAAATTTTCCTCATGGTTTTTTTAAGTTAGTTGAGAAATTGTTTGGTTTGAGAAAATGTTATTGTCGGATTGGTTTTCGCTGCTTTGCGCACAGGGCGGAATCGGGGTATTCCGTGGCAGAAGTCGCCCCGGGCAACCGAGCCGGCGCAGGTTTACATTTCGTCGGCCGTTCCCGCGGTGCGGGGCGCAGCCGGGTGGATGCATGCGGCGTATTCGGACGGAATCGGGCCGCCGGGACGGGATGTGCGGCGGCAGGAACGGGCAGCACCCGTGCGCCCGGGCGTATTTCCGCCCGGCGGGAAGGCCGTTGCCGAAATGGCAGGGGATGCCATTGCAGGTAGTTTTTTCATCGGTCGTGTAGTTTTGGTCGTGTTATAATACATACAGCCGATTTCCGGAAACCACTTACCGGATTTACAAAAAAATGAAGCCCGGGACCTTTGCAGGAGCCCCGGGCTTTCATTCGGAAATATATAGGTGTGACCGCTCTGCGGCGGCGGTGTTTTTCGGCTATGCCCCGCGCATGAAAAGCAGCGAAAGCAGCAGCAACAACTGCTCCGCAGAGAGTTTGCGGCGCAGCTGCTTGAGCGCCGAATACATGTGGTTCTCGACCGTGCGGGTCGAGATGCCGAGCTGTTCGCTGATTTCGCGGTTGGAGAGGTCTTCGATATAACTCAACCGGAATACCTCGCGGCATTTGGGCGGCAGCGCCTCGATGGCCGCATCGAGGCTGGCGCGCAAATCGTCGGTATAGAGTTTCTTGATAACCGGGCTGTTGTCGGGCGCATAATAGGCACTGCCCATCGACGCAATCCGCTCCTGATAATAATTGCGGTAATCGCTGGCCCGCTTGTTTTTGTCCAGGTAATTGAGCGATCGGTTGTAAACCGAACGCAGCAGGTACTTGTACAGGGAGTTGGAATCGTCGAGCGTCTCGCGGCGCTGCCATACGTTGTAGAAAACATCCTGCACGACATCCTCGGCCCAGTCGTCCTTGAGGAACAGGCGGGCATACGACACCAGCATGGGGTAGTATTTGGTACACAACTGGTCAAACGCCTCGCGGTCGCCCTCCCTGACCCGTGATATAAGCGGAATTTTCTCCATCGGATGATTTGATTCGGTACAAAAATAAACATTATCGCGGAACGAAACAACCGCCGGCTTCTTATTTTAATTTTTTTGTAATCCGGTTAGGTGGTTTCCGGAAGTCGTTTGTATTTATTATGACACGACCAAACTACACGACCGATGACAACCATTCCGATTCCGGCATTCTCGCCGTTTTCCGCTTTCCGGCGGCTGCTTAATATATGCAGACCGTTTCAGGCACTGCCGGTTGCCGACCGTTCGCATGCTGTCTTTTTGTCCGGCCGGGCACCTCGGGCAGACAGTTCGTGCCGCTGGACCTACCGTTCGGACGCGGAACGCCCCGGCCGGTTGCTCTGGCAAACGCTCACCGAAGTCTTGTATTCTCCCCGGATGCGGGGGCAAAATATCTTTTTCCTGTTTTTAATAAACCATAAAGAATGAAGAAAGCTATACAATTCGGTGCCGGGAATATCGGCCGCGGGTTCATCGGTGCCGTGCTGGAGCAGGCGGGCTACCATGTGGTATTCGCCGACGTGAACGACCAGATCGTCGGCCGTATCAACGAAGACAAGGCCTACACGGTGCAGGTCATGGATACCGTGTGCGAAGAGCTGCGCGTCACGAATATCTCGGCCGTCGACTCCCGGAGCCCCGAGCTGGCGCAGCAGATTGCCGACGCGGAAATCGTCACTACGGCCGTCGGGCTTACCGTCCTGCCCCGCATTGCCGGGGCTGTCGCTGCGGGCATTGCCGCACGCAGGGAGCAGGGTGTCGAACAGCCGCTCAACATTATTGCCTGCGAAAACGGCGTCCGCGCCTCATCCCAGCTTAAGGCGGCCGTCATGGAGCACCTCGACGATGGGCAGCGGGCCTGGTGCGACGAGTTCGTCGGCTTCCCCGACTGTTCGGTAGACCGCATCGTACCGCCCGTCAAGAGCGAAAACCCGATCGACGTAGTCGTCGAGCGGTTTTTCGAATGGAATGTCGAACGCGATGCTTTCAGGGGCCCCGTGCCGGAAATCCCCGGCATGAATCCCGCCGACAATCTGATTGCCTATATCGAGCGCAAACTTTTCACGCTCAACACGGGCCACGCCGTCACCGCCTACCTGGGCCGGATGAAAGGCTACATGACCATCTGCCAGAGCATTTCCGACGAACAGATACACGCCATCGTCAAGGCCGCCATGCGCGAGAGCGGGCGCGGCCTCGTGGCGCGCTACGATTTCGACCGCGACGCCCATTTCGCCTATATCGACAAAATCATCGGCCGCTTTATGAATCCCTACCTTTGCGACGACGTGACCCGCGTAGGCCGGGAGCCGCTGCGCAAACTCTCGGCAGGCGACCGCCTCGTCAAGCCGGTGCTTACGGCCCGCCAGTACGGTATCGCCACACCCCACCTGCTGCTGGGCATCGGCGCCGCGCTCCACTACGACAACCCCGAAGACGCGCAGAGCGTCGAAATGCTCCGCATGATCGGACAGTCGGGCGTCAAAGAGGCCGTGGCCCGTATCGCCGGGCTTCCCGCCACCGATCCGCTGCCGGCGCTCGCAGCACAGGCATATACCGAAGTAGAACGAACCATCCGTTAATTCCGACCCCTCGATGAAAACCCCGAAACCCATTCTCCTGCTGTTGGCCGTATGCTGTGCCGCCGTCTTTCCTGCCTGTGCGCAGGAGCCCCGCCTGCATCGGGTGCAAATCAACTCCATCGAAGAGCTGCAGGCTTATTTCACCTACGATCCCGCCCGCGACATCATCGTCAGCGGCCACCGCGGCGGCATGATGCCCGGTTATCCGGAAAACTGCATCGAGTCGTGCGAAAAGACGCTTTCGATGATGCCCACTTTTTTCGAAATCGACTTCAGCTTCACCCGGGACAGCGTCATGGTGCTGATGCACGACCTGACGCTCGACCGTACGACGACCGGCAAAGGCCGCGTGGCGGACTACACCTACGAGGAGCTGCGCCGGCTGAACCTCGTCGACCGCGACCGGAACGTCACGCCCTACAAGATTCCGCGCCTGAAAGACGTGCTGGAGTGGGGCAAGGACAAGGTGGTCTTCAACTTCGACAACAAATACATCAACACCAAAGGCGTGAGCGACGAGGTGCGCCGCGCCAGCCTCGACTACTACATCAAACAGTTGCAGCCCGGCGGCGAATGGTCGATGTACCACAATATCATGTTGAGCGTCCGCTCGCTCGAGGAGGCGCTCTATTACTGGAACCACGGTATCCGCAACGTCATGTTCTGCGTCGAAATCAGTTCGATGGAACATTTCAGGGCCTACGATGCCTCGCCGATTCCGTGGAAATACATCATGGCCTATATCCGCCTTGCGGTCAATCCCGAGCTGCAACAGGTTTACGACCTGCTGCATGCCGAGGGCGTGATGACGATGACCTCGATTACGGGGTCGTCCGACAAGGTGAAAAATCCCTACGACCGCCGCGTGGCCTACCTGCGCGAACTGGTCGCCGAACCCGATATCATCGAAACGGACTATCCGTCGGAATTCATCGGCCTGCCGTGGTCGCGCGACGCGCTCCACGCCCTGCAGGACGCTGCGGTCAGGGGTAGCCGGCCTAATCTGAAGTAAAACCCGAACCAACCTGAATAAATGTCTGCAAAACAACTTAATCCGGCCTACGCCGGTATGACCGACCAACAGGTCAAACGTTTCAAATACTGGGAATTCCGCACCATGGCGATGTGCATCTTCGGTTATGCGCTGTTCTACTTCGTCCGCAAGAATCTGAGTATCGCCATGCCCTATCTCAACGAGGAGATGGGTATCTCGAAATCCGATCTGGGATTGTTCCTCACGCTCCACGGACTGATTTACGGACTTTCGAAATTCGTCAACGGCATCTGGGGCGACCGCAGCAACGCGCGCTATTTCCTGGTGACGGGACTCGTTTTCTGCGGCGTCTGCAACCTGCTGTTCGGATTCAGCTCCTCGGTGCTGGCGCTGGGTATCTTCTGGATTCTCAACGGCTGGTTCCAGGGCATGGGCGTGCCGCCCTGCACGCGGCTGATGACCCACTGGATCGTTCCCGAGCGGCTCGCGACCAAGATGTCTGTCTGGAACACCTCGCACTCCATCGGCGCCGGGCTGGCCATCATCTTCTGCGGCTACGTCGTCAGCCTGAACTGGGGCGCGTGGTTCGACGCCTCGTCGATGCTCTCGCAGCACTGGCGCTGGTGTTTCCTGCTTCCGGCGACAATCGCCATACTGGGCGCCGCCGTCGTGTGGGCCTTCGTCCGCGATACCCCCTCGTCGGTGGGACTTCCCGAACTGAAAACCGGTAAAACGGAGGCGAAACCGCAGACCAAGGCCGAGGAAAAAGCCGAGTACAAGGCCTTCCTGCGCCGCAAGGTCTTTATGAACCCGACAATCTGGATTATCGCCGTGGGCAACTTCTTCGTCTACATCGTGCGCTTCGCCGTGCTCGACTGGGGCCCGACGATGCTCAAGGAGCACCTGCACATGGACATCAGCCATGCAGGCTGGACGGTCGCGGCGTTCGAAATCGCCGGGATTGCCGGCATGCTCGCCGCAGGCTGGGCCACCGACCGCTTTTTCGGGGGCCGTGCGCCCCGCACCTGTGTGATTTGCATGCTGATGGCTGCCGTGTGCCTCGTGGGGCTCTATTCGCTCAACGAACATACGCCGCTGATTGTGGCAATCCTGATTCTCATGTCGGCCGGGTTCTTCATCTACGGCCCGCAGGCCCTCGTGGGCATTGCTGCGGCCAATATCGCCACCAAGCGGGCCGCTGCCACGGCGGGCGGTTTCTGCGGCCTGTTCGGCTACGGAAGTACAATCGTATCGGGTTGGGGACTGGGTATGCTGGTGCAGTATACCGACTGGAGTGTGGCGCTCTATACGCTGGTGGGCATGGCGCTCGTCGGTACGGCGATTTTCGCCGCCGCATGGAAAGCCAAGCCCAACGGCTACGACGACTGAACGCTTTTTTAGGTTAATGATAATTGTGTGAAAGAAACCCCCGCAGACTTCCTTGACTGCGGGGGTTTCGTTGGCGCCTGACGTCGGGGCGGGAAACGGTTCGCACGGCTGCCGGGAGCGATCTTTCTTCCGGCGGCCGCAGGAGGCTATTCCACCGTCACCGATTTGGCGAGGTTGCGCGGCTGGTCGACATTGCGGCCCTTGTTGACGGCGATGTAGTACGCCAGCAGTTGCAGCGGCACCGAAACGACAATCGGCATCAGGCAGTCGGTGATTACCGGCACTTCGATTGTGTAGTCGGCGCTGCGGCGCACGTGCGTATCGTCGCGGGCGATGACGGCGATAATTTTGCCGCCCCGGGCGCGGATTTCCTCGATGTTGCTGGCCGTCTTTTCGTAGGTGTTGTCCGGTGTGGCGATGGCTACGGTCGGCATTTCGTTGTCAATCAGGGCTATGGCGCCGTGTTTCATCTCGGCGGCGGGGTAGCCCTCGGCGTGGATGTAGGAGATTTCCTTGAGTTTCAGGGCTCCCTCCATCGCCGTGGGGTAGTTGTACCCGCGCCCCAGGTAGATGAAGTTGTGGGCGTAGGTGAATATTTTCGAGAGGTCGGCAATCTGGTCGCCCAGTCCCAGTACGTCTTCCAGCACGGCGGGCAGTTCCAACAGCCCCCTGGCCACCTCGTGGTAATACTCCTCCGTTACGGTGCCTTTTTCGCGGCCTACGGCCAGCGCCAGCATTGCCATGACGGTCACCTGACCGGTGAACGCCTTGGTCGAAGCGACGCCGATTTCCGGCCCCACATGGATGTATGCGCCCGAATCGGTCGCACGGGCGATGGACGACCCCACGACGTTGCAGATGCCGAACACGAATGCCCCGGCCTTGCGGGCCAGCTCCACGGCGGCCAGCGTGTCGGCCGTTTCACCCGACTGCGACACGGCGATTACGATGTCGTCTTCGTGGATAATCGGGTTGCGGTAGCGAAATTCCGAAGCGTATTCCACTTCGACCGGAATCCGGCAGATGTTCTCAATCAGGTGCTCGCCGATCAGCGCCGCGTGCCACGAGGTGCCGCACGCCACGAAGATGATGCGCCGTGCTTCGAGGAATTTCCTGCGGTTGTCGATTACGCCCGACAGTTTCACTTCGCACGTGTCGGGGTTTATGCGCCCGCGTATGCAGTCCACGATGGTCTTGGGCTGCTCGTAGATCTCCTTGAGCATGAAATGGGGATAGCCGCCCTTTTCGAGCTGCGAAATGCTCATCTGGAGTTTCCGGATGTCGATTTTCCCCTCGTGGTTGTCTAGCGTGACGATTTTCAGGGGTTTGTTGCGGTTGATGACCGCGATTTCCCCGTCGTTTACGTAGACGAAATCCTGCGTGTATTCGATAATCGACGCGGCATCGGAGCTCAAAAAGTACTCGCCCTCGCCGATGCCGATGGCCATCGGGCTGCTCTGGCGCGCCGCGATGATTTCATCGTGGTTGCCTTTCTCGATTACGGCGATGGCATAGGCTCCCACGACCTGTTTCAGCGCCTGCTGCACGGCCTCCAGCAGGGGACAGCCGTTCGTGGTGCGGATATACTCGATCAGGTTGACCAGCACTTCGGAATCGGTGCTGCTGCGAAACGTATAGCCGTGCTCCTCGAGGGCGTCTTTCAGCACCCGGAAATTCTCGATGATGCCGTTGTGAATCAGTGCGATGTTCTCCGACTCGGAGTAATGGGGGTGGGCGTTCACGTCGTTCGGCACGCCGTGCGTCGCCCAGCGCGTGTGCGCTATGCCGATGTTTCCGCCGAGCTCCTTGCCGGCGAGGAAATGTTCGAGATCCGAAACCTTTCCCTTGCATTTGTAAACGTTCAACGCACCGTCGCCGCCTACCATGGCGACTCCCGCGCTGTCGTAACCGCGGTATTCGAGCCGGTGCAACCCTTTCAACAGAACGGGGCAGGCCTCACGCCCGCCGACATATCCTACAATCCCACACATCTTTACTAATGTTTGAAAATTTCATTCCGTCAAAAATAAGAAAAAAATTTAAAAATGATATTCAGCCGACATTAAAAAGGAAAAAAGCACCAAAATTGGTGCTTAATGGATATATTTCAGAATCTCTCCGACAATCGTTTCGTTGCCCGCGGCCTGCGACACGCCGCGGTTGCGCCTGAATTCACATACGACGCCTCCGGCTTCGCGGACAATGAGATTCGCCGCGCAGACGTCCCATTCGTGCAGCGCCAGTTCCCAGTATCCGTCGAGCAGTCCGGCGGCGACGCAGCTCAAATCGTAAGCTGCCGAACCCAGCCGGCGCACGTCCCGGACATAGGGGACGATTCGCGCGACGTTGTCGCTGTTGTTGTCGGGGTCGACATCCTTGTCGTATGGAAATCCCGTGGCGAGCACCGACGTCGAAAGGGTCTGTTTTTCGGACACGTGGAGCCGCTTCGCTTCGCCCTGCCCGCATTGCATATAGGCCCCGCCGCCTTTGGTCGCCCAGAACATCTCGTCCAGATAGGGGGCATAGACGACACCTGCAATGGTTTCGCCCTTGTACTGGAGCGCAATCGAAACGGAGAACAGCGGTAGCCCCTGACTGTAATTCGTCGTACCGTCGAGCGGGTCTATCACCCAGCGGTAGTCGCTGCCTGCGGTGCCCATCGTGCCGCCTTCCTCGCCGAGTATCCCGTGGCCGGGATAGCGTTCCGTAATGGCCGTCACGATATACTCCTCGCTCTGCTTGTCGGCGCGTGTTACGACATCGTAGACGTTCGACTTGGTTTGAATGCCCAAGTCGTTACCCCGGAAGTAGGAGAGTTGTATTTTTCCGGCCCCTTTCGCGAGCGGAAATATGAAATTCAGAAATTCCTCGTACATAGGCTGTTACTTCTCCTCCGCAAAATACTTGTAGAACAGCGGAATGGTTTCCACGCCTTTGTAGAACTGGTCGAGTCCGTAGCTTTCGTTGGGCGAGTGTATCGCGTCCTCCGCAAGTCCGAACCCGATTAAAAGCGACTTGATGCCCAGTATCGATTCGAATCCGCTGATAATCGGAATCGAACCACCCGAATAGAACGGCAGGGGCTTTTTGCCGAACGTATCCGTTACGGCTTTTTCCGCGGCCCTGTATGCCGGCATATCGGTGGGTGCCACGTAGGGCATGCCGCCGTGGAGCGATTTGACCTTGACTTTCACGCTTTTGGGCGCTATCGATTTGAAGTGCTTTTCGAAAAGCCTGCTGATTTTACGGTAGTCCTGATTCGGCACCAGGCGCATCGATATCTTGGCCGAGGCTTTCGACGGAATCACCGTCTTGGTGCCCTCTTCGGTATAGCCGCCCCAGATGCCGTTCACGTCGAGCGAGGGCCGTACGCCCGTGCGCTCGAGCGTCGTGTAGCCCGCTTCGCCTTCCACGTCGCCGATTGAAAGCGACTTCTTGTAGGCTGCGAGGCTGAACGGCGCCTTGTTGAACGCCTTGCGCTCGGCGGGCGTCAGTTCGCGCACGTCGTCGTAGAACCCGGGAATCGTCACACGCCCGTTTTCATCGACCAGTTGCGACACCAGGCGCGTCAGCACATTGGCCGGGTTGGCCACCGCACCGCCGAACAGGCCCGAGTGCAAATCTTTGTCGGGGCCCGTCACCTCGACCTCCATGTAGGCGAGGCCGCGCAGCCCGCAGGTAATCGACGGGGTCTGCATCGAAATCATCGACGTGTCCGATACCAATATTATATCGGCCTTGAGCATCTTTTTGTTCTGCTCGCAGAATTTATAGAGGCTCGGCGAGCCGATTTCCTCTTCGCCCTCGAGCATGAATTTGACGTTGCAGGGAAGGCTGTCCGTGGCGCACATCGCCTCGAACGCCTTGGCGTGCATCCACAACTGGCCCTTGTCGTCGTCGGCGCCGCGTCCCCGGATGCGTCCCTCTTCGATAACCGGCTCGAAAGGCTCCGTGCGCCATTCGCTGCGCGGGTCGACGGGCATCACGTCATAGTGGCCGTAGACCAGCACGGTCTTGGCCTTGGGGTCGACAATCTTCTCTGCGAAAACGACCGGATTGCCCTCCGTCGGGAATACCTCCGCATGGTCGGCGCCCGCTTTGGCGAGTGCTGCGGCCAGCCATTCGGCGCACCGCACCATGTCGGGTTTGTGCTCGCTCTGGGCGCTAATCGACGGAATGCGGAGCAAGTCGAACAATTCGCTGATAAAACGGTCTTTATTCGATGCTATATAACTTTTTACTTTATCCATTGCAAGGGATTTATTCGGTTTTCTTCAATACGTAGTTTTCGGCCAGCACCCCGGTAATCGGCTGTTTGTCGGCGTCGAGTTTGCGCAGGCGGTTCTCCTCGACCTTGTAATAGTCGGGCTGCCCGTCGGTCGGGGTGAGGGTCAGCAGGTTTTCCCTGACGGTATAGGTGCCCTTCTCGTCGAACTCCGAATCGCGGTCGATATATTTCATGTGCAGGCTGTACGCGCCGTCCTGCTTGAGCGTCAGGCGCATGTCGATGCCCGGGCAGTCCGCTGCCGGGAACGTTCCGGTGTAGGTGCCCCGGTAGTCGAGCGCATTCTCGGCGTTGTGCATGTCCGCAACTGTTTCGGAAGCGTCTTTCGCGCCCCCGGCAGCCGCCTTTTTCTGTGTATTTCCACCGCAGGCCGCGAACATCGCCGCAGCCGCAAGGATTAAAAATTTACTCTTCATAGTCCTCATTTTTAAATATTGCATATCGTCTTTATCTCTCCGATAAACCGTTGCGCCAGCGCGTCGGCTTCGGCCATCGATTTCGCCTCGGTATACACGCGTATGATGGGTTCCGTGTTCGACTTGCGCAGATGCACCCAGTTCTCCGGGAAATCGATTTTCACACCGTCAATATCGTTCACGTTCTCATTGGCATAACGCTCTTTTATCTCATGCAGTACTTTATCCACGTCGATGGCAGGTGTCAGCTCGATTTTGTTCTTCGAGGCGTAGTACGACGGATAGGTCGCACGCAGTTGCGTCACGGTCATTCCCCGGTGCGAAAGCCACGTCAAAAAGAGTGCCGTCCCGACCAGTGCATCGCGGCCGTAGTGGAGTTCGGGATAAATCACGCCGCCGTTGCCCTCGCCGCCGATGACGGCGCCGGTCTCTTTCATTTTCGTCACGACGTTCACTTCGCCGACGGCCGCAGCGCAGTACCTGCCGCCGTGCCGTTCGGTCACGTCGCGCAGCGCCCGCGACGAGGAGAGGTTCGAAACGGTATTGCCCCCCGGATGTTTCGAGAGGATGTAATCGGCCACAGCCACCAGCGTGTACTCCTCGCCGAACATCGAGCCGTCCTCGCAGACGAACGCCAGCCTGTCCACATCGGGGTCGACGACGATTCCCAAATCGGCCTTTTCCCGGCGGATAACCTCCGAAATCGCAGTCAGGTTCTCCGGCAGCGGTTCGGGGTTGTGGGCGAATTCGCCCGTCGGCTCGCAGTTGAGCTCCACGACTTCGCAGCCCAGTCGACGCAGCAACTCCGGCATCACGATGCCGCCCACCGAGTTCACGGCATCCACCACGACCTTGTAGCGGCGCGCGCGGACGGCTTCGGCGTCGACCAGCGGAAGCGCCAGCACCTGCTCGATATGCCGTTCGTTGAACGGCTGGCGCGAGAGCACATGCCCGATGCCGTCGACGGTGGGGTATGCGTAATCCTCCTCCCCGGACATCGCCAGCACGCGCTTGCCCTCGGCATCGGAGAGGAATTCGCCGTCGGCATTGAGCAGTTTCAGGGCGTTCCACTGGCGGGGGTTGTGCGATGCAGTGACGATGATGCCGCCGTCGGCCTTATGCGTGATAACGGCCATTTCGGTGCCCGGCGTAGTGCACAGTCCGGTGTTGATAACGTCCGCGCCACAGGCCAGGAGCGTGCTTTCGACCAGCCCGGCGACCATTTCGCCCGAAATACGGGCGTCGCGTCCTACGACTATGGTAAGTTTTTTGCCCGGGTTGCGCTGTGCGATGAGGCGTGCGTATGCCGTCGTGAACTTCACCACGTCGGGCGGTGTCAGGTTCTCCGCCTGCGGGCCGCCGATGGTGCCGCGAATGCCGGATATGGATTTTATGAGTGTCATAATTAAAGTTTTGATACCGTGTTTTAGCGATACATATATTTATGAAAAATAACTTCCGAAGTTTTGATATTCGAGGTAAATATATTACTTTTATGCCAATTATGAAAATTAAAAAACCACTATTATGAGAACGATTCCCGCTTCCGAATTGATAATCAACGACGACGGTTCCATTTTCCACCTGCACCTGCTGCCGGAACAACTTGCCGACACGGTGATCCTCGTCGGTGACCCGGGCCGTGTGGCCATGGTCGCGGAGCATTTCGACACCCGCGAGTGCGAAGTGTCCAACCGCGAGTTCAAGACCGTGACGGGTACCTATAAAGGCAAGCGCATGACCGTGCTCTCGACGGGCATCGGCATCGGTAACATCGACATCTCCGTCACGGAGCTCGATGCGCTGGCCAACGTCGACTTCGCCACCCGGCAGGAGAAAGCCGTGAAGCGGCAGCTTACGCTGGTGAGGCTCGGTACGTCGGGCGCCGTTCAGCCCGACATCAAGGTGGGCGAGTTCGTCTTTTCGCGCACGTCGGTGGGCTTCGACGGCCTGCTCAACTATTACAAAGGCCGCAACGAAGTCTGCGACCTCGAAATCGAGAAGGCGTTCATGGCGCATGTGGGGTGGAACGAACTGCTGCCGAAACCCTATTTCATCGATGCCGACAAGACGCTTTTTGACCATTTCAGCGACGTGACGCGCGAGGGTATCACCATCGCCGCGCCGGGCTTCTATGCGCCGCAGGGACGCTGGGTGCGCCTCGAACCGCTGGACGCGAAGCTCAACGGGAAAATCGAGTCTTTCGACTACCACGGCCGCCGCATCACCAACTTCGAAATGGAGGGTTCGGCGCTCGCGGGCCTCGCAGCCCTGATGGGGCACCGCGCCGCGACCATCTGCACCATCATCGCGCAGCGCATTGCGCAGGATGTGGATACGGATTACAAACCTTTCGTGCGCAAGATGATATCGACGGCGCTCGACAAACTCGCAGTTTTAAAGTAAAGAAACCATAACAGAAAATAAAGAAAGGAAACAAACGTATGAAATTTTCAGTATCAAGCTCGGCACTGCTTTCGCTTCTGGCTACCACCGGCAAGGTTATCAGCAATAAAAACACGCTGCCCATCCTGGATTACTTCCTCATGGAGCTCAACGGCAACGAACTGAAGGTCACCACCTCCGACCTCGAAACGACGCTTATCGGTTCCATTACGGTCGACAGCGTGGAGAGCGAGGGTACGATTGCCGCCCCCGCCAAACTGATGCTCGACTCCCTGAAAGAGTTTTCCGAGCTGCCGCTGACCATCGACGTCAACGACAAGAACTGGGAAATCCGGATTAACTGGAAGAGCGGTTCGCTCTCGATTCCTGGCGCCAGCGCCGTAAGCTATCCCGCCGTGCCGCAGTTGAGCGCCGAGAAAAAGGAACTCAAACTGAATGTGGACACGCTGGTGAACGGTATCAACAAGACCATCTTCGCCACGGCCGACGACGAGCTTCGCCCCGTGATGAACGGTATCTATATCAACCTGACTTCCGAGTCGTTCACCTTCGTGGGAACCGACGCGCACAAACTCGTGAAATACGAGGCCGAGGCGGAAAACGGCGAAGTGAACGCTTCGTTCATCCTGCCCAAGAAACCGGCCAACCTGCTCAAATCGGTACTCCTGAAGGAGGACGACGCCATCGAGGTGAGCTTCGACTCGAAGAACGCGCTGTTCAAACTCAAGAGCCATACGCTCGTGTGCCGCCTTATCGAGGGCAACTACCCGAACTACAACGCCGTGATTCCGGCCAACAACCCCAACAAGGTGCTCGTAGACCGAATCGAGCTGGTGAACGGCATCAAGCGCGTAGCCGTCTGCTCGAACCCGACCACGAACCTGATTCGCATGGATATCGGCGACAACAAAATCAACCTCACGGCACAGGATATCGACTTCTCGGTGTCGGCCAACGAGACGATTTCGTGCAGCTACGACGGCGAGGAGATTACAATCGGTTTCAAGTCGACGTTCCTGGTCGAGATACTCTCGAACATGGACACGCCGACCGTTGTGGTCGAACTGGCCGACTCGACGCGTGCCGGCGTATTCAAACCCGTCTACGACGACAAGCAGACCAGCGCTACGCTCATGCTGCTCATGCCGATGATGATCAACGCATAACGCCCGCCAGATGAAGTTAAACCTCAAACGCCCCATCATTTTCTTCGACCTCGAAACCACCGGCGTGGATACCGCCAAAGACCGTATCGTCGAAATTTCGATGGCCAAGATCATGCCCGACGGCGAGGAGATCGTAAAAACCCGCAAGATCAACCCCGGGATGCATATCCCGGAGGAGTCTACGGCCATCCACGGCATTACCGACGAGGATGTACGGGACTGTCCGACGTTCGCGCAGGTGGCCAAATCGCTCGAGCAGTTCATCCGCGGCTGCGACTTCGGCGGCTTCAACTCGAACCGTTTCGACCTGCCGGTGCTGGTCGAGGAGTTCCTGCGCGCCGGTGTCGACGTGGACTTCAAACGCCGCAAGTTCGTCGACGTGCAGAATATCTTCCACAAAAAGGAGCAGCGCACGCTGGTGGCGGCCTACAAGTTCTACTGCGATAAGGACCTGGACGACGCCCATTCGGCCGAGGCCGACACGCTGGCCACGTACGAGGTGCTCAAGGCGCAGCTGGAGCGTTATCCCGATTTGGAGAACGACATCGACAAGCTGGCCGAATTTTCGACCCGCGGCGATACGGCGGACTATGCCGGGCGTATCCTCTACAACGAGAAGGGCGAAGAGGTTTTCGGCTTCGGCAAATACAAGGGCCGCTCCGTCGCCGAGGTATTCCGCATCGAACCGAGCTATTACGCCTGGATGATGAACGGCGATTTCCCGCTCTATACCAAAAAGGTCATTACGGAAATCCGTATGCGTGAAAAAATGAAATGACGATGAAGCGACTTTGTGCGACAGCCTTGCTGCTCCTGTGGAGCGTGTGTGCCTTTGCGGTGGAGAAGTCCGGAACGATAGTTTATATCAACGGTTCGAAATTCTACATTCATACGGTGCAGCCGGGCGAAACGCTGTACGGACTTTCGAAGACGTACGATGTGGGGGAGAAAGTCATCCTGCAGTATAATCCCTCGGTGGGCGAGGGGCTGCGCGCCGGGGAGAATATCAAGGTGCCTTTCGTGACCGATGTTCCCCAGCCCAAATCGGAACGCAAGCTGCGCAAGACTTTCGACACGCACACCGTGATGCAGGGAGAAACCCTCTACGGCATTTCTCGCAAATACGAAATTCCGATACAGACCGTGGTCGAGGATAACCCGAACCTCGACCCCACGCACCTGCGGCTCGGGGAGCGCATCCTGATCCGCAAGAAGGAAATCGGATCCGAGGACGAGGCTGGGAGCCGGGAGCAGTGGGAAGCCTACCGCAACTCGCTCAACAGTGTCGCCGAGGAGGGGTATGCCTACCATATCGTGCATCCGGGCGAAACGTTCTATTCGCTTTCGCGCCGCTTCGGAATTACCGAGGAGCAGCTCGGAGCGCTCAACGGGGGGCTGAAAGCCGCCGACCTGAAAGCCGGTGCCATCATCAAGGTGCCGGGCTCGGCCGAGCAGCTTGCTGCAGCCGAAAACCGGAACGGGGCCGACACCGTGCGGCAGGATTCCATTCCGGACGTCTTTCCGGCCACCAAGGTGGCGGAGGTCGAATTCCGCGCCCTGCGCCGCAGTGCGACGCTCAACGTGGCGCTGCTGCTGCCGATGGCCGTAGGGAGCGATACCAATGCCAATTACCTCGAATTCTACCAGGGATTTCTGCTCGGGCTGGACAGCGTAAAGACCAAATACGGCTGTTCGGTGCATGTCGACCTGTACAACACGGCGCGCAGCCCGGAGAGAATCCGCGCAATCACCGAAAGCGACGAATTCCGCAAGGCCGGCCTGATTGTCGGCCCGGTATACGAAGAGGGGCTCTATCCGGTCATCCGCTATGCCGAGGAACACGATATTCCCGTCGTGTCGCCTTTGGCCAATATCGCGGAGATGAACAGCGACGTGCTGTTCCAGATGGCCCCCGACCCGTCCCGCAAGTGGGAGAAAATCGCCGACCTGGTCAACGGCGACAGGCAGGTCACGTTGATTTACACCGACAGCACGGACAAGGATTTCGAAGCCGAGGTGCTCGCGCTGCTCGGCGACTCGGACTACCGGAAGTATACTTATCAATATGTCCATCCGTCGAAACACTCGGCCAACAACCCGGGCGACCTGACGCCGCTTCTGGATAACGGCAGCGACAATGTTTTCATCGTCATGGCCGACGACGAGGTCGATGTGGAGCGCATTCTCGCGGCTATCGCTTCGGCCGACACGGGCATCACGAGCCGCGGACGCACGGCGCCGCGTTTCGTTGTGCTGGGCAACACCCGGTGGATGCGAGGCAGCCGTTACAACAACCTCGACCGTTCGATATTCTTCAAGGACCGCGTCGTTTTCATCTCGAGCTACCACGCCAAACGCGACTCGCGGGCGATTCTCGACTTCGACAGCGCCTATATCCGCGCTTTCGGCTCGCTGCCGACGCTCTTTTCCTACCGCGGCTACGACACGGCGCTGGTCTTCTGCCCCGCGATGTACGGCGATATCGAGTACGACCTGGAGGGACGCAGCTATACGCCGCTGCAGACGCCCTATGTTTTCGGACAGGGCGAAGGGCGTTACAACCACCTCAACCGCAACTGGGTGCGGGTGAATTACAACAGCGACTTTACGATAACCATCGAATAAGGAGATTATGGCAGCTTTGACCAATGCGATACCCGAGAAAACCATCGAGCGATTGAGCGAATACCGACGCACGCTACTGGCGAGCCATAAACAGGGAATCACGCACATCTTTTCGCACGTACTGGCGGGCATTCACGGCATCACGGCCGTGCAGGTTCGCCGCGATTTGATGCTTATCGGCTTCTCGAGCGACACCAAGAAGGGCTACGACGTGCAGGTGCTCATCGAGTACATCAGCAAAATCCTCGACAGCCCCTCGCAGATGAATATCGCCGTGCTGGGTATGGGACACCTCGGCCAGGCCATCACGAAGTATTTCAACGGCAAGGGTCTCAAACTGCGGATTACGGCCGCTTTCGACGTCGACCCCGGGAAGGTCGGGAAGACCATCGACGGTATTCCGTGCTACCACATGGATACGTTCGAAGAGGTGGTCGAGGACAAGGATATCAGCATCGTCATCGTTTCCTCGCCGACGCAGGTGGCCCCGAACCTCGTGGTGCCGATTATCAATGCCGGCATCAAGGGCGTGCTCAACTTCACCTCCACGCCGCTGAATTTCCCGCAGGGCATCGTCGTGGAGAACTACGACATCACCACGCTGCTCGAGAAAGTGGCCTACTTCGTCAAGGAGAACGAAGAGGGCAGCAACAACGCCTAAAACCGCGGCAGGGAGCGAGTGATGAGGGTATTTCACGGTTTCGATGCACTTCCGCACTTCACGCATCCCGCGGTCACCGTCGGGTCGTACGACGGCGTCCACAGCGGCCATCTGGCCCTGCTGCGCACGCTGGCCGATACGGCACGCGCACAAGGCGGCGAAAGTGTCGTGCTCACATTCGAACCGCACCCGCGCATCACGCTCGGCAAAGCCGAAGGGCTGCGCCTGCTGACCTCGCTCGAAGAAAAAACCTGCCTGCTCGAACGGCAGGGTATCGACAACCTGATTGTCATTCCGTTCGACAGGGCGTTCAGCAGCCTTTCGCCCGACGAGTTTATCCGCAGCTACCTCGTGCAGCGCGTCGGCGCCGAAGCCCTGGTCGTGGGGTTCAACCACCGCTTCGGCCGCGACAAGCAGGGCAGTTACGACTACCTCGGCAGCCACGGTTTCGGCCTGCGCGTCGTGGAAGTCGGCGAATGCGACGTAGATGCCGAAAAGGTGAGTTCCACGGTTATCCGCCGCCTGGTCGCACAGGGCGATATGGCGCGTGCGGCGCGCCTGCTGGCCCATCCCTACCTCGTTATCGGTACGGCGGAGCGGAACCGCATCCGTACGGACGAATCCCTGAAACTGCTTCCGCCCCCGGGCGAATACGACGTACATATCGGCGACATCCCGGCCCGGCTCTCGGTCGGCGCCGCACAGGAACTGATAATCCGCGACGGCTGTCCCGACGGGCGCGCTGTCCTAACATTTTGAATCTATGCTCTCTTACGATTGCCAAATCCGCGTGTGGTACAAACACACCGACCAGATGGGCATCTGCCACCATTCGAATTACATTTGCTATTACGAGGCCGCGCGCAGCGAGCTGCTCCGCTGGCTGGGCATGTCATTCGCCGAAGTCGAGAAACGGGGTATCATGATGCCGATTCTCGAAGTGCAGTCCAAATACCACCGTCCTGCGTACTACGACGAACTGCTCACGGTGCGCATCATGCTGAAAGAGCTGCCCGCGGCACGCATCAATTTCTTTTACGAAATCTACAACGAGAAGGGCGAACTGCTCAATACGGGCATGACGCAGCTCGGCTTTATCCACAGCGACACGCGCCGTCCGTGCCGCGTTCCCGACTGGTTCATGCAGCTGGTCGCCGGCAAATGGACGGAATAGGGGGACTTTAACGCCGCCGTCGCATGCAGCTGCTCACAGAAAGGCTCCGGATTGTTCCGCTGACGCTCCCGCAGCTGGATTCGTGGCTGCACGCTGTTCCTGCGTTGGAGCGGGAACTCGGATGCCGCTGTCCGGCTCCGCCCTGCGGGGAGTTTGGCCGGATTGTCGAGAAGCAGCGCACCGTTGCAGCCGGAGACGCGGAGCATTATCTCTTCCATACATTCTGGCTCCTTATCGAGAGGGCCGGGAACGAGGTGGTCGGCTCCGCCTGTTTCAAAGGGGCGCCGAATGCCGACGGGGAGATTGAAATCGGCTACGGCCTGGAACCGGGTTGGGAAAAGCAGGGGTACATGAGCGAAGCCGTGCGCGCCTTGTGCACATGGGCAGGGCAGCAGCCGGGCGTAAGGCATGTCACAGCCGAAACCGCCCCCGATAACCTCGCCTCGCAGCGCGTGCTGCAGAGGGCCGGATTCAGCCCCTGCGAGTCCGGCGCGTCACGGTGGCGGCGGTAATGTCCGGTTCCCCGGTCGAATGGCGAGGATATTCGGCCCGATGCGCCTGACGCTGTATGTTTGACTGAAAAAAAGGCCGCCCGGCAAGGGGCGGCCTTTCCTATCGGGTATCGGGATTGCAGACACGAATATGGCCTGTCGCGTACTGACGGTTTTCGGATGTTATACCGCATGAAAACCGTCCCGCGCCGCGCCTATTCGAGCAACCCTTTGAGCGTCGTTTTCATCGTTTCGTGGTTGCGGAAATCGTTGCGCAGTTTGTAGCTGCCGTCCCTGTTCACAAGCACATAGGAGGGAATTCCGTCGATTTCGAATTTCTCGCAGATATATCTCCACTGTTCGGGATTCAGCCGGTAGTGCCTGCCTTGTATCTTGGCGATGCTGGTCTTGTATGTCGCCAGCGGCGAGGTTTCGTTGGCGATATATATCCACACCAAATCGTCGCTTTTCAGCTCTCCGCTCTTGAGCGGCTCGTTGGCTTTGAGCGCATTGCGGCAGGGGCCGCACCACGTATTCCAGAAATCGACGAGGACGACCTTGCCCTTGCAGGGCGCGATGATCGCATCGAAAAGTTTGTCGACGGCGACATCCGGCGTCGTTTCGATGCGTATGTCCTTTACCGCCTCCAGCTTCTCGCGCACCCGTGCCTGCATCGCTTCGCACGCCTCGGCGTAGAAGGGTTCTTTGAGCGAGTGGAGCAAATCGAGGTCTTCCTGTGTGAGTTCGTTGTTTTCCGCTTTGGACGGCAGCCGGCCGATTTTGGGCAAATCGGCTAAAACGCCCTCTTTCACATTCGCAATGGCCGCCCAGTCTACATTTTCCGACAGCACGGCCCCCGTGTAGTCGAAGAGTGATTCCGCCATGACCAGTTTCGGATTGCCGACATCGAAAAGTTCGCTGATGGCCGCATAGTGCTCCGGCTTGAGCTCGGCGAACTTATAATCGAGCGTCACACCGCGGTCCCACTGATTGTTCTTCGAGCGGTAGTTGTGCTCGAGCAGGTAACCGCCGTTGGTCATGGCGCCGAGCGCTTCCTGCTGCAATGCGAGCATCGACATCTCTTTCATCATGCCGGACATGCCGCTACCGGCGATGCTGTCGGCAAGGGCCCTGTATTTCGATTCGACCATCTGCGTATATTCGTCGGCGCTCATCCGGTAGTCCGCGAAATTGCCGTCCAGGCAATTCAGGCTGTATACGTTGCCGGTATTCATGCCCGCCTGCGCGTTCAGGTCGGCATACATTCCGGTCGTATAGATTTTGCGGACGGCGGGCATCTCCCGCTCCTTGTTCCTGCGCTGCACGATGGCACGGCCGCCCGCGCCCAAATCCATATAGACATCGATGGTTTCGCCGGGGGCAATCCAGCATTGTCCGAATATCGAACCGTATACGACGAATGCCGTTGCCGTGCCGTACTGTTCGAACGTGACGGTCGCCGTACCGTTTTCCGGGTCGATGGCCGCTATGTTTTCCTTCTGCCCGTTCAGCAGCGAATTGACGTATACCGCTATCTCCCTGTTCATGCCCTCCCGGTAGCCGAGCAGGCGGATGTTCAGGGTCGTTTTGCCGACGGCAAGCACCGGATCGGGCACGGGACCGTCTTTCGGGGCCTTCTGCAATTCCCGTGGCAGCCCTTCGGGATAGCGCGGATACTCGGTTTTTCCCGTCAGGTCGATGCCGTAGAGTTTGAAGCAGTCGTCGCAGTCCGATTCGATGAAGTCGAACGACTTCGTTCCCCGGGGCAGCGGCCCGAATTTCAGCACGAACGAGGCTTCGCCCGAATCGGGCATCCAGAACAGCGAATCGGGCTGTATGCCCTCGCTGCCCTGCAGCATGTATTTCTGCCCGTCCGCTGCGAGGTAAGTCCCGGCGTCGATGCGAATCCAGTTGCGCGGCCGGAAATAGGCGTCGACGTGCAGCACGGTCGCCGTGTCGCTCAATTCTATTTTCGGAATGTCGAGCGTCATGGTGTTCGCGGCCCCGATCAGGGGATTCTCGACCACACGGTTCCGGGGCGTGCAGGACGCAAGCAGCATACCGGCGACAAGAGCGGTCAGCAATAATTTTTTCATGGGAAAAAGGTTTAGAAGTGGTTGTATAAACAAATATAACCTTTTTATCCTGTTTGAGCAACTTTTTCCGAGAAAGAAAGCCTCCCGCCGCAAAGACAAAAAAAGGGAACCGCCACCCGAACGTGCGGTTCCCCTCCTCATTAACCCCTGGCGGGTGCTATTTTTCGATCAGCGAAATCGAGCGCTGGATGAAATCCGTCAGGTTCTTGCCTTTGAGCATGCCGTTGGTGAGCAGCGCAAGGTCGATAATTTGCTTCACGAGCCGGTTTTCACCGCCGATCTCGCGCAGCCGCTGGTCGCGCTGGTCGCGCAGCGTGACGATTTTCTTCGACAGTTCTTCGCGCGTGGACTTTTCCTCCGGCGTCAGCTCCTCCTCTTTCTTGTCCTTGGTAACCTCCTCGAAACGCTTCTCCTCGGCTACGGCCGCATCGATTTTCTTGGTAACCGACTTCAGTTTGTCGCCGTAGGCCTTCTCGGCATCGGCGAGGATGTCTGCGACGATGGGGTGGTTGCCGTTCACCGCAATGGTGAAGTTGTCGGGCATTTGGCCGTAGAACTGGCTCATACCGCCACCGCCCGTTGCGGCCATCTCTTTCATACGGCGCATGAATTCGTTCTGCGTGATGACCACCGGCGCCTCGTCGGGCGACATCGCTTCGAACGATATGTTGTAGTGAATCTTCTCGTCCCGGGGCATCTGGCTTTCGAATACGGGGCGCAACAGCTCCTGCTGGGCCTCGGTGAGCGACATTTTAATGTTTTCCTCTTTCTGGATGAGTTTGTCGACCACGTCGCTGTCCACGCGTACGAAGCGCGTGTCCTTGTTCTTCGACTCATACCAGTTGATATAGTGGTTGTCCAGCTGTCCGTCCATCAGCAGCACATCGTATCCCTTGCCTTTGGCCGCTTCGAGGAATGTATGCTTCTCCACGGGGTCGTCCACATAGAGGAACACCACCGTCTTGTTCTTGTCGGTCTGGTTCTCTTTCACTTTCTCGAGATACTCCTTGGGCGTGAAATACTTGCCTTCGATATTCTTCCAGAGCATAAAATCCTGCGCTTTTTCGGCGAATTTCTCGTCGGTGAGGATGCCGTACTGGATGAAAATCTTCAGGTCGTCCCATTTCGACTCGTAGTCCGCACGCATCGTATTGAACAACTCCTGCAGGCGATCTGCCACCTTGCGGGTGATGTAGTTCGAAATCTTCTTCACGTTCGCATCGCTCTGCAGGTAGCTGCGCGACACGTTCAGCGGAATGTCGGGCGAGTCGATCACGCCGTGCAGCAGCGTGAGGTACTCCGGCACGATGCCCTCGACCTGGTCGGTTACGTAGACCTGGTTCGAGTAGAGCTGTATCTTGTTCTTCTGGATTTCGAAGTTGTTGTGAATCTTCGGGAAGTAGAGGATGCCCGTGAGGTGGAACGGGTAGTCGATGTTCAGGTGGATCGAGAACAGCGGCTCGTCGCTCATGGGGTAGAGCTCGTGGTAAAATTCCTTGTACTGCTCTTCGGTGATGTCTGCGGGCTTGCGCGTCCACAGCGGGTCGATGTTGTTGATGATGTTATCCTTGTCCGTATCGACGTATTTGCCGTCTTTCCACTCCTTGACCTTGCCGAACGCAATCGGAACCGGCAGGAAGCGGCAGTATTTACGCAGCAGCTCCTCGATTTTCGAACTTTCGGCATACTCCAACGAGTCCTCCGACAGGTGCAGGACGATCGTCGTACCGCGGTCGCGGGCCTCGTCGGTCTCCTCCATCTCGAACTCGGGGGTTCCGGTGCAGCTCCAGTGTACGGTCTTTGCGTCCTTTTTGAAGGATTTGGTGAATATCTCGACCTTGTCGGCCACCATGAACGACGAGTAGAAACCCAGTCCGAAATGGCCGATGATAGCCTGGTTCTTGTATTTCTCCATGAACTCCTCGGCGCCCGAGAAGGCAATCTGGTTGATGTACCTGTCGACCTCTTCGGCGGTCATGCCTACGCCGCGGTCGGTTACGGTCAGTGTTTTGGCCTCTTTGTCCACAGCCACACGAATCGTCAGGTCGCCCAGTTCGCCTTTCATTTCGCCGATGGACGAGAGGGTCTTCAGTTTCTGGGTCGCGTCGACTGCGTTGGAGATAAGCTCGCGCAGGAAAATTTCATGATCCGAATAAAGGAACTTCTTGATAACGGGGAATATGTTCTCCGTCGTTACTCCGATTTTTCCGTTTTTCATAGTTTTATCGTTGTATTTTAATTTGATTCGTATGTCCCTGTACCAACAAACCGTGTGCCACCGCCCGAATCCTGCCAAACTGTCAGTCCCGCATGACAAAGCCCGCCGCAGAAAAGTTGCGGCGGCAAAAAAATTGCTGTATATTTGTCGTATAAAACACCACCACTATGGATTTTCTCACCCTTGCAAAAAAGCGGTATGCCTGCCGCAAGTATACGGCGGCCAAAGTCGAACCCGAAAAACTCGGCGTTATCCTCGAAGCGGGACGCGTCGCCCCCACGGGAGCCAACCGCCAGCCCCAGCGGCTTGTCGTCGTACAGTCGCAGGAGGGCATGGAACGCCTTGCCCGCTGTACGCGCGATTTCGGGGCCCCGTGCGCCATTATCGTCTGCGCCGACACGTCCGAAGCATGGACGCGCAAATACGACGATAAAATGATTGGCGACATCGACGCTTCGATTGTCACCGACCACATGATGCTGGCGGCCGCCTCGCAGGGACTGGATACCCTGTGGATATGCATGTTCAAGCCGGAAGCCGTGCGCGAAGAATTCGGCCTTCCGGACAATATCGAACCCGTAAACATCCTGCTCGTCGGCTACGGCGCGGGCATCCCGGCTGACCCGAACCGTCACGACATGCTCCGCAAGCCGCTGTCGGAAACGGTCGTTTACGAGCATTTCTGACCCGCGGACCCAAACGGCGCTGTCTGTAAAACACCGAAAAGAGGATATTCCGACGGAATATCCTCTTTTCGGTTGGCGTGCATGCGGGGGCGAAATAGCTATTTCGCGTAAAGCCGGAACTTCATGCTCCACTTGTCGCCCGGGGCAATCGATTGGAAGCCTGCGGCTGCCGGGTCGGCGAGGTTCGGGGCATTGGTCGTCCACGACTGCGGTTCGGGACAGCAGTAGGGCACCCGGCCGCCGTTGTTCCAGATTGTCCAGCAGGTCGTCTGGTGATCCACTTCATAGAACGTCCGTACTCCGGTGCGGACATTTTCGACCAGAGCGCCCCGGAACGGGCTGCCGTCGACCTCGATTTCGCGCAGCGTGAAAGCCGCCTCGATCGGCGGACATCCCGTTACCTGCAAGCCTCCGTCACGCAGTTTGGCAAACTGCTCCGATAGTGGCAACATCCTGCCTGTCGGAAGTTTGCGGCCGTCCAGTTCAATCTGATCTCCAACTGCGACGCGCATTACGTAGTCGCTGTCCGCACCTCCGGCAAAAGGAATGCGCATCGGCGTGTGAAAGCCGACGCCGACGGGCATCGGCTGCCGGCTGCGGTTGGCGAACATCACCTCCTGCTCCAACCCCTGCGCCGTGAGGCGGTAGACGACCTTGCATTTGAATTCGTGCGGGAAATCCCGGAAGAGCGCATCGTTGCCCGCATTCGAATAGTAGCGGCACTCCACCAGCACCTCTTCCCCGGTTTCCCATGCTTTCGATACGGCGAAAGGCTGGCTTTTGAGGATTCCGTGGTGGTAGTTGTGCTCGGTTTCAATCGTAATCGGGAACTTGTACACACGCCCCTCGAACGTATAACGCCCGTCGGCAATGCGGTTGGGCGGAAACAGCAGCGGCAGTCCGAAGACATGCGGACGCCTTTTGAACTCGTCGGCTTCGTCCGCCGTGACAGGCGCGCGCAATATCTCCGCACCCAACTGCGTCTGGGCCAGCCGCACGAGGTTGGCGCCCATGCCGGGCACAAGCAGGGCCGTATAGCCGCCTTTGGCGAACTCCACGGCCCGGAACCCGTACCAGTCTATGCTGCGAAGCATTTAGAGCAGTTTTTCGATCTTCGCAACGAGTGCGTCTTTCGATGCTGCGCCTACCTGTTTGTCGACCACTTCACCGCCCTTGAGGAAGATGATGGTGGGAATGTTGCGCACACCGTATTTCATCGTGAGTTCGTCGTTCTCCTCGACGTCGCATTTGCCGATGACGACGCGACCCTCGTACTCGGCGGCGAGTTCGTCCACGATGGGTGCTATCATGCGGCAGGGGCCGCACCATTCGGCCCAAAAATCGATAACGACAGGCTGCTCCGACGCGAGCACCTCCTGATAATTCTCCTTTGTGATTGCTAAAGCCATAATTATTGGATTTTAATTGTTTATATGATTTATGCTATCGAATACTTTATATCGTTGTCATCCAAATACGATACCAGCGACTGCGTGAGGCTCACTTTGTGGCTCTTCGAAAAGAGGCTCAACGAAACGTGCGCGTCGCGGTCGAAGACATTTATCCGGAACAGGGTTTCGCCCCGCGCCTCTTTCACCTTCTCCGACAGGTTGCGGATCAGCTCCGGCGTCACGTCCTGCACGGGCAGCAGTACGTTCATCTCCTTAATCATCGTGTCGCGCATCTCCGAAAGCTGCACCATCGAGATGATTTTGAACTCCAGCTCCTTGTCGTTGTAGGGCTTGGGCTGCACGCGTCCCCGGATAAAGAGGAAGTAATCCGAAAAGAGGTATTTGCGGAAATTCTCGTAGTCTTTGCTGAACAACGCGAATTCGTGCGTGCCGTTGTAGTCCTCCAGCACGAATTTTCCCCACGGTTTGCCGGTTTTGGTAATCAGGTTCTGCACGCTGACGACCATACCCGCCACGGCGATTTCCTGGCCTTTGAGGGCCTCGAGGTTCTCGAGTTCCGTGAGCTGCGTCTTGCACATGTGGTTGATGATGATTTTGTAGTCGTCGAGCGGGTGCGCCGACAGGTAAAGCCCGATCATCTCGCGCTCCTTGGCAAGTGTTTCCAACTGGCTCCAGTCCGCGCATGCAGGCAGTACGGGCCGCTGGATGTCGACCTGTCCGCCGCCGCCGAACAGACTCTGCTGGGCGTTGTTCTTCTCGGCCTGGAAACGCTGTCCGTAGCGCATCAGCTGTTCGATGAAAGTAACGCCCGTGTTATCGCGCGCATCCGCGCCGAAGAATTTGCCGCGGTGAAAACCCGATATGGAGTCGAACCCGCCGGCGTAAGCCAGGTTTTCGAAACATTTGCGGTTGACGGCCGAAAAGTTCACGCGCTCCATCAGGTCGTATATGTCCTTGAACCGGCCGTTGGCGTTGCGCTCGGCGATGATGCTCTCCACGGCAGCCTCGCCGACGCCCTTTACGGCCCCCAGCCCGAAACGCACGTCGCCCGACTTGTTCGACGAGAAGGTGCGCATCGACTCGTTGATGTCGGGGCCGAGTACGCGGATGCCCATGCGCTTGCACTCGTTCATGTAGAGCGTGAGCTGCTTGATGTCCGCGAGGTTTCGGCTCAACAGCGCCGCCATGAACTCCGAAGGGTAGTGGGCTTTCAGGTACCCCGTCTGGTAGGCGACGTAGGCGTAGCAGGTCGAGTGCGACTTGTTGAAGGCATAGGATGCGAAAGCCTCCCAGTCGCCCCAGATTTTGTCGCATATCTTTTCGTCGTGTCCGCGCTGTTTACACCCCTCGATGAACTTGGGCTTCATCTTGTCCAGCACGTCGCGTTTCTTCTTACCCATGGCCTTGCGCAGCGTGTCGGCCTCGCCGCCCGTGAAACCGGCAAGTTTCTGCGACAGCAGCATGACCTGCTCCTGGTAGACCGTGATGCCGTACGTATCGCTCAAATACTCCTCCATGTCGGCAATCTCGTAGGTCACCGGCTCCTGCCCGTGTTTGCGGGCGATGAAGTTCGGAATGTACTCCATCGGGCCGGGCCGGTAGAGGGCGTTCATGGCGATGAGGTCTTCGAACCGGTTGGGCTTCAGGTTGCGCAGGTGCTTTTTCATACCCGGGGACTCGAACTGGAACAGGCCGGTGGTGTCGCCGCGGGCGAAAACCTCGTACGTCGGGGCGTCGTCGAGCGAAATATCGTCGATGTCCACGTCGACGCCGTGCACCGCCTTGACGTTCTCCACGGCGTCCTTGATAATCGACAGCGTACGCAGGCCGAGGAAGTCCATCTTGATGAGGCCGACGCTCTCGACCTCCTTGCCCTCGAACTCCACGACGTTCAGCTCGGCGTCCTTGGCAATGGCCATCGGTGCGAACTTCTCCAAATCGTCCTGCCCGATGATTACGCCGCAGGCATGCACACCCGTCTGGCGAATCGAGCCCTCGAGTTTCTCGGCATATTTGAGCGTGTTGCGTATCAGCTGGTTGGGCGACTCGCGCTCGGCAGCCAGTTCGGGCGACTCCTTGTATACGAAATCGAACGGCGTTTCGCCGTGCTTCTTGTCGGGCGTCACCTTGTCGGGCACCAGCTTCGACAGGCGGTCGCTCTCCGAAAGGGCGAGTTTCTGCACGCGCGCGACATCTTTGATGGCCATCTTCGGGGCCATCGTGCCGAACGTCACAATCTGCGCCACACGCTTCTGTCCGTACTTCTGCACGCAGTAGCGCAGCACGTCGGCGCGGCCGTCCTCATCGAAGTCCACGTCGACATCCGGCAGCGAGATACGCTCGGGATTGAGGAAACGCTCGAACAGCAAATCGTATTTCAGCGGGTCGATATTGGTGATTTTCAAACAGTAGGCAACCACCGAACCGGCTGCCGAGCCGCGGCCCGGGCCTACCGACACGCCCATTTCGCGGGCGGCGCGGATGTAGTCCCACACAATCAGGAAGTAACCCGGGAATCCCATCCACTCGATGGTTTTCAACTCGTATTTGATGCGCTCCTCCACATTTTCGGCGAGCACCTCGCCGTAACGCCTGTGGGCGCCCTTGTAGGTCAGGTCTTTGAGGTAGCAATACTGCTTGGCGACCATCAGCCTGTCCGACAGCTCCTTGTCGTTCGCCACGAGCTGTTCCAGTTCTTCGACCGTACCGCAGGCGGTAATCTTCGCCAGCAGTTCTTCGTCCTCTATCTTCTTGACGAACGACTCGCGCAGCTCCGCGAGGTCGATGGGGAAGTCCTCCGGGGGCGGGAAGTTCGGCATCAGCGGGGCGTGCGTCAGTTTGTAGTCCTCGCATTTGTCGGCGATTTCGAGCGTGGTGGCCAGCGCCTCCGGATGGTCGGGAAAGAGCGCCGCCATCTCCTCGGGCGACTTGAGGTACTCCTGGAACGTGTAGCGCATACGGTTCGGGTCGTCCAAATCGCGGCCCGTATTGAGGCATATCAGATGGTCGTGCGCCACGGCATCCTCCGCGAGGATGAAGTGCACGTCGTTCGAACAGATGTATTTGACGCCGTATTTGGCCGACAGCTCGAGAATGGCCTTGTTCACCCGCAACTGGTTTTCGTAAACGTCGGCATCCTTCTGCGGATCGCCCGAGGGGTGGAGTTGCAACTCGAGGTAATAGTCCTCGCCGAAAATATTCTTGAACCATTGTACCACGCGTTCGGCCTCCTCCATGTCGTTGTGCATGATGGCCTGCGGCAGCTCGCCGCCCAGGCAGGCCGAGCAGCATATCAGCCCGTCGTGGTACTGCTCCAACAACTGCTTGTCGATACGCGGTTTGTAATAGAAACCCTCGGTGAACGAATAGGAGACCATCTTGCAGAGGTTGTGGTATCCCTCGAGGTTCTTGGCCAGCAGGATCAGGTGGTCGCCGGCTTTCTCGTCCTTGTCCTTCTCGAAACGGTTCTTCACCACGTAGACCTCGCAGCCGAGAATCGGCTTCACCCCGGCGTCCGTGGCGGTGTCGTGGAAGTTCTTGACGCCGTACATGTTGCCGTGGTCGGTAATGGCGATGGCATTCATCCCGAGCGCCTTGGCCCGCTTGATAAGCGGTTTGATGGCTGCGGCGCCGTCGAGAATCGAATACTGGGTATGTACGTGCAGGTGGACGAAATCAGGCATGGCGGTAAACTCCTCTTTAAATTGCTGAACAAAGATAACGATATTTCCGCAGATTTCGTGGCAGGGCTATTGCATTTTATCAACAAAATGCTTAACTTTAGATATCCAACCAAAACCGAGAAATTATGCAAGACGAAACCATGGTTGTATTGGCGGAATACAACACCATCACAGAGGCCGAGATCGCCAAATCGATGCTCGACAGCGCAGGCATCTGGTCGATGATCCGCAACGAATATATGTCGGCCATTTACCCCATAGGCACCATGCCGGCCCAGATTGTCGTCCGCGAAGAGGACCTTGAAAAGGCCAAAGCGATGCTGCGGCACAGGTAAACATAAAAGAGCCCCGTTGCGGGGCTCTTTTTTTTGCTGTTCGTTTTTTTTATGTTCGCTGCTCCCGCCCGGCCGTCAGGTGAAATTAATCCGGTAATCGTAGGCCGTGCGCTGCGGCACGCCGCGCACCTTGCGGGGCGTCCATTTTCCCTTGCTGTTCCTGATGACGCGGACGACCTCTTTGGCCAGCTTGTCGTCGGGGGACTGCACGACTTCGCCGATGGTGATTCTCCCGTCGGGCTCGATGTAAAAACGCACGTGCACGAGACCCGACACGCCGCGCGACGAAAACCGCTCGTCGTAGCGCACCCGTATCCGCGCCCAGTCGTGGAACGTTTTGCCGGGGTCTTCACCCAGGAAGAGCAACGGGTCGGCCTCCTGTTTCCCTGCGATTTTCTCCACGGGCAGGCGCATCGTAAGCCGCCAGCTGTACGTTGCCGGACGGCCCGCTTTCTGCGCCGGAGTCCATTTCTCGAGGCGGCCGAGCGCCTCGGTCATAATTTCCCGCGTCCGGGCCGTCGCGGGCTCCGTTTCGGTATAGTCCCGGCCCTCGCACGTGTTGTCCAGAAACCGCCATTCGGTCACCGTGCCCGTGGTGTCCACCGTGAACCCGACTGCCACCTGCGGCGAAAGATCCGACGCCGGAACCTGCTTCTCCACCGCAATTTTCTCACTCTCGCCGATCAGGCGCGCCATAAAGCGCTTGGCATCCGCACCCTGGAAACGGGGCGGCGTAATCTCCTGCGCCGCGGCACCGCACCACAGGGCCAGTGCCGCCAAAAAAATCGCTGTACGTTTCATCGTTCCGCTCGTTATTGATTATATCGCTTATTCATTCCATATCCGCCACGACGCTTCGGCCTGCTCGCGGAACATCACCTCGCCGTTCAGGATGTGCGCCCCGCGCTGCCGCCCGAAATCGAGGAACTGCGTCAGCGGCGGATTGTAGACCAAATCGAGCAGGTAGTGCCCGGGGGTAACGTAACCGTAGGGGATACGCGGTGCAGCGTCGACGGCAGGGTAGGTGCCCACGGGCGACGCATTCACAATCAGGCGGCTTTGTTCCACCACCCCGCACGGCAAATCGTCGTAGGTGTAATTGCCTTTCGACGCATCGCGCGATACGAGGTCGAACGGGATTCCCCGCTCGGCAAGGGCATACTGTACGGCCTGCGAAGCCCCGCCCGTGCCCAGCACCAGCGCATGTTCCGGTTCGTCACCGCCCAGCAGCTCCCCGAGGGCGGCGCGCAGGCCGATAATGTCCGTATTGTGCCCCGTCAACCGGCCTTCGGGAGTGCGGCGCACGCAGTTCACGGCACCTATCATCCGTGCGTCGTGCGACAACTCGTCGAGCAGCGGCATGACCTCGCGCTTGTAAGGAATCGTGACGTTGAAGCCGCACAACTCCGGCACATCCGCCAAAAGGCGTGCCAATGCACCGATTTCGGGCAGCTCGTAGAGCTCATAGGCACAGTCCGTAATTCCCTCCCGTGCGAATTTGGCAGCGAAGTAGGCGGCCGAAGCCGAATGGCCCAGCGGGCAGCCTATCAGTCCGAAACGACGCATGGCTTACTCCTCCCGTTTTTTTACGATGATACGCGCCGCGATTTCGATGCAGTAAATCGTGAGGAATCCCACGATGCAGAGCACCACGGCCTCCGACAGCAGGGCGTCCTGCTGCGTGAGGGCCTCGAAACGGCCGGGTGTAACGTTGCCCTCGACCAGCGGCTGTATCCGGCCGTGGCTGTCGGTATAGGTTTCGACGACCTCTTTCCAGGGCCACACTTTGTTGAGCGAACCGACCATGAAACCCATCAGCACGGCCACCGTGACGTCGTGCCAGTGTTTCAACAGCCACGACAGCAGGTGCGAGAAACTGATAATACCCGCCACTGCGCCTACGACGAAAATCAGAATCACCGGGATATTCAGGTCGCCGACGGCCTGCATGATAAACTGGTATTTCCCCAGCAGCAGCAGGATAAAGGCCCCGGAAATGCCGGGCAGAATCATGGCGCAGATGGCAATGGCCCCCGACAGCATGATGAACCACCATGTGTTGGGCGTTTCGGTGGGCGTGGCGACCGTAATCCACCAGGCCGCGGCAATGCCTATGAGGCAGGCTGCTACGGTCTGCACGTTCCAGCGGCCGATTTGCTTCGCCACGAGCAGCGCCGAGGCGATAATCAGCCCGAAGAAAAACGACCAGATGGCGATCGGATGGTTTGCAAGCAGGTAGGTCATCAGCCGGGCCAGCGAAAAGATGGCGATGCCGATGCCCAGCAGCACGGGCAGCAGGAAACGGCCGTTGATATGGCGCCAGAACTCTTTCAGGCGCAGCGTCCCGAGCAGGCGCAGGGCCGTGCCGTCGACGCTCTTGATCGACTCGATCAACTCTTCGTAAATGCCCGAGATAAAGGCAATCGTGCCGCCCGAAACTCCGGGAACGACATCGGCCATGCCCATGGCACAGCCTTTCAGTGTAAGCAACAGGTATTGCGTGAATTTCATTTTACCGGATTTTAGGGACAAATATACTAATTATTGGCGTATTCCCGCCGGCAGGCGGCAAAATGAAACGTATTTTTCACACCGGGCACTTTTACCTGCATCCCGCCCGGCAGTACCCGGCCCTTTCCCGCCGGGACGGGCGGCATCGACTGCATGGCCCCGGCTCGGGAGCGGGACGCGCGCTGGC
>NZ_CABMQJ010000006.1 GCF_902388705.1 uncultured Alistipes sp.
ATGGCCTGATAGACGTAGCTGCGGCCCGACAACGGGTCGCGGATGGCGCCGCCCAGACAGGTCGAGGCACCGCCGAACGGCTCGATTTCCGTCGGGTGGTTATGGGTTTCGTTCTTGAACTGCAGGAGCCACTTCTCGGTCGCACCGTCGACATCGACGTCGACGTACACCGAGCAGGCGTTGTTCTCGTCGCTCACCTCCATGTCGTCCAGCACTCCCTTCGCGCGCAGGTAGCGGGCGCCGATGGTCGCCATGTCCATCAGGCAGATACTCTTGTGCTCGCGTCCCAGTTCGCGGCGGATGCGCAGGTAGAGCGCCAGCGAGTCTTCGATTTCGTCCTTCACGAACGACTCCTCGACCGTAATGCCCTCCAGCTCGGTCGTAAAGGTCGTATGGCGGCAATGGTCGCTCCAGTAGGTGTCGAGGATACGCAACTCGGTTTCAAAAGGATCGCGGCCCTCGGCGCGGAAATATTTCACCACCTCGCGCAAATCGTCGGCGTTCATCGCCAGCCCGTACTGCTTGCAGTAGGGCTCCAGCTCCGCGTCGGACATTGCGGTAAAGCCTTCGAGCACGGCGACGGGTTTCACCTCGGCCTGCTCCATATCGGTCAGCACGCCCAGGTCTTTTTCACGCGACTCGACGGCGTTGATATAATAATGCCTGATGCGCGCCAGTTCGTCGTCGGTCACCGCATCGTCGAACAACAGCAGTTTCGACGAGCGGATGCGCACCCCGGCCGACGGGTCGATGAGCCGCACGCAGTCGACGGCCGACGCGGCGCGCTGGTCGAACTGGCCGGGAAGATACTCCACGGCGATGTATTTTCGTCCCGCGAGGTCGCACGAATCGGTTACGCTGTCGGTCACCACCTCGCCGAAAACGCTGTAACGGCTCTTTTCGAGCAGCTCCTCGCTGAAGCCGAACAGATCGTAGACGTTCAGCAGGCGCAGGCTGCGGATATCGAGGTTCAGGTTGGTGTTCAGTTCCCGGCGCAGGCTCTCCGCCTCGACCCGGAAACGGGGGTGTTTCTCAACAAAAATCCGGTAGTTTTCCATTTTATTTCGTTTGCACTTATTTTACAAATTTGCCGGCCCACCGGGACTCGTACTCCGCGGGGGGCATCCCCACGAATGTGATATGTCCCATCTTGCGTTTCGGACGGCTCTCCCTCTTGCCGTAGAGGCGGACGTATACGCCCGGGAGATTTTCGGCCGCAATTTTTTCAGCCGCCTCGAGGTCTTGCCCCAGGATGTTCTTCATCACGGTCGGAGCCACGAGTTCAGGCGCCTGCAGGGGCTCACCCAGCAGGAAACGCACCAATTCGCGGAACTGGTTGGTCGTACAGCCCTCGATGGTATAATGCCCCGAGTTGTGGGGACGCGGGGCCATTTCGTTGAAATAGAACCGGCCGTCCCGGATGAAAAATTCAATGGCGAGAATCCCCCGGTAGCCGCAGGATTTCATGAACCGCTCTCCGGCCGCGACCATCCGGCCGCACAGGTCGTCGTCCATCTCCGCAGCGGGCACGAAACAGAGGTCGAGAATGCCGTCGCGGTGCACGTTGCGGCCGATCGGGAACGTTACGACACGCTCCCCGTCCGCGACCATCACAATGCTGGCCTCGTAGTCGAACGGCACGAACTGCTCGAGGATGCAGGGCACGGCGAGCATCGGCAGGGCACGTTCGATGTCGGCCTCCGACTTCATCACCAACTGCCCGTGTCCGTCGTATCCCAGCGTGCGGGTCTTGAGCACGGCGGGCAGGCCGATTTCCGCCACGGCGGCCCGCAGCGACGCCTCGTCGTCCACGGCGGCGTATCGGGGCGTCTGCAATCCGTTCGCACGGGCATTGTCCTTCTCGCGCAGGCGATCCTGCGAATCGTAGAGGGGGCGGAAGCCCTGCGGGATGTTGTATTTCTTCTCCAGCGGTATCAGCACGCTGCCCGGGACATTTTCGAACTCGTAGGTCACCACGTCGCTGCGGCGGCACAACTCCTCCAATGCCGCGGCATCGTCGTAAGCCGCCACGATACGCTCGTCGCTCAAGGCGAACGCCGGGGCATCGGCCGCCGGGTCGAGGCACACGGTACGTGCGCCGAGCAGGTGCGCCTGCTCGATAATCATCAGCCCCAACTGGCCGCCTCCAATGATACCGATCGTTTTCGTAACGTTTGACATATTCCTGTTTACCTCATTTATCGTCGTCGTGTTTCCGGCCCGGGGCCGTGCCCCGCATACGCATCCCGCCCGGATGCGGGCTTCCGACACACAGCCCGGATTGTCCCGGGAGATGCCGCGCCCGAATGTCAGATCTCGGCCGCCAGCACGTCGGCTGTCTGTTTCGCACGGAACGCTTCGAGCCGGGCCGCCAGGGCCTCGTCCTGCAGGGCGAGAATCGACACGGCTATCAGCGCCGCATTCTTCGCCCCGTTGATGGCCGTCGTCGCCACGGGAACACCCGCAGGCATCTGCACGATCGACAGCAGGGAATCCAGCCCGTTCAGGGCACGCGATTTCACGGGAACGCCCACCACGGGCAGCGTGGTCATCGAGGCCACCATGCCCGGCAGGTGCGCGGCGCCGCCGGCCCCGGCGATAATTACGCCGATACCGCGGCTTTTCGCCGTCTTGGCGTACTCGCACAGCAGGTCGGGCGTCCGGTGGGCGCTCACGACGCGCTTTTCGAATTCGACACCGAATTGCCCGAGCATGTCGACAGCCCCGGCCATCACCTCGTAATCGCTCACAGAGCCCATAATTACACCGACCTTCATATCCTCTGGTTTTAAATTTTCAAAAAAGCAGACCGCCACGACATCAGATGTCATGGCGGTCTGGTATCTATCTGCACATCCCGCTGCCGGACACCTGCTGCCCTTGCGACTGCGCGTCCCGACCCTGCTGCCGGCGCGACGACGAATAAAACGCAGCGGCCTGGCCCTGCTGTTTTTTTCGTTCACGTTGGTCGATTCTGCCGATAGAGATCATGGGATGTGTCCGGATTAACCTAACTTTTGTAAAAACAACGCTACAAAAGTAGTGTTTTCCGGCCGATTTTCAAAATCCCCGGGCAGATTCTATTGACAAATTATCGACATTTCGGGATTCCGTCAAAAACGAAATAATCCGCCGCAGCCGATGCCGGCTGCAGCGGATTATCAGCAGTTAGACCCGCCCTGCTATTCGCGGCTGAACGAATAGGGAGCGTCGGCGGAATCGGTGCCGCGCATATAGTCGGGTTCGGGGCGCATCTCGAAGCGGATATCGGCACCCTTCACCAAATCGGAATGGCGCAGGAAATTGTGCGTATAGGCCTTCCCGTCGAATTGCACCGCACCGATATAGCGGGTTTCAGGGCTGTTCGCAGGGGCTTCGAGCACAATCTTATTCCCGTTCTCGAGGTTCACGACCGCCTTGCGGAACAGCGGCGAGCCGACGACGTATTCGTCCGAAGCCGGACAGACGGGATAGAATCCCAGGGCGGAGAAGACATACCAGGCCGAGGTCTGGCCGTTGTCCTCGTCGCCGCAGTAGCCGTCGGGTTTGGCCGAATAGAGGCGATCCATCACCTCGCGCGTCCAGTACTGGGCTTTCCACGGCGCACCCGCATAATTATAGAGATAAATCATGTGCTGCGCGGGCTGGTTGCCGTGTGCGTAATTGCCCATATCGGCCACCTGCATCTCGGTGATTTCGTGGATGCGGAACCCGTAGTAGCTGTCGTCGTAAATCGGCGGAACGACGAATACCGAATCGAGCATCTCGACGAACGGCTCCCGGCCGCCCATCAGGTCGACCAACCCCTGCACGTCGTGGAATACCGACCACGTGTAGTGCCACGAATTACCCTCCGTGAACGCGTCGCCCCACTTGTAGGGACTGAACGGCGACTGGAACTCTCCGTTCGCGAGCCGGCCGCGCATCAGGCGCGTTTGGGGATCGAACACGTTGCGGTAATTCTTCGCGCGCGCCGCCCACTTCTCCAGTTCGGCCTGCGGACGGTTCAGCTTCCTGGCCACCTGGAGGATACACCAGTCGTCGTAGGCGTATTCGAGCGTACGGGCGACGTTCTCCGGGATATTCACGTCGTAGGGAATATAACCCAGCGTATTGTAATACGCATGGCCCCAGCGGCCGGTCGACGCAACGGTCGGGTGCACGTTCTCGGTGGCATGCACCATCGCATCGTAAAGTACCTCGAGGTCTTTGTCGTTCGCACCCTTAACCACGGCATCGGCGACTACCGAGGCCGAGTTGTTGCCCACCATGCAGCCGCGGTGCCCGGGCGACGCCCATTCGGGCAGGAAGCCGCTCTCGCGGGCCGCATTGGCGAGGCCCTGCTGGATTTCGGCGTTCACCGACGGATATACGAGATTGAGCAGCGGGAAGAGGCTGCGGAACGTATCCCAGAACCCGGTGTCGGTGTACATATAGCCGGGCAGCACCTCGCCGTTGTAGGGGCTGTAATGCACGGGAGCTCCGTTTTCGTCGATTTCGTAGAATTTGCGCGGAAACAGGGTCGAACGGTAGAGGCACGAATAGAACGTGCGGTACTGGTCGGCCGTGCCGCCCTCGACCTCGATACGGCCCAGTACATCGTCCCAACGCTGCTGCGCCTTGTCTTTCACCGTTTCGAAGCCGTCTTCGCCCAACTCGGTTTCAAGGTTCCGGTAAGCCTGTTCGAGCGAGATGAACGACGACGCCACACGGGCGCAGACCTGCTGGCCGCGGCGGGTCGCGAAATGCACCTTGGCGACGGCATGCCCGCCCTCGACCGACTTGCTGCCCTCGGGATAGAGCAGGCTGCTGCCGGGCTTGTATTTGTCCGGGGCATCGGTCAGCTCGACGGCACTGAACGGCGTATCGAAGCGCACGACGAACCAGTTGCGGAAATTCTCCGGCACGCCGCCGCTGTTGCGCGTGGTGTAGCCCACAATCGTGCGGCTGTCGGCCATGCCGACCTGAGAGCCGCGGTCGAAAGCGTCGATTACGACACCCGACTCCTTCGACTCGGGGAACGTGAAGCGCATGATGGCCGCACGCTCGGTCGGCGTGATTTCGGCACGGATGTCGTGATCGGCCAGGTATGCCTTATAGTAGTAGGGCTTCGCCGCCTCGGCCTGGTGCGAGAACCAGCTGGCGCGCGACTCCTCGTCGAGTTTGTCCCCGCCGCGCACGGGCATCAGCGAGAACTGGCCGTAGTCGTTGATCCACGGCGAGGGCTGGTGGGTCTGTTTGAAGCCCCGGATTTTGTGGGCCCCGTATGTATAGGCCCAGCCGTCGCCCATCTTGCCGGTCTGGGGCGTCCAGAAATTCATGCCCCACGGCAGGGCGATGGCCGGATAGGTGTTGCCGGTCGAAAGCGTGAAGTCCGACTGGGTTCCCACCAGCGTCGAAACATACTCCGAGGGGCGGAGGCGCTGCTCCGCGGCCGGCGGACACGAGCACGAAGCCAGTACGGCGGCACAGAGGGCAGCGAGGGCGATACTTCCTTTTTTCATTTCCAGTGCAGGTTTAGAGTTCGTACCAAACGGCAGGCTCGGCTCCCATCTCGAATTCGAGCACACCGCCCGCAGCGATGTCGTCGAAAGCGATATAGGGTTTGGCATACGGCTTACCGTTGAGTTTTACGCATTGAATATACTTATTTTCCGCAGAATTGTTGTGCGCCGCAACGGTAAACACGCCGTCGCGGACACGCACCTCGGCTTTGTCGAAGAGCGGCGAGCCGAAGAAGTAGCGTCCCCCGGCCGGCTCGACCTGGTAGAAGCCCAGCGACGAAAGGACGTACCACGCCGACATCTGGCCTACGTCCTCGTTGCCCGACAGGCCGTCGGGCTGGTCGTGGTAGAGTGTCGTGAGGATTTCGCGCACCTTGTCGGCGGTCTTCGCGGGCTGGCCGATCATCGTGTAGAGGTAGACGATGTGGTGGCTGGGTTCGTTGCCGTGGGCGTACTGGCCGATCAGGCCCGAGATGTCGGGCGAGGCGTTGCCCTCGAGCGCCGAGCTGGCCGTGAAGAGCGAGTCGAGTTTGCCGACGAACGCCTCCCTGCTGCCGAAGCACTCCATCAACCCCTCGACGTCATGCGGCACGAGCCACGTATACTGCCAGGCATTGCCCTCGCAGTAGTCGTCCTCGCGGTGGGTCGACGCGAACGGATTGAACGGCGTGCGGAAGCGGCCTTTCGAATCGAGGCCGCGCATGAAGCGGGTTTCGGTATCGAAGAAATGCCTGTAGGACTTGCTGCGCCGGAGGAAGTATTCGTAGTCGGCGGTCTTGCCTTGCGCCCTGGCCACCTGCGCCACGGCCCAGTCGGCCAGCGCATATTCCATGTCATAGGCCACGGCCTCGTTGAAGAGGTCGCAGGGGATATAGCCGTACTTCATGCGCAAATCCATGCCCCGTTCGCCGAGCATCGCCGACTCCTTGAGCGCCTCGTAGGCCTGCTCCCTGTCGAAGCCGCCGTAGCCTTTCAGCACGGCGTCGGCAAGCGCCGGAATGCCGGGATTGCCGACCATGCAATCGGTTTCGTTGCCCATCAGATGCCATACGGGAAGTTTACCCTGCTGCCGGTAGATGTGGAGCATCGTATTGGCCATGTCGGGCATCTTCTCGGGATGGAGTATCGTCATCAGCGGCTGTGCGGCGCGGTAGGTGTCCCACAGCGAGAAGGTCGTATAGTTGACGAACGGCGCCGCACGGTAGACCTTGCCGTCCGAACCGCGGTAGTCGCCGTTCACATCGCAGAACTCCGAAGGGGCGACCATCGTATGGTAAAGCGCCGTGTAGAAGATGCGGCGTGCGGCTTCGTCCGGCGTTTCGATACGAACTTTCTCCAGTTCGGCGTTCCACGCCCGGTCGGCAGCCTCGGCCGTCGCCTCGAAATCCCAGCCAGGGAGCTCCGCCTGCATGTTGAGCCTGGCATTCTCGATGCTTACGGGCGAGATGGCGACCTTGACGTAAACCGTTTCGCCTTTGGCCGTTTCGAAGTTGACGCGGCCGTAGAGGCGCTCCGCCTTGAAGCGCTCGCCCTCGCGCAGGCCGCCGTTTTCGCCGCCCTCGTAAATCGACAGCGATTCGAAAGGCTTCGAGAATTCGGCCGTAAAATAAACGCGCTGGTCGTTGGCCCAGCCCGTCGAATAGCGGTAGCCGCTGACCGTGCGGTCGTCGACGCGCTCGATGAAGGTTTCGGTCGGGGCGTCCCAGCAACCGCCGTTTTCGAGGTCGAAGACCACGGCGGCATCGGACGAGGCCGGGAAGGTGTATTTATGCAGGCCGACGCGCTTGGTCGCGGTCAGCTCCACGTCGATGCCGTAGCGGTCCAACCGCGTGGCGTAATAACCCGGGCGGAATCGTTCGTCGGCATGGCTGAAATACGACCACATGCCCGACTGCGGGTCGTCCTCCGTGCCGCGGGCGTAGGTCACGTCGCCCACGACAGGCATCACCGTGACGTCGAACAGGTCGCCGATACCGGTGCCGTTCAGGTGCGTGTGGCTGAATCCGATGACCGTCGTGTCGGAAATATGGTAGCCCGAAGTCCAGTCCCACGACTGGGGAATGCTCGTCGGGCCGAGTTGCACGGCGCCGAACGGGACGTTGGCGCCCATGAATACATGGCCGTGGCCGCCCGTGCCGATGCGCATGTCGACATACCGGGTCATCGGCTCCGTGCCGGGTGTCTGTGTGCAGGCCGCGAGGAGCAGGCCGGCACCGAATGCTGTAAGAGATTTCAAATTCATCGTGTATATTGTTTGTTTGGGTTTGCCTGCAGGTCGAATACCAGCCGTCCGCCGCGCACGAGTTCGACGTGGCCGACACGGTATTTTTTCAGGGGTTTGCCGCCGAGGGTCGTGCGTCCGATGCATGCGGTACCGAGAAAACGGTTAAACCGCTGCTGATACTCTCCGAACAGGCGGTTGAACGCACTCAAGTCCAGAATCGTTTCGGATTGCAGCTCCATATATTGACTCATTGGCGAACAAATATAAGGAAAGAGTTGCAATATCCACACCCCCAAAACGCAAAAAATGGCCGGCAACACCCGCCGGCCTGAAATTCCGGGTACGGAAACACAACAGCATTCAATCCATAAATTACTGCCATTTAACAGACAACACTCCATCACGGCAAATCCCTGACAAAAAAGCCGTTTTTTCGCGGACTGGACATAAAAAAGCTCCCCGCAGGGAGCTTTCGGCCCGAATTACCAGTTCATCACCGGGCTTTCGCCTCGCAGTAGGCACAACGGCAGGTACCGTCGGCCGAGCGGTGGAACAACTGATCGACATCCTCCGTAGCGGAGATGCAGCGGCGGTTGGAGCATTCCATTTCATTGATTATGTACTCCTGGCCGAATACGGGCGTCTTTTCGAACGGCCGGTTCTCGTCGGCCCAGCGCAGCAGGGTCAGTATCAGCGCCATGCGCACGAACTTGCCGTTCTCGACCTGGCGGAAATAAGCCGCACGGGGATCGTTGTCCACGGCGCGCGTGATTTCGTTCACGCGGGGCAGCGGATGCAGGATAATCATATCTTCCTTGGCGGTCTTGAGTTTCTCGGGGTCGAGCACGAAACTGTTCTTCACCCGGTCGAACTCCTCCTCGTCGAGGAAGCGCTCTTTCTGGACACGCGTCATGTAGAGGACGTCCAGTTCGGGCATCACCTCCTCCATGGTCTGAACCTCCCGGAATTCGAGTTTCGAATTTTCGCTCATCTCGGCCAGCATGTAATCGGGCAGCCGCAGTTCCTGCGGAGCAATCAGGATTACCTTGATACCCGCGTAGCGCGACAACGCCTTGATCAGCGAGTGCACCGTGCGCCCGAACTTCAGGTCGCCGCAGAAACCGATTGTCATATTGTCGAAACGGCCTTTTTCGCGTTTGATGGTCAGCAAGTCCGTGAGTGTCTGCGTCGGATGGCTGTGGCTGCCGTCGCCCGCATTGATGACGGGGATGCCGGCATACTGCGAAGCCACCAGGGGCGCGCCCTCCTTGAAGTGACGCATGGCGATGATGTCCGCGAAGCAGCGGATCACGCGCACGGTGTCGGCGACAGTTTCGCCTTTCGACACCGACGACGAATTGGCGTCCGAGAATCCGATGACGTTGCCGCCCAGTTCCATCATCGCCGAGGTGAAGCTCAACCGCGTGCGGGTCGACGGCTCGTAAAAGAGCGTCGCCAGTTTCTTGCCCCGGCACGCCTCGCTGTATTTAGCCCGGTTGGCGATGATGTCCTCCGCCAGCGCTACGATCTGCTCGGTTTCGGCGACCGTCAGGTCGGTCGGATCGATCAAATGTCTCATAAAGATTCCTTCATTTACGATTTATCCTCTGTTATATTGCGGTCGCATGCCGTTCCCGGCGGAACGCCGGGCCCACAGGTGCCCCGCCGGAGCAACCGTCGGCACGCGGCTGGGACAAGTTATTTATCCATCCAGCTTTCGTCCGACGGGTTGTCGCGGAATTTCAGCAGGCGGGCCTTGTCCCCGGGCTCGATATATCCCTCTTCGGCAGCGACCTCGACGAGCGCGTCGAGGTTCGACAGGCTGTAATTCGTGACGTTCGCCTCCTTGAGCCTGTCCAGCCCTTTTTGCATGCCGTAGGTGAAAATCGACGCCACGCCGAGCACCTCGGCGCCCGCCTCGCGCAGGGCGTTCACCACTTCGATGCACGAACCGGCCGTCGAAATAAGATCTTCGATAACCACTACCTTCTGCCCTTTCTCGAGTTTACCCTCGATTTGGTTGCCGCGGCCGTGGTCTTTCGAACCGCTGCGCACGTAGCCCATCGGCAAATCGAGAATCGTGGCCGTGATGGCCGCATGGGCGATACCGGCGGTCGACGTCCCCATCAGCACCTCGGCCTCGGGATATTTGGTGCGGACGATTTGGGCCAGTCCAGCCTCGACGTGCCCGCGCACGACAGGCGCCGTCAGCGTCAGGCGGTTGTCGCAATAAATCGGGCTCTTGATACCGCTTGCCCAGGTAAACGGCTGCCCGGGACGCAGGAATACCGCGCCAATAGAGAGCAGGTCTTTAGCAATTGATTTCTCCATGATATTCATTTTTTTCGGTTATTTTTCAAATCTTCGGCCACCCACACGGCCCATTCGTCCACATTGTCCGTCAGCGTCCCGGGCAGCGGCAGCGGAATACGCACATCGGGCGCTATTCCCGTTTTGTCAATCCCGCGGCCAGCCGCGACCCGGTAGGAACGTGTCGTGGGAAGCATCATCCACCGGGTCGTGTCACGCGGGAAATACAGGATTTCGCAGTTCGAAAAATCGAGGCACCCCAGCGTATTGTCCTGTCCGTAAACGGTCGTGCGGTGGCTGCTGGCGCGGACTTCGAGCACCAGCTGCTCGCCCGAGGAGCCGACCGCGCCGTCGATCAGAAGCGCCGCGCGACGGGGCCGCGGCGAAACGGAATCGTAGCGGATACGGTAGGTTTTACTGCCCCCGGCAAGAAACTCCCCGGACGGGGTTCGTTCCATCCGTGCAATCTTCCTGCGTCCCCGCTCCGTGTTTCCGGCAAACTCCCGGACATGGGCGATGGCTATATCCGAAACACGGTATTCCATGCCGTCCTCCACGCCTTCATGGTCGTAGAGCAGTTTGAGCAGGGGTTCATAGGCGCTGTCGCTCCCGCCGCCGTTGCCGCGGATGTCGAGAATCAGGTTCGCACATCCCGAAGCCAGATACGCATCGACCGCCGCCTGCACACCGGCAACCCCGGCGTCGGCCGGGTCGCACGACGGGAAGCGGATAAGGTACGTGTCGGCATCCACCCGGCAATGGGTGAACTGCGGGGCGTAACGCTTCATCCGCCCGGCGTAATCCGGATTGCGGTGAATCGACTTGGGCCGGTAGGTACGCACGCCGGGGGTTCCGAGATGCGAATCGTCGAACCAGCCGAGGTATTCGGCGATGGCATCGTAGACGTCGCGGTCGCCGGAAATCTCGCTGCGCAGCCGCCTTTTGAGCGCGGCGTACTCCGCTTCGCGTCCCGCGGTCTTGTCCGGATAGCCGGCATAGGCGCGTTCCACGACATCGACGGCATAGTCGAAATCGGATACGGCAACCCCTGCCGGGGTTTGAGCCCCGGCAGGCAGCAGGCCGAGCACAGCCGCTGCCGCCAGCAATATTCGCAGCAAGTTCTTCATGGGACAGGTTCGCGTAAACCGGGCTCCGGATGGGCCGTGGCAGTCGGTTATTCCAATGCCGAGCATAAAATCTTCTCCACCTCTTCGGGATAGATTCCGCCCTCGTGGACTTTCACGCCGTCGACGTAGAACGTCGGCACGTAATAGTAATCGAACGTGTCGGCCAGCGCAGGCTGTTCCGACTCCTCGATCATCTCGATCTCCACGGCAGCCAATTCGGGATGGGCGGCTTTCGCCTCCCCGATGTAGCGCAGCGCCTTCTTGCAGAAGGGGCAGGATTTCAGGTAGAAAAGTTTTACCGGTTTCATAAGCAGTACTTTTAAAAGTAATTTTGCGGATTATCCGCAGAATTCGTCCACACAACGGCGGTACGCCGCCACGGGATCCGCAGCAGCCGTAATCGGGCGTCCCACGACAATGAAGTCGGAGCCGATTTCCCGGGCACGGGCGGGCGTCGTGACGCGTACCTGATCCGCTACTTCACCGTCTGCAAAACGCACGCCGGGCGTGACGGTCAGGAAATCTTTTCCGCATGCTTCGTGCACCATGCCGGCCTCGAGCGGCGAGCAAACCACGCCGTCCAGCCCCGCGGCTTTGGTATTCCGTGCGTATTTCACAATCGTGTCGTTAATCGAGGCGTTAATGAGCAGTTCCTGCTGCATGCGCTCCTCGCTGGTCGAGGTGAGCTGCGTCACGGCAATCAACAGGGGCCGCGTACCGTCCTCGCGCGTAAGGCCCTCGAGGGCATATTTCATCATTTCGACGGTTCCCGCAGCATGGACGTTGCACATATCCACATCCAGTCGCGACAGCACGGCCATCGCTTTTTTCACGGTATTGGGAATGTCGTGCAGCTTCAAGTCGAGGAAAATCCGGTGTCCCCGGCGCTTGATTTCACGCACGATTTCCGGCCCCTCGGCATAGAACAGCTCCATGCCGATTTTGAGGAAAGGCTTGCGCTCCTCGTCCCTGAAAAGGTCGAGGAATTTAAAGGTATCTTCCGCCGATTTGAAGTCGCAGGCGATAATTACGTCGTGTTGCATAGTATTCGTTTTTATTGTATTCCTTGTGTCCGTCCTCATTTCACCTTATCGGCCTTACGGACGACCGGGTGTTCCGTTTCATTCGACACACCCGATGATGTCGCTCAACTTTTCGATTCCCAGCCGCTTCATCTCGCCGGGCAGCGCCTCGACAATCTCCTTCGAGGCGTAAGGGTTGACGAGGTTCGCGGCGCCGACCTGCACGGCCGTCGCCCCGGCCATCATCATTTCGATCACATCGCGGGCCGTCGTTACGCCGCCGCAGCCCATGACGGGAATAGAGCAGGCCTTTGCTACCTGGTAAACCATCCGCACGGCCACGGGAAAAACCGCAGCTCCCGAGAATCCCCCCATCGTATTGGCGATGACCGCCTTGCGGCACCGGGTGTCGATCCGCATACCCAGCAAGGTATTTATCAGGCAGATGCCGTCCGCCCCGGCCTCTTCGCACGCCCGGGCGATCGCGACGATGTCCGTCACGTTGGGCGAAAGCTTGATGTAGACCGGTTTGGTCGTCACGGCCTTTACGGCGCGCGTCACCTCGGCCGCGCATTCGGGCGAAGTGCCGAACGACATGCCGCCGTGCCGCACGTTGGGGCACGATACGTTCACCTCGATGATGCCGACCTGCTCCTCGCAATCGATTCGCTCGCAGCAATAGGCGTACTCCTCGATCGAGAAGCCGCTGATATTGGCAATCACGGGTTTGTGAAAAAAGGTCTTCAGGCGCGGCAGTTCCCCGGAGATGACGGCGTCGATACCGGGATTCTGCAAACCCACGGCGTTTATCATGCCCGCCGTGCATTCGGCGATGCGGGGCGTCGGGTTGCCGAAACGCGGTTCGCGCGTGGTTCCCTTGAACGAGAACGACCCGAGGATATTGATGTCGTAAAATTCGCGGAACTCATTGCCGTAGCCGAACGTGCCGCTGGCCGGAACCACCGGGTTATCCAACCGCAAACCACTCAATATGACCGAAGTATCCAATTTCATAATGCTTTAAAATTCATGCTTCCGGCCGGCTTCCCGACCATGCCCGCGAGTCCTGCCTCCGCATCTCCGCCCCACGGGACTTCCACCGGCCTGCGGCAGAGAGCATTTCGGGCCGTCGTGTAAAATTACCAATTTCCGGACGGTTACCAAATTATTTCGCCTTTCGCGAGCACCGGCCCCTCTTTGCAAATACGCTTGTTCCCGTATTTCGTTTTGCACGAACAGCCCATGCAGGCACCGAACCCGCAGCCCATACGCTCCTCGAACGACAGCTGTCCGTCCTGCTCCACGGCATCGCACAGCGCCCGCAGCATCGGCAGGGGCCCGCAGGCGTAGAAGTAGTCGAAGTCGGGACGGCATTCGGCAATCGCCGTCGTGACGAAGCCTTTCGTTCCCGCAGAACCGTCGGCCGTAGCCACATAGACGTCACAGCCCAGCGCCCGGAACTCCTCGGCATAAAAAATCTCCCCGGCCGTATTGAAGCCCAGCACCACGCCCACCTGCCGGCCCGCCGCAAGCAGCCTCTTCGCCAGGTTGTAAAGCGGGGGCACGCCCACGCCGCCGCCCACCAGCAGGGGACGCTGCGCGTCGTTGCGAACGTCGAACCCGTTGCCGAGTCCGGTCAGCAGGTCGAGTTCCTCACCGGCGGCCATGCGGGCCATCTGTGCGGTACCCTCCCCCACGACCTTGTAGATGATCGTCAGCGTCGCGGCATCGTAATCGCAGACCGAAATCGGGCGGCGCAGGTAGCGGCCGTCGAGCGCGATGTTGACGAACTGCCCGGGAGCAGTAATCCATTGCGTATCGCCCCCGAGCACCATGCGCCACACCGTCGCCGTCAGCGGCTCGTTCGCAAGGACTTTGTAGATGCCTCTTTTATACATACTTTCCATTCCACCGGTTTTTGATTCGCAGGAGCCGCTCCCGTGTTTCGCGCTTTTCGACCGGACGGGTACAAAAGGTATTTCCCGTCCGGGCAAAAAGGGAAGTGCGAAAGGCACCCTGCGAATCGGAAATCACTTTGCGTCGATGGTCGAAACCCCGAACGTAATCTCCTCCAGAACATCCAGCAGCACTTTCACCGTTTCGAGCGACGTGAAAATCGTCACGTTGTTCTCGACGGCCGTACGGCGGATTTCGTATCCGTCGAGGCGGGTGTTATGCTGGTTGATGTCGATGGTGTTGATGACATAGCTTACGTGGCCCTGCCGCAGCGCATCGATAATCTCGGAGCTGCCTTCGCTCAATTTACGCCGCGTGCGGGTGCGGATGCCGTGCTCGCGCAGGAACTCGGCCGTGCCGGTCGTCGCCTCGACGTTGAAGCCCAGGTCGTAGAACCTCCGCACGAGGGGCAGCGCCTGCTCCTTGTCGTGGTCGGCAATCGTGACGAAAATCGTCCCGTAGTTGCAGACGTTCATGCCCGTGGCCTGCAGCGCCTTGTAAAGCGCGCGGGTGAGCTTGTCGTCGTAGCCGATAGCCTCGCCCGTCGACTTCATCTCGGGCGAGAGGTACGAATCCATACCGCGGATTTTGGCGAACGAGAAAGCCGGGGCCTTCACATACCAGCGCTCTTTCTCTTTGCCGTAGACCTCCGTGATACCCAGTTCCTTGAGCTTCTTGCCCAGAATCACCTGCGTGGCGATATGGGCCATCGGCACACCCGTCGATTTGGACAGGAACGGCACCGTACGCGACGAGCGGGGATTGACCTCGATAACATATACGTCGTCGTTTCCGTCGAGGATGAACTGGATATTGTAGAGGCCGATGATTCCGATCCGCAGACCCAGTTTCACCGTATAGTCGATAATCTTGTCCTTGGCTTTCTGGCTGACGCTGAACGTCGGATAGACGCTAATCGAGTCACCCGAGTGGATACCCGTGCGCTCTACATGCTCCATGATGCCGGGGATGAATACATCCTTGCCGTCGCAGATGGCGTCGACCTCCAGCTCCTTGCCCATGATATAGCGGTCTACCAGCACCGGCGAGTCCTCGTTGACCTCGACGGCCGTTTGCAGGTAGTGGCGCAGGCGCTCTTCGTTCGACACGATCTGCATGGCGCGGCCGCCCAGCACGTAGCTCGGACGCACCAGCACCGGGTAACCGATGCGGGCGGCGGCTTTCACGCCCGACTCGATGTCGGTCACGGCCTCGGCCTCGGGCTGCGGGATGCGCAGCTCCTCCATGATTTTCTCGAAACAGCCGCGGTCTTCGGCATTGCGGATGGCCTCGCAGTCGGTGCCGATGATGGGCACGCCCAACTGGGCCAGCGGCTCGGCGAGGTTGATGGCCGTCTGTCCGCCGAGCGACACGACGATTGCTTTCGGCTTCTCGAGGTGGATGACGTTCATCACGTCCTCGACCATCAGCGGCTCGAAGTAGAGTTTGTCGCTGGTGGTATAGTCGGTCGAAACGGTTTCGGGGTTGTTGTTGATGATGATGGCTTCGTACCCCGCTTCGCGAATCGACCAGATGGCGTGCACGGTCGAATAGTCGAACTCGACGCCCTGGCCGATACGAATCGGGCCGGAACCCAGCACCACGATTTTCTCCTTGTCGCTCACTATCGACTCGTTCTCGTCCTCGTAGGTCGAGTAGAAATAAGGCACATAAGAACTGAACTCGCTGGCGCAGGTATCAATCATCTTGTAGACGGGGAACAGGTCGTTCTTCTCGCGCAGGTGATATACGTCCTGCTGCGAAATGCCCCACAACTGGCCGATAAACTTGTCGCTGAAGCCCATGCGCTTGGCATCGCGCAGCGTGTCGATGTCCATCGGGCGCGCCTTGATTTCGCGTTCGAACTCGACGATGTTCTTGAACTTCTCGAGGAAGAACATGTCGATTTTCGTATTGTTGTAAATCAGCACCAGGTCGACGCCGCCCCGAATCAACTGTGCAATCGCATAGAGGCGGTCATCCGTGGGCTCCTTGATATACTCCAGCAACTCATCGTTCGACCAGTCGTCGAATTTCTTGTGGTAGATGTGGCAGACGCCCGTTTCGAGCGAACGCATGGCTTTCAGGAGGCTCTCCTCCATCGTGCGGCCGATGGACATCACCTCGCCCGTGGCTTTCATCTGCGTGCCGAGCTTGTTCGACGCGTCGCTGAACTTGTCGAACGGGAAGCGGGCGACCTTGGTCACCACATAGTCGAGCGTCGGCTCGAAGCTGGCCGGCGTATTGGACAGCATGATTTCGTCGAGCGTAAGTCCCACGGCGACTTTCGCCGTCACGCGGGCAATCGGATAACCGCTGGCTTTCGAGGCCAGGGCCGACGAACGCGACACGCGGGGGTTCACCTCGATCAGGTAATACTTGAACGACAGCGGGTCGAGCGCGAACTGCACGTTGCAGCCGCCTTCGATTTTCAGTTCGCGGATAATCTTCAGCGCACTGTCGCGCAGCATCTGGAACTCCTTGTTGGTCAGCGTCTGGCAGGGCGCCACGACAATCGAGTCGCCCGTATGGACACCCACCGGGTCGATATTCTCCATGCAACAGATGCTGATGGCCGTATCGTTGCGGTCGCGCATCACCTCGAACTCAATCTCCTTGTAGCCCTTGATGCTCTTTTCGACGAGCACCTGGTGCACGGGCGAAAGGAAGAGCGCGTGGCGCATCATCTCGCGCAGCTGAACCTCGTCGTCGGCAAAGCCGCCGCCCGTGCCGCCCAGCGTAAAGGCGGGACGCAGCACGACGGGATAACCGATCTCCGCGGCCACCTTGACAGCCTCTTCGACCGACATGGCGATTTTCGACTCGATTACCGGCTCGCCGAGCGACTCGCACAGCTCCTTGAAAAGCTCACGGTCTTCGGCCCGCTCGATCGACTCGAACGAAGTGCCCAGTATCTCCACCTGGCACTCGTCCAGGATACCTTTCCGGGCCAACTGCACGGCCAGGTTCAGTCCCGTCTGTCCGCCCAGTCCCGGCACGATGGCGTCGGGACGTTCGAAACGGATGATTTTGGCCACGTACTCGAGTGTCAGCGGCTCCATGTAGACCTTGTCCGCAATGTGCGTGTCGGTCATGATCGTCGCGGGATTCGAGTTGACGAGGATCACCTCGTACCCCTCCTCTTTGAGTGCAAGGCAGGCCTGGGTGCCTGCATAGTCGAACTCGGCGGCCTGTCCGATTACAATCGGGCCCGAGCCGATAACCATCACTTTCTTTATATCTCTTCTTTTAGGCATTTTTACGCTCCTCCATCATTTTGGTAAACTTTCTGAACAAATAACCGCTATCCTGCGGGCCCGAGGCACTTTCGGGATGGTACTGCATCGAAAAAACGTTGTCCTTGACGCACTCCACGCCCTCGGCCGTACCGTCGAGCAGGTTGACATGCGTCAGGTTGAGATCCGTTCCGGCCAGCGAGTCGATGTCCACGGCATAGCTGTGGTTCTGGCTCGTAATCTCGATTTTGCCCGTGGCGAGGTTTTTCACCGGATGGTTGCCGCCGCGGTGTCCGAACTTCATCTTCACGGTCTTGGCGCCGTAGGCCAGCGAAATGAGCTGGTGTCCCATGCAGATGCCGAAGATCGGCAGTTTGCCGCGCAGCTGCTTGACCAACTCGATCACGGGAGTCACGTCCTGCGGGTTGCCGGGGCCGTTCGAGAGCACGATGCCGTCGGGATGGAAAGCCATGATTTCCTCGACCGTCGAGTCGAACGGCACGACCGTGACGTTGCAGCCCACGCGGTTCAGCTGGCGGATGATATTGTACTTGATGCCGCAGTCGACGGCCACCACGTCGTACTTGTGGTTGGGCACACGCGACATCCAGCGTTTCTTGCAGCTCACACGCGAAACCATGTCGTGCGGCATAACGTACTCGTGCAACTTCCGCAGCGCCTCCTCACGGGGCGTGGCCGCATCGGTGACGATTACTTTCTGGGTCCCCTCGTCGCGGATGATGCGCGTCAGGGTACGGGTGTCGACGCCCCAGATTGCGGGGATGTTGTGCTCTTCGAAAACCTCGTTCAGCGTCTTCGTGTAGCGGAAGTTCGACGGCGAATCGTTGTACTCGCGCACAATCATGCCGCCGATGGTGGGATTCTTCGTTTCGTAATCCTCGTCGGCCATACCGTAGTTGCCGATGAGCGGGTAGGTCATCACGACCATCTGATCCGTGTAGGAAGGGTCGGACATAATCTCCTGATACCCCACCATCGAGGTATTGAAGACAATCTCGTTAATGACCTCGCGGTCGGCGCCGAAGCCGTAGCCGTAGAATTCCCGGCCGTTTTCCAAGACAATTTTCTTCGTAAATGGTTTCATCTTTATCTATTGGTTTTCATCGTTTCATCCTCATATACCTCACGGCCGCCCACGACCGTAAGCACGGCGCGGCCCTGCACCTGCCATCCGGCGAACGGCGTAGCACGTCCCATCGAGCGGAATGCCGCCGTATCGACGGCGTACTGCGCCCCGAGGTCGAGCACCGTAAAGTCGGCAGGGCCGCCGAGGCCCAGTCCGCCCTCCAGCCCGAACAGGCGGCGGGGATTGTCGGACATCAGCGCCACGAGTTTATCGAGCGTAATGACGCCCGGCAGCACCATATATTTATATAACAGCGGAAATGCGGTTTCCAGCCCCACGATTCCCATGGCGCTCCCGGCCAGACCGCGCGACTTCTCTTCGGCGGTATGGGGCGCATGGTCGGTGGCGATTACCTCTATCGTACCGTCCGCAATTCCCGCAACCAGCGCCTCGCGGTCTTCGCGGCTGCGCAGCGGCGGATTCATCTTGAAACGCCCGTCCTCCTGCAGGTCTTCGTCGCAGAGCAGCAGGTAATGCGGCGCCGTTTCGCAGCTCACGCGCAGTCCCTTCGCTTTCGCCCGCCGCACCAGTTCCACACTCTCGCGGGTGGACACATGGCAGACATGGTATTGGCAGCCGGTCTTTTCAGCCAGCGCGATATCGCGCTCCACCTGCCGCCACTCGCTCTCCGAGCAAATTCCCTTATGCCCGTGCGCGCGGCAGTATCCGCCGTCGTGGATGTAGCCGCCGCGCAGCAGGTCGTCGACCTCGCAGTGCGCCACAATCGGTTTGCCGACCCGGGCAGCCCGGCGCATCGCCTCTTCCATCAGCTCCTCCGACTGTACGCCGCGGCCATCGTCCGAAAACCCCACCACACCGGGTGCGAGGGCTTCGAAATCGACCAGTTCGCCGCAGCCCCGCTGCCCCATCGTAATGCAGCCGTAGGGCACCACCCGCACCACGGCGTCGCGGCGGATGAGGTCGGCCTGTACGCGGAGCGTTTCCGGCGTGTCGGGCGCCGGATTCAGGTTGGGCATCGAACAGACCGTGGTATAGCCGCCGCGGGCCGCCGCCGCCGTTCCCGAGGCGATGGTTTCCTTGTGTGAAAAACCGGGTTCGCGCAGGTGGACGTGCACGTCGACCAGCCCGGGCACCACGTGCCGCCCGCCGAGGTCTACGACCCGGTCAGGAATCGCGCCTCCCGCCGGGACGATACATCCCGCCTCGACAGCGAACTCCCCGGCCGCAAAACGGCCGCCGTCATAAACTACGGCATTGGTATAAAGTGTCTTCATCTGCGTGAGCATAAAAAAATAGGGCAACTGAAACAGTTACCCTAATGAAACAAAATTTCCGAAAACCGGAGGAAATACGTCACCCGACCAATAGTCCTGCTGCCAGAAAGCCTGCGCTGACGATATGTTGGGTTTACAATTCATAGGTTCTTCGGAATCGCTATAATTGTGTACAAAGGTAGGGCTTTTTTGCCGGGCATGCAAAAATTTCCCGCAATTTTTTCAACAATCAATGCACATCGCCCTTTGCGGCAAGGTGCACAGACTGCTACCCCGCCCGCATCAAACCGGCCTTGCAGCGCACTCCGAAGCCCTTTCCGGAATGCGCAACCGTTATTTGACGATAATCAGGTCGACGCCCGCCTCCTCGACGATCGTAACCATCTGCTCGGGAATTCCGTCGTCGGTGATAATCACGTCGATGTCCTCCAGCGCGCAAATGCGCCCGAAACCGCGCTGTCCGAATTTCGAAGAGTCGGCCAGCACGATATTATGCGACGACGCTTTCATCATTTTGCGCGTGAGTTTCGCCTCGTCGATGGTCGAGGTCGTGATGCCGTGCTCGAGGTCGATGCCGTCCACCCCGAAAAAGAGTTTCGAGCAGATACAGTCGTCGAGCGAACGCGCGGCCTCCTCGCCCAGCACCGAAAGCGACTTCTTGTGCACCGAGCCGCCCAACTGCACGACGTTGACGTTTTCCGCCTCGTTGAGCAGCACGCCCAGCCGCAGGAACGGCGTGACGATATTCAGGTGGTGCCACTGGCGCATCTTGATTTCCTCGGCAAAAGCGTAAATCGTCGAACCCGAAGCGATGATAATCGAATCGTTGTCCTCCAACAGCTCGACGGCGCGCTGCGCGATACTGCGCTTGGCGTCGCGGTTGATATTGTCCTTGACGTGCACGTCCACATCGGCGACATGCGGGTTCGCCGGACGGGCGCTGCCGTGCACCTTATAGAGCAACCCCTTGCTTTCCAGTATTTTGACATCCTTACGGATAGTCACTTTCGTAACCCCCAGCTCGTTAGCCACATCGGTGATACGCACGAAGCCGTATTTGTTCAGGTTATCGAGGATGTATTTGTGTCGTTCGGCAATGCTCAACATATCTGTCTGTCCTTTTAGCAGTTATTGAACAAAGGTAACAATTTTTTTCGCAGTTTTCAAAAAAAAGTGTCCGAAACCGTTTGACGGCCGGACACTTCCGGACCCGAAAGTCCGTATCATCATCTAAAGACAGAAAATCATCGTTTAATTCCGCTCCGGCTCGGCATCGTAACCGTCGGCGCGGGCACCCCACATCAGCAGGAAAACCAGCATGCCCACGACAGCTACACCGATAATGCCGACATAAGCCCAGTTCCAGCCGTAGTGCTGCGCCACGTAACCCAGTCCCACGCCCGAAACCACGGTACTCGCATAGCCGAACAGCCCCGTGAGCCCGTTGGCCGTCGCAGCCGCTTTCTTCGTAGCCTGATTCGCTGCGGCGATGCCTATCAGCGCCTGCGGGCCGTAGATGCAGAATCCTGCGGCGCAAAGCGTTACGAACAACAGCCATACGGGAGCGTCGGCCGGCAGCTGCCAGAAAAGGAATACGAACAGCGCCGAGCCCGCCATGCAGAATACGCAGGTGCGGTGCGCACGGCCTTTCAGCCACTTGTCCGTAGCCCAGCCGGCGAACAGCATCCCGACGATACCCGCGATTTCGAACATCGCCACGAGCCATCCGGCATGCGCCATGCTGACGCCTTTCGACTGGCTCAACAGCGACGGCCCCCAGTCGAGTACCGAGAAGCGGACGATATAGACGAAGAAATTGGCGAAGCCCAGAATCCAGATCAACGGGTTCTTGAACACGTGCTTCATCAGGAATGCACGGTGCTCGGCGCCTTTGGGCGCCTTTTTCACCTCTTTGATCTCGGTGCCCTCCAACTCGGGAAGCCCTACCGACGACGGCGTATCGCGCAGGAAAACGACCAGCCCGATGGCGCCCGCAAACGCGATGGCAGAGGGAATCCAGAAGCACCATTTCCAGGCCCCCATGTGTGCGGCGGCCGCCATGACGCGCTCCATACCCTCCGCGTCGCCGGGCTCAACGCCCAGGTTTGCGGCCATCGTCGCCACGGCCTGCGGATCGGCCGAAACGTTCGTACCCAGCGTCCCCATGATATATCCGCAGAGGATTACCACAAGGCCCGCGCCTATCGAGTGCGACGTGTTCCACACCGACATTTTGGTCGCCAGCTGCGTGGGCGGTATCCAGTGGGTCAGCAGGCGCGCGCAGGGCGGAAAACCCGTCCCCTGGAGCATACCGTTAATCACCCACATGATACCCATGAACAGGATCATCGTATTGGTGAACTGCGTGCCGTCGTGCTCGCCCGTGAACCAGAAGGAAACGTCCTCGCCGAATCCGAACGCGAAGTTGGCCAGCGCACAGAGCGCCAATCCGATAGCCATGTACCAACGGGCGTTCATGCGGTCGGCCAGGATGCCATTTACGAAACGCGAAAGCCCGTAAATCACGCCGTTCAGGGTCAGGAAGATACCCAGGCTCGTTTTCGAGATGCCCAGGTCGGCCTCGAGGCCCGGCATGGCGAGTGAAAAGTTCTTACGCACGAAGTAGAAGAGCGCATATCCGATCATCGTTGCGATGATAGTCCGCGTCTGCCAATACTTGAAGCGTTTGGTTTGTTCTGGAGTCATTTCGGAATGAAAGTTTAGTAGTTTCAGAAAGCAAATATACTACTTTATTTCCCAAATCCCGCCTTTGCCAAAAAGTTTATCGAGCCATTCTTCCATCCAACCGCAGCGGAATGCGATGTCGATGACCGTAAAACGGCTGCGCATGTAGGGTATTTTTTCGAAGCTGGCGCGGAATTTGGCCCGCGAAACGCCGATATGTTCCGGCTCGTAAGGAGCCCCTACCAACTCGAGGCGGCGGCGGACTTCGCCGAAAGGTATAATCTGGCTGCGGATGCGGCCTTGCAGTACGGGCCACGCCTTTTTCAGGCGCTGCAACTGCCTGCGCAACCCCTCCTTGTCGACGTATTTGCCTTTGGTTTCGACCAGGCCGCGGGCGACGAACTCGGGATCGTTGTCGAAAATCCGGTAAATGTCCTTTTCCGTTTCCTCCCACGACTTCCATGCACCGACACACTTCTCGATGTCGAGCTCCTCGACCGGAGCCTCCAGCAGCATTTCGAGGAACGCCGTCGAAGCCAGCGTACCGATACCGACCTTGAAGCCGTGCGAAACGGAGGCACCGTTGTATTTCAGGTGCTCCATATCCCACAGGTGGCTGAACTGGTGTTCGGCACCCGACGCAGGGCGGCTCGACTGGGTGGCCTGCATGGCGAAACCGCTCAACAGCAACCCCTCGGCCAGTTGTTCGACCTTGGCGACATTGCCCTCGTGCACCCCTTTGGGATCGCTCAATGCCTCCTGCAGTCCGTCCTGCACCAGCGAAAAGGCGAAGTCGTCGAGCAGTTCGGAACCGACCGCGTCGGCCAGCATCCAGTCGGCGCCGGCGGGAATCTTGGCAATCAGGTCGGCATATCCCGACGCCGACATTTTCGCAGGAGCCGCAGCCGGAATCGTCGGATCGAGTACCATGCCCAGCGGCGCGGGGCAGTCGAACGTCTGTTTATTGCCGTCTTTGGTAATCGAAGCGCCGTAAGCCGTATAGCCGTCCATCGAAGCCGCCGTTCCCACGATCAGGTAGCGGCGGCCGTTGTGGTGCGAGCAGAGTTTGGTCAGATCGTTGATAACGCCCGAGCCCACGGCGACGGGAATCGCATCGGTCTTTTCCAGCACGGCGTCCAGCTGTTCGACAAACGTCCATTCGGCATAGAGCTTCGGATCGGTGAAAACATGGGGTTCGTCCTGGGGGATTTCCGCTTCGGCCAGGATGCGGTGGACGTCGTTTCCGGCCACACGCCATGTGTTGGTATCAGCAATGACAAGCGCCCGCTTGCCGGGAAAAAGTTCCTTGAACATATCGGCAACCCGGGGCAGGGTATCGATTCCGATCACCAACGCCTTGGTGTCGGTCGTGCGCATTAAGGCACTTTCTACTTTATTCATATTTCTCTTAATTTACACCATCTCGGAAACGAGTGGCAATCTCCGTATACTACCTGCATTAAAAACATAACAAAGATAAAGAAAAATTTCTCTTTCAGCAACAAATAATGCTATATTTTTTTCCTTTATTAACCCTATTTTGCAATACAAGCAGAAATACACACCACTTTTCTTTCCTTTCGTTTCTCCGACAGCACACAAAAAAGCCGGGGGCTGCGGTTGCCCGCAGTCCCAAGCTTTCCATCATTTCAGCTACTATTGCTTCTTTGCTTTCAGGTCATCCAGCCACATACGATGTTGCTTGCCATCGTTATCGAGGGCCGTATAAATCATAATGCGCGTTTCAGCAGTCACTCCCGAAAGTTTCAGGGTATGCCCCGTAGAAACATACCGCTTCAGGGCTTCAGCACCATTGTCGCCCATCTCCGGGGATTTCTTGTTCACCAACTTCACATCACCCGCTCCGACCGCCTGGCCATCAGCCTCGGTCACAGTGGCGCCCGTTACGCGAACATAGAATTCGACACCCTCCTCGGCAACCGGACTCTCCTCCATGGAGCCGCCGGGATTGCTCGGCTCGTAATAAGGCGATGCTTTCAGTTCAAGCACGATATCCGCAGGCGATGCAAGCGACGTAAACTTCGGCAGCGTCAGCCAAGCCGGCTTGGAGCCTCCTCCGAATTTCACATAACCTATAGCAAGGTTGACATTGGAATTCAGCGTTGCATTGGTAAGTTCCGCAGCATCCCACATCGGAGCATAAGCAGCACAGAATGTCGCATCGCTCCATTTTGCCGTCGGATTATAAACGGTATTCTTACTACCGGGAATCGTAAATACAACCTCTTTCGTATAATCTTTCACCGAACCGATAGCGCGACCATAAGCACACATCAGCGGTTCAGCGCCATACGGGAAGTTATCGAAGTCCGCATAGAGCAGATACCCGTCCGTCGAGGGAGCTGCATCCGTCGTCACAGCCACGGAAGCCCAGTCCGAATCCACGAATTCCGTAGATTTAGCATCCGCCTTACGGCGCATTTCCATCGTATAGTTTGTTCCGGGAGTGAGTCCGCCGAATGCAAAGCGATAGAATTTATACCTCGCGAAAGCAAAGGCATTGTATTTTTCGGTCGTCCAACTGTCGAGAACGGCTCCATCGGGTCCTTTCAGGCGGAAGTCGAAGGTATCCGATCCGGAAACGGGGCGTTCTTCCAGCGCTTTGGGAGAAAGCTCCCACTCGATAACCGCATAGCCGTACGTTTTATCATAGAGGCGCACCGTGGGTGCGGTCATCGGAACCGGAGCAGGCGTCGCAAACGTCGCAGTCACTTCATCCGAGTCGAATTCATTCGGCTGCGATCCATCGCCGACAAGCGCCTGAACCGAAACCGTATAGTCCGTACCCGGCACAAGGCCGGTGACCGTACAATTCGTCGCAGTAACGACTTTCGAGAAAGCCTCCTGCCCGCCCGCCGTGGTTTTAACGACGACACGGTAGCTGGCGGCACCGCTGACTGCCTCCCATGCAACTTTAACGCCGGTAGAAGTCACATCGCTGGACACCAGTTCCGTCGGCGTCGCCAGTTTCTCAACTGCAAAGCCAATAGTACCGACAACCTTGGTCGTTTCATCGGAATTGAACTCGGCATTCCCGGCGTAAAGCGCCTTGACACTAAAGAGATAAATTCCCGGTTCCAGGTCGGTAAATTCACAGCCGGCCTCTTTCGTTTCAATCGTCTTGCGGAAATCGGGACGGCTCTGCTGGGCAACGGACGCCTCATAGGAAGTAGCGCCCTTCACACCCTCCCAGGTAAAGACAAGGGACGTTTCGCCGGGAACATAGGCAAGCTTCTCGAGTTCGGGCGCCGGCAGTTTCTCGGTAACCTCCACCTTATCGGCCGCCATAACGGTAATGTTGTCGATATTGATACGATACCCCTCCAGCCCCATAGTCTGGGCCGCAATCTTGATGCGCGTCTTGTTGGTCGCATCCTTTACCGTAAAGGTCAGCGTCTTCCATTTACGACCGGCAGCCGACGTCTGCGCAGGCAGTACGGTATTGTTCACTTCGCCGTTGGTTACGGTACCCGCACCTTCGGCCGAAACGATATACGTACCCGGCGAATTATCGAAACGCAGGAAATCGATCGAAACCGTCACCGTTTCCGGCGCAGAGGTGAGATTCTCGAGCTCCGGCGTCATAATCCAGCCGCCGTTGGCCGTAACACCCAGCTTCACATAGCCCGGATGCTCGTAAACACGCTCTCCGGCCCACTTCTCGACACCGCGGTTGATGCGGTACTGCTCGCCCATGGTTTTGAACACGTCGCTCGTACCGTCGCTGCCCGCCGTAATCTGGTCGGGTAGCGCCTCTTCGGTGCCATCGAAATCCTTACCCGCACCCGCAGAGCCGTTCGGCCCCGGACCTTTCTTGTTGTTCGGATAATCGCCGCCCCATACGAACAACTCGAAGCCCATCTTGAACACCTCGTTCGAAGAGCTTACCGATCCGGTAACATCGCCCTGGAATTTCACCACGCCGTCGAGTTTGAACGTCACATGGCAAACAAGTTCGCCCAGCTCTGCAGGCGTACCCGTGATAGGCACGGAAATCGTACCGCTGCCTTCACGCTCGATAACCGTTTCGTATTTATCCTTGATGGAGAGTCCCTGTGCGGCATCGCCGGAGAGCGAAGCGGTAATTTCGACGATCTCCTCGCCGAAAGCCTTGTCGTATTCGATGGAAAGAGCCGCAGTCGACTCCGTGTTGGATTTAAGGCTGCCGGAGACAACCGGATCCTTCACTTTGAAATGGCCGTCGGCCTGCGTAACCTCGATCTTCATCTCCTGGCCGTTCGCCGGCTTCAGGTAGATGTATCCCACACGCTTGTCGCCGGCATTACGCTCGGCCGTAATGGTCACCCACTGGTAGTCCCGGCCGTTGCCGACACCCTCGGAGGGCGAAATGGCAAACCAGTTGTTCACGGGCGTTCCGCTGGCCTCGTCCAGACACTCGACGCGGGCAGACCACGAGCCGTCATAGCGCACGGACACCTGGGACGTAGCGTTCGCATTGTACGTCAGCTCGACGACATCGGTATCCCGCTTGAGCGGAGCCACATCCGGATCATCGGCACACGCCGCCAGACAGAGGGCCGACACCACGAGCATCGTCTTTATCCAATTTTTCATAAGTTTCATAACATTTTGATTAGAGTAATAACTATTACATAAATAGCAATACGGATGTGCGGGAAAGCACCTCCTTACTCCCAAAAGAAAAGATTATGTCTTGAACAACTTGCAGGGCAAACATAAAAACAATTTTTCTTTCCTGCAAATTTTCCGACACAAAAAGCAATATTCAGATAAAAATAATTTCTTTTAGTAATTTTTTAAATATTTTCTAACATCTTTAAGACAAGAATCAAAGACATTTGCGGCGCATACAGAGGAAGAAACAAATACGCTTTGATTTTTAAGCCGTTATGCGCTATTAATTTGCAAATATGAGATAATAATATTGCTTTTTGTTATTTTTTAGATGTTTTTCAATCATAAAGTTGCACGAAAGAAAATAAAAACATATATTTGGAAGAAAATAAAGGACTTTTTATTAAATAATTAAAAAAACCACCTGACAAACACAGAAACCTAAACACTTTTTTCAACGCTCTCCAGAAGAAGTTGTATCGGGAATGACTTGCACCAGCCGAAATCCCCGGAATATTCCGGCCTATATATAATAGGTATGGAAAACCGGCAATGAACCGATTAATAACTTAAACTGATGTAAAATGAAACAATGTTACACGCTGACCGGACTTGACGTACAGGGCAAAATACGCTCTTACATCAGGCTCCTTACGGTTACACTTCTCTATGTGACATTTTCGCTACCGGCCCTGGCGCAAGGGGGGGGGGAAAGCTGTTTCGGGTGTCGTTAAAGACGAAGCCGGAACTCCTCTCATCGGTGTCACCGTCACCGTTCCCGGCACCACAAGAGGCACCACAACCGATGTAGACGGCGCCTACACGCTCAAAGCTGACAATTCCGAATCCCTGAACTTCAGCTACGTAGGTTACAAGCCGCAAACAATCCACGTAAACAATCAATCTACCATCGACGTTACCATGAGCGAAGACAACACCAGCCTCGAAGAGGTCGTCGTCGTCGGCTACGGCGTACAGAAACGCCGCGACATCGTGGGCGCCGTCGAAACCCTTTCGACGAAAGGGCTCGAAGAGCGCATGGGCTCGTCGATGAGCATTTCGCGCTCGCTCCAGGGCGCCATCCCCGGCCTTACGATGACCTTTTCCGACGGTAAGCCCAACCGGGGCGCCACGGTTCGCATCCGCGGCGCCGAGAACTCGATCGGTTCGGGCGGTTCGGCACTCGTGCTGGTCGACGGCGTAGAAACCGACATGTCGACCGTCAATCCCGACGACATCGAATCGATTTCCGTCCTGAAAGACGCCTCCTCGACCGCCGTATACGGCGCACGCGGAACGTTCGGCGTCATCCTCCTCACGACCAAAGCCCCGCAGAAAGGCAGCGCAAAAGTGACCTATAACGGCACTTTCACATTCTACCAGCGCGCCACCAAACCGCAAATGGTCACCAACGGCTACGATTATACCACCTCGTTCCTCGAGTCCTACGTCAACGCTTTCGGCAAGGATCCCGCGAACATCAACAACGTCTTCAAGTTCAACCGCACCTGGTACGACGAACTGGCCCGCCGCAACAGCGACCCTTCGTATGAAAAATGGCGCGTGAACAACCGCAACGCCTACGAATATTTCGGCAACACCAACTGGTACGACGTATTCTACAAGGACTACACCACCGGACACCAGCACAACATCAGCGTAACGGGCGGCGGCGACGTGGCTTCCTACTACGTTTCCGGCCGTATGTTCGAACAAGACGGCATCTACAACGCCGGCGATGAAAAATACCAGCAGTTTAACGTCAAGGCCAAGGGTATCGTCAACGTGAAACCCTGGCTGCGCGTGGAGAACAGCACCGACTTCATGTACCGCTATTCGCACCAGCCGACGGGACACACCGGTATCAGCACCACGCCGATGACCGTATCGCGCATGCTCAACCACCAGGCCTACCCCGTCGCACTGGTCACCAACCCCGACGGCACATGGACCGAAGCGGCCGTATACACCGGCTGGGCAGGTTTCGTCGAGGGCAACTCGTGGCGCAAAGACCGCAAATACGACATGACCAACCGCACGTCGATCACGCTCGACCTCCTGAAAGACGTACTCGTCGCCAATGCCGACGTGAGCTTCTATTTCAACCAGACCGACCGCCGCCAGGCCGTGAACAGCTACACCTACTACACCGGCCCGGAAAGCTCGGGCGAGCGTCCCGCAGGTTCGCTCTACGAGGAGCGCTCCTACAACCGCCAGAAAGTCGCATCGAGCGCCACGCTGACCTACACCCCGCGCCTGGGCGACAACCATTCGCTGACCGTATTGGGCGGCTGGAACATCGAGGACTACACCTACAAGAGCAACCTGATGAGCCGCGAAGGCATCATCATCCCCGGCAAGCCCAACTTCAGCCTGCTGGAGGGCGAAGCGATGACGCTGAAAGACAACGGCAGCTACGACTGGGGCCTCGTCGGCGCATTCTTCCGCGCAAGCTACTCGTACAAAGGCAAATACCTCGCTGAAGTCAGCGGCCGCTACGACGGCAACTCCAAGTTCCCGTCCGGACAGCGCTGGGGCTTCTTCCCCTCGGGTTCGGTAGGATGGCGTATTTCGGAGGAGAATTTCCTCAAGAGCGCCAACTGGCTCGACAACCTGAAAATCCGCGCATCGGTGGGTTCCGCCGGCAACGGCCTTATCAGCGACGCCTATGCATACCTTTCGTCGATGTCCATCTCGCAGTCGGGCCTGCTGAACAACGGTGCGGTATTCAACTACACGCAGGCCCCGTCGCCGATTCCCGACGGCCTGACATGGGAAAAGGCCACGACCTATGACCTGGGTCTGGACTTCGAGGCATTCAACGGCCGCCTGAACTTCTCGGCCGACATCTACCGCAAGAAGACCACCGACATGTACGTCGTTGGCGAAGAGCTGCCCGCCGTATTCGGCAACAGCGCTCCCAAAGGCAACTACGCCGACATGCGCACCGACGGCTGGGAGGCGAGCCTCTCCTGGCGCGACAGCCACACCGTAGGCGGCAAAACCTTGAGCTACAACATCAAGGTGGCCGTATGGGACAACGTCAGCAAAATCACGCGCTACACCAGCAAGACGGGTACGCTCCCGACGAACTATTCGATCAACTACTACGAGGGCATGACGCTCGGCGAAATGTGGGGTTACAAGTGCGACGGCCTGTTCCAGAGCGACGAAGAGGCGCAGACATGGGCCAACTATTCGAAGTTCACCAACCGTTCGTCGACATGGCAGGCAGGCGACCCGCGCTACCTCGACCTCAACGGCGACGGCTATGTGAACAACGGCAACAACACGATCTACAACCACGGCGACCTGGTGAAGATCGGCAACACTACGCCCCGCTACAGCTACAGCATCCAGGGCGGCGTGCGCTGGAACGGCATCGGCTTGAGCATGATGTGGCAGGGCGTCGGCAAACGCGACTGGTACCCGGCCAAGGAGTCGGGCTACTTCTGGGGACAGTACGGACGCCCGTACAGCATGGCCCTGCCGTGGCACAACAGCGACCGCTGGTCGCCGACCAACCGGAACGCCTACTGGCCGCGCCTGGTCGGTTATTCGGCCAGCGACTCGGGCCTGATTCTCGCACAGCCCAATACGCGCTACGTGCAGGACGCATCGTACATCCGCCTGAAGAACCTCACCATCGACTACAACTTCCCCAAGGAGATGATCAACAAGATCGGCCTCCAGGCGCTGAAGATCTATGTCTCGGGTGAAAACCTGCTCACGTTCTCCCCGCTCAAGAAATACGCGAAGAACTACGACCCGGAAGGTATCTATGCCGGCGACGCCGACTACGGCACCGACAAGTTCGGCAGCGACAACTTCGGCGACGGCGACGGTTATCCCGTCATGAGATCGTACACGATCGGTTTGACCATAACTTTCTAAATTCGGATGACAATGAAAAAGATAACATATATTCTGATCTCGGCCTGCTTCCTGCTGACCTCCTGCGAAGGCTTCCTCGACAGGGAGCCCAGCGCCAAGGTCGGTTCGGGCGATTACTTCACGGACGAGAGCTCGCTGTTGACCTATGTCAACGGATTCCTCAACAAGTACACCCCCTCCTCGGACGATCTGGGCTTCGGCGACGGGTATTCGGACATCATGGCGACGGAAAAGTCGTTCACGTTCCTGACCAATGCATCGTGGACGCCCGATCTGCAGGGCAGCTGGTCCATCGGCAACTGGACGCCGATCTACAACATCAACTACTTCCTGGTTCACATGCGTGAGGCGAAAGGACTTTCGGAAACGGTTTACAACCACTACGAAGGCACGGCCCGTTTCTGGCGCGCATGGCAGTATTTCGAGAAAGTCAAGCTGTTCGGCGCCGTGCCCTGGTACGAAGAGCCGATCGACCCGGAGGACATGGTGAACCTTTACAAGACGCGCGACAGCCGTGAATTTGTCATGGAGCGCATACTGGAAGATCTGGATTTCGCCTGCCAGCACTGCTATACTTCGGCCGAATGGATCAACTGCGCCCGTATCAACCGCTACATCGCACTGGCCTACAAAGCCCGCGTATGCCTGTTCGAAGGCACCTACCGCAAATACCATCCGGTAGATCCCTCCACGGGCAAGGCCTGGGAGGACAAGCAGGCTTCCGAAAAGTTCCTGCGCGAGTGCGTCAAAGCCTGCGAGGAGCTGATGAACGCCGGCGTGTACAACCTCGTGAACAACCCGGCGCAGGTCAAGACCCAGTACCGCCAGCTCTTCACGCAGGAGGCCGTCAACACCACCGAGGTGATCTGGGCCCGCCAGATGAGCGTCGGCATGACCACGTTCCACGACCTGACCTGGCGATACACCTCGGGCAGCTACGGACAGCGCTGGTCGCTCGACCAGGACTTCGTGAAAACCTACCTCAACCTCGACGGCTCGCGCCACACGGCCACCGGCGAAGAGTTCACGACGGAGATCGCCAACCGCGACTACCGCCTGCAGCAGTGCATCATCACCCCCGGTTACGAGAAACTCGTAGGCGGCGCATCGACCCCCACGCCTCCCGACTTCACGGTGACGCTGACCGGTTACCAGATCATCAAGTACAACATCGACGACAAGGCATACGAATCGGCCAAGGTTTCCTATAACTCGCTGCCGATCATGCGCTACGCCGAAGTGCTGCTCAACTACGCCGAAGCGAAAGCCGAACTGGGCGAGTTCAGCGACGATATCTGGAATAAAACCATCAAGCCGCTGCGCGAACGCGCCGGCGTCGACGGCAAACGCCCGACCACGGCCGACCCCTACCTGCAGGAGTATTACAAACTGGATAACAGCGACCTGCTGGAAATCCGCCGCGAGCGCGCCATCGAGTTGCTGCTCGAAGGTTTCCGCTACGACGACCTGATGCGCTGGCATGCGGGCGAGCTGCTCAACAAGCAGTGGTACGGCATTTACATCCCGGCCATGGACACCCCGTATGACCTCAACGGCGACGGTATCAACGACGTCTGCGTCGTCGCAAACGAAGCAGGCAACGAGCCGGGCGTGACCTACATCGTGCTCAACAACAGCAAATACTCGCTGGAGAACGGCACCAGCGGACGCCTGCTCTACACCGTAGGCCGCAACTTCGAGGAGAAGCGCTACCTGCGCCCCATCCCCAAGACGGCGCTGAACATCAACCCCGACCTGGGACAAAACTATTACTGGAGATAAAACGGGTGAAGGCGCGCACCCCGGAGGAAATTTCCGCCTCCGGGGTACGTGCCGCCCAAACATAAATTTTAATTCAGCATACAATGAAACGATACATATTTATCATCGCCGCACTCACAGCCCTGTTCCTTGCAGGGTGTTCGAACGACGACGAACGTCCGGTAAAGACCCCCATCGACCCGATGACGGATATTTACGGCGTGGTGACCGACACGCAGGGCAACCGCCTGCAGGGTGTGGTCGTGAGCGACGGCTACACCTGTACCGCCACCGACGAAAACGGCGTTTACCAGTTGACGGGCAATGAATTCTCGTACCATGTATTCCTCTCGATTCCCGAGACCTACGAGGTTCCGATGGGAGCGGGTCTGCCCTGCTTCTGGCAGAAACTCACGGAGGGCCGCAAACGCTACGACTTCACGCTCACTCCGCTGGCCGGAGGCGCCGAGAACGAGTTCAACCTCTTCTGCATCGCCGACCCGCAATGCCAGAATACCACCAACATCGCACGTTTCAACAACGAAACGGTACCCGACGTAGCCGCACAGGTGGCCGCTTCGACGCTGCCCTGCTACGGTATCACGCTGGGCGATATCGGCTGGAACACCGCCAATACCGACTATACGAACGACGTATTCCCGCTGATGAAGAAAGCCATGCAGCAGGACAAACTCGGCCTGCCGCTCTTCCAGGTCATGGGCAACCACGACAACAAGGTAATCTCGGTGGCCAAGGACAAGTACACCGTCGCGCACGACATCGCGGCGCAGCGTAACTTCGAGCTGGCATTCGGGCCGGTCAACTACTCGTTCAACCGGGGCAACGTGCACATCGTCGCCATGGACAACATCGTCTTCCCCAACCACAACGACTATTCGCTCGGGTTCCGCGACGACCAGGTCGCATGGCTGCAGCAGGATTTGAGTTACGTTTCGAAAGACAAGATGGTGATTCTCTGCGTCCACATCCCGATGCGGGCCAGCACGGGCCAGAACGTACAGGCGGTATTCGACCTGCTCAAGCCGTTCGCCGAAGTCCATATCATGTCGGGCCACACGCACTATGCAGAGAACAATGCCTACGACAGCCACTACGAGCACGTACACGGCGCAGCCTGCGGCGCCTGGTGGCACTCTACGATCAACACCGACGGCACGCCCAACGGCTATGCCATCTACAACATCAAGGGCGCCACAATCACCGACTGGGTATATAAAGCCACCGGCTTCGACCCCGATTATCAAATCCGCCTCTACCGCGGCAGCGACATTTTCATGACTGGCTACACTCCCAACTACCAGTTCCACTACAACGGCGACGACCAGATCGTAGCAAATATCTGGAACGCCGACAAGGAGTGGAAAATCGAGGTATTCGAAAACGGCACGAAGACCGGCGAAATGCTGCCCTACGAAAGCAGCGCGACAAAACGCGACGCCTGGGCTTCGGGATACCACTGCGGTGTACAGGGCCGCGATCCCGACAACTACGACCGCAAGAACACGAGCCACCTCTTTTACTACACGCTCAAGTCGCCGTCGGCTTCGGTCGAGGTGCGGGCTACGGACCGATTCGGAACGACTTATACCCAATCGAAATATACGACGGGCCTGCCCGAAGATTTCCCGGTGGGCGAATAGGAATTGTGTGGAAAATTCCGTAACTTTGCATATTGCGATTCAAAAGTCATAACGAGAATATGAAACGACTGCTCACACTACTCGGGGCCCTGCTGTTTTCAGGCATCGCTTTCGGACAACCCTCGGTACGCATCGCGCACGGGCCTTACCTGCAACAGGTCACCGACGACGGCTTCACCGTCGTATGGACGACCACCATGGACGCGGCATCGTGGGTCGAAGTAGCTCCTGACGACGGGTCGCACTTCTATGCCGCCGAGCGGCCGAAGTATTACGACTCGCACATCGGCAAGCGCCGCATAGGCCGCCTGCACCGCGTGCGTGTGGAGGGGCTGGAGCCGGGTACGACCTACCGTTACCGCATCATGCAGCAGGGCGTGCTCTGCGAAGAGGGCAACAAACGGGTCATCCTGGGCGAAGGTTACGGCAGCGACATCCTCAAACACAAGCCTTATACGGCCACCACGCTGGACGAATCGAAGGATAAAACCGAATTCTGGGTCGTGAACGACATTCACGCCCGGGATTCGGTATTCCGGCTGCTGCTGAAAGGCGTGGAAAAGGCAAAACCGGATTTCGTCTGCTTCAACGGCGACATGTTGAGTTCGATGGAGTCCGAGAAACAGTTGTTCGACGGCTACCTCAACTCGGCGGCCGAGTTGCTCACGCCCGCAGGCGTTCCCATCGTCGCTGCGCGCGGAAACCACGAAAACCGGGGTTCCTTCTCATCGAAGTTCCTGGACTACTTTCCCACTTCGACGGGTGAGGTTTACTATGCTTTCAGGCAGGGCCCCGTCTGTTTCCTCGTACTGGACTGCGGTGAGGACAAACCCGACAGCGATATCCGCTACTACGGCATGTCGACAACCGACGCCTACCGGGAACAGGAAGCCCGCTGGCTGCAACAGGTAGTCCAAAGCGAGGAATACCGATCGGCACCCGTCCACATCGTCATCCTGCACATGATTCCGGGCGGCAAGGGAAGCTGGCACGGGGAGCAGGAGCTGCGGCGGCTGTTCGTACCGATTCTCAACGAGGCCTCGGTCGATGTCATGCTTTGCGGCCACTACCACCGCTACGCCTACATCGACGACGGCAGCCGCGGCACGAAGTTCCCGATTCTCGTGAATTCCAACAACGACAAACTCGTCGTGAAAGCAGACCGCAAGGGCATCGACATAGACGTGGTCAACACACGCGGGGAGAGCATCAAGCGGCACCGTATCGACAAGTAACGCCGACGAAAGACAAACAGGCACAAAGGCGCTCCGTGCGCCTTTGTCTTTGAAACGGAAACAGACTTCAATCCATAAAAAACACCGTTTATGAAAACTTCAAGACTACTGACTGCCCTCGCGCTCGGCTTCCTGCTTTGCGGATGCGACTCCGGCGGGCAAAAGGCCGAAGGGCCCCATTACATTGACATCAGGGACCGCGCACAGCTGCACGAATGGTTCCGTTACTCGCCCCAGCGTCCGGTCGTCATCAGCGGCCACCGCGGCGGCATGGTGACGGGCTACCCCGAGAACTGCATCGAGTCGTTCGAAAAGACGCTCTCGATGATGCCCTCGTTCTTCGAAATCGACCCGCGCATGACCAAAGACAGCGTAATCGTGCTGATGCACGATGCCACGCTCGACCGCACGACCACCGGCACGGGTAAGGTATCGGACTACACCTACGAGGAGTTGCAGCAGTTCTTCCTCAAGGACCGCGAAGGCAACGTGACGACCTACAAAATCCCGACCCTCGAGGAGTGCATCGCCTGGAGCCAGGGCAAGACGATTCTCAACCTCGACATCAAGGACGTACCGCTGGAGGTCATGTCCTCGTTCATCAACCGCCTCGCCCCGGCCAATGTCATGTACACCGTGCGCAACGCCAAACAGGCCCGCACCTACCTCGACCGCGACCCGCAGGCGATGTTCTCGTGCTGGTGCAAGAACATGAAAGAGTTCAACGAGTATGTCGACCAGCAGATTCCCTGGTCGCAGGTAATGGCCTACGTGGGCACGATGATGCTCCCCGACCAGCAGGAACTCTACGGCAAGCTGCATGAAAACGGTGTGATGTGCATGATTTCGCTTGCCCCGACGCACGACCGCCGGGCTACCGACGCCGAGAAAATCAAAGGTTACGAACTCGAGATCCCGACGGGATGCGACGTCATCGAAACCGACTATCCCTACCTGTTCCAGAACCTCAACCTCAATCGGAAATAATGGCAGCATTCGACAAATACCGCTCGGTTTACGCACACGACGAACTGATGGAACGCCTGCGCCGCATCAAACACGTGGCGCTCGACATGGACGGCACGATTTATATGGGCATGTCGCTTTTCCCCTACACCAAACCGTTCCTCGAGGGGCTGAAGCAGATGGGTATCGGCTACTCGTTCCTGACGAACAACCCCTCCAAATCCATCGCCGACTACCTGCATAAACTCGAAGTGCTGGGCATACACGCCACGCGCGACGAAATGTACACCACGGCGCTGGCGACAATCGACTACATCAAGGAGCACCACCCCGCCGCCAAACGGCTCTTCCTGCTCGGCACGCCGAGCATGATTTCGGAGTTCGAGGCCGCAGGATTCGAATCGGCCGCGGATTCGGCGGACGACGTTCCCGACGTAATCGTCGCGGCGTTCGACATGACGCTGCAATACGACCGCCTGTGCCGCGCGGCATGGTGGGTGTCGCAGGGCGTGCCCTACATCGCCACCAACCCCGACCGCGTATGTCCCACCGACCAGCCGACAGTACTGGTCGACTGCGGCTCGATTTGCGCGTGCCTCGAGCATGCCACGGGACGGCGCCCCGACATTACGCTCGGCAAACCCGACCCCAACATGCTCTCGGGTATCCTCTCGCGGCACGGCCTGCAGCCCGACCAAATCGCGATGGTCGGCGACCGCATCTACACCGACGTGGCGATGGCACACAACGCCAAAGCCATGGGCGTACTGGTGCTCTCGGGCGAAACGACGCTCGACGTGGCGGACAAGGCCGACCCGCAGCCGCATATCACCGCCGACAGCATCGAGGTACTGGGCGGACTGCTCCGCGAGGCTTACGGCAAGTAGGCAGCCGGGAAACGGGATTCCGCGCGGACGGCGCAGACGGCTTCGCACAGCGACAGCCCCGTCCGTCCGGAGAATAACCCTGTCCCGGAAGCTGCAACTATATACATATCAGAAAAACCGGGCCGCATTGCGGCCCGGTTTTTTCTCGCTTTCGCAGGAAAAGCACTATATTTGCGGAGTATAACCAAACGCAAATCCTATGGAGCACAATATACTCATACCGCTGCTGCTGACACTCGGAGCCGGCCTGGCCACCGGCATCGGCAGCGCCATCGCTTTCTTCGCACGCCGCACCAACAAACGGCTGCTGGCGTTCTCGCTCGGACTGTCGGGCGGCGTGATGATTTACGTATCGTTCGTCGAACTGTTCCAGCAGGCGCAAATCTCCCTCTCGGCCGAATGGGGCGCACGGATGGGCATCCTCGTCACTGTGGCGAGTTTCTTCGCGGGCATCCTGCTCATCGGCATCATCGACCGGCTGGTTCCCTCGTTCGAAAATCCGCACGAGGCACACATGGTCGAGGAGATGGACAAGCAGCCCCGCAACCCCAAACTGATGCGCATGGGCGTGATGACGGCACTGGCAATCGGCATCCACAACTTCCCCGAAGGCATCGCCACGTTCGCCTCCGCCGTCGACAACATGGCGCTCGGCGTCGCAATCGCCGTCGCAATCGCCATCCACAACATTCCGGAGGGCATCGCCGTATCGATTCCGATTTACTACGCCACGGGCGACCGCAAAAAAGCATTCAAACTCTCGCTGCTGTCGGGCCTCGCGGAGCCCGTCGGCGCCGTGCTGGCCTACCTGGTACTGATGCCGTTCATGTCGCCGACGATGATGGGGTGCATCCTCGCGGGGGTGGCGGGCATCATGGTCTTCATCTCAATCGACGAACTGCTGCCCGCGGCCCGCGAATACGGCGAGGCCCACATCTCAATTTACGGCGTCGTGGCGGGCATGGCGCTGATGGCCGTCAGCCTGATTATGCTGGCATGAGGCAGATGAATCCGCGCCGCCCGATTCCGGCACAGGACGCCCCCGCTGCACGCCGGTACACTTCCATGCCGCAAAGCGGAAAAACCGATACAACAAACTCATAATATGGATATTCTACTGCTGCTCGTCGGTCTGGGACTGATCCTCGCCGGCGCAAATTTCCTGACGGACGGCTCGGCCGCCGTCGCACAGCGTTTCCGCGTCCCGGAATTCATCATCGGACTGACGATCGTTGCAATCGGCACCTCGACTCCCGAGCTGGTCGTTTCGGTTCTTTCGGCCGCTGCGGGCAACAGCGACATAGCCATCGGCAACGTCGTCGGCTCGAACATCTTCAACGTATTCGTCATCCTGGGCATCTGCGCCCTGATCCGCCCCCTCGCCCTGACGGCCAGCAACATCCGCCGCGACATTCCGTTCGGCATGGCCGCGTCGCTCGTCCTGCTCGCCGTCACTTCCGACAGGTTCATGGGCACAGGGGGCACGGACAAAATCGGCCGCCTCGACGGCCTCGTCATGCTCGCACTCTATATCGGGCTGATGTGGTTTACGATACGCGCCACCAAACGCTCCGGAGCCGAGACAGGCACGTCCGACACCAAGAACGCCAAAAAGCCCGCGGCCCTGTGGCTGTCGGTCGTGATGATAGTCGGAGGCCTCGCAGGCCTGGTATTCGGCGGGGAGATGTTCCTCAAAAGCGCCACGGCCATCGCCCGGTCACTGGGCATCAGCGAGTCTATCATCGCCATCACGCTCGTAGCGGGCGGCACGTCACTCCCCGAGCTGGCCTCGTCCGTCGTATCGCTGCTCAAAGGCAAAGCCGAAATGGCGCTGGGCAACGTCATCGGCTCGAATATCGCCAACATCCTGCTAATCCTGGGCGTCAGCGCGACAATCCATCCGCTGACAATGGGCGGAATCACGCTGAAGGACATCCTGATGGTGGTGTTGAGCTCGCTGCTGCTGTTCGTAACGGCGTTCACATTCCGCAAAAAGCAAATCGACCGCTGGGAGGGTGCGATTTTCCTGGCGATATACGTCGCCTATATCTGGTACTTGATTAAGTAACGGTCGATCAGCCGCGGTACGGCATAATCGCCCAGCGAGGCTGTCGGCACGGAGGGGAAATCCACTGCGCCGGACACTTCGATGCGATGGAACACCGCATGCAGGGTCTGGTGCGAAAGCTGGTGCTTCGGCACCGCGACGCTCCGCACGAGGTGCAGGTCGCTGCCGGCCAGCAATTCCCGGAAGGGCTTCAAAGCGGAAAGTTCCGCAAAGTCCACGGCCCTGTCCGTTTCGATAAGCGGAAACTCGTACAGCCCCTGCCAGATATCGCGGCTATCGCGGCGGTGCAGCAGCGTCCTGCCGCCGCACGTTATGTGCAGGTAATTGAACCAACGGTCGCGCACCTTTGCCTTTGCCTGCTTGACGGGTCGTGCAGCCACAGTTCCGGCCGCCAGTGCCAGACATCGCCGCGCAAGCGGGCACTCCCCGCAGCGGGGATTCGACGGCGTGCACTGCAGGGCCCCGAAATCCATGATTGCCTGGTTGTAGAGTCCCGGACGGGCGGTATCGAGCTGCGTACGCGCCAGCTCGGCGAACGCGCGCTTTCCGGCTGTGGTGTCGATGGGAATATCGATTTCGAAAAGCCGCGCCAGCACACGGTATACATTGCCGTCCAGCACGGCACACGGTGCGTCGTAGGCCGCAGAGCAAACGGCTGCAGCCGTATAATCGCCCACGCCGCGCAGCGAACGCACCTCCCCGAAGGTCGCGGGGAACACACCCCCGAACCGCTCCACGACCTGCCGTGCAGCGGCACGGAGGTTTCGCGCACGGCTGTAATAGCCCAGCCCCTGCCACTGTTTGAGCACTTCGTCCTCGGGTGCTGCGGCCAGGGCGGCAATGTCGGGGAAGCGTTCCGTAAAGCGGAGATAGTATTCCATGCCCTGTGCCACGCGCGTCTGCTGGAGAATCACCTCCGAGAGCCAGATAAGGTAGGGATTGCGCGTACGGCGCCACGGCAAATCGCGTCCGCAGCGGGCGTACCAGTCTATCAATATGTCGGAAATGTTCTCCATCTTTCAGGTGCAAAAGTAACATTTTTCCCGTTTGGGAACTATATTTGAAAAAGGAATCGCAACATCAAAAAACTACGGTTATGGAAGAGGAACACAAACTGGTGGACAACGCCGCGGAAAAACGCTACGAATTCAATCTCGGCGGCGGCATTGCCATGGTCGAATACATCAAGGCACAGGGATTCATGGTACTGACACACACCGAAGTACCCGAGAAATACGAAGGACAGGGCATCGGCGCCGAATTGGTGCGCGCCGTACTCGAAGACGTCCGCGCAAAAAAGGTACAGATCATCCCCCAGTGTCCTTTCATCGCGCAATACATCTACCGCCATCCCGAATGGGCGGATGTCGTGCTGAAAGAGGTTCCCGCGAGGAAAGAATAAAAAAGCAAGAACAATGAAACCCGCCTGACAGCGGGTTTCATTGTTCAGAAGTCGTCCGTACGGAACGGCACGAGGGGCAGTTCCCGCAGATTGGCGATGTTGCCCGGCATGAAATCGCGGAACCCGTATCGGACGGCTACCGGCTCGGCCACCTTGCCGGAGGATACGACCAACTGCAGTTTCCTGCGGTCGACCGCCACGTCGGCCGGATGGAATACCCGGTCGGGGCCGCAGATTTCGAATCCCCGGATGTCTTCCATACGGCTGAATCCGTCCTTCGCATGCGTGAACGTCAGGTAAGCCTTGCCGTCACGCACCTCCATCGACTCGTACCGGGGGCTTTCGCAGGCGATATTGCCGTATCGGTAGGTTTTGTTGAGCGCCATATACGCCAGCCTCTGTCCGACATCCCGCTTGTTGCAGGGATGGATATTGGTCGCCTCGTACGGCTCAACCAGGTCGTTCGTACAAATCACCCCGCTGTTGGGGATTATCTCGCTCGCTTTCCACTGCGCCTCGCGCAGGTAGGCGGCGCAGTTGTTGTTGTAGCTGAACGGAGCAATCTCGACGTAGTAGAAGGGAATGTCGCCCTGCCCCCACAGGCCGCGCCACAGCGACACCATATTGGCCAGCCGCACGGCATAATCCGCATACTGGTTCACATTCGACTCGCCCTGGTACCACAAAAAGCCGCGAATCGTATATCCGGCCAGCGGGTGCAGCATGGCGTTGTACATCACCATCGGGCGCAGCCAGTCGGTCATGGTCGCTATGGCCTTCTCCGAAAGGTCGACATCGGGATAGGTTTCCAGTATTTCGCGGTTCGTCCAGCTTTCGACACGGGTTCCGCCCCAGGTGCAGTCGACGATGCCGACAGGCACGTCCAACACGTCGTTGAGCATCGCGGCAAAGAAATAGCCCGTAGCGGTGAATCGGGGAGCCGTTTCAGCCGTGCATTCGTTCCACTTCCCGGCAACCCGCTCCTGCGGGGTGTATGTCGCCGTCAGGGGGACTTTCACGTAGCGGAGTTTACCGCGCCGGGCGCCGGCACGGGCGATAACCTCGTTCGCCCCGGCGACCGGACAGTTGTTGAATCCGCCGAGCGGCATCTCCATGTTGCTCTGTCCGGCGGCGAACCACACCTCGCCTACCAGCACATTGTCCAGCGTCACCCGCTCACCGCTGGTGATCGTGATACGCTGCGGTTCGTAACTGCCGGCCGGAGTCTTCACCACGGCAACCCAACGGCCTTCGGCATCGCTTTCGACCGTGCATTTTCCGCCCCAGGAGGTTTCAATCCGCACGGCGGTGCGGGGATTGGCCCATCCCCACAGGCGGGCTTCGGCATTCTGCTGGAGCACCATACCGCTGCCGATAATCTCCGGCAGCTCGACTTTGGCCGCAGCGCTCCATACGGCGGCAAGACAGGCGAGTAAAAGAAATATTCTTTTCATTTCCAATGTGTAAATTTTCACAAATTTACAACTTTTTCCGTCATCGTCCTCCCCCTGCCTGCTTCAAAATCCGCCTTGCTATAATATAGGTATCGATTTTTTTCGAAAATTTCCGGTTTGAAATTTGGTTTATTTTATAAACTACTTTATATTTGTAATATATTTATAAGCCGACAACGGCATTTAAACGCATAACGACTATGGAACTTCTGGAAAACACCTCCGACAAACGCCGCCTTTTCGGCCGCTGGTTCACCCGCCGCATCACGACCTACGCGGTCGTCTGCGCATTCCTGGCATTCGTCAACTGGCAGACTTCACCCCACTGCTGGTGGGTAGCCTGGGTCGCCGCGGGCTGGGGCCTGAACCTGATTCTTTCGCTCGTATGGTACCTTACGGACTGCGACGATGAAAACAATTACCGTTAAAAACACCCGATTATGAAAATCCTGCAACTCCTGCTGGCCATCGGTTTCGCACTGGCATCCATGGCCGCATCGGCCAAAACGCTCGAAGTCACCGTATCGGACATCCGCAGCGACAAGGGCAGTATCCTCGTCATGGCAAAGGCCGCCGGGCAGGAGCAGCCCGTCTACGGCATGGCCGCCGCAAAAACGGGCAAAGTCGCCGTAACGCTCGAAGGCATCGACGCCGAAACAGCCGAAGTTTCGCTCTTCCACGACGAGGACGGCGACTACAAAATGAAAATGGGCGAACGCGGCCCCGCCGAGGGATACGCGACCCAAAAATGCAGGCTTGCCGCAGAACGGAACACCGTGACGATGAAGCTCTGCTATCCGTCCGAAACGAATGAATAGCCTTATGCTGCGCCTGCCCCCGTCCGTCTGGCATGCCGTCCTACCGGCAGCAGCACGACACACCGTCCACGACCTTCCGGCAGAGGGCGCAGGCACCCCGCCAAAGGCGCGGAACTGTAAAAAATAATTCGTAACTTTAGCTGCGCAATCCACCATTTCGGATAGACGACAGCCCGAGCAGCAAAACGAAAACACCGCTATGGAAGATAAAAAATTAGACGCCGCCGAGAGCTTCGCGCTCATCAGCCGCATGATCGAAAATACCCGCAGCCGCATGGTGCGCAACTCCGGACGGCCGTTCCTCATATGGGGCTATACGACCGTTGCCGTCACAATCGCCGTGTGGCTCGCCGTATGGCGGACACAAAACCCGCAGTGGAACATTCTCTGGGGCGCACTTCCCTTATTGGGTGCGCTGCTGATGTGGCTCACGCGCGACAAGCAGGCCGAAGGCCGGGTATACACGTTCGTCGACCGGGTAATCAACAAAATCTGGCTGGTCATAGGGCTGTCGGCCTGGTTCGTCGGCATGCTGGCCATGTTCGGCGCGACCCGCATACCGATTCTTTTCATCATCCTGCTGCTGATGGGTATCGGGACCACCCTAACCTGCCTGATTATCCGGTTCACACCGGGTGTTGCCGGCGGCATCGTCGGTATCGCCCTCGCGCCCGTCATGCTCCTGGTCACCGGAGGATGGGTGCCGGGACTCTTCATCGCAGGTTTCGCGGCGATGATGATCGTTCCGGGACACATCCTGAATTACAAATCGAACCACCCGAACGAATAGCCTTATGGAAGAGAAGAAACTATCCGAAAAAGAGGCTCTCGACCTGATAACCGGCACGCTCGAAGCGCGGCGCCACAAGCTGCATTTCATGCGCAGCACGCTTTTCTTCGGCGCCGGCCTGCTGGCCGTTGCCATCGCCACAGCGGATTTCATCGTCCGCCGAACGACCGGCAAAGATATAACGCTGGCGCTCGTCCTGGCAGGAATAGCAGCAGGAGCGGCGGCGCTCGGCTTTTATTACCGGAAACACCGCACGGTCACGGCCAACGACCGGACGCTCATGAACGTCTGGTGCTATGCCCTCGGCGTATGCCTCTATACCGCGGCTTACGCCACCACGGGCGACGAAATGCACCTGCCCGCCATGGGACTGCTCACCCTGGGTGCCGCCATTGCTACCGGCGTCACAGGCGAACTGTTCCGACGCAACGAAGCCAACAAGTCCAACCAAAGCGGTTCGCTGGTCGGACTGTTGTTCACCAGCATTTCGGGCGCATTTCTCGCAGCATGGATTTTCCGGGCTGCCGCTGTCGGAGAAGCCGTCATACAGTTTATCCTCACCCTCGCAGCCGCTGTAATCCTGTTTTTCGGAACGGGTTTCGTACTGCGCTACAACGAACGCCGCGACCGTGTTTAAAGAACTGAATCCCCTGCTCCATTCCGAACTGCGCCTGGCGGTGATGTCGATCCTCATCGGAGTCGAGAGCGCCGACTTCGTCTTTATCCGGCAACAGACCGGGGCGACGGCTGGCAACCTCTCGGTACAGCTCGACAAGCTGGCCAAAGCGGGTTATATCGAGATTGAAAAGACATTCCGCGGAAAGATGCCCTGCACCATCTGCCGCATCACGGACACGGGACAGGACGCCTTCGCGGAATATGTCGCGGCGCTGCAAACCTACATCCGGAAATAGCCCGCCGCAGACTTACGCCCCGCCCTCCGGCGGGGCTTTTTCACCAGGAGGAACTACATCGTACAGAAGAACGTCACCAGAAAAGGGACGCTGAAATCGAGCATGCAGCCGTGAAAAATCGACACCACGGCATAGGGCTTTCCGGCTGCCTGCGTGATGATGGGCAGCGTCGTGTCGAACGTAGTCGCCCCGCCGATCGAAACCGCAGCCAGGGGGCCGAACCACCGGGCCACCAGAGGCGCGGCCAGCAGTGTGAACAACTCGCGCATCACGTTGCACAGCAGGGCCACCGTTCCCAGCTCCGCACCCCGCAGGTCGGCGATAAAGATACTCGACAGGGAGTAATAACCGAACCCGGCGCCGACGGCCAGCGTATCGCCCACACCCAGCGGCTGGAGAAGAGGGGTCGCAAGGGCAGCCCCGGCCAGCGTTCCCCCGGCCGTCATCACGGGCAGCAGCGCCAGCCGCGGATCGAGCCGCCGGACGCGTCCCGCGAGGGTCGTGTCGTTACCGAGCGTGACGCCCACACAGAACATCAGCACATAGAGCACATAGCTGCTGGCGCGCGAACCCGCAACATCGAACGGCACGACGGCCCAAAGTCCTGCCACGCATCCCGCCACGAAAAAGGCGATAATCACCAGACTCCCTTTCAGGGCATTCCCTACCGAACGGGAGCCTACGGGTCCGTCGCCCTGCGCAACGGCGTTTCCTGCAGTGCCCGCCCCGGCCGCAACGGCTCCGCGTCCCCGGACACAGCGCCACAGCAGCCACGATGCGCCGATGCTTCCCGCGACGGAAAACACGAAAATCACGAAAGCTGTGCGGCCGAGAATCGCCATACTGCGCGCGACGGCGGGGTCGGAGCCGACCTCCAGCCCGAGCAGGAACAACAGCAGCCAGATGACAACCGTAATCGCACGGCTGACGAAGGCGAGGCGCCAGCTTGAAAGCAGGCGCCCCGTGACGATTCCTCCGATAATGACGGCAAAGATAACAAGCATTCCCTACTGCTGCTTTGCCGTGAGTTTTTCGATTTGCCTGTCGGCCTCGGCAGCCAGTTTGTCGGCCTGTTTCTTCGCTTCGTCGACCAGCTTGTCGCCGGCCTTTTCGGCGGCCAGTTTGGCAAGGGCGCCCTTCTCCTTGGCGGCGTCCACGAGTTTGGCACGCTGCGCCTCGGCGGCCTCGACGAGCTTATCACCCGCCCGTTTGGCCTCCGCACGAAGGTTGTCCGCCTGCTTTTTGATCTCCTCGCCGAGCGACTCGCTGCCCGTGAGTTTCTGCACCTGCTGGTCGATAACGTTCTTCACGGCCTGCTGCGCGGCTTCTTTCACGCCGAGCGTAATCTTCGGCGCCGAGAACGTACCGCCTATGCCGACGTCGATCGACTGCAGGATACCGCCCGTCGAGCCGGACGGCAACGCCACCCGGGCCGTATAATCAATCGTCTGGTCAAGGCCCGTCGAGCCCGACATGTTGATTTTTATATCGCCCATTTTCAGGTCGAAAGGCTGCGTGGTGATGCGCCCGTCGCGGATGGCGAAACGGATGGCGACATCCCGGGCTTCGATTTTACGCAGTTTGTCGTTATCGAGCGCTTTGGCCAATGCATCGAACGCTTCGAGGTTCTGTATATGGATGTTGGCCGACTTGATTTCGCCCGTGGCGTTAATCGACTGCAAGTCGGGTGACATCTGCCCGTCGAGCGCGGCCGTCATGTCGAGCGACAGCGAATAGTCGCCGCCCGTCTTGGCAAACAGCGGCACGAGTTTCTGCACCATCTCCAGTTCGTCGAAAGTTTTGGAGAACGAGGCCCCCGAAAGGCCCAGCGCCAGTTTGAGCGCGGGATGCTGCGGGTCGGAGGTCGAGTAACTGCCCGAAGCAGTGCCCGAACCGCCGAAAAGCTGCATGCGCAGCCGGTTCAGCGACAGCACGCCGCCGGCCACGCGCATTTCGCCCGCAACGGCCCCGATGGTCATCTTCTGGAACAGGACTTTCTGCAGCTCGGTATTGAGCGAGAGGTTCAGGTTGCGCGGCATCTCGAGCACCTGCACGGGCGCTGCCGGTTCGGCAGGCTCGGCCTCCTCCGGGGTCTGCTCCGAAGCCGGCACGGCATCCATAATCTCGTTCAAATCCAGCAGGTCGGATTTCACATAAAGACGGCCCGACAGCACATCGCCGCGCAGCAGGTAACCGATATAACCCGACAACTGGCCGTTGGCCGCCAAATCGCTCCGGCCCACCGTAAGGCCGAACTCACCGAGGGTCATCGAAGCGGGCGTAATCGTGGCCGCGGCACGGCGAATCTGCACGGCAGGCAGTCCGGGCATCGTCAGCCCGAGTTTCTCGACGACGAACGTACCCGCGGCGCCTATTTGTTCGTAGCGGCTTTTTTCCACATCCGACATCCGGCCCGACACTTTCACATCGGCCGTAATCAGGCCGCTCAATTCGACGCTCTTTTCAAGGGGGTACACCTCTTTCACAGCCCCCAAATCGACACGTCCGTCGGCTGCGGCGCGGAACACCGGGTCGCTGACGAGGTTCGTGGCGTAGGCCGACGCCGAAAGGGAGTTGCCCGCCATGCGGAGGGTGAATTTCGAAAGGTCGACCTCCGTTTTATCCATCACGCCGCCGGGATTGGCGACCCGTACGGCTATGTTGATGCCGTCGACCGCCTTGGGCAGCGACGAATACTGAAAACTGCCGTTGCGCACCTCGGTTTTCAGTTCGAATGCCGGAAGCGCCGGACCCCGCATTTCGCCGCGGGCCCAAAGAGCCATCGCAAGCTCGCCGCTGGCCGAAAGGTTGCGGAAATCGCGGGTGTAGAAGGCCGGCACGAGCGAAAGGACATCCTTGAACTGCACCTTGTCGCAGCCCGCCGTAAGGTCCATGGCCACAGCGTCGTCTTTCAACTGAACCCAGCCGTCCAGCGCCACTTCGATGGCATTCAGGCGCAGGCGGTTGTTCGAAAAGGTAAAGCGGTTGTTCTTCAAATCGGCCGCAATCACGGCATTGAGTTCCGCCTCGGCGTCGCTCAACAACGGCACCCCGCCCGACACCAGGCGCAGTCCCCCGGCCGTCAACCGCAGGTCGAGATCGGTTTGGTCGGCCGACATATCGCCCCGCAGGCGCAGCGAAAGGGGTGTCGCCACGAAACGCATGCCCGTCGAGTCGTCCTCGTAACGAATCGTGGCGTCGCCGATGCGGAAATCACGCACCGAAAGGCGGAACGACGAGGGTTCGTCCGCACCGGACTCCTCTTGCGCGGGCGCCTCACCCGGGGACTTCACAATATCCCAGTTAACACGTCCGTCGGCCAGTTTATGCGCATGCAGCGCAGGCTGGGCAAGGATAATCTTCGACACCTCGAACCCCTCGTCGCCGAAAAGCGACATCAGGTTCACGACCACCGAAATACGGCGGGCCGCAACAATCGTATCGCCGCCGAACGGCTCCACACCCACGACGGTCAGCCCCTTCAGTTCGAGCGATGCGCGGGGAAAATGGCGCAGCAGGCTGATGTCCAGCTTCTCGAAATCGAGCCGGGCATCGAGCATATCGTTTGCCTCGCGTTTCACGATTTCGGCAATCTTACCCCGCAACACCATCGGCGCCACGATAGCCACCACCACGAAAACGGCCACGACAATGGCCACAATCTTCACGAATTTTTTCATCTCTTATCTGCTTTTAAGGCAAAAACCGTGGTTTCCGCCTCTTCGAATCCGACTTTACGGTAGAGCGCCCGGGCTGCCCCGCGCGCCGGATTGGAGGTCAGCATCACCCGTCCGGCCCCGATGCGGGCAGCGTGCTCCACGGCAGCCCGTACGAGCGCTTCACCCGCACCGCACCCGCGTGCCGCGGCGTCGACCACCACATCCTCTATCCACGCCTTGCGGCCCGAAGGTGCGTCGTACCACGCAAGGGTCAGCACCCCGGCAATCCGCCCGTCGGCAACAGCCGCCAGCAACACCGTCCGATCGTTTTCCACCACGCGCCGGAGTGCCTCGCGCGAAAGTGCACCCAGCCGCGGCGAAAGCTGCGGCATCAGCCTTTCGAACGCCTCGACGAGTGCTTCGGAAACCTCCGTAACCTGCCCTATTTCGACTGCCATACTGCCTGTTATTTCCGACAAAGTTAATCTTTTTTCCGAAACCCCGACTTTTTGCACGAATCCTTGCGGCGTTCTTCCGAAAAAAGATTACTTTTGCATCGCATCGGTTCCCGCAGCGCCCCGGAAAGGCGCAGGGGATTAAAAGGGAATGCCGTGAAAACCGGCAACAGTTCCCGCTGCTGTGAGTTACGCAACATGATCCGGCACTCTTTGGCCACTGTCCCCCGGGACGGGAAGGCGCCGGAACGGTAACAAGTCAGAAGACCTGCCGATGTCGTTCAACCATTATGCACCCTGCGGAGAATGGGGAGGCAACAAGTCGACACGTCACCAACACACGACACGTTCCGCTCCGCCGCAGATTTTTCGAATCCGATGAAACAGGGTTTACGACATACGGCGGTTTTGTGGGCCTGCGCTGCATGCTGCTGCGCCTGCATGGATTACGGGCCGCTCGAGGAGGAGCCGTTCGCCAATCCGCAGCGCGGGGTTTTCATCACTTCAGAGGGCAATTTCGGCTGGGACAACGCGTCGCTGTCGTTCTACGACCCCACGGCGCGGAAAGTCGAAAACGAAATCTTCATCCGCGCCAACGGCATGAAACTGGGCGACGTGGCGCAGTCGATGGCCCTGCACGGCGGCCGCGGCTACGTCGTGGTGAACAACTCCGGCGCGGTATACGTCATCGACCCGGCGACGTTCCGCGTCACGGGGCTGATCGAGGGCGTCGTATCGCCGCGCTACATCCATTTTCCCAACGACACGACGGCCTACATAACCGATCTCTACGACCCGCGCATTACGGTAATCGACACCCGCACCAACCGCATCCGCAACCGCATCCCCACCAACGGCCACAAGTCGACCGAGCAGATGGTGCAGTGGAACGACGAGGTTTTCGTCAACTGCTGGTCTTACGACGACAAGATACTGGTGGTGGACGCCGCCCGCGAACAACTCGTCGACTCGATTCAGGTCGGGCCGCAGCCCTCATCGCTGGCAATAGACCGCAACGGGAAAATCTGGACCGTAACCGACGGACGCACGGCCGGCGTCCCGGCGGCGCTCTACCGCATCGACGCCGCATCGCGCCGCATCGAACAGACATTCGCGTTCCCCCCGGGCGACCACCCCTCGTCCGTAACGCTCAACGGCACCCGCGACACGCTTTATTTTATCAACCGCGACGTATGGCGCATGCGAATCGACGCCACATCGCTGCCTGCGACGCCTTTCCTGCCTTACACCGAAACGATTTATTACGAAGTGGCGGTCGACCCGTACACGTCGGAGGTTTATGTGGCCGATGCCATCGACTACGTGCAGCACGGCGTGGTTTACCGTTTCACGGCGCGCGGGGCCGCCGTCGACACGCTCCGCGTGGGCGTCACCCCCGGAGGCTTCTGTTTCAAACCGTAAAAACACTTGGAAAAATGAAAAAATACGCATTTCCGTTTGCGGCGCTCCTGCTCGCCGCCTGCAACTCCGGCGAGGAGATCACCACCACCGAAATCATGGAACCTGTCGCCACAATCATCGAGTACACCCCCGCACCGGGACAGTTCATCAACGGGACACTGGGCCGCTTCGACGACGTCGACACGCCCGACAAGGCATGCCGGTACGTCGAGAAGCGCTTTGCCGCGAAAGAGTGGGTTTCGCTCGGCGGCTGGGGCGGCTATATCGAGGCTGCGTTCGCCGAACCCGTACCCAATACGGGCGGTTACGATATTTACGTGCTGGGCAACTCGATGGACACCTCGTCGGAACCGGGCATCGTATGGGTCGCACAGGATGCCGACGGCGACGGGAAACCCGACAAGTGGTACGAACTGAAAGGCAGCGAGTACGACCATGCGAACACGATTCGCGGCTATGAGGTCACCTACACCCGTCCCGCAGGCGACAACCAACCCGTCGCATGGACGGACAACCAGCGCAACAGCGGCGAAATCGAGCGCATCGACGAGCACAAGCAGGCCACCTATTATCCGCTCTGGATTGCACAGGACGAGCTGACGTTCACGGGCTCCCGGCTGCCGGACAACGTCGAACGAGTCGGCGACTTATGGACGGCCAAGGCCTACATGTGGGGATACGCCGACAATTATTCGACCATCGACCGCAAAGGCATGGCCAACCGGTTCCGCATCAGCGACGCCGTAACGCATGACGGCGCACCGGCCAACCTCATGCAAATCGACTTCATCCGGGTGCAGACGGGCGTGAACGCCCAGGCGCCGCTGATCGGCGAAATTTCGACCGAGGTATGCGGCCTCGGCTGCTACCGTACCGTAACGAAAAGCAATTAACCGCGTGCTGCGTACTGCGACGATACTCCTCTGCCTCGCCTGCGCCGCGCCTGCCGCCGCGCAGCGCGACACGACGGAGCGTCCCATCGCCATCGAACGGGTGGAGATCGCAGGCCGCCGTCCGATGAAAGAAATCGGCGTACAGCGCACGGAACTCGACACAATCGTCCTGCGCGACAACATCACCGCTTCGCTGGCCGACGCGCTGGCCGTCGGCTCGACGATTTTCATCAAATCCTACGGCCGCGCCACGCTTGCCACGGCCTCGTTCCGCGGCACGGCCCCCTCGCATACGCAGGTGACATGGAACGACATGAAAGTCAACTCGCCGATGCTGGGACAGGTGGATTTCTCGCTGATACCGGCCTATTTCATCGACGACGCCACCGTTTACCACGGTGCCAGTTCGGTGGGCGTCACCGGCGGCGGACTGGGCGGTGCCGTGACGCTGGCGACCCAGGCACCCACGGAGAAGGGGCTCGGACTGCGCTACGTACAGGGCATCGGATCGTTCACCACGTTCGACGAATTCCTGCACCTGACCTACGGCGGAGCGAGGTGGAGCAGTTCGACACGCGTACTTTACAGCACTTCGGACAACGATTTCAAATTCCGCAACTACGACACCAAAGATTTCGTCACGGACGAAAACGGCAACATCACAGGCAGTTATTACCCGTTGCAACGCAACCGCAACGGCGGATTCCGCGACCTGCACGTCCTGCAGGAACTCTACCACACCACGCGGGGCGGCGACCGGCTGTCAATCGCGGCGTGGTACCTCGACTCGCACCGGGGGCTGGCCATGTTGAGCGGCGACCGCAACAAATCCAAACAGAAAAAGAACACGCAGGACGAACGCACGCTGCGTGCCGTCGCGGGCTGGGAAAGGCTTCGCAGCGGCCTCAAGCTCGGGGCACGGGCCGGCTATACCTATACGGATCTGCGCTACCTGCTGCTGGCCGACGCGGAGGGCAAAGGCAATTTCTCCGCCATGACCGACGCCCGGAGCCGCATCCACACCCTTTTCGCCAAAGCCGAAGCGGAATACGCCGCCGGCGAGAAGTGGCTCTTCTCGGCGAATGTCGCCCTGCACCAGCATCGCGTGCGCAGCGGCGACCTTTCAGTAATCAACAGCAACGGCCTGCGGGCCGATACGCTGTACAAACAGGAGCGGTTCGAGCTTTCGGCATTCGCCGCCGTCAAATGGCGGCCCGCACCGCGGCTGGGCATCGCCGCCGACATCCGGTGGGAACTTTACGGCGACCGCACGACACCCGCCATTCCGGCCCTGTTCGCCGACTACCTGCTTTCGCGCCGGGGCAATGTCGTCATCAAGGCATCGGCGGCGCGCAACTACCGCTACCCCACGCTCAACGACCTCTATTTCCGTCCCGGCGGCAACAAGGACCTCAAACCCGAACGGGGCTGGACATTCGACGCCGGCATCGAAACGGCGCTCAAGGGCGACGACCGCTCGCTGCGCGCCTCGGCCACGGTATTCGACTCGCGCATCGACGACTGGATACTCTGGATCGGCAGCCCCAAACTGGGTATCTACACGCCGATCAACATCCGCCGGGTACACAGCTACGGCGCAGAGGCCAAACTTTCGGCCGACGCCGCGACCCGCAGCGGCTGGCGGCTGCTCCTCGACGGGAATTTCGCATGGACACGCTCGATTAACCGGGGCGACAAATTCAGTCCGGCCGACCGCTCGGTAGGCAAACAGCTCGTCTACATCCCGGTCTACTCGGCGGCGTTCATCGCACGCGTACAATGGCGCCGCTGGGAGGTGGCCTACAAATGGAACTGGTACAGCGAACGCTACACCATGTCGAGCAACGACCTGGGCGTGCTGGGCCGCGTGAAGCCCTATTTCATGAGCGACCTTTCGCTCGAAAAGCGCCTCGAATGCAGGCTGGCTTCGTTCTCGCTCAAAGGCTGCATACACAACCTGCTCAACGAAGAGTACGAATCGGTACTTTCGCGCCCGATGCCGCGCCTCAACGTTTCGTTCTTCATCGGCATAACCCCGAAATTCCGCAAACGATGACGCTCCGCGACCAACTGCTCGAACTGTGCGAGCCGAAGTACATGAAATTCACCTCGGCGCTGATGCCCGGCGTCGAAAACGTGCTGGGCATACGCCTGCCCCTGCTGCGCAAAATAGCACGCGAAATCGCCGCCGGCGACTGGCGTGCCTACCTGGCCCAAGCCGGAGACTTCTACTTCGAGGAACGGATGCTGCAGGGAATGGTCATAAGCTACGCCCGCTGCGACCCGGCCGAAAAGCTGGAGCACGTGGCCCGGTTCATCCCCAAGATAGACAACTGGGCGGTCTGCGACTGCTTCTGCTGGCGACTGAAAGCCGCGGAGCGGCAGCCGATGTGGGAGTTCATCCGGCCCCGCTTCCGCTCCGAAGCCGAATACGAAGTGCGTTTCGCCGTAGTGATGGCCCTGGGGAATTTCGTCGACCAGGCGCACATAGAAGACCTCCTGCAGCTGCTCGACGGCATCCGCCACGAAGCCTATTACGCCCGCATGGGCGTGGCATGGGCCGTATCGGTCTGCTACATCAAATTCCCGGAGCGTACGCACGCATGGCTGGAGAGCTGCTCGCTCGACGACTGGACGTTCAACAAGTCGCTGCAGAAAATCGTCGAATCGTACCGCGTGAGCGACGCAGCCAAGCAGGAAATACGCGCCATGAAACGGCGCAAATAATCCGTATACAGGCCGCAGGCGGCATCTGCGCCGCAGAAAATCGTGCGGCACGGCTCACATTCGCAAAATAATGTTACCTTTGTGTAAGAAATTCCAAAACAAGCCCCTATGCGCAAACTGGTAATTATCCCGACCTACAACGAGAAAGAGAATATCTCGGCGATGATCGACAAGGTATTTTCGCTGCCCGAACCGTTCGAACTGCTCGTCATCGACGACGGCTCGCCCGACGGCACCGCCGCCATCGTCAAGGAGCGCCAGAAAGAGTTTCCCGCAACGCTGCACCTGCTGGAGCGCAGCGGCAAACTGGGCCTGGGAACGGCTTACCTGATGGGATTCCGCTGGGGACTGGACAACGGTTTCGACTACATCTGCGAAATGGACTGCGACTTCTCGCACAACCCCGACGACCTGGTGCGGCTGTACCGGGCGGCGGCCGAGGGCAACGACGTGGTGGTCGGCTCGCGCTACGTCGAGGGCGTGAACGTGGTCAACTGGCCTATGTCGCGCCTGCTGATGTCCTACTTCGCGTCGATGTACGTACGTATCGTCACGCGCATGCCCCTGCGCGACGCCACGGCAGGCTTCGTCTGCTATTCGCGCCATGCGCTCGAAACCATCGACCTCGACGCCGTGAAGATGAAAGGCTACGGATTCCAAATCGAAATGAAATATTCGGCATGGCGCCTCGGGCTGAAACTCAAGGAGGTGTCGATTATCTTCGTCGAGCGCCGCGAAGGCTCTTCGAAAATGAGCGGAGGCATTTTCCGCGAGGCTTTCTTCGGCGTACTGGGGCTTCCTTTCCGCAAAATCGCAGCCGCAAAAAGACCGTAACGCCATGCAACAGGGACACCTCGGGCCGCAGCCGGGTTCGAACGGCTCCGTTTGGCGGCGAATCGGCGCGTTCTTCCTCAACCCGCGCAACCTTTATCTGCTGGGGCTGCTGGCTGTGCTCGGACTGACCTTTTCGGAGGTGGCACACGGACGGCACAGGAATTTCATGATTTTCGCCGAATCGACCAGACTCTTCTGGAACCACATCGCCCCCTACGGCGACAACTGGTCGCAGTTGGCGCCCCACCTCGACTACTACCTCTACGGGCCGCTGTTCAACGTGCTCTTCGCGCCGTTCGCCTACCTGCCCGCATGGCTGGGCCCGTTCGCTTGGAACGTTTTCAACTTCACGCTGTGGTTCCTGGCAATCTTCACCCTGCCCGGACGCTTCACGCGTCAGGAGAAGTGCAAGTCGTTCCTCTTCACATTCCTGATACTGGCCTGCACGCAGCTGTCGTTCCAATACAACGTGACGGTCGCCTGCATGTTCCTGTTCGCCTATTCGCTGCTCGAACGCGACAAGGCGTTCTGGGCGGTACTGCTGATTATGATTTCCGGATTCACCAAGATATACGGCATCTTCCAGCTGGCGATGCTCCTTTTCTATCCGCATTTCTGGCGCAACGCGGGCTACGCCCTGCTCATCGCCGTCGTGCTGGCCGCGGCCCCGGCCGTCGCCATGCCTTTTTCCGGGCTTCCGTCCTATTACGGCGAATGGTTCGGGGCGCTGATGTCGCACAAGGACACCCGCACGTGGATGAACGTCTTTTACCTGCGGCCGCTGAACCTGCTTCCCTACCGGACATACGTACAGGCGGGCGTCCTCGCCCTGCTGGCCGTCGGCGTGCTGGCCAACCGGCGCAAATGGCAGGCCCCGTTTTTCCGCATCGCGAGCCTCGCCGTCCTGATGGGATACGTCATCCTGTTCAGCAATTCGAGCGAGGGGCACACCTATGTAATCTCGCTGATCGGATACCAGCTGTGGTACTGGACGATGCACCGGGCCGGGGCGCTGACCCGCGCGGACAGGCTGCTCTACTGGGCGATTTTCATCGTAGTGGTCGTCATGCCCGTCGACATTCTCTGCCCGCCTGCGGTGATGCGCATTTTCTACGGAATCCAACTCAACCTGTGGCTGCTCGTGGCGATGTGGCTGCGGATCTGCTACACGGCGTTCATCCGAACGCCCGAACGATTGGCCGGGCCGGCACAGGCGGCATAAAAAAGGCGGGATTCGAATCCCGCCTTTTTTCGTTCCGTCCCGTTGCACCGGGCTGGTTTTCCGCTGTGCCCCGGCAAAAGAATCAGAACGTAAAGAAATAGTTCATAAAGAAGTTCCAGAACGTGACCACGCCGATGGCGAACAGTTTTGCCAGGTAGAAGTTCAGGCGGAAACGGCCGTGCAGCACATAGATGGTCAGGTTGTTTATCAGCAGACCGATGGCGGCGATACCCAGGAAACGGAGATACTGTCCCGCAATATCCGGGTTCTCGTTGTGGAATGTCCAGATGCGGTTCAGGATGTAATTCGTGGTCGAGGCGCAGAGGAAGCCCACCGAGTTGGCCACGTATTTATTCAGGCGCAGCCACTCCTTGCAGACATAGGTTATTCCGAAATCGACAAAGACTCCGGAGCCGCCCACGACACAGAATTTGATGAATTGTTCTATCATTGCGCAATAACCTCCGTGCGGAGGGGTTTTCCGTTAAACCAGTTCGTATATCCCTCGCGGCGCAGGGCAAATCCCGCATCGAAATCCGCCCCGGCCAACTGTGCCGGAACGACGAATTCGACATCCCGTACGATTTCCTCCTCCGCAGGGATGATAAACCGCTCTCCGGTGTCGAACTCCTCGACGCGGAAACGGCCGTGTTTCCAGAGCATCACGAGCGAACGGTCGCCGCCCAGTTCGATCCGGAACGGATAGGGATTGGCAATCCGCAGCGAAAGGCGCAGCGTATCGCCTGCAGCAACCCGCCCGGGTAGTCCCGTGAAGGAGATGTCCACCAGGCGCGTCGGATGGAAATGCGGATCGTCCAGCCACGTGAAACGTTTGCCGTTGGGCAGCACGACGCTGTGAACGCGGCCCGTCGTATCGGAAGGGTCGTACGGCGTTTCGACCAGCACCTCGCGGCCCGTAAAACGCGAATCGTCGTCCCGGAACTGCCACTGGTGCGTCCGATAGCGGACATTGGGCTGGCAATACGCCTCGGCTCCGGTATAGAAAGCGTATTTGGCCGCGACGGCATACCCGTGGCGGAAAACGACGGGACGCCCGGCGGCGATTTCGGCGATTCGGCCGTAACTCGTGCGGTTGTCGAACACCTCGAAACGGATACCCAGCGGATTGAAAATCATTTCGAGGCGTACCAATGCGACCAGCGCTATGGTCACCCATCCGGCCCGCATCAGGTAGCGGCGTGTGCGGGGATGGCGGCGGGCATAGGTAAAGAGCGTATAGAGCAGGCCAAAAACAGCCACAATCACCCACTGGGGCTGCACGTACCCGCGGAACGTCGTTATCAGGAAAAAAACGATGAACGCGACGGGAAGGAATTTCAGAGCCCGGCCGACGGCATCCTGCGGCTTCACGGCAATCCATGCCCGGACGTACAGCGGCACGAAGAACGGATTGAACACCACGAGCAGGTTCAACAGGTATTCGGCCACGTAACCGGGGCGGAATACCGAATTGCGGCCCGCGAGGTGGTACGCGAACGAAGCCCAGTCGTGTTCGTACTGCCACATGAAATGCGGCACGAGCAGCAATACGGCCACCGCGCCGCTCACGTAGAGGGCCGGACGCAGCAACAGGCGGGGATTCGCCGCAAGGGCGAAAAGCACGACCAGCGCCCCGTGGTACTTGCTGTATGCCATCAGGGCCATGGCAATGCCCATCCAAAGCCATGCCCACCGCCGTTTTTCGGAGAACCACTTGAACGTCAGCAGGAACAGCGCCGCTGTCATCATCAGCGGGCCGTCGGGTACGGCGATAAAACCGTAGAGCTGCAACATGAGCGTTGCGGCCGACAGTACGACATAAAGCGCCGCATCGCCCCGGTCGGCGTCGGCAGGGCGGATAATGCGCCACAGGATATAGAGGCACAGCGGCTGTAAGGCCGTAAAGAAGAAACGCACGCCCAACTCCCCGCCGAAAAGATGCTCTCCGAGCCAAATCAGCAATGCCGTCATCGGCGGATGGTCGAAATAGCCCCATGCGAGGTTTTCGGCGAACATGTGGTAATAGGCCTCGTCGTTGGCCAGTTCGGAGAAACCGGCCTGCACGAGGTTGCACACCCACCATACGCCGAGCCAGAGGGCTACCAACCCGTCGGCGCCGAGCGACGCACAGATCTTTTTGAGCGATGCTTTCATACAGACGACAAAGGTAACAAAATTTATCGGTTTTGCGCCACACGCAGTCGAAAGAGGCGGCCGGCCCGATAAAACCCTACTTAACGGAGGCGTTGCCGAAGCACTGCAAAACGAACGGAGCAAGTCGCAGCCACGGAGAACGACCTTGCCATACACATCGGCGAGCTCAAAAGCATCCTGCAGGAGCTGAACATCCCCGCCGCCGACTGAAATTCCCGCAAAACGAAACAACAGGCCCTGTAAACCGCAGGGCCTGTTTCATGGAATCCGGCAGCGACCGGTTTCTGCCGTCCCGCCTGTTCCCGGAGGCCCTTTGTTCCGACATTTTTATCCGTGGGGAATGCACCGAACGAAAAGAAATATTACTTTTGCAGGTGATGAAATACGCTGCCGCCATATTTTTTTGCCTCTTCGCCGCCGGATGCGGGAACAAGGCCGCAGAGGGGCTTTTATCCTCGGCGGAACGGTTCGTCAACGACCGTCCCGACAGTGCCCTGCAAATACTCCGGGGCATCGACGCCGCCACGCTGGCACCTGCCACGGACGCCCGGCGGCGCCTGATGCTCGCACAGGCCTGCAACCGCGCGGGGCAGAAACTGCAAAGCGACTCGCTGATACGCCCTGCCCTGGACTACTACGAGCGCAGCGGACACGGCACCGGTGCGGCCTATGCCTGGTACTATTACGCGCAGGCGCACCACAACGCCGGAGATCTCAAGGAGGCAATCAGAGGATATACGCAGGCGACCCTGTATGCGGAACGCCACCGGCAAAACAACGGCATGTCCGAACTGCTCGGCGCGCTCTACCACACGCTGGGGCTGCTCTACCTCGCACAGGGATATGACACCGAGGCCGAGGAGATTTTCACGAAGGCCATCGCCGTGGCACAGGAAAGGGACGACGCGGAGTTGGAGGGATACAGCCGCTTCATGCTCTCGTCGGCCCAGTACACCGCCGGGCGCTATGCGAAGGCTATCGAAACGCTCGCCCCGCTAATCGAGGCGCGCGACACGCTCGCATTCCGTTTCTTCGCCCAGCAAATCACGTTACAGAACCTGATATACCACACTTTCGCCGAAGATCTAACGCCGGAACAGCTGCTCGGAGAACGCGCGCGCATCGACCCCGGGGAAATCAGGACGGCGCCGCTGACCCACGGGGCGGCATCGGCCGACGACAACGACCGCACGCTCTACGACATCGCCTCGGCCGTTATTTTCTACCGGGCCGGGCAAACCGACTCCGCCCGCTACTACATCGACCGTTCGCTGGCGCAAATTTCGCACTTCGACCGGAACAACGTCGGCCTCTACACCATCGCTTCGGCCATCCACCACCAGCGCGGAGAGGACTCCCGTGCCCTGTCGTACGCAATGGAATACATCGACAAACGCGATTCAATCGACCAGGCGCAGCGGGGCGCGCTGGTCGCCGAACTGGAAAAGAAATACCGCACGGCGAACGAAACGGCGCTGCGCGAAGCGGGCCTGCGTTACCGCGCATGGATTGCCACGCTGGCCTGCCTGCTGCTCGCCGGAGCCATTGCCTGGGCGGTCGTCGGCTACCGCCGCAAACTCCGCCGCAGGGACGCGCAGTTGAGCGAATACCTCGCACTGCTGGACTCCTACCGCGAATCGCACGACAGCCTCACCTCGCGGCTCGACGCCTCCGACGAACGGGAAGCCGCTGTCAAACGTTCGCTGGAGAGCCGGTTCGCCCTGCTCCGCGACATCGCATCGACCTACTACACCTACGGTGAGAGCCAGCGCCTGACGGCGAAGATGAAAGAACTGGCATTGAGCCCGGCCATGCTCGCGGATATCGTCCGCATGGCCGACCTTTACAACGACGAGGCCGTCACCCGCCTGCGCAGACAACTGCCCGGATGGACTGCGCGCAATTACGATTTCGCGGCACTGGTCATCGCGGGCTTCTCGCCGCAGGAAATCAGCGTCATGCTCGACATGACGCTGAACGGCGTCTATACGCTCAAATCGAAACTCAAGCGGAGGCTCGCCGAGTCGCCGGCCGCCGACAAGGCGTTTTTCATCCGTTTTTTCCAATAGGCAAGGCCGCCCCGCAGCCCGGCAAGATCTCCGTCCACAAACCCACCTGTCATTCAACGCCTTACAAACAACGCGGCAAGAATAATCCTGCACCGGCAAGCCGGTTTGCCGCTTAACTTTGCAATTGGAAAACCAAACGAAAAAATCCAAGCGAAGTTATGAAACGTATCCTGCTTTTACTCGTATATTCGGTAGCCCTCCTCGCTGCGGGGCGGAGTTCCGCACAAAGCGTACGGGGTCGCGTGGTCGACCAGGCGCGCCAACCCATCGTGGGCGTGGCAATCGTAATGCTCGACGCCGACTCCACCTATGTCGCCGCAGCGGCTTCCGACGCCGACGGCCGCTTTTCGATTCAATCCGCCGTACGGCCTTACCGCCTGCTTTTCCAACATCTCGCCTACGAAATGCAAACGCTCGCGTCCGATTGCGACGACACGGGCGAAACCGAGCTGCACGAAAGCGCGAATTCGCTCGAGGCAGTCGTCGTCGAGGGAGAGAAACCCATCGTGCGGGTCGAGCAGGGACGGCTGGCCTACGACCTGGAGGCCGTATCGAAAGGCAAGGCGGTGAACAACGCCTACGAAGCCCTTGCCAAACTGCCGGGCGTCAGCGAGCAGGACGGCACCCTCACGCTCACCGGAGCCGGAAGCGTCGCGGTAATCCTGAACGGGAAACCCACGACGATGAGCGCCGAACAGCTCGCCTCGCTGCTGCGGTCGACGCCTGTCGACCGCATCGAAAAGGCCGAAGTGATGTACAGCGCACCGCCGCAGTACCACGTGCGCGGCGCGGCAATCAACCTCGTCCTGCGGCGCGGCAGCGAACATGCGTTCTCGGGCGAGGTGCACGGCAACTACACGAACCGGTTTTACAGCAACTGGGATGCGGGCGGAAACATCGTTTTCACCGCTCCGAAGTGGTCGGCCGAGGCGACCTATTCGACCGGGCAGGTCAAAGCCAAACGCATCATCGACCTTAACTCGCAGCATACGCTCGCCGGCAGGCTGCACGAAATCATCCAGAACCAGAATATCACGAACGAAGCCACCTGGCACCAATTGCGTGCCGCCGCGGAATACGCCCCCGAGGGCAAAGGCCGTTTGAGCGCGGCGTATACCGCCTCGTTCACCCCGCGCAACGACGGGCTCTCGCGGGCAACCGGCAGCCTCGTCAATTCGGTCAGTTCGCCCCGCGGCGACAATGCGATGCATAACGCCTCGCTGCGCTACACCCCGGTTTCCGGCCCCGACCTGTCGCTCGACTACACCCGTTACAGCAGCACGCAGTCGGCGGCCATGCAAAACAGGTACGCCGACGGAAGCGAAACGGCATTCGACGTCTTATCGGGCCAGACCGTCGACCGCATCAGTTTCAGCCTCGACCAGGCGCACGGCGTCGGCAAAGGATGGGAGCTGACCTACGGCGGCGTATTCGGCTGGGCGGGCGATCACGACTACCAGCACTACACGTTCCGCGAGGGCGGTACGGCGGCCGAAAACACCGATTCGCACCTCGACGAATACACCGCCAACCTCTATGCGGGTTTCAGCAAACAATTCTCCAAAGGCAGCTTCTCGTTTTCGGCCGCAGGCGAATACTACCGATTGGGCGGTTACGACAACTGGTCGCTCTATCCGCAGGCGACGCTGCTCTGGACACCGGCCGAGGGGCACCTCCTGCAGTTCTCGCTCTCCTCGGACAAAACCTACCCCTCCTACTGGGAGATGCAGGAGGCGACCTCCTACATCGACGGATATTCGGAAATCCGCGGCACGCCCGGGCTGCGTCCGTCGAAAAGCTACAGCGGGCAGGCGCTTTATATGTACAAACAGAAATACATCTTCATGCTCTTCTGGAACGAAATGCCCGACTATTTCATCCAGACGGCATGGCAGGCGCCGGACAGGCTGGCGCTCGTCTACCAGACGCTCAACTGGAATACCAACCGCCAATGGGGCGCGAATGTAATCCTCCCGCTGCGTATCGGCAAATGGCTCGACACGCGCCTGACCCTGACCGGGCTGCGGATGACCCAGCGCTGCGACACGTTCCACGACATGGCCTTCGACCGTTCGAAGTGGCTGGGCCGGGGAGAGCTCGACAACACCATCCGCCTGATCCGCAAACCCGACCTGACGCTCGAACTCTCGGGACATTACCAGACGGCGGCCATCCAGGGCACCTACGACGTCGATGCCTCCTGGAGCGTCAACGCCGGGGCCAAGTGGACTTTCGACAAAGGACGCGCAACGCTCTCGGTACGGTGCAACGATATTTTCGAGCACTCGCTGCCGTTTGCAAAAGTCCGCTACCGCGGGCAATACCTCGACATGGACTCCGGAGCGTATACACGTTCGGTTACGGTGCATTTCGCCTACCGTTTCGGCAGCTACAAGGAGAAAAAACACCGAAAAGTGGATACCTCGCGGTTCGGGCACTGACGCTTCCCGGCGCCCGGCACAGGAAAACGAGGCATACAGTGCCAGAACAGCCCGCACGCCCCGTATTCCGGACGGCAGCAGGGTTATCGCGCCTGCTCGACCGCAACGGCAACCGCAACCGTGGCGCCGACCATCGGATTGTTGCCCATACCGAGGAAACCCATCATCTCGACATGCGCAGGAACCGACGACGAGCCGGCGAACTGTGCGTCGGAGTGCATGCGGCCCATCGTGTCGGTCATGCCGTACGAGGCGGGGCCGGCAGCCATGTTATCCGGATGCAGCGTGCGCCCCGTGCCGCCGCCCGAAGCCACCGAGAAGTATTTCTTTCCCCGTTCACCGCACTCCTTTTTGTAAGTACCGGCCACCGGGTGCTGGAAACGGGTCGGATTGGTGGAGTTACCCGTAATCGACACGTCGACCTTTTCGTGGTGCATGACCGCCACGCCTTCGCGCACGTCGTCCACACCGTAACAGCGCACCTTGGCGCGCAACCCGTCGGAATAGGCCTTCTCGCGAACAATCCTCAACTCTCCGGTCGCATAATCGAATTCGGTCTGCACATAAGTAAAGCCGTTGATACGCGAGATAATCAGCGCGGCGTCCTTGCCCAGGCCGTTCAGGATAACGCGCAGCGGCGTCCTGCGAACCTTATTCGCCATTTCCGCGATTTTGATGGCGCCTTCGGCCGCCGCGAACGACTCGTGTCCGGCCAGGAACGCAAAGCATCCGGTTTCTTCACGCAGCAAGCGGGCCGCGAGGTTGCCGTGACCGATGCCCACCTTACGGTCGTCGGCCACCGAGCCAGGGATGCAAAATGCCTGCAACCCTTCGCCGATGGCCTCGGCAGCTTCGGCAGCCGTCTTGCAGCCCTTTTTGACGGCAATGGCCGCACCTACGACATAAGCCCATTTCGCATTCTCGAAACAGATGGACTGGGTCTGCTCGCACATCTTATAGGGGTCGATGCCTTTGGCTTCGCATAGGGCCTTGGCCCCGTCGATGCCGTTGATTCCGTATTTTGCCAGCGCGGCATCGATCCGGTCGATGCGTCGCTCGTAACTTCCAAATAAATTTGCCATGATTCTGTCGGTTTTTCGGATTCTACTCTTTGCGGGGATCGATGTATTTCACCGCCTCGGCGAAACGTCCATAGGTGCCTTTCGCTTTTTCGAGGGCTTCGTTGGCATCCATGCCCTGTTTGACCATGTCCATCACTTTTCCCATATGGACGAATTCGTAGCCGACTACCTCGCCGTCGGCATCCAGCCCCATTCGGGTACAGTATCCCTCGGCCATTTCGAGATAGCGCGTGCCCTTGGACAGCGTGCCGAACATGGTGCCGACCTGACTGCGAAGCCCTTTGCCGAGGTCTTCGAGCGATGCCCCGACCGCCAGACCGCCCTCGGAAAAAGCAGACTGGCTGCGTCCGTAGACGATCTGCAGGAACAATTCCCGCATGGCCGTATTGATGGCATCGCACACCAGGTCGGTGTTCAGCGCCTCGAGGATGGTTTTGCCCGGCAGGATTTCCGAAGCCATCGCCGCAGAGTGGGTCATACCCGAGCAGCCGATCGTTTCGACCAGCGCCTCCTGAATGATGCCCTCCTTGATGTTAAGCGTCAGTTTGCAGGCCCCCTGCTGCGGTGCGCACCAACCCACGCCATGCGTCAGTCCGGAAATATCACGGATCTCTTTCGCCCGTACCCATTTGCCCTCTTCGGGGATCGGAGCCGACGGGTGATTGGCTCCTTTCTTGACGCAGCACATGTGCTGCACTTCCTGTGAATAAATCATAATGTCCGGTGTGTATTTATTATCGTAAAACAATTGCAAAACAAATCCCGTTACGACTCCTTGCATTCGTAACTTCCAATCGTATAGTCTGTTTATTTACCGTCATAATACCTACATTCAATGGTTCGGACCATTATCTCGTAGGTATCATCAGCACACCCCGACCGGGCGGCGGTTAAAGGCAGATACCATTGCTGTATCGGAACAAAAGTATCATTTTATTCGGAATTATTTTCCGGTTTCGCGGAAAACATGTCCAAGCAGCGACCATGCATGACTAAATAAATACACCAAGCTGTTATAAATAAACTGCTTGGTGTTTTACAAAAGCGCCCCATATGTGCCCGGCTTCCTTAAATATGGATTTTCAAAGAAAAATCAGGCAAATAAATATTGTGTATTCAAAAAATGCCCAATATTTGCCCAATTCAAGACAAATAAAAATGCCAATAATTTGACAATCAAATCATTGGCATTTTTGAAAAGTACCCGGAGCCGATACACAACCTATATAATACTATCCAAGCAAAAGAATATAAAATACTTATTATTAGCATTTTATAAATATTTACAACTCTGCCATTTGAGCTTGTTTTGAGTGTTTTTCGTTATTTTTTACACCTTTATTACACCCTGAATTAAAAAATAATTATATATCTTTGCACCATAAGATCAGGAAGATACAAAACTACTAAATTCCGGGATTATGGCAAAATTGCAAGCAAAGACCAAAGAAAATCCAAAATTGATGCAAAAAACGCTGGCCGACGGTCGGCAAAGTTTGTATCTGGAGTATTACATGGGTTACAACAAGGTGATCGACGAGGTGACGGGTAAAGAGCATATCAAGCACATCCGCTCGAAAGAATACTTGGGGCTTTACCTGCTGCCGAATCCCCGCACACCGGAAGAACGCCAAAAGAACAAGGAAACGTTAGCCCTCGCCGCAGAAATTCGCATCGACAAGGAAAAGGTGTTGGTTGCCCGTCGGTACGACAAGGCCGCACCCGTGAAGCAGAAAATCAATTTTCTGGAGTTCTTCGATGCCTATGTAAAGAGCTACAAGAAGAAAGACATTCGGATGATGGAGGGTTGCCTGCGACGGTTCCGGGGATTTCTTGCGGAATCCTATCCGAGCATGCAGACCAATATCAAGCCAGATCAGATGACCAAGGAGATGATGATCAAATTCGTGGACTATCTGCAACAGCACTCTTTCGGCGAGGGGGCAAGGGGATTTTTCCAACGATTCAAAAAGGTTATCAAATATGCCATAGACCAAGACATTCTGCTAAAGAATCCCTGTACAGGCGTTCCGTGCGTTGTTGATGACACAGCATTAAGAAAGGACGTGTTAAGTCTTGAGGAGATTGCACAACTCGCAAATACCCCGTACCAGAATACCGACATCCGCCGGGCGTTCCTATTCTGCCTGTACGCAGGATTGAGGTATTGCGATGTGGTCGATCTGAAATACAGCAATGTCGATTATGCCAACAAGACAATTCGTTTCGATCAGAACAAGACCACCGGGCACTCGACGCATTCGATCGTGACGATCCCATTAAGCAATACGCTCTTGAAGCTGATCGGCGAACGCCCCGAAAAAGACGGGGTGATCTTCACGTTGCCGAGCCACACCGGATGCCTAAAGGCACTCCGCATCTGGGTTGCCCGCGCCGGGATTGAGAAGCACATTACATGGCATTGCGCCCGCCACAGCTTTGCCGTGAATCTACTCGGCGAGTGTCACACCGATATTAAGACTGTCGCGTCCCTGCTTGGCCACAGCGGATTAAAGCACACGGAGAAATACACCCGTGCCGTCGATTCGCTCAAAGAAAAGGCGGTTAATGCCTTGCCGGAGTTGACAATTTAAGTTTTTAATTTATATTTGCGATAAAATCAATAAGTTATGGGGAATATACAGGACATCATAAGAATCTTTTCAGCTAATATCCTATTGGCTGCAAAAGAAGATTTATCCGTCAAAATATTAGCAGAGACGCTTATTATTAACGGATTAGGTGGACATCAACCAATTAAAGAAATGACAATAAACAATGTAGTTGATTATCTTGCTCATCATCATAAACAACAAATTGATTGTCGAAAAAATTTGTCGGACATAGAAAAAGAAGCGGAAAAAAGAGCAATAGATACCCAAAGTGAATTCTTAAAACAAGGAATCAAAGAAACATTTAAAGCACAGGCCTTGCTTCTTTGACATGAATATCAATTTTCTTGCTTCACTCAACAATAGGCAGTTAACGGCCTTGACCGAGTTGTTCAACGGCCAACGTGTATTCCAGCCAGAAGTCGATACAAATACGGTCGCCGCCTTGTTCATGTGCAGGCTCAAAGAACCGTTGATCGTTTGCAATGCCCGTACACTTTGTTACATTTTCCACATCTTGGGCGAAGAGCAGTTAATTACTCCTATTTGGCAAGCCGTAGCAGCAAAGCATAAGTGCTTCGTATCGCTCAACGGCAAGCCCATAAGCCGCAACACGCTCTCAAGTGCAAAGTATTGCGCAATCAATTCCGACTCTCCCTACAGAGCCTACCTTATCAAAAGCTACATCGGCATCCTAAAAAACACCAAATAGCCCTTACAGCATCCCCGCAAGGACTCTTTATCCAGCCAAGAGTGAGCGAGAGTGAGCATATGAGAACAATCCGCCTCAATCACCCTTATATTTGCCGCTGATAATTTATTCCATGTCTAACTAAAAAACTATCTATGGAACATGAGATCAGTATGGAGCAGCGGCTGAACCGCATCGAGCAGTTGCTCGCAGGGCAGAAAAATGTCCTCACTTTCGACGAGGCTTGCACTTACACCGGGATTTCCCGGACGTACATGTACAAGCTGACCTGCGGGAGCCGTATCCCGCATTACAAACCCAACGGCAAAAACATCTATTTCGACCGGGCGGAGTTGGAGCGCTGACTGCTCCAGAACCGAATCAAGCCCGCCGCGGAGATCGAGCAGGACGCAGCCAATTATGTGGTAAATTCCAAGACCTAAAGACGGGATCAGCAACTATCGCCGACCTCGCCCTACGAGATTTTGCGGATCTCTTCGGGCGAAGGTCGACGAATCTTTCCAACGGCCCGCACTCCCCATAGGGTAACAATAAAGTAGGGTGGTAAAGTAGGGTGGCAAGTTTGTGTTTTCGTAAACGAAAACCGCCCCTCTCCCGTTGGTCGGCGCGTCATCCCGTTGGTCTAATCATTAAAAAAGAATCTATGAAACGTGAATTGAACAAGGGCGGCCGTCCGGTGTTGGAAGCCGCCCAAAGACAGAAGTACATCGTCAGCGCAAGGCTCGACAGCGAACACTATTTCCGGCTGAAGAAGTTAGCCCGCATATCGGGTTGCCGTCCGTCCAAGATTATCCGGCAGCTTATCGGGCGCGGGTGAGTGCGTGAGCGGATGCGTCCGGAACATCTGAATTATATGGCGCAGTTGAAAGGTATTGCCCGCAACCTGAATCAACTCACTCGCTCAGCCAATGTCGGCGGATTTGCGGCGGTAATTGTGTCCCACACGGCAATCATTACCGAGATCGAGGACTTTCTAAAACAGGTGCGCCATGATCGGTAAGATTATCGCCGGATCATCCTTTGGTGCGACGGTCGGCTATGTAATGAAAGAGCAGTCGCGGATATTGAGTTTTGAGGGTATTGAGCCGCCGAACGTGCAGGACATGGTGCGCGATTTCAAAGACCAGACGCTATTGAATCCCCGGATCAAAAATATGGTCGGACATATATCGTTATCCTTCTCCCCGAAAGATGCCGACCGACTGACCGACCCGGTTATGGCGCAGATTGCACGGGAGTATATGGAGCGCATGGGGATTCGGAACACGCAGTTTTTGATTGTCCGGCACACCGATCAGGCGCATCCGCATTGTCATATCGTCTATAACCGGGTCGGAAACAACGGGCAGACCATATCGGACAAGAATATCAAAATCCGGAACGGCAAGGTTTGCAAGGAGCTTACAGCCAAGTACGGCTTATACTATCCGAAAGGCAAAGAGCAGGTGCGGCGCGAACGGTTACGCGAGCCGGACAAGACCAAATACGCCATTTACGATGCCGTACGGGATTGTCTGCCCGGTTGCAAGTCATGGGGCGATCTGGAGGCGCGATTGCAGAAGCAAGGTATTACGACAACGTTTAAGTATTGCGGGAATACCGACCAACGACAGGGCGTATTGTTTGGTATGAAGGGCTACACCTTTTCCGGCTCGAAGATCGACCGGGCTTTCAGCTTCTCCAAGTTAGACCGTCATTTCTCGCAGGCACAGCGGATCGTTACTCCCGTCGCACAGCCCCGCTATTCGGCGCAGGCGGTCGGGAATTTATCCGCAGCAGCAGGTCGTTATCGTTCGGCGTTCGCCGGGTTGTTCGGCAGTCGCAGTAATTCGGGCGAATCCGTCGATTTGGGCGGCTTCGGCGTGGCGGGCGGTATAACTTTACCGCCGGGCGGGTGTTGCGACGCAATCGCCCCGGAACAGATGCAACGGAGGATCGGGGAATCCCACGAGGAACACATAGCACGAATTACAGCCCTGATCCGGCAGGCAACCGAAGCGATGCTTGCCGAGCAGGCCGAGCGCAGTCGAAGAATCCGGGAACAGCAAACCAAGAAACGTCAAATTATAATACATCATTAAAGTATGGCAGAGGAAAAAACAGTCGCATTGGATTGCGACCAGTACGAAGATTTCAAGGAAGAGTTTATCAAGGCTTTCAAGGCCGAGATTGCAAAGACACAAGGCGGCGGCGATAATACAACCCTGATGCAGCGGATCGACGAAATAGCCCGTGTGCAGAATCTTTCGGCGGAGCAGATCACCAATTTTATCAACCGTATCGGGCAAATCGAGATTAAACCCGTGGTCGAGGTACAGCCGCCCGACATGACGGATATAAACAGGGCTTTCGGAAAGATCAACGTCAGCACGGAGATACTCGCCGAAGCGATGAAGCGGATAAATGCCGAGGTAAAGGGTGCATTAAGCGACGAGAAGATCAAAAAGGCAGTACAGCTGTTCGTAAGCCGCGAGGTGGAGAAATACAAGGAGATGTTGGACAGCTATTGGACGCGTATAGATAACACGTTAGATCATCTGTTGCAACGTATCCCTTACAATTACGATATTAACAAACGGTTGGTTCGGGCGTGTGTATGACTGGCTCTGACTGCCGGACTATCCGTTGCGGGGAATGTCTGGCAGGCCGTAAACAACCGCCAATACCGGGCGAACGATTGGAAATACCGATATATGCAAGCCGTTTGGCACGGGGAAGTACCGCTTATCAACGACCTCGATCGGGCATTTGACCAAGGCGAGAACAAGTATATTGGCATTATAAAGCAAGAGGTAAGGCAGTATGAAAAGGAGATTAAGGAACGCGGCGCGGCAATCGTAAACCAAGAGCGGACGAAGGCCGGGAAAGAGAAAACAGAGAAAACAACGGCCAAGAAAAAGTAGGATAAACAGAACGGGGGCTTGCGAGATTGTCAGTGATCTCGCAAGCCCCCGTTCGTTCAAATGATTGACTGCTTATTGCTGTTCGCTCAACTCTTTATAAAGCTCCAGCCGCAGGCCGCAGTAGTTTTCGATGATATGGCCCATTTTTTCGACACGTTGCAGGTGCATTTCCAATTCCTGCGGCGCAACATCGAAACAAATATCATAGCGAGCCTTTACCAGAAAACTCTTCAGGCGCGGCAGCGTGAAGATATTTTCGATATGGTTATCGTCGAAAACCAACATCAGTTGCGTCGAGAGCGTCCGCATCCGTTCGTGCATCACGACCAGATCGTGAATATCGAACTCCAGCCCGTGATAAACATAATAGAGCGTATGATAAAAGTAGACTGTAGCCTGCGCCATGAACAAGGCCGCCAGACGCATATTGCGGCTTTCGCTGAAGGCGTCCTGCGCCTGTTCGATCAATTCGTTGCCCAGCATCCGGAAAGTATCGAAATGAAATTTGGCATCCGCATAGGCTGTGGCAAAGTTGATCGGGTGTTTCGGGTGGCGGAAATGGTAGTGGTCGCTGCAATAGAGCAATTCGCCCTCGGAGTGGGCAAAGTAGAGGAACGGTGTTTTATTCGACTCGACATAGTTCAAAGGCATAATGTAGAGATTGATATAGGTGATCTCGCGCCTGCTGTACGGCACTTTGTAACGCAGGATGCGTTTTGCCTGAATCCAATCGTATTCGGGCGTTTCCCGCACGACCATCAGCAGGTCATAGGCCATGGCGTCGCTATGGCGTGTGCCGCCGACCAATTTCCCGAACAGCAGGATATATTCGGGATCGAAATAGCCGTCCGTCAGGCAATTCACAATTTGGGCGGCTTCGGCAGGATCGTAAAGTCGTTCGGCGGGCTGTTCGGGTTGCGGTTCTGGCTTTGGAGCGAGTTGCCCGGTCGGCTGTTCCGGAGAGGGTACGGGCTGTTGTTCGGCTTGGGTGTTTTCGGGGGTTATGCGTTGCGCAGATTGTTCTTGCACAGGGTTTTGATTCGTTTCCATTTGATTGATTGTTTAAAATTTGACATAATGAGGGCTGTCCTTATCGTGCGCAACGCACAACAAAGAGAATAGAGATTTGATTAGCAGTTACTTGCTAATCCGGCGGGTGAAAATGGAAACGAATTGAGAGGTTGCACGGCGGGAACCGCCTGCGGCTGGCCTTGCGGCGTGTCTGTACTGGAGTACGGACGATGTGTAGTGTTCGCATATAAAAACAAAAAATGTGCAGCTGCGAACACTACACAATCTCCCTTTTACAGGCTACTGCAAGGTGCCGTTCACGGGATTGCTCCCCAACAGCTCTGCACACATTTTTAGCGGTATACTTACAGTACACCCTATAAAAGGTCAATCAATCATGTAGTATTCGCAAATACAAAAATAGTAATTATTTTGGAATTTTAAGAATTTACAATTAATTTAGTATAATAATCTATTCTTTTTATGATTAAAACCATTGATTTGCATGATAGAAAACAGGAGAACTGTAGAGTTATGATTTGTCAGCTATGTTCTGAAGAATATAATTGGCAAGATCGATCGGGACTCCTTTTTTTACAAAATAATGCACGAATAACAGATAAGATATCTGAATTATTAAGAATCGCAAAACATCACTCAGTTGACTTAGTTATATTTCCGGAATTATCAATTCCAGAGGCGCTAATTGGAAAAATTCAAGAATGGTCTAGAAACCAAGGGACTTTAGTTGTAGGTGGAAGCCACTATTATACAGATAATAATAATCATTATATACAAAGATGTCCTATAATAATTAAAGGTGATGTATTTTTTATCAACAAACTGACACCATCTCCGTATGAAATTTCGCCAATACAGGGAGAAGGACTGACCCCAGGCAAAGAAATTATAAAGTTCACGAATACGTTTATTGGAAATTTTGCAGTTTTGATATGTGCTGATTATCTGAATGATCAGATCAAAACTCAATTGAATTTAAACGAATTAGATATATTATGTGTCCCTGCATATCAGAATAAATCTAATATATACTATAATAGGATGCAAAGCGAATGTGAAACATCTTTACAGGGTATATATATACTATATTCTAATTTTTTGGGTAAAAAAAGTGATGGGAGTTCAGCCGTATTTGGTGTTATGGATAAAATTTTCACGGAAAAACTAAAAGCCTCACATTTATCTGATCTTCAACCTTCAAATAAAACACTTCAATTTTCAACAGAGACCGAATATATAATTTCCGAATTAGATTTACACACCAAAAGACCATTTAGAAATCGAAATATAGGCACAAAACCCAATATAAAATTTATATCATCTAATAACCAAATTAAATCAAAAGACCTAGCTTTTATCCAAAAAGTAGCCCATGATGACGAACGATATAAGCGCATAGAAGATTTATATGTTCCTCCTGTAGAGTATGATGAAATAACAGAAACTCTTAAAGAAAAAAATATTGTTTTTATCATTGGAGATCCCGGGATCGGCAAAACCTACACTGCAGTTCAATTACTCAAAACATATTACAATCAAGGGTTTGAGCCTATTTGGTTTGCAGGGTTAGAAAAAGAAGAGAGAGAAATTCAAAGTAAAGTTTTAAGTGACTATACGCCCTGCGACAATCAAATTGTATATTTTGAAGATCCTTTTGGTAGAACTGTATTCGAACGACGCGATAGTTTATTCCAGATTTTCTCACCATTAATGGATAAACTTGCCACGCTTAATAGCAAGGTGATTATCACGTCGCGCACCGAAATTTTTGAGAATTTTTCCGGAGAAAGTTTACTAGAAGATGAAATTCTATCGATAAAGCATTTACTAAACATTAGTAAACCATCATATGACTCACAAAAATTACGAGAAATATTTGATAAATTGGCAAGTATTATATGTGAATGGTACGATAATAAAGAATTTAGAAACATTGTATATCAAGCAATTGACTCCAACCAATTAACAACTCCTCTTTCAATACGAGACTTTATATACATATCAAAAGATATTAAAGATAAATCCCAATTAATTACCTTTTTAAAACATCGACAAAAAGAGGTTGTAAAAACATTTCAATTTGAATTATTACAGACCTCATACATAACAAAACTTGTCCTAAATTTGATATTTTTCTCTGGTGTAAAGGGTAAAGCATTTTTATCAACGTTATTTATTGATGTTTGTTCAAAATTACAACATCGCATAGGGTCAACAAATTATTCATTTAATGTCGAAATAAGAAGTCAAATAGGATACCGCGTAGAGCAATTTGGCTCTATTGCATCTGCGTATAAATTTATACATCCTATTTATGAAGAAGCGATAGAACAATTAATACGCCGCGATAAAGATTTCAATCAGATAGCCAAAACTACTATTGAATGTTTGGCAAAAATTGATCTAAAAATAGCATATGCAATAATCAACCGTAATATTAATAAATATCCAGAACTAGCATTACTTTTATTTCAACAAATCTTAGGAACTGATGTAGGGCAAATAAATATTAGCATGAGAGTAACCTTATGCTCCAAATTAATCGTAGCTTACTATAAGACAAAAAATTATGAATTTTTTGAAATATCTAAACAATATTATACCATTAATGAACTAGTAAATTCCTTAAATACCAGTTTTGATGGTTGGAAAAATTTACAACAAAAAATTCATTTATGCATTTTATTTAGAAACAATGCCCCTTCTGAGTTTGATACATCAATAATCCATTCTATTAATTGGGAATATATTTTCAGCCATCCAAATGATGAATACTTAAGCCCTAATAAAATAATCAACGTATTAGATATTATTCATACGCTAAAGAAATCTACAGTCCAAACTTTCATATCATCCAAAGGCAATCAGTCAATATTACGAGCCTACATTCTATCAAATAAGAGGGAAAGACATCGGCTAATTAACTTAATAAAGAGTACATCTCTCGAATCACAATTTTATGATTATGAATCTATCTTAGAGAAACTAGATAATGAGAAATTATCTAAAACTAAATTAATTGAGAAAGTCCTCTATTCAAATAAAAAATACTATGGCAAGTTTATTATAGATCAAGGCGCATCTATGGCAATTCGTCATCCATGGACAAATCTATTACCAATTGGTATTACAAAAGTTGTAGGTTCTTTTTCAGAAGGAACTGTCATAGGTGTATTTAATCAACATAACTCACTAATAGGCATAGGAATTACAGAATATTCATCAGCCCAAATGGAGCAGATTAAGTCCCATCATTCAGAGGAGTTTTTTGAATTAATTGGTTATTTTCATTCTTCTTGTGCAATTAGAAATAAATTTCTAAAAAGGTTTAGATCTAAATCCGAAGCTAGCAAATGGACCTACATAAATGAATCATGTAGCTAATATCGTGCTGACTAAATGATATTTCGCTTTCTGATTAAATAATTGCTATTCTTTACACCTTATTTACACCTCAATAAAATCAAAATGCCTATTAATCAAGTGATTAATAGGCATTTCCCGTACCCGGAGCCGGTTTTGAAGCGTCGAAAGATGCCGAATTATATAAAACCGGAAATACACTATAATAATCTATATATCAATATATAACGATTGTTTTTGTTTGGATTGATTTGAATGCAATTTTGATAGTTTTGGCAAAATGCGGACACAACGCGGACACACAAAGTTGCGTTTATCCTAAAATTGACTTACCTTTGGGATAGGCAATTTCAAGGCTATGGCACAAACAAACTACTATCTCGGAAAAACGACCAACAGCGCAGGTGAATCGGAAATCAATTTACGGCTTTACGTGTCGCGCGATATTCGGCTGCGCATCGGCTCCGGAATCTGGCTCGACCGAAAACGCTGGGGCAAGAAGAACGACATTAACATTCCGATCATACAAGGAGAAGAACGCGAACTGCTTTTAGAGAAACGGAATAAGCTGAAAGCTCTAACCGATGTATTGGAACAAGAAATCAACACCAGCACAGATAAAACCGCGATAACCCGTGAATATCTCGAAAAGATCGTCAAAAGATTTCACAAGCCGATGAAAGCGAAACGGGAGTTTGAAAAATCTTTTTTCGATGTCATCGACACTTATCTTGCAGCACACAAGCTATCCGAGAATCGCCTGAAGAATTTCCGGGTATTAGCACGCTGCCTACACCGTTTCGAGTTATACAAGAGAAAAGACGGCAGCCGAGGATTTACACTTTCATTTGCCAATCTGACACCGGAACTGCTAAGGCAAATCGAGGACTTTCTACTGGACGAAAAGTCCGTCTTCCTGCAATATCCCGAAATATACGAGCAATATCCCTATTCGGCGAAGGTTGCAGTTAAGACGCCCAAACGGAAGCGTCCGCCCACGCTCGATGAAAAAGGCAACGAGGTACCGAAAGGGATGCCGAAATCCCGCGGGCAGAACACGGTGGCCGATATGCTGACCCGTTTTCGGGCATTTGTCCTTTGGGCTATCGACAACGGCTATACGGCCAACAATCCATTTCGGCATTTTTCAATCGGGGAGATTGTGTATGGAACGCCGATTTATATAAGCAATGAAGAGAGAACCCAACTGCTCGAAACCGACCTGTCCGATGACAAAGAGGTGGAAACCCAGCGGGATATTTTCGTATTTCAATGCCTCGTCGGTTGCCGCGTGAGCGACCTCTACAAAATGACCTACCGCAGTATCATTAACGAAGCTGTCGAGTATATACCACGCAAGACGAAAGAGGATCGCCCGATTACCGTCCGCGTTCCACTCAATGATACCGCGATGAAACTGATTGCCAAGTATCAGGATTATAGCCGTGATACCTTGTTTCCATTCAACACAGAACAGGACTACAACCGCAAAATCAAAGAGGCGTTCCGGCGTGCCGGGTTGGATCGCACCGTAACGGTACTCGACCAGCAGACCCGGCAGGAGGTTCAGCGGCCGTTATACGAGGTGGCATCTTCGCACATGGCGCGGCGTACCTTTATCGGCAATATCTACAAGAAAGTGAAAGACCCGAACCTTGTCGGGGCATTGAGTGGTCACAAAGAGGGCAGCAAGGCTTTCGCCCGCTACCGCACGATTGACGACGACATGAAAAAGGAGCTGATCGGTTTTCTCGATTAAAATACTATCTTTGTATGGGTATGGATGAGAAGAAGATAAGCAACAGTCAAATTATTCCGCTGGCGATTGTAACTGTCGTCAGCCTGATGGTTGCTACGCTTATACGCCTTATCACACTTGCCAGCGGCGCGGACAGCGGCACGGCAAATCTCGTGTTCGTGATCGTCATGGGAGCCTGCGTCGTCTTATATCTGGTAGTTTGGGCCATTGTGGGAGAATCCTTTATTCCGTGGATTATGAAGAAATTCACGAAGACAGAAACCGCTGCCCCAACAGCGGACAACACTCCGGTTTTACCGGCAACCGAAGAGCCGTCGGAACCGGCTATGCCGACCATCGCAGCGATTAAGGAAAAGGCCGAGATGCAATATGCCGCAAAGAGAGCGGAGAAACTACGCATCTTTCACGAATACACCCACATGGTCGTCGGGCCATACGTTTCCGCCGAGGGATTGGAGTTGTTGTGCGACTGCATTGCGCGATATGCCCAGGAAGAAACGCTGCCGGATGACCTTACGCCGATCCGCACCGAGAAACTATCGAATTTCGATCTGTTTCACTTCGGGTGGAATATGGCCGAGTATTTCGGTATCGGCAGAAAATACGAGGTCGTACCGTGGTTGCAGAAGGTCTTTACCAATCTGAAAGAATTGGAACCGTCTTATATCAAAGGAAAACTATACACGTCGGAAACAAAGCGATATATCATTCCGAACACGAATAATATACCCGCATATCTGGCAGGATTGAAAGGCTAAAAGCCCTATTTTAGAGATAAACGAGGGATTTTAGGGAGATTCAAAGTGATTTTGGACTCCCTGAAATCCCTCATTTTCTTTGCCCCTGTTCCAATCGGATGGAACAAAACGAATCTATGTATAACCTTAAAAATTCGATTATGAGTTTTAGAGAATTATTGGAATCCGGGGTGAATGTCAGCGTTACAGTCAAGTTGGACGATTTACGCACAATCTTCAAAGAGGCGGCAGGCGGATTACGCCTCGCGCCTGATGAGCCGCCGGCCGAAGAGTTCCTCTCGCGCAAAGAGGTGTTGGCCGTTCTTAAAATCGACTCTTCCACGCTTTGGTGCTGGGAGAAAACCGGGTACATCAAATCGTGTCCGTTCGGCGGTCGCAAACGTTACCGGCGCGAGGAGGTCGAGGCGATCCGCACAGGCAGAAAAGGGGGACGCGATGGGCGCTAACAAAGAAAAAGGGGCAATTCCGTTTCTGCGTGTCGGCACGTCCATTCTCAAACGGGTGCGGATGCCGTTGAGCAACGAACGGAGTATCGAAACACTGATTCCGTGGAACGTGGAAACCTTGCGGCAGGACTACGGCAAAGACTACATCGCCAAGATCCCGAAGTACGACGGATTCTGCACCGTGCCCAGCCACACCAATTACCGCCGGGAAATACACGGCTTTCTGAACCGTTACGAACCGATCACAACCGCGCCCGTCGAGGGAGCATTTCCGCACGTCAGGGAATTTCTCGCACACATCTTCGGAGAGCAAATCGAGTTGGGCTACGACTACCTGCAACTGCTTTACCTGCGGCCGCAGCAACGGCTACCGATCCTGCTGTTGGTGTCCCAGGAGCGCAACACGGGAAAGACCACCTTTCTGAATTTCCTGAAGCTGATCTTCGAGGGCAACGTGACATTCAACACCAACGAGGATTTCCGGTCGCAGTTCAACGACGACTGGACGGGAAAATTATTAGTCTGCGTGGACGAGGTGCTATTAAACCGCCGAGAAGATTCCGAGCGGATCAAAAACCTCTCGACTGCCCGCAGCTACAAGGCCGAGGCAAAAGGCAAGGATCGACGCGAGGTGGAGTTTTTCGGAAAGTTCGTGCTTTGCTCCAACAACGAGCGCAACCCCGTACTGATCGAGTCGGGCGAAACCCGCTATTGGGTGCGGCGCATACCTCCGCTGACGCGGGACAATCAAAACCTGCTCTCTGATATGCAGCGTGAGCTGCCGGGATTTCTGTTCTTCTTATTCCACCGCGAACTATCTACCCGTGAGGAAAGCCGAATGTGGTTTGCGCCCCGCTTGCTGGCAACTGAAGCGCTGCGCCGGATCATCCACTACAACCGCAGCAAGGCCGAAGCGGAGATAATTGCCATTATCCGCGACGTTATGGATGCCGAGGGGCTGGAGCAATACCGTTTCGACGTGAGCGATATGGTTAATATGCTGGAGATACGCGGTATTCGTTCGGATCATCCGGCTGTTAGGCGGATTCTCGCGGAGAATTGGCGGTTGCTGCCAGCCCCACCGACCTACTACACCCGCTATGCCATTACCTACAACGGTGAAATAATAAGGCAGAACAGCAAAACAGCGCGGGTCTACACCGTCACGCGGGAGGTTCTCAATGAATTGCTTGCCGTAAGGTTGTAAGGTCTACTGATATATTCTATTTATATCTAAATACTTACACCTCTTACAAACTCTCTAACAAAGTCCTACAATCGCTTACGTCCCAACAACAGCAAACGGTCGTAAGAGATAAGTAAGACCGTAACTTTTTATTTCACTGTATTTTATACGATTTTCTCAACAAACCGACAATTTTATGGACGACATACAGCAACTCAAACGCCTCTCGATCCGCGACTATCTGTCGAGGCGGGGCATCCGGCCAGCACGGGAGAACGCCCGCTGCGGCTTCTATCTTTCACCGCTTCGCGCGGAGCATACACCCAGCTTCAAAGTGGACTATGTGTTAAACCTCTGGCACGACTTCGGAACGGGCAAAGGCGGCTCGATCATCGACCTGGTAATGGGACTGGAGAACTGCGACAAATCGCAGGCGATTCGGTCACTGGGTAGCGATGAAATAAAACCGATAGCCTCCGTTATCCCGGTTCCGGTCGCTCCGCCCGTTCCTGCACTCCGCATCCTCACCGATGCGCCGCTTTGTCATCCGGCACTTGTCGGCTACCTGCAAAGCCGGGGCATCGACCCGGAAACTGCATCGGCTTTCTGCCGCGAGGTACGCTATGCCGTCGGCAACCGGGAGTATTTCGCCATCGGCTTTCGCAACAACGCCGGAGGGTGGGAGCTACGCTCGGAGTATTTCAAAGGAGGCAGTAGCCCGAAGCACATCACGACCATTGACAACCATGCCGACACCTGCATCGCGTTCGAGGGGTTTATGGATTTCCTTTCCTATCTCACGCTGAAGAAGCCCGAACCGTTACGGATCGACGCGGCAGTCCTGAACTCGGTCGTAAACCTACTGAAAGCTATTCCGTTCCTGCAACGGCATCGGACGGTGCATACTTTCTTCGACAACGACGAGACAGGGCGCAAGGCAACGGCCGACGTTATCCGTCTTTGTCCCGACAGCGAGGTTGTCGATCAATCGGATTGCTATCGGGAATACAAGGATTTGAACGACTATTTGCAGGCAAAATCGCACCGGACACAAACCCAACGGTTGCCGGCGAGCGTTGCCCCCGAACGCAAACGGGGAGTAAAGTTATAAGGATAGGGCAAGTTTGTGTTTTTGTCAGCCAAAAACCGCTGCCGTTACCGTTGGTCGGCAGTCGATCCCGCTGGTCTGAATACTCGAATTATTATCCTTTTCACCTAAAACTACAAATGATGAAAACCACAGAAAAAACATATAACAAGCAAGGCGGACGCCCTGTTATGAACAAAGCACAACGGCAGGAATATCGCCTCACCATCCGTTACAATACGGCGCTGCATTTCCAGCTCAAAGCCCTGATCCGGGAATCGGGACAGCGACCTGTCGAGGTCGTGCGGCAACTCATCGCCTATGGGTGAGTGAAGGAGCGGGTAAGGAAAGAACACCGCCCGGTATTCGATCTGTTAAAAGGGCTATCCGGCAACCTGAATCAACTGACCAAGCTGGCACACGCCAAAGGGATCGAACGGCTGGAGAGTCAAATTACGTCGGTACTGCAAGAAGTACGGCGGTTACTGAAACATTTGCGTGATGATCGGTAAGGTAATATCGGCCTCGTCCTTTGCAGCGACGGTAGGCTATGTGATGAAAGAGGATTCCCGGATACTGAAAGCCGAAGGCATTATGCCCCCGGATGCAAAACGCATGGCTGAGGATTTCAAAGACCAAGCCCTGCTCAATCCCCGGCTGAAAAATACCGTCGGGCATATCTCCTTGTCTTTTTCACCGAAAGATGCCGGGCGGATGACGGATGCCCTGATGACACAAATTGCGGAAGAGTATATTCAGCAAATGGGCATTACCGATACGCAACATCTGCTCGTCCGCCACCTCGATCAACAACATCCGCATTGTCATCTGGTCTATAACCGGGTAGGAAATAACGGGCAGACCATTTCGGATAAGAATATCAAAATCCGGAACGCGAAAGTTTGCCGGGCGTTGACTGCGAAATATGGGCTTTATATCGCCCCGAACAAAGATGAGGTACGCAGGGAACGGCTGCGCGAGCCCGACAAAACAAAATACGAGATCTACGACGCCATCAAAGGCTGTCTTCCCAAATGCAAAAGTTGGAACGACCTGGAGAAACGGCTGCGGGAACAAGGTATCGGCATCCGTTACAAGTATTGCGGATCGACCGACCGGAAACAAGGCGTACTGTTCAGCAAGAACGGCTTCGAATTTTCCGGCTCGAAGATCGACAAGACATTCAGTTTTTCGAAACTCGACCGCCGCTTTTCGCAAATACAACAGCGAGAAAAGCTCGTAGGGAATCTATCCACTGCGGCCAGAAACCACCGATCCGCATTCATGGGGCTGTTCGGCAACACTGGAGGAGAGAGCAGAGGGACGGAAAACCCCTATTCGCTAAACTTCGGCGGGAACGTCGGAACCGTGCCGCTTGCCCCGACCGACTCACCCATCGGCGTATCGGCGGCACAAATGCAACGCAAGGAGGGTGAAAGCCCCGAAGCGTATATCGCCCGTATTACGGCCCTGCTCAGCGCCGCAGCCGAAGCAATGGCCATAGCCGCAATGGAACACAAGCAAAGATTGCGCGAACAGAAAACCCATAAACCCAAATTCAGGCTTTAAAACGCACTACCAGAATGAAAGAAAATATCAATAGTATTTCGTACGAGATGTACGAAGAATTGAAAGAAACAATTATCAAAACTATCAAAAACGAGATTTCAGCCACCGGAAAGCCCAGCGACAATAGGGAGCTATTACATAAAATCGACAAAACAGTAGCAGCAGCAGACCGCACGGCCGATCAGGTTGCGACTCTAACCAACCGTTTCGGGCAGCTGAATTTCCGGCCCGTCATCCAAACGCCGCCGCCCGATCTATCAAAACTAAAACCGCTCTTCGAGCATATCTGTTCGCAGCAAACACAACTCCAGGAGAAACAGCAGCAAACGTCAAGCGAACTATCCGGCCTCAAGGAATACGTGATGAAATTAAAAACCGAGGTCGACACCTCGGAATTTGAAAAACTCTCCCGGCGCACGATCTGCGAAATGCAAAATCAGATATATTATCTCAAACAGCCGCCTATCGTGTTAAAAGTTATTACTGGGCTTACAATCATTACACTCGCAACAACACTCTATGCCGGGTATTTATTCCGCGACAGGAAGGAATGGCGGGAAGAAGCGACTTTCTGGTATAGACAAAGCGACCAATATAAAGCAAGACAAGCTGTTATGAAACCTCCGAAAAAACAATAAACGTCGTGTAAATTATAAAAACAACTATTTTTCACCTTCTGTTATTGCAATAACAAGAAAAACGTCTATCTTTGCACCCGTTATGGTTCCTGTTCGGGTCACCGAGCGGGATGAAAAGGGAATCCGGTGTAAATCCGGAACAGTACTCGCTGCTGTAAGTCCCCTCCTTCGGGAGAGTAAGTTTATCACACTCTTTGCCACTGGTGATTATCACTGGGAAGGCGTGATGAACGGGACGAGTCAGAAGACCTGCCTTAACGATGATTTACACCCGCGGGTTTCGGGTCGGAGTCACATGAGGTAGTTTTCCGCGCACTATTTTCTGTCGATTTCTGTATTCCTGTCCGCCGTGTATTTCTGTAACCGGAAAAACGACAGGAAAGCATGACACATGAGTTTATCGAGTATGTAAGGGGGGGGGCTGATCCAGCCCTTGAATTTACATCGAAAGACCTTATTCATTCAAGCGTTCGCCAACGGAATAAATTCGTTGGGGAACGCTTTTTTATTGTGCAGAAATATTAACTCAAAATAATAGAACATGAAAAAACTTTTTACATTATTGGCACTCGCAACCTGCTTTGCGGCAGTCAGCTGGAGTTGCTCGGACGATTACGACGACTCGGAACTCCGAAAGGAGATCGAAAAAATCAAAGAGGAACTGGCACAGATCAAATCGCAGATCAGTTCGTTGCAGACCATCATCAATGCGGTAGACACCGATAAGTTCATTACGAACATCGTCAAAACCGATGACGGGTACACCATCACGTTCAGCGGCGGTGAGACCATCACGGTCAACAACGGCAAGAACGGTACGAATGCCCCGGTTGTCGGCATCGATCTTTTCGAAGGCGTATATTACTGGACCTTAGGCGGTAAAGGAAACTGGATCACGGACGGCTCGGGCAACAAGATCCCTGTCGCCGGAAAAGACGGAGCGTCGCCGAAACTGGATGTCGATGCGGAAGGCTACTGGACCGTCGGCGGGACACGTATCACGGGAACCGACGGCAAACCCGTAAAAGCGACCGGCGCAGACGGGGATTCATTCTTCAAGAATGTCCAGGAGACCGACGACGAAGTGATCTTCACGTTGAACGACGACACCGAAATCCGTATTCCCAAAGCCAAAGAGATCAATTTCGTGATCGAGAAAACGGCGCTCGTCCTGGAATACGGCACGAGCAAGGCGCTTGCCGTAACTCAGCACGGCGTATTGAATTATTCGATCGCAAAGCCCGACGGATGGCGCGCAACGCTCGACGGCGACGTACTGACGATCACGGCACCGGTAGCGGAAAACACTTATGCCGAACGCGAAGGTAAGGTATCGGTCGTTGCCGTAGGCGCTACAGCAACCGTTATCGCCGTAGTCGAAGTAACGGCTACCGATGCCATACTCGAAGATTCCGGTGCAGGCGACAGCAACTGGGAAGAGTGGTAGAATAAGGTCGAACGGAAAACAACAGTAATAAATGAGAACACACTATTTATACAGCATAGCCCTGTTCGCCGCTCTCGCAGCAACAGGATGCTCCAAAGATTCGGGTATCGAGAACGACATCAAACCGGTCGTTCCGGATTCGGGACAACAGGTCGTACTGACCGGCGTATCGAACGCCGCCACGACACGCACGGGACTCGGCGATGCCGACGGAAATTCGATCCCGTTCCTGTGGGGCGAGGGCGATTATATCTGGGTGAACGATACGAAAAGCGACGCCGCGCAGGAAGCGGGCCGTACGGCGACGTTCACGTTCGGGTCGCTCTCGGGATTGGCTCCCTACGAGGTGTATTACAACCGAACGGGAACAACTCCGGCAACGGCATCGATCCCTGCCGAACAGACACAGGCTGCGGCCGGGGTCGTGGACCTGGGCGCGAACGGCGATTTCGGATATGCCCGAACCGATACCGAGGGCGTCTTTTCGCTGAACCACTACACATCGTATATCTGGTTCAACGCCTATTCCGCCGATGTGACCTCGAAACTCGTCTCGATCACGGTCAGCACAAGCGACGGCAGTGCGATCGCGGGCGAAGCGGCCTTCGACGGCGAAAAACTCGGAGCCTGCAACGGCTCGTCGACTATTACACTTTCCTTCGGCGAAGCAGGCGTCAGCCTTCCGACCCAAGGCAGCGACCAGCAGGTATTTGCCGCGATGGTCGTCTATCCGGCGGATTTGTCGGAAACTGTTATTTCGGTGATCTACACTTTTGCCGACGGAAGTCGTTACCTGACGAGTAAGGCCGGCAAAGAGCTGACAGCCGGTTCGACACTACGCCTGACCAATGCCATTGCCGCCGCCGACTGCGTCAGCGAAGGCGTGCATTACTTCACGCCGGAAGGGTGGAGCAGTGAACTTCCGGCATCGTTCAAGTCGGTAAAAGCTATAACATTGGGCGATGCTACGCTCACGAAAGAGGATATCCGGGCAATTTCTAACAAGATGTCGGGCAACGCCATCGTCGATCTGGACGATACCGAATTCGCTACCACGGAGTTCCCGGACATATTCAGCCGCAATTCATCCCTGCAGGATATCGTACTGCCCCGTAATATCCAGACCCTCGCAAGCAGCGGGTCCTATTCCTCGGCTTTCTATAACTGCTCGGGACTGAAAAAAATCGGGCTTCCCGAAGGCATGACAGCCCTTGTGGAAAACGCATTCTATGGATGCACGAAACTGGAGCAGATCCATATTCCGTCGACCGTCACGGAGATCGGCCGCAGTATTTTCTATAACTGCAAAGCGCTGACCGCCGTCGCACTGCCCGAAGGAGTGGCAGAGATTCCGCAATACGCATTCTACGGATGCTCCGCGCTCGCCTCGGTCGAAATTCCCTCGACTGTAACGACGATTATAGGCTATTCGTTCCAGAATTGTACAGTGCTGAAGGACATCACACTCCCGAAAGGGCTTACAACGCTTGGACCCAACGCCTTCAACGGCTGCAAAGCACTCGAGGAAGTGGTTATCCCGGCCGGAATAACCGAAATCGACGACAAGACATTCTATCAATGCAGCAACCTGACCTCGGTTACACTGCCGGAAGGGCTGAAAACACTGGGCGACGACGTATTCTACCAATGCGCGCTGCTGCAGGACGTGACGCTGCCCGCATCGCTCGAAACGATCGGGGCACGTACGTTCGGCGGATGCAACTCGTTCACCAAAGTCGCGATCAACATCGAGGAGGTACACGAATACGCATATTGGGACTGCAGGGGCCTGACCTCCATCGAACTGGGCGACAAGGTGAAATCCATCGGTCGTAACGCCTTCATTTCGAACGGCGGAAACAAGGTCGCTTCGATCACCAGCCATGCCGTTACGCCGCCGGTACTCAGCGCCAATGCTTTCGGCAGCGTGGGCGGAACCGTCGAAGGTAAAAAATACGTTTACATCCCCGCCGCATCGTTCGACGCCTACGAAAAGGCGTGGGCGGAACTTTCCGGGACGAACGGCTATATTTTCGAGGACATCAGCAACCAGGAGCTGACCGACGGCGTCTGGTATCGCGCATCGCGCGAGGAGGAGTGGACGACCTCGATGCCGCAGTCGTTCCAGGCCCTTTATGTTCGGACCATCGGTGACAATGCAACGATCTCTTCGGAGGCACTCGCCACGATTGTATCGAAAGTGTCGGCACAACAGGCTCCCGTGACGCTCGACCTGCGTTCGGCTAAATACGCCGCCGCAGAATTTCCGGCTGTATTCGCCGGAAACGACAAACTCGGCGTTATCAAATTCTTCGACAATACGACCGCCGTGGCGGCCGGAGCGTTCAAAGGCTGTACGGCCTTGACCGAGGCCGTCATTCCGGCCGGAGTGGCGGAAATCGGCGCTGAAACATTCGAAAGTTGTGCGGCGCTGGCGGCGATAAATATGCCGTCGGGCGTAAAGACCATCGGTGACAAAGCGTTCAACGGCTGTACGGCCCTGGCCGACATTTCGCTCGGCAGCGTGAAAACCATCGGCGACGAAGCCTTTGCCGCCAGCGGTCTTACGAAAGCATCCGTTTCGGCGACTGCGATCGGAGAGCGGGTATTCGCCGACTGTACGTCTATGACCTCTGTATCCCTCAGCGGCATGACCTCCATACCCGCAGGGTTATTCTCCGGATGCGTGAAGCTGGCAGGCATAACCGTTCCGAACTCGGTTACGGAGATCGGCGCCAACGCATTCGACGGCTGTTCCATGCTGGCATCGGTATCGCTGGGCAGCGGCGTGGAAACCGTCGGCGCATCGGCCTTCGCCGACTGCGCCCTTACGTCGCTCGTCCTGCCCGACCAACTGACCACGCTGGGAGACGGCGCATTCAAGAACAATCCGGCCATCGCCAAGATCACGTTCGGTGCGGGCATCACCGCCATCGGCGACAACGCCTTTGCCGGCAACGCAACGGTCGAACGGCTGACCGTTCCCAAGACCATCACGCAAATCGGCGTCGGTTCGTTCGCAGACTGGTCGAAACTCACCACCCTGACCATCGTGGGCAATGCGCTCACCACAATCGGGTCGAAAGCCTTTGCAAACGCGGTGCTGCTGGCCGACATCTATGCCGAACCGACAACGGTTCCGGCCATCGTGTCCGACAGTTTCTCCGGCGCAGGCACATCGGTGCAGGGCAGCAAGACCGTGCATGTTCCCGACGTTAGCGCATACAACAGCTGGACTTCGGTATGCAGCGGCTACACATTCGAAGCGCTCGGCGACGACTACCTGAGCGAAGGCGTTTATTACCGCGCATCGGCATCGGACTCGTGGAGTACGGATGTGCCCGCATCGTTCGCTTCGCTCTTCGTGAAGACGGCGGGCGACAATACGCTGATGACGTCGGCCCAGGCAACTGCCGTAGCGGCCGCTGTCAAAGGCCTCTCGGCCCCGGCTACCGTAGATATGAGCGAGGCGGTTTACGAAAGCGCAACGTTCCCGGCCGTATTCAACGGAAATGTGAATCTGACCGCCATCGTACTGCCCGCGAACGTTACGGCCGTCGCCAACAACGCCTTCAGGGGAACCGGGTTTACATCAGTTCGCATCTTGGCGAACATCACCTACGGAACGAGCGCCTTCAACAGCTGTGCGTCGCTGGCTTCGGTGACCTTCGACGAAGGAGTACAGGCCATCGCCGGCTCGATGTTCACGGGATGCCCGCTTACCTCGGTCACGATACCCGCCTCGGTAACTTCAATCGGCGGCAATGCTTTCCAAAACTGCAAATCGCTGACCTCGGTAACGCTCGGAACGGGTGTCAAGACCATCGGAGGCTATGCCTTCGGAGGCTGCGCGATGCTGACCGAAATGATCTTCCCCGACGCCACAGAAACGATCGAGCAGAACGCTTTCGCCGACTGTGTGAAACTGGCCAAAGTATCTTTCGGCAAAGGCATGAGCGCGATCAAGGCTTACAGCTTCACGGGTTACGGGACGGGCGGCTGTCCGCTGCTGGGCGACATTACGTGTCGCTCGACGACGCCCCCGACCCTGCAGGACGATTACGGAACGATCGCTTTCGGCGGTTCGTGGAACGTAATCGCCGGTAAGGACGCCGCGACGCGTGTGGTGCATCTGCCCAAGTCGGACGACCCGAACAACGGCGGTCCCGGAGCTTACGAGGATTCCTCCTGGAACAAGCTGGCTACGGCTGCATTCAACAATTTCCAATTCGTTTACGACGTGGAATAGGTTGTCAAACAATCGATACGGACAAAACGTCAGGACCCTGAAACGGTCCTGGCGTTTCCCCGTATTACAAACAAATTCGCTATGAAACGTTTTTTACCGCTATTTTGCGGCCTATTGCTGGCAGGGTGTTCATCGGGAATCGAAGAGTACACCGGTGCGATCGCGACCGGAAGCCGGACGACCCTGATCGGAACATCCGGTGCCACGACCCGCACGCAGTTCGTCCCCGCAGACGGCGCCGACATTCATTTCCGGTGGAGCCCCGGCGACTATATCTGGGCCGGCGGCATCAAGAGTACTGAAACTTCGGATGCCGGAACCACCGCGGAATTCGGATTCACGACGCTTCCCGACGCGCCGTATCCGGTTTACTACAACCTGACCGGAGAAGGCGCCAATGCCGTAATTCCGGAAAATCAAAAGCAAACCGCGGCTTATGAACTCAGTTTGGGTGGAAACGGCGATTTCGGTTATGCGACGGTCGAGGCAGAGGGCCGGTTTACGCTCGGCCACGCCACCTCCTTTATCTGGTTCAATCCCTGGTCGACGGATGTCACCGAGAAATTGATCTCCGTAACCCTGACCGCAACCGACGGAACGCTGCTGGCCGGAACGGCGACATTTACCGGACAGACGCTCGATAATTTCGCAGGCGGCAACTCCGTAACCCTCTCTTTCGACACGGACGGCGTTGCGCTCCCTGCGGCAAGCGACGATTCGCGGGTGTTTGCTGCCGCCGTGATTTTTCCGGCAGACTGTTCAGCAGCGGAGGTTTACGTCACCTATCGTTTTGCCGACGGCAGCATCTATGCCGAAACCAAACCAGGCAAAGCCTTCACGGCGAGCAAGGTACACCGGCTGACCACGGAGATCACCAAACGCAACGGCGGCACGCTCCGGGTGGAAACAGGCACGGCGGGAAAAGCCGCAACCGAACCGCTTTGCATGAAATACGGCGAAAAGCTGGAGTATCCGCTGACGGCGGAAGGCTGGATATCCGAAGTGAAGACGGTTTCGGCCCCGGCCGGATGGAATGTCGACTTGGGTATCGAACGCCGCAAACTCACGATCGCCCCGCCCGCCGAATATACGACGGGCATGGAGCTGGAGAACACGGCCGCATTCGAGGCGGACGGCGCCACGGTCTACGAACAGCCGATTTATGTGCTCGACTTCACGCATCCCGAAGGGTCTTTCGTGCTGATGGAGGGAAATATGACCTCCGAAAACGGCACGCTGCTCTATTTCGACCAGCATATGCGCTATCATCAGCATTTTTACGAGGATGCAAACCAAAGCGAAATCGGCAACGTCGTGCAGGATATGTATATGGCCAATGACCGGGTCTACCTGATCACGCAGAACGGCGCCAAAGGCTACGAAGGATCGGCTTACGGTGGTGACGGACGGTTCGTGATTTGCGACGCCCATACGATGAAACGGCTCGTGAAAAAGAATTTTCCCTTCTACGATGCCTACGGACACAGCAGTTCGGAGTGCTGGCCCCAGCATATCGTGGTGGTCAGCCCTACGAAGGCCTACATCCAGTATTCGATCCCAATGGAGACCTATTCGGGAATCCGGGTCGTAAACCTGACGAACAATACCATTTCGCAAACCGACATCGAAGGCAGTTACGGCCTGTTCACCAAAACCGGGGCCACCAAAGCACGCATGGTCGTTTCACGGGGTAAGGTCTATGCCGGCCGCGGCAACTCGGTGATCGTCATCGATCCCCAAACCGATGCCGTCATCGCAACTCACACCTACGAAAACCGGCAGGTAAAAGACCTCGCCAAGGCCGCCGACGGAAACATCTATGCTGTTTTCACCGGAGAATTCGACGGCAATTCTGGTATGACGGGCAGCGCCGCGTTCACAACCCCGGCCAAGGTCGTAATAATAGGTCCCGACGGTGCAGTCACAGGCGAACTGGACCTGCCCGAGATCATAAAACTCCGCACCGGCACGGCATCGCCGACCATCCAGATGTGCGCGAGCTTCACGCAGCCTTATCTCTATTTTATCGGAACAGAGGCATTCAGCGAGACCAAAGCCATGCGCTACAACTACCAGACGGGGCGCGTGAACTGGGATTACATCACGCCGGAATTGGACACCGACCGTTCGGGCGGCGACATCATCTACGGCTACATGGGCGTGCATCCGACCACCGAACAACTCTGGGTAGGTAAATCGACCTACACGCAGAGCGCTATCCATGTCTACGACGTGTCGCTCAACACAGCCCAGGAGGTCGATAGCTTCTACCAGAAAAAGGCCAGTCCGGCAGGCGTCGATTTCGCCTACCGGTTCTCGGAAGAATGGATCAATAAATAAGTCGTGAAATGTTCGAAAAAACATTGGTGAAGTTCGCTGCCGTATTGATGCTGCTCTTGGCAGGCGTGTCGTGCATGGACGGCTACGGTCCGTTGGACATGGTGGATTTCGACATGAGCATCGACGGCGAAGACGGCGAAGTGACCGGCAAGGGACTGTTCATCACCAACGAGGGGAATTTCATGTATGGAAACGCCTCGCTGTCTTACTACGACCCGGTGAACAAACGCGTCGAGAACGAAATATTCGCCCGGGCGAACGGTATGCTGTTGGGCGATGTCGCGCAGTCGATGATCATCCGCGACGGCATCGGCTGGGTCGTCGTGAACAATTCGGGCGTTATCTTCGCCATCGACATCAACACATTCAAGGAGGTGGGCCGTATAACCGGCTTCACATCGCCCCGCTACATCCATTTTCTGAGCGACGAGAAAGCCTATGTGACGCAAATCTGGGACCCGCGCATCTACATCGTCAATCCCAAAGAATACCGGATCACGGGGTATATCGAAACGGACATGACCTTCGAAACCGGGTCCACGGAGCAGATGGTGCAGTACGGCAAGTACGTCTTCACGAACTGCTGGTCCTACCAGAACCGAATACTGGTGATCGACACCGAGACGGATCAGGTCTGCGACCAGATCACCGTCGGCATCCAACCCACGTCGCTGGTCATGGACAAGTACAATAAGATATGGACCGTAACCGACGGTGGTTACGAGGGAAGCCCCTACGGACATGAAGCCCCGTCGCTCTACTGCATCGACGCGGAGACGCGCAAAATCGAGAAGCAGTTCAAATTCAAATTCGGCGACTGGCCCTCCGAAGTGCAGCTCAACGGCACACGCGACACGCTCTACTTCATCAACAAGGCCGTCTGGCAGCTACCCGTCACGGCGGAACGCTTTCCGGTCAAACCGTTCCTGAAATACAACAGAACCCTTTATTACGGATTGACCGTCAACCCGGTCAATTCGGATGTTTACATTGCAGACGCCATCGATTACGTCCAGCCGGGGATCGTCTACCGTTACTCGGCCGAAGGGGAGCTGCTCGACTCGTTCCGGGTCGGCATCATTCCGGGAGCGTTTTGCTGGCGCTGACAAAAACGATTGATATGAAAAAAATCCTGTTTCCCGTTTTGCTGGCAGCGATCATGGCATCCGGGTGCAACAAAGACGAGGTCGTTACGCAAACAAAGCCGATGCCCCCGCAGATCACGCTCGGCTCCGACCCGGACGAATATGGAATTTATACGACGAAAGTAGGGCGAAAACTGACCATCGCCCCGAGTTACCGGTATGTGGAGAATGCCGTATACTCCTGGCGGCTCCAGGCTACCGGCCGGATCATTTCGACCCAGCCGACCCTGGAATACACGTTCGACAGCCTCAATGAAGAGGACGAAGCGGGCTATTACCTCACGCTCGAGGTCACCAACCGCAACGGCACATCGACCGAAGAGTTACTCGTCGAGGTATTGGAACTGACGCCTCCGACGATCCGGATCGACGAGCAGGTCGAGGTCGTCCGCAAACGCGAATACGAATTCACGCCCGACGTCCGGGCCAAGGAGGTATCCGAGTTCGAATGGACCCTGCGCGCCGAAGGGGAAACAAAGGCGCGGGTCGTGGGTACGGAACCCACATACCTGTTCTGCGAAGAGAAACTGGGACACTACGAGCTGACGCTCTCGACAAAAAACGAAGACGGTTCCGACCGGAAAACAGTCGATATCGAGGTCGTAAACGCCCTTGCAATTTCGGCAACGGTCGCACCCATCGGCAACATATATGACGGAACAAAGCGCACAGTGGCCCTCGGCAGGACGCTTACGCTCCGGCCTTACATCTGGAATGCGAACCAGCCGACCTGCTCCTGGACGATCGACGGACAAGAAGTGGGAACCGACCTCATGTATACCTACACGCCGACGGAAGAGGGTACAAAAACGATCGTATTCACCGTTTCGGACCTCTCCGACGAGCCGGAAGCCAAGATCGGCCGTTATGCCGCCGGCACGGGCCGCCAGCAGGCGACGCTGGAATTTACGGTCGAGTGCCATCCGGAAGAGGGGACCTACAAACGTTCGGCGACGGCTTCGAGCAGCGTGAACTGGACGAAGGTGTTCGAATATACGCCGGCTCCCGGACAGTTCATCAACGAACTTGCTACGGGCGGATTCACGGGCGACGAAACGACACCCGAAGCCGCCGTGGCCTATGCCGAGTCGCGCCTGGAAAGGGGCATCTGGGTATCGCTGGGCGGCTGGGGCGGCTACATCGTCGTAGGCTTCGACCACAGCATCGAAAACTCCGAAGAGGGTTATCGCGAGGGTCACAACTTCTCGATCCTGGGCAACCAGTTCAAAGGGTCGTCCGAACCCGGCATCGTCTGGGTGATGCAGGACACCAACGGCAACAGGCTGCCTGACGACGAATGGTACGAACTCAAAGGCTCGGAATACGGCAAGGAAGAGACCATCCAGGATTACGCCGTGACCTATTACCGGCCGACCTATCCGGGTGCGGACGTCCAATGGAAGGACAACCGCGGAGCCAAAGGCTGCATCGACTACCTGGAGCAGTTCCACACGCAGTCGTACTACTATCCCAACTGGATCGATGCCGACAGCTACGTGCTTTACGGTCCCTGCCTCAAGAGCCGGACCTACGACCAGTCGGGCAACGGCTCCTACTGGGTCAACGACTCCTACGACTGGGGCTATGCCGACAATTTCGGCGACGACCGACTCTCGAACGATGAAAACGCCGGAGCCGGGGCCTGCAAAACCTATTTCAAGATATCGAACGCCGTGAAAGCAGACGGTACACCCGCAGAACTGGAATACATCGACTTCATCAAGGTCCAGACCGGGGTGAACGTCAAGGCCGGATGGCTGGGCGAGAACTCGACCGAGGTATTCGGGTTTACGGATGAAAACATCAATCAGGGCAAGAAATGACACCTATGAAAAAATTATGGCTCCTGCTCTTCGCAGCATTTGCCGCAACAGGCTGCAAAGAGGACTCCGATCCCGAAATATTCTCCGGCAAAGACAACTACATCGCCTCGTTCGCGCTGACCAAGGACGGCGTAACCTACAACGCCACGATCTCGCAAGACCGGATCACGGTGACCGTTCCCTACAACGTGTCGCTCACGAATGCGGTTGCGACCTGCGAGATAGCCGAGAACGCTTCGATACAACCCGCCCCGGCGACCGTCACGGAGTGGGAACTGGACCGGCAATTCCTGGTCACCTCCTACAACAAGACGGACCGGGCCTATCTCTATTCGGTCGAATACGCAGATGTCGTTTCGGCCGGAAACGTCACCCTCGACACGCAGCAGGAAGTAACCAATTTCGGACAGACAGGCATCAGCGCCATCGACGGCAACCTGTCCATCGGAACACGCCGGAGCGATGATCCGGTCACGGATCTCGGCGGGCTGGAGCATATCGTTTCGGTCGGCAACAACCTCACGATCGGAGCCGTCTATGCCGGCAAAATGCTGGCCGGGAAAAGCTCGGGCCTCTCGAAACTGAAAGAGGTGCGCGGGAACATCGTCCTTTCGGAAGAGAACACTTCGCTGACCGACTTTTCCCTGCCGGCGCTCAAAACCGCGACAGGCAACATAACGCTGGTGAGCAAAGCGCTCGAATCCGTCGAAATGCCCGCTCTCGAACGTGTCGGCGGCACACTTGAAGTTCGCTCCAATGCGCTGGTTCTCATGACCGCCGACCTGCTCGCACAGATCGACGGCGGCATGACGCTCTCGGGCTCGACCTCGAAAACGCCAAGTGCCCCGTGCGATTATTTTTACTTCCCGGCGCTGCGAACCATCGCCGGCAACCTGTCGCTAAGCTATTTCAGCAGCCTGTCCAACACGGGAATTATCTTCCCCGTGCTTGCCCGGGCCGGAAACGTCACTTACGAAGCTCTGCCCAAAGCCAATGCATTCACACTTCCGGAAGCCACGACACTCGGCGACATATCCCTCACGTCCTGTTCGGCAATGACCGAAATATCGCTGCCCGTGCTGACGACGGCCGGTTCGCTCCAGTTCCAGGGCACCACTCAGGTCCGCAAATTCGAATGTCCGGAACTCGTTTCGCTCACCGGAACGCTCTACCTGGACCGGTTGGTTGCGTTCACCAGTCTGAAGACCGCCTTTCCGAAACTTACTCGGATCGATGGCAACCTCTATATGAGCAACCTGTCGTCGCTTGAAAACACGCTCGACCTCAGCGGCTATACCTTCGGCCCGGAAAGCATCGTAACCCTCCAGGCAACGACGCTCAGCAACCTCAAAACGATCGCCGGGTCGGACAATTTCGAAGGAGGGCTCTCAATCAACGGGACAGGGTTCACGCCGTCGCCGGCAAAACTGCCCTTCGCCCTTACAGGATTCAAATCGGTCCGGTCCTTCCATATCGCCGGATTCCCCATGCTGACGGAACTCTCACTTCCGATCGAAACCTGCGACGATCTGACGCTGGAAAGCTGCGGCGGCAACTCCGCTACCGGCCTGCGCCTGGAAATGCCTGCCCTGACCGAGGTTCGGAGGACGTTGCTGTGCCGAAGCCTGGGCCGTATGGACACCGGTTCGTCCGCAAGTTTCCCGAAACTCAAAAGCGTCGGCATACAACTCTCCATGTACACCAATGCCAGCTACCTCTCGGCGATCGATTTTCCGGTGCTGGAAACCGTCGGAAACGGGGAACCCATCGCGGAAAGCACGGCGGACGATTATGCGCTGATGCTTATGCCGGTAGGGTGTACGGGCGGATTCTCGCTCCCGAAACTCAAAACGGTGAACGGCAACGCCCTGTTCTCGACCTGGACGGCCGCCACGACCAAAGTGCCGAGCATCGCCTGTCCCGAACTCGCTACCGTAACGGGAAACCTGGAGATCGGCCATACCAACACCGCCTACAAGACCTCGGTGACCACCGGCCTCGATTTTCGACAGTTGCAGCAGGCCCGCTCGGTCCGGATCGGCAACCTCGCAGCGCTGAAGGACTTTTCGTTCTTTGCGGCCGTCGTCCCGCAACTTTCCGAAGAGACATGGAGTGTCACGGAGTGCGGCTACAACCCGACATGGAAGGATATGAACGACGGCAAATACATAGCGCAATGAGAAGCGACCGGCTCTTAAAAATGCTTTTCCTACTGTGCTGCTATATGTCTATGCCGCTCAGCGCAGCGGCGCAAAACCGCGTCGAACGCGACTCGACCCGGCGTTACGGCTGGAAAATCGGCATCGAACAGGTCGATGTGGTCGGTACGCGTCCGATGAAAAAGATCGGCACGCAGGAAACGACCATCGCAACGCGCGTCCTGCACGACAACATCGCCTCGCAGATGGCCGACGCCCTGAAATTCGGAACGTCGATCTATGTCAAGGAGTACGGACGCGCCACGCTTTCGACCGTCTCGTTCCGCGGAACCTCGCCTTCGCATACGCAGGTGACATGGAACGGCATGAAGATCAACTCCCCGATGCTGGGCATGGTCGATTTTTCGATGATCCCGTCCTATTTCATCGATGATGCGTCACTGCTGCACGGAACGTCGTCCGTAAACATCACGGGCGGCGGCCTGGGCGGCGCGGTGCTGCTCTCGACCAGGCCGGCCGACGCGCAGGGCTGCAACCTGCAATATGTCCAGGGCATCGGTATGTTCAAAACTTTCGACGAATACCTCCGTTTCACCTACGGCGACGAGCACTGGCAGTCCTCGACACGCGTCGTTTTCTCCTCGTCACCCAACGACTTTAAATACAAGAATTACCACAAGAAACTGAACGTATACGACGATGACCACAACATCATCAGCCAATATAATCCGGTGGAACGGAACAAAAGCGGCGATTTCCGCGACCTGCACCTGTTGCAGGAGGTTTATTACAACCGCGGCGACGGAAACCGGTTCGGGCTGAACGTCTGGTATCTCAATTCGAGCCGCGGCCTGCCCATGCTAGATGTCGACTACCGGGAAAATGCCGATTATTCCAACAAGCAGCGCGAGCAAACCCTGCGCAGCGTCCTTTCCTGGGACCATGTGCGCAAAAATTGGAAAACGGGGGTTAAAGCCGGATATATCCACACCTGGATGGCCTACGACTACGAAAAAGACCTGGGTAACGGACGATGGGAGAAGATGATCCGTTCGCGCAGCAGGATAAACACGTTCTATGCACAAGCGGAAGGCGAATATTCGATCGGCCGCAAACTGCTCATCACGGGTACGCTCTCCGCGCATCAGCACCTGGTACATACGACGGACAAGAACGTGCTCGACTCCCTGAGTGCCCAGCACCTCGGGCAGATACCGCCGGAAGAGGGCGATGCGAAACTCGCAGCCGTAGGTTACGACGAGGGCCGCATCGAACTGGAGGGCTGCGTGTCGGTCAAATGGCGGCCATGGGAGCGGCTGGGTCTGGCGCTGACGCTGCGCGAACAGATGTACGGTTCGGCATGGACCCCCATAATTCCGGCATTTTTCGCCGATGTCGTCCTCTCGAAGCGAGGAAACATCATCGCCAAGGCATCCATCTCGCGCAATTACCGGTTCCCGACGCTGAACGACCTCTATTTCCTGCCCGGCGGCAACCCGGAGCTGAAAAAAGAGCACGGATTCACCTATGACGGCGGCGTGGAATTCACCGTCGGACGCAAAAACAACTATTCGCTGCACGGCGAAGTCACATGGTTCGACTCCTATATAGACGACTGGATCGTCTGGCTGCCGACCTTCAAAGGGTTCTGGTCGCCGTCCAACATCAAGCGGGTTCATGCCTATGGCATCGAACTGAAAGGCAACCTCGATTGGATCGTAGCGACCGACTGGCACCTGCAACTGAACGGGAACTTCTCGTGGACACCCTCCATCAACCACGGCGATCCGGTCAGCTGGGGCGACGCTTCTATCGGCAAACAGCTCGTCTACGTTCCGGAATTTTCGGCTGCGCTCAATGGGCAACTGGACTGGAGAACATGGTCGCTGGGTTACAAATGGTGTTATTACAGCGAGCGTTTCACGACATCGAGCAACGAAACTAAAACCAAGATTTACGGCATATCGCCCTATCTCATGAGCGACGTTACGCTGGGAAAGCGCTTCGGAGCGCGCTGGGCGGACTTTTCGGTCAAGGCGCTCGTGAAAAACATTTTCAACGAGGAGTATCAGTCGGTACTCCAGCGCCCGATGCCGGGGATCAACTTCGAGATTTTCCTCGAAATAAGACCTAAATGGGGTAAACGGAAATAGCGGCATACGGCGGCGGGCCCTTTTAATCACGGAGAACCATTGCAAACAGTCCTGTAATTAATCCCGCCGCCGTTCTTTACAACTTGTTCGCGGGAGCCGGAGATTTTAGAGATTAGTTTACCGTTGTCTGCCATACAACGATTTACCTCCGGCTCCCCAAACAGGTTTTCGGCAGTTTGTTCGTCGCACCATTTAATAAAACGCTTCTGATGAAACGATTTTCCATCCTTCTCGTCCTGCTGACAATATGTTCAACTGCCGCCATCCTTTCGGGATGCACCTGCAAGGGGTGCCTGGGTTCTGAAGAGCATTTGTGGGCGGCTCCCTGCTGTGAGATCCGGCTCGGCATGACCGAATCGATGGATGTCACGGGAAGCAGGCAATATTCCGCCGTCGCCGTCGATCCGGATATTGCTACGGCGGCTGTCGATGAGCAGGGAGGGATTACCGTAACGGGGCGTTCGAAAGGGACCACGACAATTACCGTTACCGACCTTGTCTATAATCAAAGTGCGGAGATCGCGATCGAGGTGACAGATTTCTATTTCTGCCTGTTTATTTCGGGAGGAACGGACGACGACAAGACGATCATCCGGCGCAACGACGAGTTGTTCCTGCGACATACAGCCGCCTGCGAATATGCACTTATGCGCGGTAAATCTGAACCTACACTGGGCCAATTCACCGATTACGAACTGCTGCAAGAGGGAAGATACGCATTGACGGCTGACGGCGACGCAATCTGGCTATCGCTTACTCGCACCGGCGAAAGTCCGGTACTGTTCAACCTGAGCAGCACAGAGACCGAGTCGCTCGATCTTTTCCGCGCACTGCTCAGGGACGGCGCTGCTGCGATACCTGAAGATGCGCAGGCGAAACATTATCTTCGGATGAAAGAGATGCTTTCGGGCGAAACGTTCCAATGCCGGCTGGCTGTGGAAATTTCGTGGCCGAAAGATATGCAGGAAGCAAAATAAAACCGGAACCAATAAAACGGAGTCTTAAAAATGAAAACCTTTTTATACCATCTCTATTCAGCATTCTTTACAGCGGTAATCGTCTTGCTGGTGGCTTGCAACCTCGGCTCGACCATTTCCCTGGAAGATTTCGACATGCCGGTCTATACGCCTTCCTACGCTTCGGGCTTCGAGGTCGTCGGCGCCGAAGGACGGCAAAGCACGATCCTCCGGGTTTTCAACCCTTGGCAGGGCGCCGAGAACACCCAGACCACGCTCTTTATCGCCCGCAACGGCGAAAAAGCCCCGGCGGAATTTGCAGGACAGGTCGTCGAAGCCGGAGCCCGGCGGATCGTCTGCCTTTCCTCGACCTATGTGGCGATGTTAGATGCACTCGCACAGGCAGACCGCGTCGTAGGGGTTTCCGGAAGAAACTACATTTCGAACCAATACGTCACGACCCATCCCGAGGCTGTGGCGGACATCGGTTTCGACGGCAATATCGACTACGAAGTTCTGCTCGCACAGCAGCCCGATCTGGTGCTGTTGTTCGGCGTGAGCGGCGCCAGCGGCATGGAGTCGAAACTGCTCGAAATGGGCATTCCGTTCTGCTACATCGGCGAATATCTGGAGGAATCGCCGCTCGGCAAGGCCGAATGGCTGGTGGCCGTCGCGGAGATCACCGACAGCCGCGAAAAAGGCGAAGCGGTCTTCGGTCCGATCCCCGAACGCTACGATGCGCTCCGGGCAAAAGTCGCGGCAGCGACTTCGAAAAATCCCAACGTGATGATAAACACGCCCTATGCCGGGTCGTGGTTCATGGCTTCGACCGAGAGTTACGTCGCACGGCTCATCGCCGATGCCGGAGGGGACTATATCTATAAGAAGAATACTTCGAACCGTTCGCTGCCGATCGACCTCGAAGAGGCCTATCTGCTGACCTCGGCGGCCGATATATGGCTCAATGCAGGCAGCGCCTCGTCGCTCGGGGAACTGAAAGCGCAGTATCCGAAATTCGCCGCGACGCGGTGCGTACGAAGCGGCGCGGTCTACAACTGCAACAAGCGGATGAACCCCGCCGGAGGCAACGACTACTGGGAGTCGGGCGTGGCGCAGCCCGATGTCGTCCTGCACGACCTGATCGCGATCATGCGCCCCGAGGTGCTGGCCGCGGACGACCGGGAGTTATACTACTACCAGCGGCTCGAATAGTCAGCGGTCGATGCCTATAAATTGATCTGGTTGCCCTCGGCGAACAGCGAGTCGAGAAGCAGACACAACTCCTTTTTCAATTCTTCTTCGCCCACGTCGTTGTTCAGCGAAAAGAATTTTCCCGGCGGCGTACAATACTGCACCGTACTGGCCGCTCCACACGACTCAATGCCGCAGATAATGACCGCATCGACATCGTCCTCGTGGCGTAGCATGGCGTTGTAGAACGCCAGCAGGTACCGCGGAGTGCCGATCGGCGGAACAAGTACTATTGTACCCGACGCTTCGAATTTATCGGGTGAATTTACCACCTTTAGCCCATATCGCCCGGCAATCTCTCCGGCCATATCGGCCGAAACTCCATACAGTAAGATATTCATAACTGTCGTATTAAAAAAAGGCGCAGCCAACTATCTACTAATCTCTTTGACTTGTTATGGCAGTAACGCGTCTACACGCTGCCGCGCCTTTTGGTTATTACAAATCCGGATATACAACGAAATCAAACGCCCATTCCTCGGGGTCCTTTGACATCGAATCGACCTGGCAGGTCTTCTGACTGACTCCTGTTCCGAAGCCTTCCCGGTCTTGCGGCCAGTGGCTGAGATATTCGGAACTTTCTGCGGAGCTTCACAGCAGCGGGACTGTCCGGGATTTGCACCCGATTCCCTTTTCATTCCCCTCTTCGCCCGGAAGAGCGGGAAACCAAATCTGGAGGTAAAGATAGCGGTTTATTTTGAAAAGCAACCCCGGACTGTGATTTTTTTCACAGCAGGGCATCCGAAGTCGGAAGAAACGACTAATTTTGTCACATGGATTTTTCACTCCCGTATACCGCCGAAGATTTTACGGCCACGCTGCCCGCCGCCGACTACATCGCCTGCTTCCGCGATGCGGAGCGCATCGGGGGATACTGCCGTTCGTGCCCCAATTACGGCCGCAGCTGGGGTTGTCCGCCGTTCGGGTTCAGCGTCGAAGCGTACCTTTCGGGCTATGCCACGGCGTTGATTACCGCCACGAAGATCGTTCCGGCGGAGCGTGACATTCCGTTTTCGGAGGCAAAGCAACTTATTCTTCCCGAGCGCCGGCGCCTCGAACGGCGTTTGCTCGAAATGGAGCGGCAGTACGGCGGTCGTTCGTTCGCCTATGTCGGCACCTGCCTCTACTGCCCCGAGGGCGACTGCACGCGCCCCTCGGGAAAACCCTGCCGCCACCCGGAGTTGGTCCGACCTTCGCTCGAAGCGTGCGGTTTCGACATCGCGCGAACGACCTCCGAACTGTTTGGCATCGAACTGCAATGGGGTAAAGATGGCCGCCTGCCCGAATACCTGACGCTTGTCTGCGGGTTCTTCCACAATGCGGAAAATGTAATATGGAACGGATAAAGGCCGTTTTCAACTGGAGCGGAGGCAAGGACTCCGCCCATGCGCTGCTGCGGGCCGTGCAGTCCGGCCGCTATGAGATCACGGCCCTGCTGACCACCATAAACCGCGACACACGCCGTTCGACAATGCACGGTATTCCGACGGCACTACTGGAAGCGCAGGCCGCAAGCATCGGTATTCCCCTTTATATCGTGGGCCTGACGCCCAAAGGCAATATGGAGGACTACAGTTCGGCAATGTCCCGCGCCGTGGAGCTTTTCAAAGCCGAGGGCGTGACCCACTTTATTTTCGGCGATATTTTTCTGCACGATGTGCGCCGTTACCGGGAGGAGCAGCTTGCACCGCATGGCATCGCGGTCGTCGAGCCGCTTTGGGGACACTCTTCCGAAGCCGTCATGCGCGATTTTCTCGCATCGGGACTTCGGACTGTCATCGTAACCACGATGGCCGACGGACTCGGCGCCGACGCCATCGGCCGGGAGATCGACCACGGCTTTATCGCCTCCCTGCCTGCCGGGGTAGACCCCAACGGGGAAAACGGTGAGTATCACACATTTTGTTACGACGGTCCGATCTTCCGACAGCCCGTGCCGTTCCTGCTGGGACGGCCTTTTTCGCAAAACTACGACATCCGCCTCGACGACGGAACGACAAAGACTTATTCCTACTGGTTCGCAGACCTTCAAGCTCTAAATACAAATTCGGATGCAGGGCCAGTCCCTGCATCCGAATAACACACTACATCTTGGTTAGAGCGCGAATTTTGCGCCGATAAAGTAAGTGCGCGGAGCTGCCGGGCCGTAAATATAGGCAGCATCCTTATTCTGGCCGAAATCAAGGTCTTTCTGAAAACTGTCGAAAAGGTTTTTCACCCCGGCGTTCAGTTCCAGCCGCAGTTGTTTTGTGAGCCGGAAATTGTACGACAGCCGCAGGCCCATATCCCAGAAATCGGGCGTCAGACGCTCCATATCCCTCTCGATATACCCCGCATTGTGCTGCACGAGCATCCGACCCGTGTAGTTGCCGAACACCGAAGCCGTAAAATCGCGCGTGAGATTGACGTTCGCCGTGAGGTAACCGTAATGATCCGGAGAACGGAACATCCGCCGCTGGGGCGCCACATCGTCCGACCACTTTTCGGGTTCATCGTAACGGCTGCGCTGGAAGGTGTAGCCCAGTTGCAGTTCGAACCGTCCCGGAATGCCCGCCTTGGCTTCGGCTCCCACGCCGGCCACAGTGGCTCCCGAAGCGTTGCGGCGCTCCTTGATGATGTTGCCCTGGCTATCCTCGCCGATTTTCTCGAGCGTGAACACGTCCTCGAGCATCGTGTAGAATCCTTCGACGAGCAGGTTGGCCTGCACACGCCCGAAATTATGATACAGGTCCACCGATGCACTCAGGCTGTGCGAGTATTCGGGTTTGAGGTCCGGGGCGAGTCGAATGATCGCCACCTTGTTGTCCAAGGCGTCGATGTGCAGGTCCTCGTTGTAGGCCTGCGGCGCGCGGTAACCGCTCGAATAGCTGGCCCGCAGGCCGATCTTTTCCGTCGGGCTGTAACGCACATTTACGCGCGGCGAGAAGACGACGTTCTTCATCATGTTATGCTTGTCCACGCGGCCGCCAATCAGGAAATTGAGTTTCTCGCTCCGCCATTCGTTCTGGAAAAAGAAGCCCGTGCTGTGGGTGGTCTGCTCGAAGTCGCGCCCAAAGCCGAGGTATTTATCGTTCAGCGTATTGTAGTTGTACTCGACGCCCGCCGTCAGTTCCGAGGGCAGGAATAGCAGTTTATGGAAAGAGTAGGTATATTGGGCTCCCGCCACGAACGTCTTGTCGTCCGTAGCGCCATAGGCGTCGGGATTCTTGTCCGTACCGAAATAGCTGTCACGGTCGATGTTTTGCGCCGAAGTATAGATGCCCATCCGGTGGCGGTTGTTCGGACTGAACCAGTCGAATTTCAATCCGCCGCCGTCGATCTTGTGGTTCAGCTGTTCGGCGATATCGGCCATGTGGGGCGGCTGGTCGAACTCGTTGCCCCCGCGGCGAAACTCGTGGATATGGTGGTATTCCGCCGTCAGCCGCGTATAGGGCGAAGTTTTGTAATAGGCCCGGAATCCGGCCGTCTCGGAGTTGAGTTTCGGGATGTCCGAGAATCCGTCCCCGTTGCGGTCATACGAATCGCGGTCCTTAATCATGCCGAACAGGTAAACGCCCATTTTGTAGTCGTCGGAGACGAATGAGCCGTTGAGCGAGGTATTTAAGTCGGCCGTGCCGCCCTCGAAGATATTGGTCGTATTGGAGAGCGTGACAGAGTTGCGCAGCGGTTCCTTGGTGATGATATTGACCACACCGCCGATGGCATTCGCCCCGAACAGCGCCGAGCCGCCTCCGCGGATCACCTCGACCCGCTCGATCATTGCGACGGGCAGTTGCTCCAGTCCGTAGACCGATGCCAGCGAACTGAAGATCGGGCGGCTGTCGAGCAGCACCTGCGAATACTGCCCTTCGAGTCCGTTTATGCGCAGCTGGGTCGTTCCGCAGTTGCCGCAGTTGGTTTCGACGCGCAGTCCCGACTGGAAATTCATCGTTTCGGCCATGTTGCACGAGGCGGTCGATTCGAAGAGTTTGGCCGAAGTTACCGATACGATGGTCGGCGACGTTTTCTTGTTGGTCTCCGTCCGGCTGGCCGATACGACGACCTCTTCGACCGAAAGCGCCTCTTCAGTCAGTTCGAAATTGACCTCGATGGTCTTGTCGTGAATGATCTCGACCGTCTGCTCGGCACTCCTGTAACCCACGGACGAGGCGACGAGCGTAAAGCGGCCCTGCGGTAGGTTTTTCAGGAAATAGTGTCCCGTAGCATCGGTAGCGATGCCTATGGTCGTGCCTTTGACGGCGATGGTCGCAAAGGACAGGTGTTCGTGGGTTTTGGCATCGACGACATGGCCGGTGATGTTCGCGTCGCTCTGCTTTTTGGGCTTCACGGCGGATTCCTCCCCAGCGGAACATACCGCGGGGAACAGGAGCATGAGAAATGCTCCCAATATTCTTGCTTTCATGGAAAAATCCTTTTTTTGATGATTACTGATACATATACATGACAACAGGTGCGGGCAACAAGCCCGTCCCGTTCAGAATGGAATGTGTATCAGCAAGCGGGAGGCGCGCGCAGCCCGTAAATTTGGATCGGAGCGTCCTGCCGGACGGCCGGTTTTTGCGTTTTGAAAATGAAGGAAACCCCCAACAGCCGTAAGGCGAATGCAACGAGCGTCGCCGCCATCATTACCAGTAGCGACAAGTGTGCGATCAGCTGAAACTGCTGCGGGGTATGGCTGTGGCCGGGATTGTTCGAGGAGCCGGAGAAAGGGTGCGAGTGAACATAGATATGCCCGTCAATGTTGTGGGCATGGGGAAACAGCGTAACAGAACTCCAGTACCATGCAAAGAGTACCAGCAGCAATGCCGCACCTATGTTCCATTTGTATTTCCGCACTATTCTTTATATGATTCGCTCCAAAGATAACGAAAAAAAGATGAAAAATGCATTTATTTTTCCTGTCATCATAAGAAATGCGGACATATTGCGGACACACAAGACAAAACAAAAATCCCAAATGGTTATGTATTAATCATTTGGGATTTTTCAAAAGTACCCGGAGCCGGGGTCGAACCGGCACGACATTGCTGTCATTGGTGTTTGAGACCAACGCGTCTACCGATTCCGCCATCCGGGCAAGCCTCTTCCGTAGAATCGGGATGGCAAATATAGTGGATTCTTCCCAATTTTCAAAGAATCCGGTTATTTTTCAAAAAAAGTCCTTATTTTTTTCGCTTTGGCGGCACCGACCAGCGCAATCAGCTCTTCGACCGGAGCGGCTTTGACCTTGGCTACGGTGCGGAAATGCTGCAGGAGCGTGCGGATCGTCTTGTCGCCGATGCCTTCGATCTGCTCCAGTTCGCTGTGGATAAATGCCTTGCTGCGTTTCTGGCGGTGGAATGCGATGGCAAAACGGTGCACCTCTTCCTGAATGTGCGCCAGAAAATGGAAAAGGGGCGAAGTGGGACGGATGCCGACCAAAACGGGCGGGAAGCCGCAGAGCAGTTCGGAGGTGCGGTGACGATCGTTTTTGGCCAGTCCGGCAATCGGTATATCCAGTCCGAGATACTCCAGCACCTCGTGAATGACGCCCATCTGCCCTTTTCCGCCGTCGGCAATGATAAGGTCGGGCAGCCCGGCACCCTCCTGTTGCAGACGGCTGTAACGCCGAAAGACGACCTCGCGCATCGAAGCGTAATCGTCGGGCCCCTCCACGGTCTTGATGTTGAAATGGCGGTACTCCTTGCGTGCGGGTTTCCCGTCGCGGAACACCACGCACGAAGCTACCGGGTGCGCGCCCTGCAGATTGGAGTTGTCGAAACATTCGATATGCCGCGGCTGGCGGTCGAGGCGCAGCTCCTTTTGCAGGGCATTCATCAACCGCTCGGTATATCGTTCGGGATTCTTGATTTCGAGGTTCTTGAGCTGCTCGGCGCGGTAGATGCGGGCGCTCTTCTGCGAGAATTCGAGCAGTTCGAGTTTCTCGCCGCGTTTGGGCACCGTGAACGTCACGCCGTCGAACAGCAGCGTCGTCGAGGGCAGGAACGGCACGACGACCTCTTTGGCCAGCGTCCCGGCGATATGCTCGACGATATGCTGGATGGCGAGCGTCAGCATGTCGCGCTGGTCGCCTCCCACGCCCGTCTTGAGTTTCACGGTATAAATTCCCACGATCGATCCGTGACGGATGCGCACGAAGTTGCAGTAGGCCACATCGTCGTCTGGCAAGAGCGAAAAAACGTCCACGTCGACAATCTTCGCACTCACGATTACCGACTTGCCCGCGTAGTTGTCCAACGCGTCGAGGCGTTGTTTGTAGCGCTGTGCCAGCTCGAACTTCAATCCGGCGGCGGCATGTGCCATCTCACCCTCGAGGTAAGTGCGCACGGGACGCAAATCGCCCTTGAGCACCGAAACGACCATGTCGACCAACTGCCCGTACTCTTCCTCGCTCTGCAATCCCACACAGGGGCCCTTGCAGTTGCCCAGATGATACTGCAGGCAGACGGAGTATTTCCCTTTGGCAATCTGCCCGGGGTCGAGGTTGAGCTTGCAGGTGCGCAGCGGCACCACCTCGCGGACGAAATCCAGCACGCTGTGCTGCATCATCACCGAACTGTAAGGGCCGAAATACTGCGAGCCGTCGCGCGTCAGCTGGCGCGTCGACTGCACACGGGGGAAATGCTCGCGGCGCACCACAATCCACGGATAGGTTTTGTCATCCTTGAGCAGGATGTTGTAGCGCGGCTGCAGGGTCTTGATCAGCGAGTTCTCCAGCAGCAGGGCGTCGGTTTCGCTGTTCACGACGATATGGCGGATATCGGCGATCTGCCGCACCAGCACACGCACCTTGGCACTGTGCTCCTTGCTCTGCACGAAATAGGAGGAGACCCGTTTGCGCAGGCTCTTGGCCTTGCCGACATAGATAATCGTACCCGAACGGTCCAAGAACTGGTAGACGCCCGGCGCCAGAGGCAGCATCGCCACCTGCTCCTTGAGTTTGTTTTTTTCCGTTTCGGCCATAACTTATCGCAACGCAAATGTAACAAATATTTCGCAAAACCCGCCGCATCCGCACCGGAGGCTTGCCGAGGCTGCCGCGGCGGGCTGAATTGACCTGTAAAATCAACGAAAATGTCTGATTTTTTGTTTTATTCGTCGTAACGGCATATATTTGTGACTTAATGCAAACTAATCCAAGCCTATGAGAAAATTTCTGCTATTGTTCCTTCCAGCCGTATTCGCCATTTCGTGCATTGACAACGCCTACGACCTGTCGGATATAAACACGGACGACGTCACCATCGGCGACGAAGAGTCCGAATTCCGCCTGCCGCTGGCCACGGTCTACGTCAGCATGAACGAGTTGAACGAGGGTGGCATCGACATCAAGGCCCTCTTCGACGAGGCTAAAATCTGGCTGCCGACGGCACGTGCAGAAATAGACCTCAAACAACTCCTGCCCGGCTCGGCCTATACCGACACGCTGCTCGACGAACTGCTCGACGAGATGGCCGCGAGCGAGGCCAAGCTCACGCAAATCACCGACCTGATCTGGGCCAAATACAGGGAGCCGTTCCTCGACATTCCCGCACTTTCGCACATCTCCGACAAGGACGAAGCGCTGTTTAAAAAGACATTCAAGGAGTTGTTCCTCAACGAAACAGCTTTGCTCGAGGCCATTAAAGACCAGATAAAGGCCGAGGTCAAGAACCAGGCGCAGGGCTACCTGACCGAACTGAAGGTCGACGACGTGAAATACGACATCGGCAAAATCGACATCGGCAGCGACGTGGTGGACATGCTCGCGGAGAACCTCGACCCCGAAGGCACGGCGAACGCCAAAAACACGCTGCATATCTACGGAGAAATCACCAGCGCCCTGCCCATAAGCCTGGAAATAGACCCCTACTTCGCATCTACCGACGTACGGTTCTCGGTCAGGGTCGAACCGGGCAAGACGAACACAATCACCGGAACGCAGCTTTTCGAAAGCGACCTGCGGCAGATTATCGACGGTACGGACATCGTCATGCCCGTCACGCTGGACAAATATTTCCCCGGAACGGATTTCACGCCCGACCAGCAAATCGTAATCAGCCTGCGCCTCATCAAGCGCGGCGGACTGAAACTCAACCTCTAACCCTGCAACGCACATGAAAAAGATAATTTCCATCCTCGCTGCACTGTTAGCGGTATACGGCGTCGCGGCGCAAAACCCCACGAACTATTTCATCGAGGGAAACACCCTGCGCAGCCAGCTCAACCCGGCTTTCGCCCCGCTGCGCGGCTACGTCAACATCCCCGGACTGGGCGGACTGGACATCGGCACGGGCGGCAACCTGGCAATCGACAAGATACTCTATCCCCGCAACGGGAAACTCGTCACGCTGCTGGACAGCTCGGTATCGACCGCCAAGGCCCTTTCGGGACTCAAGGCCGACAACCTGCTGGGACTGGACACGCGTGTGAATATCATCGGATTCGGCGCTTTCACCCGCAACCACAAGAATTTCTGGTCATTCGACCTCAACGCACGCGTGAGCACCGATGCCACCCTGCCCTACTCGCTTTTCGAATTCCTCAAACGCGGCACGAGCAGCGACATCAGCGACATCGGCATCACGGCCGACAGCTACCTTGAAGCGGGTTTCAACTACTCGTTTCCGCTGCTCAACGACAAACTCTATATCGGCGTACGGGCCAAATTCCTCGTCGGAGCGGCCCGGGCCCGGATGTACTTCGACAAATTCAACGTGTCGCACAACGAAGACCGCTGGCTGATCGAGGCCGCAGGAGGACTCGACATCACGGCAGCAGGGCTCGACATCAAGACCAAGCTCAACGACGCCGGCGAAGAGATTTACAAGATGGACGACATCTCGCTCAAACCTACCTCGCCCGCCGGTTACGGCTTTGCCGTCGACCTGGGCGCGACGTACGACATCCTGCCCAACCTGCAGGCGTCGCTGGCGGTGAACGACCTGGGCTTCATCAGCTGGAGCAAAGGCAAGAACGCCACGGGCTTTTCGTCGAAAGAACTGTCGTTCACAGGCGTCACGGTCACGGAGGACGGCACGGAGTCGCCCAATTTCGACATCGATGTGCTGGAGTTCTACAAGGGCGAGGCCAGGAGCGTGTCGCGCATGCTGCGCGCGTCGGTCAACGCCGGACTCGAATACAAGGTATGGCGCCGCAAAATCGGCCTCGGCCTCCTGTACACGGCCCGCGTCTGGGAGTACAAGACCCTGCACAACATCACCGGCTCGGTCAATTTCCACCCCATCCACTGGTTCACGGTTACGGGAAGCTACTCGGTGATCGACAACCGCGGAGGAGCCATGGGGCTGGCGCTGAACCTGAATCCCAGCTGGCTCAACTTCTACATCGCCACGGATGTCGTGACGGTGAAGCACACGCCGCAGTTCATTCCGATCAAGCAAAGCGTGATGAACGTCACACTGGGCATCGGCGTGCCGCTCGGCAGACGCAGCCACCGTGGCCCGGCTTACTTTTGCTGCAGGAACAGGCGGTAATGAAACACACTGCCTCACACGAAAATCCCCGGCTGTTTCCAGCCGGGGATTTTTCGCGCCAGGGCTCCGGAAAATCCGGCAAAACGGGCATACAGCCGCCCTTCATGCGAAAAAAAGACAGCCCACCGTTACAAATACGCAGGGCTTTTCAGTATTTTAGGCGCACGAATGGCATATTCAGACAATGGCGTTGGTTTTTCGGAAACTTTATCTATCTTTGTCGTGTAGAGATTTCCGGAAAGCATTATCCGGGGATACAGGTATTTCCCAACCCGAATCTCCCTTGCGTCTAAAATATTGCGGCGGCCCCTCAAATCTGTGTGAAGTTGCGTCACTACTTTTGAATTCTTCAAAAAAAACGGGCCGTCGCAATCTTTTTTCCTTCCGGCAAAAATCATACCACAGCCCCTTCTTATTCCGGATAAAACAGGCCTATCCCGCCTCGACGGCCAGGCTCTGCTCCAAGGCGGCGCGCGCCGCCATCCGCCCTGCTTCGACAATCTCCCCGGAGCGGTAAAATTCGAAAATCCCGAAACTGTCCGCCGGAAGTTCGATCAGCAGGTCGGGCTTGTAGAGTTTGCACATCAGGCGTGCGATATGCTGCTGCATAATCTCCGACGAAGCGGTGAGCACCTTGTAATAGTTCAGGGACTTTTTCGTCGTTCCGTCGGCTGCGAACGGGGCGCTTACGTCCACGGCAATCAGCACGTCGCCCGGCTCGCGCCGCACACGGTTGAGCGGCAGCGGATTGACCGTACCGCCGTCGACCAGCACCATGTCGTCCTTGCGGACGGGCTGGAACACCGAGGGAATGGAGATCGAAGCCCGGATGGCATCGTACAGCCCCCCGCTATCGAGCACCACTTCGCGCCCCGTCAGCAAATCGGCCGCAACGGCCGCAAACGGGGTCGGCATCTGCTCGATATTCACGTCGGGCACCAACTCTTTCATCGCCTGTATCACCCGGTTGCCCTTGACGAGGCCCTCGGTGCTCAACGCAAAATCGACCAGGCTGAATACCTTATATTTATCCAGCGCGCACATCCACTCCTTGAACGGTTCGAGGTGCCCCGAGGCGTACATGCCCCCGACCAGTGCCCCCATCGAGGTCCCTGCCACCGCATGCACCTCGAATCCCTGACTTTCCAACTCCTCGATGGCCCCGATATGGGCCACACCGCGCGCTCCGCCGCCGGCAAGTACCAGTGCCGCTCTCCTTTTGCTCATAAACTGATTTTATTAATACGGTCCCGAACTTTTTTCCATGCATGGGTATCGAACAGACAACTTGCATGCATCGTGCCGCACATCTCACGGAAACGCGACATCGGAACGACAAAACTCAATACGCCCGCCTCCACCCACGGACGTACCGACGGATCGAACAGTCCGAGGAAGCATCTCCGGCCGCCGTTGCGGTTCTCCTGCACGGCCTGCGCCACGACCGAACTGCACCCCGAGCCGAAAGGCGACGCCACGGCGTCCGGCGCATTGTTGTCGAACGCAGCCCATGAAGCCAGCCCCGCAAGCACGTCGGGCGTCGCGAAAAAAAGCACCCCTTCCGCGCCGTCGAACGTCCCGGCCGTATCCGCGCGTACGAACTCGAGCCACGCTTTCGGCGCAGGATGCAGGTCGAGCGAAGCGATGAACTCCATAACCATCTCGGGCGTGCGCTTATAACACTCCTTGAGCGACACGAACTGCGGCACAAACTCCGGCATGGGGCTGAACCCCGTATAGAACTTTCCGCCCCCGCAACCGATATTCCCGGCGTTCAGGCTCACGGGCATACCCCGGCGGGCTTCCGCAAGGGCCTTGAAAAAACATCCTCCGACCTTTTCGACCGGACGCAGCGGCTCGCCGGTATAGCGGAACAGCAGCGGCAATTCCGGCATTTCGCCGAAAGCCTCCCTGTAAGCGTCGATAAATTCCTTCACATCCATATCTCACTCATTCGTTGGTAATCACATAATCCATAAAGACGTCGTGCGGCTCCACGGGCAACTCCCCGACCAGTTGGTGGGCATAGCAGACCCCGATCTTCACGGCCCGGAATCCGGGCTGCGAAAGGTATCTGTCGTAGTACCCACGGCCCCGCCCCATCCGGGCCCCGGCGCGCGTAAACGCCGTACCGGGAACGACCACGAGGTCAATCTCCGTCGGGTCGCAGGCCGCAGCAGCGCTACCCGGCTCGGCAATCCCGAAAGCCCCTGCGCCGAGTGCGGCCGGATCGTAGTCGCAGAACCGCATCGTATCGCCCTCGACACGCGGTAAGACGATCCGTTTCACGGCGCTCCACCGCACCAGCGCGGCATCGGTCGCGGGTTCGTCGGGCAGGGCGCAGAAAAGCGCCACGCACCGGGCATCCGCAAAGGACGCCAGCCCGCCGACACGGCCGAAGATGCGTTCCGACGCCGCGGCACGCTCTCCGGGAGCCAGCGAAAGGCTGCGTTTTTTCATCTCCGCGCGCAGTTCTTTTTTCGTCCTAAAATCCATCCGTTCAGGCATAAAATTCCCGGCTGTTTTTATTGTTATTCTGCAAACAATGGCTATCTTTGCGTCCGGGAACACAAATCACTAACAAATATAAACAAATTTAAATCATTATGAGCTGTTTTTTATCTAATTCCTCGCTCGGCAAGAAGTTAATAATGAGCGTGACGGGGTGCTTCCTCGTGCTCTTTATCCTCTTCCACATGTCCATGAACATCACGGCGATCATCTCGCCCGAGGCGTACAACATGATCTGCGAGTTCCTGGGCGCCAACTGGTATGCGCTGGCCGGCACCGCCGTACTGGCGGCAGGTGTCATCGTACACTTCATCTACGCCGTGATTCTCACGCTCGAAAACCGCAAGGCCCGCGGCTCGCAGCGCTACGCCGTAACGGTCGTGGAGCCGGGCGTCAAATGGGCTTCGAAGAACATGCTCGTGCTGGGCTTCATCATCCTGGGCGGCATGGTGCTCCACCTCTTCAACTTCTGGGCTAAAATGCAGCTCGTGGAGATCATGGGCGGACACGTCAACTCGCTGGGCTTCGGCCCCGCCGACGGCGCTTCGCTGATCGCCTACACGTTCTCGCAGTGGTACTACGTGGTAATCTACCTCGTATGGTTCTTCGCCCTCTGGTTCCACCTCACGCACGGCGTATGGTCGATGTTCCAGACCGTAGGCTGGGCCAACGACACGTGGTATCCCCGCCTGAAATGCATCGCCAACATCGTAGCGACCCTCATCTTCCTCGGCTTCGCTGCCGTCGTGGTAGTTTACTTCATCCAGAGCATTTGCCCCTGCTGCGCAGGAGCCTGCTAAATTCCGGTCGCAGGACATTTTCGCCCGCGCAGGCACACGGCCCGTCCGTATTGCAGGCGCAGAAAATGAAGATTAAAATTCAACAATAAACACACAACAGATATGGCTTTTAAATTAGATGCTAAAATTCCTGCCGGCGCTCTCGCAGAAAAGTGGAGCAACCACAAGGCAGCTATCAAGGTCGTAAGCCCCGCGAACAAACGCAAGCTCGACATCATCATCGTCGGAACCGGCCTGGGCGGTGCTTCCGCAGCCGCTTCGCTCGGCGAACTCGGATATAACGTAAAGGTATTCTGCATTCAGGATTCGCCCCGCCGCGCGCACTCGATTGCCGCACAGGGCGGTATCAACGCTGCGAAGAACTACCAGAACGACAACGACTCGGTATACCGCCTGTTCTACGACACCATCAAGGGCGGCGACTACCGCGCCCGCGAGGCCAACGTATACCGCCTGGCCGAAGTCGCCAACCTGATCATCGACCAGTGCGTGGCACAGGGCGTACCTTTCGCCCGCGAGTACGGCGGCCTGCTGGCCAACCGTTCGTTCGGCGGCGCGCAGGTATCGCGTACGTTCTACGCCCGCGGCCAGACGGGCCAGCAGCTCCTGCTGGGCGCCTACTCGGTGCTCAACAAGGAGATTGCAGCCGGCACGGTGAAGAGCTACCCGCGCCACGAGATGCTCGACATCGTCATCGAGGACGGCGAAGCCAAGGGTATCATCGCCCGCAACCTTGTGACCGGTGAAATCGAGCGCCACGGCGCACACGCCGTCGTAATCGCCACGGGCGGCTACGGCAACGTGTTCTTCCTTTCGACCAACGCCATGGCATCGAACGGCTCGGCCGCATTCCAGTGCTACCGCAAGGGTGCCGGCTTCGCCAACCCCTGCTTCACGCAGATTCACCCGACCTGCATCCCGGTTCACGGCGACCAGCAGTCGAAACTGACGCTCATGTCGGAGTCGCTGCGCAACGACGGCCGTATCTGGGTTCCCAAGAAACTCGAGGACGTGAAAGCCCTCCGCTCGGGCGCCAAGAAACCGTCGGACATCGCCGAGGAAGACCGCGACTACTACCTGGAGCGCCGCTACCCGGCATTCGGCAACCTCGTGCCGCGCGACGTGGCTTCGCGCGCCGCCAAGGAGCGCTGCGACGCTGGCTTCGGCGTAAACGAAACCGGACTGGCCGTGTTCCTCGACTTCAAGACCGCCATCGAGCGTCTGGGCAAGGACATCATCAAACAGCGCTACGGCAACCTGTTCGACATGTACGAGGAGATTACCGACGTAAGCCCCTACGAACAGCCGATGCAGATTTTCCCCGCCGTGCACTATACCATGGGCGGTATCTGGGTCGACTACAACCTGATGACCACCATCCCCGGCCTGTATGCCATCGGCGAGGCCAACTTCTCCGACCACGGCGCCAACCGCCTCGGCGCTTCGGCCCTGATGCAGGGCCTGGCGGACGGCTACTTCGTACTGCCCTACACCATCGGCGACTACCTCTCGCACAAAATCCAGGCGCCGAAAGTCAAGACCGACACCAAGGCGTTCGACGAGGCTGAAAAGGGTGTCCGGGAGAAGATTGCCAAACTGCTCTCAATCAACGGCAAGCAGTCGGTGGACGACATCCACAAGAAGCTCGGCCACATCATGTGGGACAACGTCGGCATGGCCCGCACCAAGGAGTCGCTCGAGAAGGCTATCGTCGAGATTCAGGCCCTGCGCAAGGAGTTCTGGAAAGACGTAAAGGTCGTAGGACAGGAGAAGGACTTCAACGTCGAACTGGAAAAAGCGCTGCGCCTGGCCGACTTCCTCGAACTGGGCGAACTGATGGCACGCGACGCACTCAACCGCGAGGAGTCCTGCGGCGGCCACTTCCGTTCGGAGCACCAGACCGAAGAGGGCGAAGCCAAGCGTGACGACGAACACTTCGTATATGCCGCCGTATGGGAGTACAAGGGCATGGACGAGGCTCCGGAGCTGACCAAAGAGCCGCTGAACTTCGAGTTCGTACATCCGGCACAGCGTAACTACAAAGACTGATTTTGACGTTGTATCACTTTAATAACAATTTGGAATTATGAATTTTACATTAAAGATATGGCGTCAAAAGGACGCCAAAGCAAAGGGTGGTTTCGAAACGTACAAAGTCGAAAACATCTCGGCCGACACCTCGTTCCTCGAGATGCTCGACATCCTGAACAATGACCTCATCCACCAGGGCAAAGAGCCCGTGGCATTCGACCACGACTGCCGCGAGGGTATCTGCGGCATGTGCTCGCTGCACATCGACGGCCATGCGCACGGCCCCGGCCAGGCGGCCACGACCTGCCAGATTTACATGCGCAAGTTCAAGGACGGCGCGACAATCACCATCGAACCGTGGCGTTCGGCGGCTTTCCCCGTCATCAAGGACCTCGTGGTGAACCGCTCGGCTTACGACCAGATTCTTCAGGCCGGCGGCTTCATCTCGGTACGCACGAACTCGGTGCCCGACGCCAATGCGATTCCTATCGCGCAGGCCGACGCCGAAGAGTCGATGGACGCTGCCGCCTGCATCGGCTGCGGGGCCTGTGCCGCAACCTGCAAGAACGGCTCGGCCATGCTGTTCGTCGCAGCGCGCGTATCGTCGCTCGCCAAGCTGCCGCAGGGCCGCGTGGAGGGTGCGCGCCGTGCCAAGGCAATGGTAGCCAAGATGGACGAACTGGGCTTCGGCAACTGCACCAACACGGGTGCCTGCCAGGCGGAGTGTCCCAAGTCGGTTTCCATCGCGCATATCGCACGCCTGAACCGCGAGTTCCTCGCGGCGAAGTTCGAGGACTAAAAGCCAAGGCGCTCCCGGGATTTTCCGGCGGGCGGAAAGCGGACGGCACACACACCCGCCGCCGCGGAAACATACGAAGCGGGAAACCGCAGTAAATGCAGCATTCGGAAAAGGTTGCGCGGACAAATGTCCCGGCAGCTTTTTCCGAATCTGTTTTCAGCGGAGCCGTCCGCTCCCAAACAAGGCTCCGGACAACCGAAACCGGGAGAGCCGACGCTACGGCAGCAGGCATTTCCCTGCAACGGTACTGTTCTTGCGATGCAGCAATAAACCAAAAACTTTCAGGCCATGGGCAAAATAGAATTCCCGACCGACCGTCGGGTCATCTCCACGCAGAACAACGGATTCGCCGGCAACGAACGGGACGAAACCCTAATCGACGAAAATTTACTGGAAACGGAGATTCCGCTGGACGACAGCATCCCCGACGTGGTACATGAAACCGAAGAGGCCGCGAGGCCCGTCTACGACGAGGAGGGCTACCGCAACGATCCGGGCGGGGAATAACACGCCCCCAGCTTCCGTGAGCGGCACACGGCCCGTGAGGACACGGCCCGGAACATCCTCACGGACAAAAAAAACCGCCGGTTCACCGACCCTGCGGACAATTACGAGGGGGGGGGTGACATTTCCCGACGGCCCCGTCCTTCCCGCACCAGATACGGACTTGGTCGTGACCGGTGTGAGGGCCTATACGGGCCGGAGAGTTGAGAACAGGCGACAGGCAAAAGCGCGCCATCTCCGGATAAGCGAGCAGGCAGGGCGGAATCCGATAACGATTCCGCCCTGCCTGCAATAACCGGATTTCCAGGCCCTGTCCGGGGTCAAATCACCGGATATCGAAACCGCCCCGTTATTACTTGGGGCGAATCGACGAAAGCCGCGCCACCTGCCGCAGGTCGAACACCCCGTAGATATTCACCACGACCGTTTCTTTCACGCCGTAGGTAATCATCACCAGCTCCGACTTGACCGACATCGCAGTTTCACGGATATAGAATTTGGTGGTCTGGCCGTTTTCCGTGCCGGAGGTCACCGGATGGAACTTCCGGTCGGCGGCAACGGCGGCCTCTGCATCCCGGACGAACTGCGCCCCGTCGCCCTCCTTGAGGGCGATGATACGGATATACTGAATATCCTCCAACAGCACGGCGAGTCCCTTGTCCCCCCTTTCTGCGGCCTGACGGCTCATCATCTGCATCATCTTCTGCTCGAGCTGCACGCTCGTGTAGCCCCCGGCCGCCGCATAACGCCCGAAAAAGTCGTTCACGGCATTGCTCTGGGCCGCAACCAGCTGCGGAAGAAGCAGTATCAATATCAACAACAATCGTTTCATAATCGTTCCGGATAAAATTACAGGGAAAGCGTGTAGGAAAAACCGAACGAGAAAGTATGGCATGCGGGACCCGCATTGTTTTTAAACAGCGGCGTCAGTCCGTACCGGCCGTAAAAGCCGAACCCGCGGTAGGCGACCGACGCCCCCAGGCCGAACTGGTAAGACCGGAAACCGGAGAGGCTGTTTTTCTCTTTGGGTTTCTTGTAGATTGCATCGGCCCCCAGCAGGAAGTCGGAATAGGCGACAGCCGTAATGCGGAAATGCTTTGCAGGCCTGTAGATCAGCCGCACGGGGAGGCCGAGCGACGATGTGACGACTTTCGATTTATCGGCAGGCTCGTCCAACGCCACGGGAACGATACGTCCGTCCCGGTTGCCGAGCGTGATGCCGTTGTCGGCCAGGCGGAAATTATCGAGCGTATACTGGAAGCCGAGGCCGAGGCTCAACGTGCGGCTCCGGTTCAGCGACAGGCATAGCTGCACCGCCGAGAAGCTGAAATGGAACGACGGGCCCAGCCGCTGGTCGAGGAAGTCCTTTTCACCGGGTGCGTAGTCCGAATAATCGACGCCCGTCAGCTGTGTAAAACCGAATTCCATATCGCTCAGGATATTGAGTTCGACACGGGGCGATTTCAGCTCCATTTTCTGCATCGGCGTATGGCCCAGCGTAAGGCCGAACCCGGCCACCTCGAGCACCACGCTGCCGTCGTTTCCCCCTTCGCGCAGCGTCACCAGCCCGCTGTCCATCGCATCGATCCGCCGCAGCGTGTCAATCCCCACCGAATCGCGGTTCACCGTTTCGATATTCAGCCGCCGGCCGTCCGCGCGACGGTAGTAGCGCATCGAATCGGTACGCTGGGCCGCCGCAGGAAGCAGCGCAAACAGGAGCAGCAGCCCTGTGATTACAAGTTGTTTTTTCATGGCAATATCCGTTTTTAATCGTTTTCAATCAATTCATCGACAATCACCCCGGGATCGCTGAACTCCGAAAATGCCTGCAGGTAAACCGTCGCCTGTAGGGCAACCTCTTTGTCATAGACCGCCACCCCGTCGATATAACAATAGGGCCTGCGCAGGTACTCCACGCACAGGAAAAGTCCCAACACCACGGCTGCAGCCGCAGCCATGCCGCACAGCCGCAGGGTCATACGCCTTGCGGCAGGGTTGTTACCGGCAGGCCTGCGGGCTGCGGGCAAACGCTCCGCAGCAAGTCCGTCCATACCGCAGAACATCGTGCGGGCATACAGCAGGCTGGCATCCACCTCATCCTCCATCTGGAAATAGGCGCGCAGTTCGGCCTCTTCGTCGTCGGTCGTCCGTGCGTCAAAATAGCACTCCAGCAACTTTTCAATCCTTTCTTTCCGCTCTTTCATCGTCCATCATTTTTTTCAGTACCTCTCTCAATCCGCTACGGGCGCGGGAGAGAATCACACGCACCTGCGCTTCGTCGCACGCAACCATACCGGCAATCTCATGGGTCGGGTAACCCTCGATATCTTTCAGGTGGAGCACCTCGCGCTGCCGCTGCGGCAACTCCGCCATGGCCCTGCGCACCAAATCGCGCGCCTCCCACTGCTCGGCTCCGCCCGACGACGAGCGCTCGGCCCATCCTGCCAGCACACCGTCACGCCGCTCACCGGCCCGCCGCCGGCGCAGGTTGTCGTAACAGCGGTTGCGCACGGCCGTCATCACGAAAGAAGCGATATTGCGGCAGCCGTCGAGCCGGCTGCGCTCCCGCCACAACCGCTCCAACAGGTCGTGCGTCACGTCTTCCGCCTCGTCGGCGCAGAGCAGCAGGCTCTGCGCATAGCGGAACATACGGTCGCGCAACGGTACCACATATCGGTCGAATTCGATTTCTTTCATTGTACTTGTAAGACGAAGCTAAAAGCCAAAACGCAACACCGGGAGCTCAAATATCGCTTTTTTTTCGTCCGCCCCACCCTTTTTGCCCCGGATTCGCAGCGACTATTATATAGGTATGAAAAAAAATCGATGTTTTTTGCAAAAATTTAGTACTTTGCATTGCATAATACTAAAAACTGTATTATATTTGTAATACCAAAGTAGTAGTAAACCGGAAATATTAACCCTAAAAATACCTTTACGACTATGAAAGAAACAGTTAACGTCAATATCGGCTCGCAGGCATTCACCCTCGACGAAGATGCCTACCGCGTGCTCCGGAGTTATCTCGAAGACATACGCAGCCGCCTGCCCGAATACGATACCGAAACCATGGGCGACATCGAGGTTCGCATCGCCGAGATCTTCCGCGAAATCGTTTCCTCGCCGATGCGGGTCATCACCCTCGACACGGTACGCGCGGCGATGCACCGGATGGGTGCGCCCTCGGACTTCGGCGAACGCCGCGGCAGCGCCGCACCCGCGGAAGACGAAGAGGCTGCGGAAGCGGAGCCCCGCAAGCTTTACCGGTCGCGCACCGACCGTTCGATTGCAGGCATCTGCGGCGGACTGGCCGAATTCTTCAAGGTCGACGTGACGGTACTGCGCCTCATCACCCTGTTCCTGATACTTTTCGGCGGACTATCCATCTGGGCCTATATCATCCTCTGGATCATCATCCCGGAACAGCCCGCCCCGAAATTCAATATAAACCGTAAAAAAAGATAAACCATGGCAACGAACAACACCAAAAGACTTTACCGCGTGTCCGACGGCATCATAGCCGGCGTCTGCGGCGGACTGGCCGAATTTTTCGGACTCGACGCATCACTCATACGCATCGCAACCCTGATTCTCGTACTTTTCGGCGGACTTTCGCTCTGGGTTTACATCATCCTCTGGCTGATCGTACCGAAAGCACCGAAGCGATTAACCGAATAAAGCATTATGGCTGAAGACAACGTAAAAGCGCAAATGCGCAAAGGAATCCTGGAGTACTGCATCCTCGCCATTCTCTCCCGCGAAGATTCGTATGCTCCGAAGATCATCGCCGAACTCAAAGAGGCCGAGATGATCGTAGTCGAGGGTACGCTGTACCCGATCCTCACCCGGCAAAAGAACTCGGGACTTCTGACCTACCGTTGGGAAGAATCCCCACAGGGACCGCCCCGCAAGTACTACACGCTGACCGAAAAGGGACGCGAATACCTCAAAACCCTCGATGAGGCCTGGGACGAACTGGTGGGACAGATACAAGTCATTCGTCACGGAAAACAATAACCCTTAAATAATTACAACCATGAAAAGAATACTTTTGATCGCAGTCCTGCTGGGCGCCATGATCACCGCAACCACATATTTCGTCTGCATCGCAGCGCCCTCCGTCCTCTTCGGGAAAGGCCTCAAAGGCAGCGGCAACATCATCTCGCGCACCATCGACGCCCCGGCTTTCGATCAGGTGGACGCCGCGCGCGCCGTGAAAGTCGTCATCACCGACAAGGCGACCGACAAAATCACCATCGAGGCCGACGACAACATCATGGACTATGTGGAGGTCAAAGCCAAAGGCGGCCGGCTGACGGCAAGCATCGACAAATCGATTAACAACGTTTCGAACGCGAACGTAACCGTCACCATCCCGGCCAACGGCCGTATCCGGTCGCTCGACGCGTCGAGCGCCGCAAAAATCACGGGCGACGCCCTCCTCACGGCCGACAAATTCTCGATTGACGCTTCGAGCGCTGCAAAAATCGAGGTGGCCGTAAAAGCCGCAGAGTGCCGGGTAGCCGCATCGAGCGCTTCGAAAATCGAAGCCGAAATCAATGCGACCTCCTGCACGGTGGATGCGTCCAGCGCCTCGAAAATCACGCTGAAAGGCTCGGCGGCAACGTGCAACATCGACATGAGTTCGGCCTCGAAACTCTCCGCCGGGGATTTCGCAGTCGCCGACTGCTCCGTCAGCACGTCGAGCGCCGCAAAGGCCACGGTCAACTGTACGGGCAAACTCCGCGCCGACGCGTCGAGCGGCAGCTCGGTTCGCTATACGGGCGACTGCCAGACCAGCATCAGCAAGTCGAGCGGCGGCAGCGTCGGCAGAAACTAATCCTCAAACGACACAACCATGAAAGAGGTTAAAAAATGCAGCATATCGGGCGTGGCGTTCACCATGGACACCGACGCTTACCAGGAGTTGGAGGTTTACCTCGAAAGCCTGAAAAAGACCTACAGGGACACCCCCGACGGAGCGGAAATCGTCGCCGACATCGAGGCCCGCATCGCAGAGTTGATTCTCTCGGCGCAAAACAACGACCGGGTAGTCGAGAAACCACTGATTCTGAACATCATCCGGCAGATGGGCACCGCAGAGGACATCTCCGAGGAGAGCACCGACAAATCCCCCGACGAACCACGCATTCCGCGCCGCCTCTACCGCGACACGGAGAACGCCAAACTGGGCGGCGTCTGCGCCGGCATCGGCAAATATTTCGACGTCGATCCCGTATGGGTGCGGCTGGGCATGTTCCTGCCGATGTTCCTCTCGTTCCTGCAGTGGATTCCGTTCATGCACTGGACCGGCCCGATGATGGGCAACCTGTTCGGCATCTTCATCATCTGCTACATCATCATGTGGTTCGCCGTGCCGGCAGCCCGCACGGCCCGGCAGAAACTCGAAATGAACGGCGAGAAAATCACCGCACAGTCGATTCGCGAAACCACGGAAGCCGCATCGAGCTGCGACCCCGACGTGAAAGCCAAACCGATCGTGGCTGAAGCCGTATCGGTATTCGGCAAGGTGGTACTGATTCTACTCAAGCTCTTTGCCGGACTGCTCGTATTCGGGCTCATCATGGGCGCCTGCGCCCTGATTATCGGGCTGTTCGCCATCGTCATTGGCGGCGGCGGCGTGCTCGCCCCCTTCTTCCCGCTGGGCATGACGCTCTGGGTACCGATTCTCGGCATATTTATTGTATTGATTCCGGTAATACTGCTCATTTACGTACTGATGTGCCTCATCGCTTCGCGTAAGCCCGGAGGCGCGACCGTGCTGGTCATCTTCCTGCTCTGGCTCGTAAGCTTCATCGCATGTGCGTGCATCGCCATCCGGGAGGACGTGGGCGATCGGTTCCGCACCAAGCGCAACGTGATCGAACGGGTGCTCAACACCGAGGTAGTCATCGACAACGACACGACGACGGTCGAGAAGCTGCTGAAGGAATACGACAGCCAGAATGTCATCGAGGACGGTCAGAAAACGCTGCACATCAGCGTTCCGGAGAAGTCCATCGACATTACGATCGACAAGGACAAGGCCGGACTGGAGGTGAAAGCCGACGGCAAACGGGTGCAGATACAGACCGGCAAAGGCAAAAAGGCATCGGAGGAAGTCGATACCGGCAAAACCGCCGAAACAGACACGGCGCAGGAGCAGACCGAATAAGGCCATAGGCGTTAGGTAAAATAAAAAGTTTTTTTCAAAACGCAGGGCGGACCCACGGGTACCGCCCTCGTTTTTTTGAAATATTTAAAAAAGTTACTATCTTTGAACGATTTTGTTTTTTAAACGAAAAACTATGGCTGGCATCAAATGCATCGGCATTCTCACATCGGGAGGCGACGCCCCCGGCATGAATGCGGCGATACGCGCGGTAACCCGCAGCGCAATCTATAACGGATTCAAGGTAAAGGGTATCATGCGCGGATTCAAGGGACTCGTATTCAATGAAATCGTGGAATTCAAGTCCCAGAGCGTGAGCAATATCATCCAGCTGGGCGGCACCATCCTCAAGACGGCCCGCAGCCAGGAATTCACCACCGTCGAAGGCCGCAAGGCCGCGCACGACAACATGGTGGCAGCCGGAATCGACGCATTGGTGGTCATCGGCGGCGACGGGTCGCTGACCGGGGCCGGCATTTTCGCGGAAGAATACAACGTCCCGATTGTAGGACTTCCCGGAACGATTGACAACGACTTGGGCGGCACCGACTCGACCATCGGCTACGACACGGCGCTGAATACAATCGTGGAGGCGGTCGACAAACTGCGCGACACGGCTTCGAGCCACGAGCGCCTCTTCTTCGTCGAGGTGATGGGACACACGGCCGGCTATCTGGCACTGAATAGCGCCATCGCCACGGGTTCCGAGGCGGCAATCATCCCCGAGATGGACACCGAGGTCGACCAACTGGCCGAGCTCATCAACAACGGATTCCGCAAGAGCAAGAACTCGGCAATCGTCATCGTGGCCGAGAACCCCAAGACGGGCGGCGCCACGGCCCTGGCCGAACGCGTCAAGAAAGAGTTCCCGCAGTACGACGCACGCGTCACGATCCTCGGCCACATCCAACGCGGAGGCTCGCCCACGGCCGTAGACCGCATCCTCGCCTCGCGCATGGGCGAAGCGGCCATCGAGGCGATTCTCGACGGGCAGCGCAACGTGATGATCGGCACGATGAACGGCAAAATCGTCTACGTGCCGTTCGCCAAGGCCGTCAAGCACGACAAGGGCATCGACCGCAGGGACCTCGAACTGGTAAAAATACTCTCCATATAATCAATCACAATCCCGAACTTACCGAATGAAACGTGTTATCGGCATCGGCAATGCCCTGACGGACATGCTGGTCAACCTGGAATCCGACTCCGTGCTGGGTCGCTTCAAACTCGCCAAGGGCTCGATGAGCCTCGTGGACACCAAATTGCAGACCGAAATTTCGAAATCCGTGGCGGGACTGCCCTACTCGCTGTCGCTCGGCGGCTCGGCGGGCAACACCATCCGCGCCATGGCCAAACTGGGCTGCGAGGTCGGGTTCATCGGCAAGGTGGGACAGGACACGACGGGCGACTTCTTCGTGCAGGCGCTCGACAACCTCGGCGTCGAGCCGGTTATCTTCCGCGGCACGAAACGTTCGGGCAAATGCGTATCGCTCATCTCGCCCGACGGCGAGCGCACGATGGTGACCTACCTCGGTGCGGCGCTCGAAATGACCGCCGAGGAGATCGAGCCTGCGATTTTCGACTCGTACGACTGCCTCTACATCGAGGGATACCTCGTGCAGGATCACGACCTGATCCGCAAGGCCGCAAAGACGGCGAAGGAGTGCGGGCTGAAAGTCGCCATCGATTTGGCCAGCTTCAACATCGTGGCCGAAAACCTCGAATTCCTGCGCAACCTCGTGCGGGATTTCGTCGACATCGTTTTCGCCAACGAGGACGAGGCCAAGACCTTTACCTGCGAAGCCGAGCCGCTGAACGCCCTGCAGAGCATCTCGGAGATATGCGAGCTGGCGGTCGTGAAAATCGGCATCAAGGGCGCCATGATCAAGCACGGCGACGAAGTGGTGCACGTCGGCATCATGGCCGCCGCCAAGCGCGTCGACACGACCGGGGCGGGCGACTTCTACGCCGCGGGCTTCCTCGCGGGACTCTGCGACGGACTGTCGCTGCGCCAGTGCGGCACCATCGGCGCCATCACGGCCGGCAAGGTCATCGAAGTGGTCGGCACGACTTTCGGCGAAGAGGCCTGGGAAGATATTTCGCGGTTCGTGAACAAGGTCAAGAACGAGAAATACCTCTTCTGAAAAGGGAAATACAAAACAGAACCGCAGTCTTACGGCTGCGGTTTTTTTATCGCCGGAGCACAAAAACAAATGCGTGTTTCGGACAAAGCGGGGATTTTTATTGTTATTTTTACGGCATAAAATACCGTCGGGATGAGAAAAACATGGATTACGCTCAAAACAAAGGTCAGAAACCGGCTCGATTTTATCCGCTACGGCCAGCGGATCGGCTATATCAACGTCATCACGATTGCCATCGACCTCACCATTCTGGCATACTCGGTCATCGACTACCGCACCCTGATAAACACCGACAACCTGTTCCTTTTCCTGTTCCTGGTCTTTACGACTCTCGTATGGCAGACAATCTGTTTTATCAGGAATTTCTATGCCTATACGCACAAGACAGCGTACTATAACCTCCATGACATCTGCCGGCGGGAAATGCCCGTCATCGCCGACGAGGTAAAGGAGATTTACACAGCCGACCCAATCGATTTTACGGATACGACACTGATATACAGCGACACGGTAAACCGACTGCTGCAAAGCGAAAAGCCAATCCATACGCTGCTTTGCGGCGACAAGGAGAAGCGGACATTCAAATACATCAAAAACTACCGCAACATCCTGCTGCCGTTCCTCAACGGCAAATGGCACGAAATGAAGAATAAAAACGGCAGCTTCTACAACGAGCAGAAACTATGCATGGCTTCGGAGTTCGGGCAAAGCGGCAACGACCTGTACGTCAAAGTATGCCGGGGATGCTATTACAACTCGTACCTTACCAATGTAATCTACACGAAAAAGCTGTCCCACCAGAGCGGCTGGGGCATGACGCCGCCTGCCAACATTTCGAACTACCCGATACGCCGGCTCGAAAAATCGATCATGAGCGACCACATCGGCATCTCCACCCTGGCCCTTACAACGGACGGACATGTCATTATCCTCCACCAGAACGAAAAGGCCCTCACCTCGGCCGACCGGCTGACGCCCTCGGGTTCGGGCTCGGTTGATTTCCGGGATTTCAGGGCCGGGGCCGATTTCAGGGAGACACTGAAAGCAGCCGCGGAAAGGGAGCTGTGCGAAGAAACCGCCCTGCCGCCCTGCCGAATCGGGCACACGGAGGTAATCGGATTTTACCGGGATTTGGGACGGGGCGGAAAACCCGAGTTCTGCTGCCTGACCCGGTTAAACGCCCCGCTTTTCGAAATCGCCGAACTGGAGCCGAACTGCGAGGAGCAGCGTGACGATTTCGAAACATTCCATATTCTGGGAGAAACAGGGAAACTGGACGGGAAAGATTTCGGGCGATTTTCGGACATGGTGCTCAACCGGTCGCCCCGAAGCGAGGAAGATCGTCCCGCATTGGCACTCTACATGTGTTACATCATGCTTTGCCGCTACCTCGGCAAAGAAATTACCGGCCACAGTTAACGCGTCGCGGCAGCCGAATCAGTCGTCTGTCCGAGAGAAAAGGCCCCGGCTGATTCCGTACCGCATACGCATCAGCCAAAGCGATTTGCAGGGACGCATCGTAAGGGCCAGCAACAGCGTCGCCCCCCATTTCAGACACTCGCGCACGACGGCCTTGGGATAAGTGCGGCCGGTTCGGGCCCGCATGCGCTGGCTCACGCCCACGTTATAGCACAGGCGGCGGAAATAATCCCCTGTGAGTTTTTCAGGCGGAATAATATGCCACATTACGGCTCCCGGCACATACCACAGCGTTTCGCCGCCGCGGAGCATGCGTTCGAAGAGATCGCTCTCCTCCCCGCCGATGAGTTTCCCGCCGACACGCCCCAGCGCGGGATCGAAGCTGCCGTAGCGCTCCACAGCCGAGCGCCGCAGGGCCATGTTGCCGCCGCCCGGTATCCGGCCCGCAGGGAACGGCCGGACGGCGTCTCCGAAATCCATCGGATTGGCAATCGGCACCTCGGTGTATCTCGACATCCACGCCGGACGTCCCGTAACATACTCCGGAACGATGCGCCCCCCGGCCGCGAGGGCATCGGGGCACGCATCGAAAAAATCGGCATACGCCCGGACGAACCCCGGATTAATCCGCTCGTCGTCGTCGATGATTGCCAGGCAAGGCGCCGTGGTTTCGGCAATTCCCCGGTTGCGGGCGCAGGAAACGCCCGGCGCAGTTTCGCACACCATGCGCAGGTTGAACCCCGGATGCGCGGCTACAAACGCTCCGAAACGTGCCGGCGTGTCGTCCGTCGAGTTGTTGTCCACCACCACGCACTCCCATTCGCCGGCGGGCAAATCCTGCCGTACGACGGATTCGAGTACCGCAACGAGTTGTTCGGCACGATTATACGTAGCGATTATGAGCGCGAGGCGAATCATCGTGCGAATGTAGCAATTTATCCGTAAAAAACACGTATATTTGCGCAAATTATAAAGCGATACGACTATGCACAATCTGTTTCGTACCCTGCTGCCGGCCATAACGGCACTGTTCGCTTTCACGGCGGCGACAGCCCAGAGCGTCAACTGGAAAAGCTCCGTGGAACACCTGGAGGGCGACGCCTACAGGATCATTCTCGAAGCGTCGATCCCCGCACCTTACCATATGTACGACATGGGCCCCTACGAGGGAGGCCCCAATGCCACGACCATCACGTTCACCCCGGGCGAGGGCGTGACGCTCGAGGGCGGCGTGGAGCAGCTTTCGACACCCGAGCGACATTACGATAAAACGTTCGAAATGGAAATCGGCACCTTTGCCGGCAAGGCCCGCTTCGCCCAGAAAGTGAAACTCACGGCCGCGAAAGCCGCCGTCACGGCCGAACTCGAGTGGATGATCTGCGACGACACGAGCTGCATGCCGCCCGAGGACACGCAGATGACCGTCGAGTTGACGGCACAGCCCGGCACGGCAGCTGCCGGCAACACGGCAGCAACTGTCGAAAACGGCGCGGCCGACGGTAAATCCGGCGGCGTTTCAGCCACCGCAGCACATGATGCAACGGTCGCCCCGACACAGAAGGACGCCGCAGGCAACGGCACGCTGTGGGCGCTGATTATCGAAGCCATCCTCTGGGGCTTCGCCGCCCTGCTGACCCCCTGCGTATTCCCGATGGTGCCGATGACCGTATCGTTCTTCATGAAAAGTTCGGGAAGCCCCGCCATGGGACGCTTCCGCGCCGGCATGTACGGCTTCTTCATCGTGGCCCTCTACACGCTGCCCATCGCGGCGATAATCCTTATCACCCGCTTAGTGGGCGGTGACGCCGTAACAGCCGACATCTTCAACTGGCTGGCAACGCACTGGCTGCCGAACGTGCTCTTCTTCCTGGTGTTCATGGTCTTCGCCGCTTCGTTCTTCGGCGCGTTCGAAATCACCATGCCCTCGTGGATGGTCAACAAGAGCGATTCGAAAGCCGACTCGAAAGGGCTTGCAGGCATCTTCTTCATGGCCCTGACCCTCGTACTGGTATCGTTCTCCTGCACAGGCCCGATCGTAGGTTCGGTACTCATCAAATCGACCGCAGGCGAATTCTGGAGCCCGATTGTCACCATGCTGGCGTTCTCCGTCGCATTCGCGCTGCCGTTCACGATTTTCGCATTCTTCCCTTCGGTACTCAAAAAGCTGCCCAAGAGCGGCGGCTGGCTCAACTCCGTAAAGGTCGTGCTGGGCTTCATCGAAGTCGCACTGGGCATGAAATTCCTCTCGGTCGCCGACCAGACCTACCACTGGGGGCTGCTCGACAGGGAGATATATCTGGCTGTCTGGATCGTGACGTTCTCCCTGCTGGGACTTTACCTGCTCGGTAAAATCAAATTCGCGCACGACAGCGACATGCCCTGCCTCGGGGTGGGACGGCTGGCGCTGGCGATTATCACGTTCTCATTCGTCGTATACCTGATTCCGGGCATGTGGGGAGCGCCCCTCAAGGGCCTTTCGGGCTACCTGCCACCCCTGCACACACAGGATTTCGTAGTAGGACAGGGCGGGCCGGCCGCGACAGCGGGAGAGGATGCGCGCATGCTGCTGACCGTCGACGGGAAGAAACCCAAACACAGCGACTTCCTCCACCTGCCGCACGGACTCGAGGGATTTTTCGACCTCAAGGAGGCGGAAGCCTATGCCGCGAAAGTCGGGAAACCGCTGTTCATCGACTTCACGGGACACGGCTGCGTCAACTGCCGTGAAATGGAAGCCCGCGTATGGTCCGACCCGCAGGTATTGGACATCCTGCGCAACGACTACGTAATCGTGGCGCTCTATTCCGACGACAAGAAAGTGCTGCCCGAAAACGAATGGGTGACCACCGACTCGGGCAAGGTGCTCAAGAGCCTCGGAAAAATCAACTCGTATTTCGCCCTCAAAACATTCGGGGTCAATGCACAGCCCTATTACGTATTGCAGGGCCGCAACGGCAAAACGCTCGTGCCGCCGCGCGGCTACGACCTCAACGTCGACGGGTTCGTGAAATTCCTGAAAAGCGGCGTCGAAGCATACGACGCACAGAAATAAGGGCCGCATGCCGCCACGCAAAAGGGCCTGCAACCGAAAGGTTGCAGGCCCTTTTTTCCGGACGGCCCGGTCAGTCCGAAAATTCGTCGAACATCGTCGTACTCAAATACTTCTCGGCCCGGTCGGGGAATACCACCACAATGTTGCCCTTCTCGATGCGCTGCGCCGTACGTATGGCCGCCAGCATCGCGGCACCGCTGCTCATCCCGGCGAAAATCGCCTCGCGGGCAATGATTTCCCGGGCCATGGCTATCGCCTCTTCGCTCTCGACCATCTCCTGCATGTCGATCTGCGAAGGGTCGTAAATGTCGGGAACGATGGCCTCCTCCATATTTTTCAGGCCCTGGATATAATGGCCCCGGATAGGCTGGGCGCAAACCACCCTGATGTCGGGTTTCATCACTTTCAGGAAGCGCGAAAGCCCCATCAGCGTACCCGACGTGCCGATGGCACAGACGAGGTAGTCGATTCGCCCGCCGGTCTGCTGCCAGATTTCCAGCGCCGTGGACTGGTAGTGCGCCAGGTAGTTGCTCGCATTGGCGAACTGGTCGGGCATGAAATATTTACCGGGCTCTTCAGCCACTTTCCGGCGCGCCAGGCGGATTGCGCCGTCGGTACCCTCCTCGGCCGGTGTCAGGGTCACCTTCGCCCCGTAGGAACGGATGATTTTCCGCCGCTCGACCGACACGGCGCTGCTCATCACAATCTCCACGGGATACCCCTTGACGATGCCGACAATGGCCAGGCCGATACCCGTATTGCCCGAAGTCGGTTCGATAATGGTCTTGCCGGGCACCAGGCGCCCGTCCTGTTCGGCCTCCTCGACCATCCGGAGCGCAATGCGGTCTTTGATGCTGCCCGTGGGGTTGAACCCCTCGAGCTTCGCATATATGTTGACTTTCGGATTGGGGCACAGCCGGTTGATCCGCACCATCGGAGTGTTCCCGATGGTGCCCAGAATATTCTTTTTCACCATATGCTAACCTAATTAACCGCGTAAAGATAATCATTTCCGCGGAAAATCGGCAAACTTACGGATTTTGCCTTTTCCCAGGGCGAATATTCTGGCAAACAGGGGCCTGCGTATTCGATACGCAAGCCCCTGTTCCTCTGCGGCGGCTACTTCCCGTCTTTGCCGTGTTCTGTGAAAGCGGCTTTGACTTCGGCCTCTTTCTTTGCGCGTTCACCGGTCGTCGGGGCTTTGCCCTCCTTGACCAACTCGTCGATTTTGTGTTCGAAATTCTGCTCGCAGGGCGTGCAGGTCGTTTCCTTGTTCTCTTTCATAGGTACGGATTTTAGCATATTACGTACGTTTTCCTGCAAAATGCGCACCGGAGTTGGCTGCTTTCGGATCTGCTGCATATATTTGTATACCCGAAACAATAAATCATGAAACCTTTCAAATTACTTCTGATTGCACTTTGCTGCGCAGGCTTTTCCGCGCAGGCCGCCGAAAAGGCTCCCCGCATCGTCAACATCGTCAATTTCATCCGCAACATCGAGCCGCGCAGCGAGGAGATTACCGAAACGGTACTCTACGAAACCGTTGCGCGCCAGGTCGCCCAACTGGCCGAATACGAACTCCCGGCCACATTCCTGTTGCAATACGACGCACTTATCAATCCCCGTTACAAGGAACTGCTGACCCGCAAAGTCTATCCCGGCACCGAGGTGGGAGGCTGGTGGGAGATTACGCAGCCCCACGTGGAGGCCGCAGGGCTCAAGTGGCGCGGCCGCTATCCGTGGGACTGGCATGCCGACGTGGGCTTCGCGACGGGCTACACCCCCGAGGAGCGCCGCAAGCTGGTGGACGTCTACATGGAGAAATTCAGGGAGGTATTCGGCAAATACCCGACGGCCATCGGCTCGTGGTTCATCGATGCCTATACGCTGGGCTACATGTACGACAAGTACGGCATCGTGTCCTCGTGCAACTGCAAAGACCAAATCGGCACCGACGGATATACGCTCTGGGGCGGCTACTGGAATCAGGCCTACTACCCCAGCCGTATCAACGCCTACATGCCCGCCCAGACCCGCCGGGGACAGATTCCCGTCCCGGTATTCCGCATGCTGGGCAGCGACCCGATTTACCAGTACGACAACTGCGTCGGCGGAGCCCTGCAGGGCGTCATCTCGCTGGAACCCGTCTACGGCGACAGCGGCGCGAGCCGCCGGTGGGTGGAGTGGTTCTTCAAGTCGATTTTCGAGGAGCCCTGCCTGGCATTCGGATACACGCAGGCCGGCCAGGAGAACTCGTTCACATGGCCCGGCATGGAAAAAGGCCTCAACATTCAGATACCCCTGCTGGCAAACCTCTTCCGAGAAGGCAAAATACGGGTGGAAACACTCACCGAATCGGGCGCCTGGTTCCGGAAACACTTCCCGACAACGCCCCCGACAGCCGTATCGGCCCTGACCGACTACCGCGCGAAAAATCGCAAGACCGTATGGTACAACAGCCGCTACTACCGCACCAACCTGCTATGGGAGGGCGACACGTTCTGCATCCGCGACATCCACCTGTTCGACGAGCGCATGGAGTCGGACTACTACCGCAAAGCCGGCACCACGAACCAATGCGTCTACACCACACTGCCCGTCGTCGACGGCTGCATGTGGAGTACGCAGGAGCAACTGGCCGGCCTGCGCGTCATGTTCCGCAAAGCCGACGGCAGCTGGAGCGAGGCGCAGGGCACGGCACCCGCAGTCCGCGAAAAAGGCAAGGACAAAATGCAAATCGAATGGCCGATGACGGAGGGCGGCGAACTCGACATCCTGCTTTCGGAGGATAAAATGGAAATATCCGGCCCTCAAGAGGCCGAATGGATACTGGAACTGACAACGGCCCCGAAAGCCGAACTGCCTTTCACGGCATTCGGCGCAAAACGGGTCACGGCATCGCACGGCGGTTTCGGCTACGCTTTCGACTGCCTGAAAGGAACCGTCACCACCAACGGCCCCTCGGCAGCAAGCGTATTTACGCTGCATCCTGCCAACGGGAAAATCGTCCTGGAGTTCAGGCCCGAATAACGCGCATACCAAACGACGGCGGCCCTTTCCGGTTTTCGGGAAGGGCCGCTGCCATTTACACCTGCGAAGTGAGGTCCGTAAACTCCGCCCGATAAAAAAGCACACATAAAGCCGGATATTCCCGAATAATCGTTAGCTTTACGACAGAAACCCGGCTCTCCACCGAAACCAACGCCAGGCCTCCCTGCAAACATGAAAATACACCGATCGCCGCTCCCGGCAAACTCCCTGCTCGCACGATACCCCGCCATGGATTACAGCGACTGCTTCCGCGGACGGCTGCCGGGCACGCAACCGGTTTCCCCCAATGAACTGATGGCCGCATTCTGGACGACGATGCCCGCATGGCTGAATGTGCTGTTCAAAATTCGCGACCTGCTGGTCAGGCCGTTCGGGCTGAAGACCGGGACGGCCGACAACAGCGAGGAACTGAAAGAAGCCCTGCTGAAAGGCAAGGATTACGGACTCATGTCCGCAGTGGCCCATTCGGCGGACGAATCCGTCATCTCCCTCGACGACAAACACCTGAAAGCCTATTTTTCAATCTATATCGAGGAGCGCGACGTCTATATCACGACGCTGGTACAATTCCACAACAAACTGGGCGTAGCCTATTTCAACCTCATCCGTCCGTTCCACAAAATCGTCGTGAAAAACATCTTCAGACAGGTGATGCGGGAACACGGCATCTGACCGCCGGCATATCCGCCTGCCTATCCATACAAACAATCCGGCACCATGAAACTGAAAATTTTACTGCTCTGCGGCCTGCTATCGCTCACACCGGGCGCTTTCGCAGGAAACGACGACGAGGCGGAGGACATCCTGCTCATCGCCGCCATGTGTATCCGGAACGGAAACGGGGTAATCTACCGCGGTTACGGCACCAACCCGCTGGATGCCGTGTATACGTTCCGGGACGGCAAGGTGTACAAGGGCGACGGCCGGTTCGCGTCCACGCTCGACGCCCTGTATACGATAAGGGACGGGCGGATTTTCGAGGGCAACAACACCTGGCCTTACGATGCGGTATACTCCATCCAGGGCAACCGGATATACCGGGGTAACGTCACATTCGCAACCTGGTTCGACGTGTTGTTTACGGTAAGGAACGGACAGTTTTACAAAGGGGACAGTTCATTCATTCTCGACATCGTATACACGGTCAAAGGGAACAAAGTCTACAAAGACCGCGGGGAGTTCGCCAATACGCTATTCGATGTGCTGTATACGATAGAAAGCGGTGGTTACTGACAAGACCGGAATCGCCCGGCAGGCAAAAGCGTCACCAGAAACAGTACCTTAAACCCGCCTGCGGAATTTTTTCATCACATTCAAGATGGGGATTTCAAAAATAAAACAAAAAAGGTTCGATTTCTCGAACCTTTGGTAGCGGGAGGAGGACTCGAACCTCCGACCTTCGGGTTATGAGCCCGACGAGCTGCCAACTGCTCCATCCCGCGATATATCTTCAGTGATGTACTATCGCTTTTGCGTGTGCAAAGATAAGACAAAAATTCGGACTTTACAAATAATTCTGCGCAAGTTCCCTCTGCAGACCGCTTATCGCACTATCAATCAGCCGCAAAAAATGTTCCAATATTTTTCGCAGGCCCTCTCCACGCTGATTTTTCCGTAGGTTTTCGGCTCCCCCCAAACAGGCCGGAGTGAAAACCGCACACACTGTCCGCGGAGCCCATTCGCCCCACGCATCGTCCTTCCCAATCAACGGATATTGGCCGCGACGATTTCCGCCAGGTCGCGGACTTCGCCTTTCGTGCCGCGGCCGATGGCCTTCTTGCACAAAGGACAGGCCGTAACGATTACCTCGGCACCCGTCGCCTCGAGTTCTGCGGCCACGGATGTCGCAATCCGCACCTGCTGTCCGTCGGAAATGGCCGTGTTGGCGACCGACGAGCCGCAGCAGGGCGCGTTTTCGCGGGTTTCTGCGGGCTCGAGCAGTTCGCCGACCGCTTCGATGACGGCACGCGGCTCGTCGTAAATGCCGCTGCCGCGTCCCAGCTCGCAGGGGTCGTGGTACGTATACCGCGTCGTCCCGTGTCCGACGTGCAGCCTCCCGGACTCGATAAGCCGCAGAATATACTCCGAATGGTGCAACACCTCGACCCCCTCCAATGCGTAATCCTCGCGGAAAACCTTGAGGCAAATCGGGCAGGAAGTCACGAGCGTCGTGATACCGTGCTTGCGGAACAAATCGGTATTGTAGCGCATCATCTTGCGCGCCGAGTCGGTCTCCCCGGCCAGTTTCAGCGGCCGGCCGCAGCATACGCCGCCCTCGCGGTCGGCCCACCAGACCTCTTCGCCCGCAGCGCGGAACACCTTGTCCATCGCCGACATCGTGCGGGGCGTCAGCAGGGTCATGCAACCCGCGAAATAGCCCACTTTACCCTCGCCCGAGGAGCGGTCGAGCCCCTTGAAATAGCCGTAACGCTTCTCGTCGGGAACATTGCGCATCGTGTCGCGCGAGTTGAGCCGCAGGGTATTGAGGTCGATGTCCACCGGACATCTCTCGGCACAACGGCCGCACATCAGGCAGTTGTCGGCCACCTGCAGGCGCAGCATTTTATAGCGGCGGTCGCGCAGGAAGTAGACCGACTGTACATCGTTGATTCCCAGCACGTTCTGTAACTGACAAGGGTCGATGCAGATGCCGCAGCGCGAGCAGGCCTCGACCTGGAAATGGTCGAACGAGCCCTCTTTCTCACCCGAACGGAGTTTGTAATGCCGCAGGAAGATAAGGGGTATCTCGGTGAAAATATGCATGTAACGCGAGAACGGCAGCGCCACGAAGAAAATGCCGAGGCACGAGGAGTAGAGCCACCACGCCACGCTTTCGAGGTTCATCAGCGCAAGGGTGCCCATGTGTGCGGACATCCATCCGCCCAGCGAGCCGGTGAGGAATCCCCCGCCGCCGTAAAGGGCGCAGGTCGTACTTTCGGCAATCAGCCGCACCGGAAAGACGAACCACAGGGCGGACAGCGCGATACGGTCGCCCAAAACATGTTTCGTAGTGCGCCGCATACCCATCGTTTTCGAGAAGAAACGCTTGCCCCATGCCAGCGCCACGCCCGAAAGGACGAACAGCAGCAGCAAATCCATCAGGAAGTCGAAAACCGGTTTATGTTCGAGGCCCGTGGCGAAATATTTGAAAAAAACATGGCCCTGAAGCGGCACGTAGCGGAATCCGAGGTAGGCAATCGTTTCGATCCACCCCACCGCAATCAGCAGAAACCAGCCGAATGCCAGGCTCATATGCATGTAGCCGAGCAGCGGGTTGACCTTGAAAATACGACGGTGGAGCAGCGACTCGCTCACCACCTCCCACGCAGCGGCAAAGGTGCGGCGCGTCGGCAGTCCGAACAGTATCCGTTTCTTATCGGCACGCGGCAGGTAGTAGAGCCAGGAGCCCCACTTCCACAGCAGCACGGCGAACATCACCGCGGCGCCGACCATGAACGGCAAGCAGAATGGTGCGAAAAAAGTCATCGTCAGAAATCCCCCAGTTTACGTTTGATAAGCATCACCACGCCCCGCGTATTGATTCCCCGGGGGCAGACCAGGCGGCATTTGCCGCACAGCATGCACTTGTTCATCTCCTCGTAGGCCCCCTGGTACTCGCCGCGGCGCACCAACGTGTGCACCTTGCGGAAATTGAACTCCGTGAGGTTCCCCGCCGTGCAGACCGCCGTGCAGGCGCCGCAGCCGATGCAGGCCTGCAGCTCGGGCATCTCGCGCAGAATTTCGTCGCTCTTACGCAGGTTGTTGCGGTCGATGTCGATCGCCCGCGGCTTCGAGATGGTATATCCGAAATTAATCGCCGCCATACGCTACGCCCCCACATAACGGGCCGCAGCGTCGGCAGCGGCCGTTCCTTCGTTCAACGTTTCGCCGATATTCTTCGGCGCCGTAACCGTCCCGGCGTAGAAAATGCCGTCGACATTGCTCTTCACATTGCCGAGGAACATGTCGCGCGGCGCCATGAAACCGCTCTGCGCGCGGTTCAGCCCGGCGCCTTCGGCAAAAGCGGCGTTGTCGTCGTTGGCCCGCATGCCGACGATCAGCACCAGCATGTCGACGCTCATGCGCAGCGGACGGCCCGTGAGCGTATCCTCGGCCTTGATCTGCACACGCCCGTCGATCATCGGACTGGCCTCCGAAATACGACCGCGAACGAAATGGATATTATATTTCTGCTGCGCCTCGCGGTACATCTCCTCGTAACCGGGGCCGAACATGCGGATGTCCATGTAGAAATTGAACACGTCTGCCTCGGGGAACATCTGCTTCATCTCCATAGCCTGCTTCACGCCCGTGATGCAGCACACCTTGGAACAGTGCTGCTGGCAGACCTTTTCGTCGCGCGAACCCACACAGTGCAGGAACGCAATGCGCTTGGGACGCGAACCGTCGGCTTTCGCCACCCGGCCCTCGTTGAGCATCCGCTCGATGTCGACCGTCGTGAAAACGTTGTCGTAGATGCCGTAGCCGTACTCCTCCTTGATCGAGGCGTCGAAGAGCGTAAAGCCCGAGCAGACGACCACCGAATCGCACGCCAGCATACGGCCGTCAATCAGCCGAACTCCCTCGCGGGTAAAACCTGCGGCTTCGGTACGGGTCAGCACCTCGATGCCGCATTCCGCAATGCGCCGCCGCAGTTCGGTCAGCACCTCCGACGCGGGCGTAAACGACGGGAACAGCACATGCCAGCCCCGGAGCTTGCCGCCCAGTTCGGCCTCCTTTTCGATGATTACGGGCTCGACACCCTGTTCTGCAAGGCGCAGGGCCGTCTGCATGCCCGCAACGCCGCCGCCTATGACGATAACTCGTTTTTTCATTCCTCCAATCTAATGCGTTTCCAAACCGCTGCATGTCCGGCAATATGCCTTCGCAGCTTGCGCCCGTGTTTGCATATCCGTCCGCCCCGACCGGGGCCCGCGCGCCGCTGCCGCCGAAGCACGGCGGTCCGTTCCGCAGTCCATAATTCCTATTCCCTGATATCGTATATCGTGTCCGTCGGACAGCAGTTAACCACCGCCGACGCGGGTTTACCGATGTATTTACCGTTGCGTCCCAGGTATTTGGCCGCAGGGTCGTACTCGACGCCCATCTTGTCCAGCAGCGGTTCGACGTCGACCTGGTGCATCTGCATGCCCAGCGCCCACGGGTCGTAACCGAGCACCAGCCCGGCCATCTCCTCGTAGGTCAGCACCGGGATGCCGTGGCCGTTCTCGCCGTAGGTCGTACCCTCCATCTCGGCAATCGTGTACTGCCATTTGTCAAGAAACATCGCACACCCCGGGCAGTTCGCCACGATGAAATCGGGCTTGTACGGGGCCATGCTCTCCAGCTTCTTGTGCGAATTGGCAATCGAATAGCCGCGGTTGGCCTGCACGAGGTAGTTGCGGAACCCGAAACCGCAGCAGTGCCGGCGTTCGGGGTAGTCCACGCACTCGCCGCCCCACGACTCGACCATGCCGGCCAGTACGTAGGGAAACTCCGAGCCACCGATACCCGACTTGGGGAATATCTTGGCATAGTGACAGCCGATGTGCTCCACGACTTTGAGCGGTTCGCCCGTCTGGGCGTTCACCAACCTGTGCCGGGCCTTGGCAGCGATCTGTTCGCGGAAATGGAACATCACATCGGAAGTGTGGGCCAGGCTCGCAGGCTTGCGGAATTCGCGTCCCGTGGCTTTATAGAGGTTCTCGCGCGCCTTCTGCTCGGTTTCGGGGAACTCGTGCCACGTGGCCAGTATCTCCGAATAAACGCCGAACGAAGTGATGCACGAGGTGACGAAATTCTCATAACCCGAATCGGTCATCAGCGCGAACTGCCGCGCCACGACGGTCATGATGGTTTCGAGCGGCACGATGTCCGAGTGGTAGCCGATCCCCGTACACGACGAGTGCAGCGGATCGTCCAGCAAATCCTTGCCCAGATCGTTACGCAAAATATCGATGAACGCCTTTTCGCTTCCGGGGAAAAAGTTCTGGCGGATACAGCTGCGCCCGTAATAATAATTGTCTTCGGCTATCTGTTTCTGGTATTCTTTCCAGCTTGCACGCTTCATCATGGCCTAATAGTGTTCGTTGCTGTTATTGAGGAAAACATCCATCATGTACTGCTGGTCGGCTCCCTCTTCGTAACCCAGTTCGCGGGCCTTGCGGTCGGAATGCTCCTCGATGGTGTCGAACATCCGCTTGCCGCCGCTGACCTCGAAAATACGGTTTATCTCCTCCAAAGACTCTTCGTCCAGGCGGCGCAGGGCTCCTGCGCCGTGTCGCATGTAGACCGGCGTGAACTGGCCGTAAACCTCCTTGTCGTTGTCGTATATCCACTGCCAGACGGTTCCCTGCTCGGGATGCAGCTCGGGCTTGACCAACCGCGGCACGATGCAGTAGCCCGTACGCAGAATGTTTTCACCGATAATCCGCTTGAGGGCCAGTTGCTGACGGCCTTTCTCGCTCTCGACGAAGAAACCCAGTTTCTGCGACAGCGTACGCAGCGCCTGTATCACATATCCCGGCGTATTGCCGCGCGGACAGCGCGGACGGCACGACATGCACTCGCCGCAATACCAGATTGTGTCGCTCTTGAGCAGCTCCTCGATGGCCTCGTCGTCGCGCGTCTGCACGATGTTGACAATCTGACGGGGATCGTAGTTATAGAACTCGGCCGCAGGACATACGCCCGTGCAGACACCACAGTTCATGCACGACTGAAGGCCCTCCTTCATCCGTACATCCTCCATCAGCATATCGAAATATTTGGTAGTCATAAATTCACCTCGTTTCATTTTTCAAGGTCTTTCCGCTCCCGGCTTCCACCGTGTCCGCCACCCCGGGGAGAGGCTTCCCGCGTGACACACACCGCTCCTGTCGCTGCCGTCCTGCAAACACCGCATCGCCTGCCCTGTCGCAGCCCGCTGCGGTCGCGCGCAACAGGAACAGGGACAAAAAAGCAGAGAACGGGAAGCATAAAAAAACCTTTGCAGTGCAAAGGTAGGGATTACGGACGAGCCGCACAGTGGTATAAATACGTAAATTAACCCGCTCACGACAGAACCGGGCCCGGAGAAACTCCCCTGCGCCGTACAAAATCCCGCCGCGCGCAAGCTACGGCGTCCCGCAGGCGGCAGACGTCACCGCCCCTTCCGAATCCCCTCCGAAAAGGAAGATTCACCGGGATTGCACTACCGCCGTTCGTAGCGCTCGAAAGCAAAGGGATAGGGGTAATTGGCACCCGCGGCGAAAGATTCAGAGGATACGAGCCGCCACTCGGCGTCGTTCCATTCCGGAAAACGAGTATCGCCCTCGTAGGCATGGAAAACCCGCGTCAGGTAGAAGCGATCGGCAAGGGGCAGCGCCTGCGCGTAAATCTGCGCGCCGCCGATAACGAACACCTCCTCGTCGGCCGGGAACAGCGCCACGGCCTGTTCGAGCGAATGGGCCACCCTGCACCCCGGAATCTCCATCTCCTGCCGCGTGACGACCACATTGGTGCGGTTGGGCAGCGGCCGCCCGAGCGATTCATAGGTTTTGCGGCCCATAATGACGGGATGGCCCGAGGTGACGGACTTGAAATACTTCAGGTCTTCGGAAATATGCCACAACAGGGCGTTCTTGTCGCCGATCACGCCGTTTTCGGCGACGGCTACGATGATGCTTATCATAATTTCATTTTTTTTACGTGTCCTGCGCCGCAGTCCGCCGGAACTCCATCCGCGACAACAGCCTGTTTCCCCTCTTCTGCGGTTCTTCCGCTTTTCGACGGGCCTTCACGACAAATCCGCAGTCGTCTTCAGGGATTTGTTTTCGCCCTGCAACATAACACCCGGACAATCCGGCCCTCCGCAAAAGGCGTCAGAACGACATCGGCGCCTTGATTGCCGGCCACGGATCGTAACCTTCGAGCGTGAAATCGTCGTAGCGGAAGTCGAAGAGCGACTTCACCGCCGGATTGAGCCGCATCGCGGGCAGCGGGCGGGGTGCGCGCGCAAGTTGTTCGTCCACCTGCTCCAGGTGGTTCAGGTAGAGGTGCGTATCGCCGAGCGTATGAACGAACTCGCCGGGCTCGAGGCCGCATACCTGCGCCGTCATGAGTGTCAGCAAGGCGTACGACGCAATATTGAACGGCACGCCGAGAAACGTATCGGCACTGCGCTGGTACAATTGGCACGAGAGTTTCCCGCCGGCCACATAGAACTGGAACAGCACATGGCACGGAGGCAGGGCCATCTCCTCCACCTCGGCGGCGTTCCATGCCGAAACGACGATGCGCCGCGACTCGGGATTGCGCTTTATGAGCTCGACCGCCTGTGCAATCTGGTCGACGAAACCGCCGTCGGGTTTGGGCCAGCTGCGCCACTGGTAGCCGTAGACGTGGTTCAGGTCGCCGAACCTGTACCCTTCGATCGGCGACTCGACACCCTCCTGTGCGGCGCGCAGGAACGTATCCCGGTCTACGGGCAGTACGCCGTGGCGGACACAGAGTTCGTTGTAGTAGCGGTATGCATCGTTGTCCCAGATATGAACGCCGTTGTCCACAAGGTATTTGATATTGGTATCGCCTGCCAGGAACCACAGCAGTTCGTGAATGACGCCTTTGAGGAACACTTTCTTGGTCGTGAGCAGGGGAAAACCCGCCGCGAGGTCGAAGCGCATCTGGTGGCCGAATATGCCTTGGGTGCCCGTGCCGGTGCGGTCGCCGCGAACGACGCCTTCGGCTTTAATACGGCGCAGCAGGTCGAGGTATTGTTTCATTGTCCGAGTATTTTTAACGTCATTTCACCCGATGCGTCCAGCACGGCATAGGCGGGACGCTTCTCCCAGCAGCCGAGGTTCACCACGTGCAGCCCTACCTCGCGGAAATCGCGCGGGAAATGCATATGTCCGAAAACGAAATGGTCGACCTCGTGCGTGGCGGCGTACCTGCGGGCATATTCGATCAGCGGCTCGGTAAGCGAGGCGTCGAAGCCTCCCGCCGCATTGTGCGACTTGCGCGACTTGCCGCTCCACCAATGGCCGAAGCGCATCGCCAAATCGGGATGCACCAGCCACGAGAAGAGCCAGCGCAACGTACGTGAGCGAAATACCGTATTGAGGAATTTGAGCATCGGCTGTCCGTCGATATTCATGTTGTCGCCGTGGGCGACGAAGACGTGTCTGCCGTTCAGGCAAAACTGCTGCGGCGAAGTGTAAATCTCGATACCGCATTCGCGGGCGAGGTACTCCCCGACCCACATGTCGTGGTTGCCTGTGAAGAAAACCACCCGCACGCCCCGATCGGTCAGTTCGGCCAGTTTGCCGAGCGTCCGCACGAAGCCCTTGGGCACGACGCCCCGGTATTCGAACCAGAAATCGAAAACGTCGCCGACCAGGAAAATCGCCTCCGCATCCCGCGCGACGTCGTCGAGCCAGCCGACGAAGCGGCGTTCGGTCTGCTTTGCCTGCGCATCACCGCCTGCTCCCAGATGAATATCGGACGCGAAATAATACATAATAAATCTTTACTAATCCAGGCGGCCCGCCTGTTGCAGGAAATTCCCTCCGCTGCGGAGCGCCGTGTTTACAAACCCGCCCGGACGAAGCGTGCGGGAAAACGCCCCGGAAGCCGGACGCTATTTCGTCAGCTCGTCCAGTTTCTGTTCGAGGCTCTTGCCGTAAATGTCCTTGGCCACAATCGTCCCCTCCTTGTCGATGAGGAAGTTGGCCGGAAGTTTCTGTACGTTGTAAAGCCCGAGCGAAGACGAGGCGCGCCCGCGCAGGTCGCTCACCGAAATCCACGGCAGCTGCTGTTCCTGTACGGCCGTAATCCACACGGGTTTCGACGTATCGACAGCCACCTGGTAAACCTCGAACGAGGTCGGGGCGTCGGCATATTTCTTGTAAAGTTCTTTCAATTCCGCATTGAGCGTATTGCTGTTGCCCAGCTCCGCCGACCAGAAGTCGATCAGCACGACTTTGCCCGCGAGCGACGAAAGGCGGATTTTCTTGCCGTAGATGTCCGACATCTCCAGGTCGGGATAGCCCGCTTCGGTGATCTGCGACGAGAGGCTGATACGGGCGTCCATGCGGGCGATTTCGCCCAGGAGCGACTGCAGGTAGGGCGAATCGGGATAACTCTGCTCGAGGGCTTCGGCCACCGTGCGGAAATAGACCACGTCGCTGTCGCCGTTGAACAGGTAGGTGTCGCCCGGAAGCCGCTGGTAAAGCGCGTAAACCGCAGCCAGCGACGTTTTGTTCTCGATGATGAAGCGCAGCTGCTCGCGGCGTATGCGGTAATATTCGGCCGTATACTCTTTGACCAGCGCCTTGCGGACATCCTCCGAAAGGTCGGTCTTGGCGAACTGCGCGGCAATGTTGTCCAACTGCTGCGCCCCGGTGACGAAAGCCTGGTAGAACTGCCGCAGCAACTCCGACTCCTTCGAGCCGTCGACCGTATAGTTACGGACGACACTGCCCACGGAGTTCAGCGTCAGCCGGTCGCCGCCCGCCAGAAACAGCGGTATGCGCTCACCGTTATATATAATATTATAGAGCGACGGGGTTTTCGTCACGCCCTTCAGCTCGAAACGGTAATTGCCCTCCTTGTCGAGCACAGCGGAGTCGATGACCGACTGCGTCAGGGGTAACACTTGCTCGAGGTAAACATTCTTGGCGTCGTTGCCGACAAAGCGGCCTGAAATCTTCACCTTCGACGACTGGCACGCACACAACATCACGGCCGTAGTCAAGGACACGAAAAGCGTTTGTTTGTTCATTTATCTTTGTTATCGCAGTTAAATGCTTACAAATATAGCAAAATTCCGGATATGCGCACCTTTTATTTCGACGAATTGCGGTGTGCGCCGTTGTTTTTCGAGAAATTACGGCCGTGCTGCTGGTTGCGGTTTTTCTGCTGGCGCTGCTGTTGACGCTGCTGCGGCCCTTTCTGGGGACGTGCCGTAAAGTGCTGTTTATAGTCGCTTCGGAGATTATTTAAAGCAACTTCATCGATTTCAATCGCTCCGCCGGACATGCGCTTGATGTCTTTTACGATCACCTCGTTGTTGGGGTGCTCCTGGTTGTATTCGTAGCTTTTGGTACGCATGTAGCGGGCCAGGTTGTCCACCGTGCGCGTCACCAGGCGGCGGTCTTTTTCAGCGGCGAGCCCGCCGATCATCCGCTCGACGTATTTGCCGTAATGCTTAAAGGCGATGCGGCCCTGCGAGTAGGACATGCGTCGCGGCGTGATGGTCAGTTCCTGGCGCGACGGCTGCGGGTAGGGGGAGTCCACATCCAACTGGAAATCAGACATGATAAAGAGGTGATCCCACAGCTTGTGTGTGAAATCGGCCGTATCGCGCAGCAGCGGGTTCAGGTTGCCCATCACGGCAATCACGGCCCGTGCCTGGCGGTTGCGTTCGCGACGGTCTTCAATCAGCTGCAGCGAATCGATCATCTCCTGGATATGGCGTCCGTACTCGGGCAGGTACAACTTGCGTCGTGTGTAATTGTAATTCTTTTTCATATTGTATTTGTGGTCCGCAGCACTGTTGCAAACCGTCCGCCGAAGCGTTCGGCAGGTCCGCTGCAATGGGCCGATTCAAGACGTTTTTTCCGACTTCCCGCACCTATCGGCAAGACCCCTCGGGATTGGTTTTGCACCGCAGAAAGTCATAACTTTGGGACAAAAGTAGGTAAAATTTCAGGAAAAACAAGCTATGACAAAGGTTTTAATTCTGGACCAATCAAAAAGCATGCGAAACACGCTTCGCGAACGGCTCGAATACGAAGGATTCTCGACGGAAGCAGCCGAGGATGAGGCGGCTGCCTCGAACATGTGCGAAAAAATTCCGTTCGATATCATCCTATCGGACACGGGCTGCAAAGTCCCCGACACCGGAGTCCCGTTCATCGTGCTCTCGTCCGAGGGCTCGATCGATTCGGCTATCGAGGCCGTGCGCAACGGCGCACAGGACTACCTCACCAAACCCATCGACATGAACCGCCTGCTGCAGTCCATCCACCGCACCGTGGACAATCCGGCGCCCGCACCCGCACCGGCGGCCG
>NZ_CABMQJ010000007.1 GCF_902388705.1 uncultured Alistipes sp.
CGCCAGCGCTTCGTCCGGCAGCACCCGGCCGGGCAGCGGCAGCGAGTCGCGGATGCCCTGCACCAGTGTCACCTCCAGTCCGGGATCGGTGCCGCGCAGGATATTGAAATTATGCAGCGCCACGGTGTAATTCTGCTCGGCGCTCACCAGGGCGAACTGCGCCTCGCTCAACCGCGCCTCGATCATCAGCACGTCGCCCTTGGCAATATACCCCTCGGCAAAACGGCGGTCGACGACCTCCTTGAGCGACCGGATAATACGGACATACTGGCGCATGGAGGCGGCATAAAGCTCCATGGCCGATAGGTTCCAGTAGGTGTATTCGGCCGTATACCGCACGTCGAGCCGCGTGAACTCCTGGTCACACAGGGCGATGTCGTACCCTAGTTCGGCCTGCCTGTACGCCGCACGCACGGCCCCGCCGCCGTAGACGGTCTGCACGAGCTGCGGCAGGACGCTGAAATTCCACCGCTCGACCCCGTCGTAATGATGTGCCGTAGCCGTGAAACTGCCGTCGAGCGACAGGCGCGGAAGATAGCCCGTATAGACCTGTCCCCGGGTTTCGGCGGCTGCATCGCTCTTCGACGCGGCGACTTTCAGCTCCCAGCTGTAATCGGTCACGGCACGGCGGTAATCGTCGAGCGAAGTCTGGGCCGATGCAGGCAGGCAGGCGCACAGAGCGAATAATGTCAGGATATTCCTCATGGTTTGCGGATATTATAGAAAATAGCGTAGACGACCGGCAGCACGCAGACAGTCAGCAGCGTGGCGACCAGCAAACCGCCCATGATCGTCGCGGCCATGGCGCCGAACATCGAATCGAACAGCAGGGGCAGCATACCGAGAATCGTGGTGCCCGAAGCCATCGCCACGGGAACGATACGGCTGCGCGTAGCGGTCGTAAGGGCCTCGTAAGCGCCCTTGCCCCCCGAGCGCAGCACGCCGATTTGCTCGACCAGCACTACGGCATTCTTGATGTTCATGCCCACGAGCCCCAGCAGTCCGAGCAGCGAGAAGAAGTTGAAAACCTTGCCCGTGACGGCCAGGCCGAGCACCACGCCGATAAAAATCAGCGGAATCATCAGCAGGATGACGATTGGCTCGCGGTAGTTGCCAAACAGCAGGAGCAGGACGATGAAAATCAGCACCATCGTCAGGGGCATGTATTCGGCCAGCGCCGAGTTGGACTCCTGCTGACTCTCCTGCTCCCCGAATACTTTCATCGAATAGCCGTCGGGCAGCGTAACGCTGCGCGAAATCGAATCCCGCAGGGCGGCGAACAACTGCATCGTATTGACTCCGCGACCGGGGTCGCACTGCGCTTTCATCACCCGCTGGCGGTTGAAGCGTTTAACCACCCCGCCGCGGTATTCGAAGCGGAACCCGTCGGTCGCCTGCTCGATGGAGTAGACCTTTCCGGCCGGGGTAAAAATCGGCAGCGCCTGCAGGTTGGTCAGGTTATAGGCGTCGATGTTCTCGTCCTTGAGCAGAATCGGCATGAACTGGTCGCCCTCGCGGTATTCGCCCAGGCGGTAGCCCTGCGTGGCAATCGTAATGCCCTGCGCCATCTGGCTGCGCGTCATGCCGATACGCTGTCCTTTCATCTGCGAATAGAGCGGCAGCCACGTCGGCACGCGGTTACCCCAGCTGTTGCGGATATTCACGGTGCCGGGCGTACGCCACATAATCTCTTCGGCGGCCTGCGCCAGGCGGCGCAGTGTGTCGACATTGTCGCCGATAAACCCGAATTCGATTGCCGCGTCGGGCACGGGCGAAAGCTTGAAAAGCGACGAGCGCAGCCAGACGTCGGGAAAACTATCCCGGACATAGGCGTTGAACCGCGCTTCGACGGCTTCGGTCTGCCCCTTGTCGTGCAGTTCGATCAGGACATTCCCGAAATTGGGCCGCAGCGAAACGCTGCTGCTGGCGAGGTAGTAGCGCGGCGGCGTGGAGCCCATCGTCACCGACACGGTCTTCACCTCGGGCTGCGCATGGAGCCACTCTTCCATCCCGCGCAGGTTGTGTTCCGTATCGCGGATATTATACCCCTCGGGCAACAGCACGTCGGCCCGGAAATAGGGTTTGTCGAGCGACGGGAAGAAATTCTGCGGCATGAGGCCCATTACCGCGAGCGACAGCACGAACAGCGCCACGACGCCTGCCACGACACCCCACCGCCAACGCAGCAGGGCGGCCAGAAGGCGGTCGAAGGCGCGGTAGAATTTCGTATCGTAGGGGTCGTGCGCGGCAGGTTTGACGCGAAGCATGAAATCGCCGAAAAGCGGCGTCTGCGTAAGCGCCAGCACCCAGCTCAACAGCAGCGAAAGGGCAAGCACGACGAACAGCGGCTTGACGATTTCGGCCACGGACGACGGGGCGAGGTAGAGCGGCAAGAACGAGAAAATAGCGATCAGCGTAGCCCCCAGCAGGCTCCAGCGCGGGGCATTGGCCCCCTCGGTGATGGCCTGCCTGCGCGCGACACCCCGCAGCATGGCCTGCTGCGCATTGTCGGTCACCACGATTGCGTTGTCCACCAGCATCCCCATGGCAATGATAAATCCGGCGAGCGACGTGCGGTTGAGCCCCTCGCCCAGGAACTGCATCAACAGTAACGTGCCGCCGATGGAGAAGAGCAGCGAACTGCCGATCAGCACCCCGGCGCGGAAGCCCATGACGAGCATGATAATGAGGATGACAATCGCCACCGACTCGGCGAGGTTCAGCACGAAGGTCGCATTGGCCTCCTGCGCGATGCGGTTTTCAGGATAGAGCACCTTCAATTCCATGCCAACGGGCATCTGGCGCGTAAGCCCGTCGAGCACCTGTGTGATCTTGGTCCCGGTTTTCACGACGTCGACCCCGTCCTCGGTCGAAATGCCGATGCCGACGGCGCGGTTGCCGTCGACACGCATCAGCGTCTGCGGCGGGTCGGCATATCCGCGCTCGACGCGGGCGATGTCGCCCAACCGGTACTGCTTGCCCGAAGAGGAGATAAGCAGTTGGTTGGAAATGTCGTCGAGGCTTTTGTAGGTGCCGGCTTCGAGGATCCGGATATTGAGCGCCCCGGCCTGCTTTTCACCGCTGTTGACGATGGTATTCTGCTGGCCGATTGTGGCCACGATGGTTTCGGGGCGGATGGCGAAATTGGCGAGCGCCGCAAGGCTGATGCTGACATTGACCACGGGCGTCTGTTCGCCGAAAAGGCTCACTTTCTGCACGCCGTCGACCGTGACGAGCGCCGTTTTAATCCGCTGTGCCCAGTCGCGCAGTTCCGACCACGTGAAACCGCCGTCGACCGACAGTCCGTAATAGATGCCGTAAACATCGCCGAAATCGTCGGCCACCGTCACGGGCGAAGCCCCCGACGGCAGGCGCGGCTGGACGTTGAGCACCTTGCGGCGCAGTTCGTCCCATAACTGGGGAATCTCGGAAGCGCTGGTCGCCGGGTCGAGTTCGACCATGATTTTCGAGAGCCCGTAATAGGATTCGGAGGTGATTTTATGCACCAGGCGCATCGACTGCACCTCGCGTTCGATGGGCTCGGTGACGAGTTGTTCGACCTCCGCCGGCGTGGCTCCCGGATAGGAACAGACCAGCGACGCGCTCTTGATGACGAATACGGAATCCTCTTTTTTACCCAGCGTGAAGAAGCCCAGGGCCCCTCCGGCGATCAGGACGAACAGGAAGAACCAGACGACTTTCTTATTGTGCAGCGAATATTCGGGCAGGTTCATGGCAGATTCAGTTTAATGTCCGCACGCGCTCGCCCGGACGCAATTGGTACACCCCCGCCGTAACGACCCGCTCGCCCGGTTCCACTCCGCTGTCGACCACGACACGGTCGCGGCCGAACAACTCGCCGAGTGTCACGGCACGGCGTACGACACGGTCGTCACTTCCCACAATCCAGACGTAGGTGCCGCCTTCGGCCGGGGCGTAAACGGCCGAAACGGGCAGCGACACGGCGTCGGGAACCGGATCGGCGCTCTGCATCGTAATCGTACACGACATACCGGGCGAAACGGGATAGCGCCCGGCATCGACATTCACAAGGCGCAGCGACACGGGGAATCCCGAGGCATCGGAAGAGGTTTTGGCGTAATCTTTCAGCACGGCCGGGAACTTCACGCCCCGGTAGTTGTCGAATTCGACCTCGAAACGGGTCGAGGGCTCGGAAAGGAGCATCAGGCCGCTTTCGGGCATCGTGAACTGCACCTGCGTCGTAACGGGGTTCACGACACGGACTATGGCCTGCCCGGCCTGCACACGCTCGTAATTGTCGACGTACTTGCGTTCCACGACGCTTGCGAACGGAGCACGCAACTTGGTATCCTTGAGCAAGTCGAGGGCATTGTCATAGGACGACCGGGCCTGTGCGTAACGGGTCTGCGAGGCTTCGAACTCCTGCCGCGAAACGGCTTCGTGCTCCAGCAGGCGCTGCATGCGCTGCAACTGCGAACGGGCTTCGTCGTACGCCGAACGGGTGGCAGAAACCTGCAGCTCGATGTCCCGGGGATCGAGTTCGGCCAGCAACTCCCCCTTCTTCACGCTTTCGCCCTGCGAAACCGGCACGTCGAGCACCTGCCCCGCAAGTTTGAATGCGAGGTTTACGGCATCGTCCGGCGTCGCCAGCCCGGCAAAATCCTTGTCGATGACCCCGGCGCCGGAGGCAACGGTGACTTTTACGGGTCGAACCGCTGCCGGCGCAGGCTGCCGGCGGGAGCAGGCGGAGAGCGCGAGCAGGAGAATCAAAAGATGGAAAGTTCGCATAATAAGAAAGTTGACTCCGTTTCCGGGGTCAACTTTCATACCACAGGCCGCAAGGTGTCCCTACGGACGAATATCGCGACAATTCTTTTTAGCGCGGATTATGCCGTCCTCCAACACGACCATGCCGTTGTTGGCGCGCAGCATGGTTTTCATGGTCGAAGCGTCGATATTGTAGCAGCGCACTTCGCCCGAACCGAAATCATGGCGTGTAACACCGTACAAAGGCTGGGGAGTAAGGCAGACGACGCGGGCGCCTTCGGCGGCGGCACGCTGTACGATTCCGGCGAACCGTTTGGCACAACTGCGCGGCAGGCGGTCGAACGACGTGACGCAGAGCATATACACACGGCCGGGAGCCGTCACGATTTCCTCGGTAGCGTCCCCCTCGGCGTCGCGCAGTGCGAATTCGCTCATAAGCGGTCGTATGGCAGGCATTTCGCTCGTAGTGCGGGTATCGACCCACTCCCACTTTTCAGCATCCTGCCATGCGATGTCCTCGAGCGAGAATTCGCGCAGTTTCCCAGTTTTGATATTGCGGTAAATGAGCACGGTTTCCGTTTCCCCGGGCTCGACGACCGGGGCATGCATCCCGTCCCAGATATTGACCCCGACCTTGTAGGGCAAAAAGTCGATCAGCGGCAGGTGGCGGTAACAGTAATAGCCCAGGTACATCGTCAGGAAAAAGAACGTGACCGTGAGCACGATTTCCAGCGGATTGAACGCAAAAATCTTGTCTGGGCGGTAACGCCACCAGACCACCACGGCCATCGGCAGCAGGGCCAGGTTCTTGAAGAACGTCTGCCACGGCGTCAGCTTCAGCGCCTCGCCGAAACAGCCGCAGTCCTCGACGGGAATCAGCGTGGCGCTCAACAGCGTAAGCGCCGTAAAGAAGAGCATCGACAGCACGGCAAAAATCGAAATCAGGCGGATGCGGACCTTGAAAAGCAGCATGCATCCCATCATCATCTCGGCGCCGCACAGCCAAATTGAAAAGGCCATGCTCGCGGGCTGGAGGAATTCAATGCCGTAAATCGACAGGTACTCGTTGACCTTCATCGCCGTCCCCCACGGGTCGATGACTTTCGTGAAGCCCGAAACGATGAACGTACAGGCCAGAATCAGCCGGCAGACGTTGGCCAGTAATTTAAAGGCTCTGCTTTTTCGCATCGGTTTCGAGTATTGGGGTCAGTTCGGCGCGGATTTTGGCAAAGATGCCCTCGGGGGAATCCATGGCGCCCACCGTATCGCAGCAGTCGACTACCCGCAGCGAAGGGTCTTTGGCCGCCATGGCGAGGTACACGCTGCGCACGTTCTGCTGGAGTGCGAGCGAAGCCTCGTGTATGTCCTGTCCGCCCTGCAGGTAGTCGCGGTCGTCGCCCTCGCGCACTTCGGTGAGTTTGCGCTCGGTGAAGGCGAACGGCACGTCGAGGAACAGCGACATGTCAGGACGCGGAAGCCCGTTATAACCGAATTCTAGGTTCACAATCCACTCCGCCAGGCGGTCGCGTTCCTTCCCGGCAGGAAGTTTGGCGCACTGGAAACCGACGTTCGAGTAGACATAGCGGTCGAGGATAACGACTTTGCCCGCCGCGAGCCACTGCCGTATCTGCGGAGCCGCGTCGGCGCGGTCGCCTGCGAAGAGCAGCGCCACCAGATAGGGGTCGACCTGCCCCACGCCGCCGAATTCACCGCGCAGGAAGCGGGCAATGAGCTCGCCGTAAACCGGGGAGTCGAAGCGCGGGAAATGCACATACTCGCTCGCGGCACCCCTGTCGGCAAACAGTTGGCGCAGCATCCGGATCTGGGTCGACTTGCCCGCACCGTCCAAACCTTCGAGTACAATGAACATAAGTTCCTTTTTATTTAAAGAATCAAGTAGTTTTCCTGTCACCGCAGCATCCGCACGGCCCGTTCCACGCCGTCGGCCAGCACATCGGCTTCGGCGAGCGTATTGTACAGTGCGAACGATGCACGGCACATGCCCGTCGTGCCGAAATGCGTCATCGTCGGCTCGGCGCAATGCTGCCCGGTGCGGACGGCGATGCCGAGTTTGTCGAGAATCATCCCCATATCGTACGGATGCACACCCTCGACATTGAACGACACGATAGCGCACTTGTCGGGCGTCGTGCCGTAGATACGCAGCCCGTCGATTGCCGAAAGGCGCTCCGTGGCGTGCCGGAGCAACGACGCTTCGTGCGCCTCGATTTCCGCAGGGTCGAACCGCTGCACGAACTTCACGGCCTCGCCCAGGGCGATCGCTCCGGTGAAGTTGGCCGTTCCGGCCTCGAATTTCAGCGGCACGGGTGCATAGGTGGTTTCGGCGAACGTCACGGTATCGACCATGTCGCCCCCGCCGAGGAACGGCGGCATGGCCTCCAGCAGGGCGCGCTTGCCGTACAGCACGCCGATACCCGTCGGGGCGTAGAGCTTATGGCCCGAGAACGCATAGAAGTCGCAGTCGAGTTGCTGCACGTCGACGCCTCCGTGCACGATGCCCTGGCATCCGTCCACGACGGCAATCGCCCCCGCGGCGTGCGCCGCATCGATAATTGTCCGCAGGTCGGGGCGCGTGCCGAGCGTATTCGAGGCCTGCGTCACGGCGACGACACGGGTTTTGCCGTCCAGCAGCCCCGGAAGCAGTTCCGTGCGCAGGCGCCCTTCGTCGTCGAAAGGCAGGACACGGATTTCCGCCCCCTTGCGCCCGGCGAGCAGCTGCCACGGAACGATGTTCGAATGGTGCTCCATTTCGCTGACGACGATGTTGTCGCCCGCATGGACGAACTTTTCGCCCCACGCATAGGCGACCGTATTGAGCGACGCCGTAGCGCCCGCCGTAAAGACGATCTCCTCCTTTTCCGCCGCGCCGATAAAGGCACGGATACATTCGCGCGACGCCTCGTAGAGCGTCGTCGCCTCTTCCGAGAGGTAGTGCACCCCGCGGTGAATGTTGGCGTTGAGCTCACGCTGCAGGTAATCGACCGTTTCGATTACCGCCAGCGGTTTCTGGGCCGTAGCGCCGCTGTCGAGATAGACGAGCGGTTTGCCGTAGACCCTGCGTCCCAGAATCGGGAACTCTTCGCGTATTTTTTCGACGTCGAACATCGTTACAGTTTTTCCATTTTGGCAATCACGGCATCCATCGCCGCCTCACACAGCGGCCCGATGCCGCAGCGGCGCACGATGTCGCCTACGAAACCTTCGATTTGCAGCCGCCGGGCCTGCGCTTCGCTCAAACCGCGCTGCCGCATGTAGAGGATAGCCTCCGAGTCCATCTGCCCCACCGTCGCGCCGTGCGAACATTTCACGTCGTCGGCATAGATTTCCAACTGGGGCTGGGTCGTAATGCGCGCCGTTTCGCTCAACAGGATATTGCGGTTCTGCTGCTGCGCATCGGTATGCTGCGCATCGGGTGCCACATAGACCAGCCCGCAGAATTCGCCCACGGCCGTTCCGCCCGCTACACCCTTGACGTAGGACATGCTGCGGCAGTCGGGCACATTGTGGTTCGTGCGGAGCCTGACCACGCAATGCTCCTGCCCTGCGGCGAGGAACACCCCGCCAAGCCGGTTTTCGGCATCCCGGCCGTCGAGGTCGATTGTATAGGAAACGTTGGCGCTCGAAAGCTGTACCGCCGTCATATGGCACCGGCTGCGGGCCGCCTGCCTGACCGCGACTTCGGCAAACGCCTCGGCAAGGAACAACTCCGTCATTTCGAACCGGGCGTCCTCCGCCAGCACGATGTCGAGCGACGACATGCCGGGCCCGGTGTGCACGACGACAAGCTGCGCCGAACCCCCCGCGGCGACTTCGATACGCATATGCCGGGGGTCGACCGCGGCATAGGGAACCTCTCCGGCCCCGGAAAGGCGGAGCGCCTCGCCCTGTGCCGTGCGGAACCCGCGGATTATATCGAGCAGCGCCGTCATTCCCTGTAATCGTTAATCAACCAATCGTATCCCTCCTTTTCGAGTTTGAGGGCCAAAGTTTTGTCGCCCGTATGGATGATGCGTCCCTTGTAGAGCACGTGCACGACGTCGGGAACGATATAATCCAGCAGGCGCTGGTAGTGCGTGATGACCACCGTAGCGTTTTCGGGCGTATGCAGTTTCGTCACACCGGTGGCGACGATACGCAGGGCGTCGATGTCGAGGCCCGAGTCGGTTTCGTCGAGAATAGCCAGTTTGGGATCGAGCATCGCCATCTGGAAAATCTCGTTCTTCTTCTTCTCGCCGCCCGAGAAACCCTCGTTGACGGCACGCGAAGTGAGTTTCGAATCCAGCTCCACGACGGCGCTCTTCTCACGCATCAGGCGCAGGAACTCGGCAGCCGTCAGCGGCTCCTCGCCGCGGAATTTGCGTTGCTCGTTTACGGCCAGTTTCATGAAATTGGCCATCGTGACGCCCGGAATTTCCACCGGATACTGGAAACCCAGGAACAGCCCCAGGCGCGCCCGGTCTTCAATGGCCATGTCCAGCAGATCCTGCCCCAGGAATGTCGCCGAGCCATCGGTGACGGTGAATTTCTCATTGCCCGCGAGCACCGCCGCGAGCGTCGATTTGCCCGAGCCGTTCGGGCCCATGATGGCATGCACTTCGCCGGCCCGGACTTCGAGGTCGATGCCCCGCAGTATCTCCTTGCCGTCGACCGACGCATGCAGGTTCTTTACACTTAACATATCTTCGTCTTTTAATTATCGTTAATTATCCCACCGACCCCTCGAGGCTTATCGACAGCAGTTTCTGCGCCTCGACGGCGAATTCCATCGGCAGTTTGGCCAGCACTTCGCGGGCGTAACCGTTGACAATCAGCCCCACGGCGTCCTCGGTCGACAGCCCCCGCTGGTTGCAGTAGAAGAGCTGGTCGTCCGAAATCTTCGACGTAGTGGCTTCGTGTTCGACGACCGCCGTACGGTTACGGCTGTCGATTACCGGAAACGTATGCGCGCCGCACTTGTCGCCGATCAGCAGCGAATCGCACTGCGAATAGTTGCGGGCGTTCTCGGCCCCTTTGGCCATGCGCACGAGGCCCCGGTAGGAGTTTTCGCTCCGCCCGGCGGAAATACCTTTCGAAACGATGCGGCTGCGGGTATTGCGGCCGATATGAATCATCTTCGTGCCGGTATCCGCCTGCTGGAAGTTATTGGTCATGGCCACCGAGTAGAACTCGCCGACCGAATTGTCGCCGGCAAGGATGCAGCTCGGGTATTTCCACGTAATCGCCGACCCGGTTTCGACCTGCGTCCACGACAGCCGCGCGTTTTCACGGCAGATACCGCGCTTGGTAACGAAGTTGTAGATACCGCCCCGTCCCTGCTTGTCGCCGGGATACCAGTTCTGCACCGTGGAGTATTTTACCTCGGCGTCTTTCTCGACGATAATCTCGACCACGGCGGCGTGCAGCTGGTTTTCGTCGCGGCGCGGAGCCGTACAACCCTCCAGGTAACTCACATAGGCGCCTTCGTCGGCCACAATGAGCGTGCGTTCGAACTGCCCGGTTCCCGCCGCATTGATCCGGAAATAGGTGGACAGCTCCATCGGGCAGCGCACGCCCTTCGGGATGTAACAGAACGACCCGTCGGAAAAGACCGCGGCATTGAGCGCGGCATAAAAGTTATCGGTATAGGGAACGACGCTGCCGAGGTATTTTTTCACCAACTCGGGACAGTCGCGCAGCGCCTCGGAGATCGAGCAGAAGATAATGCCCTTTTCGGCCAGCACCTCCTTGAACGTAGTCTTGACCGACACCGAGTCCATCACGGCATCGACCGCAACGCCCGCCAGCGCCATCTGCTCCTCGAGGGGAATCCCCAGCTTGTCGAACGTACGTTTGAGTTCGGGGTCGACCTCGTCCATCGAATTGAGCTTTTTCTGCTGCTTGGGAGCGGCATAATAAATGATGTCCTGAAAATCTATTTCGGGAATCGTCAGGTGCGCCCACGTCGGAGGCTCCAGCGTCAGCCAATGGCGGTAAGCCGCCACGCGCCGCTCGGTCATCCATGCGGGTTCGCCTTTCTTGGCGGAGATCAGCCGTACGACCTCTTCGTTGAGACCCTTGCCGATGGTTTCGGTTTCGATGTCCGTGGTAAAGCCGTATTTATACTCCTGCTCTCCTATATTTTCCAGTATGTCCTTATCTTTCTCTGCCATCGTGAGCGAAATATCACACAAAGATACAAAATCAAATCACAAATTCATAACGAAGCCGAGCAAATATAGGTCCAGAGCCGCTCAAACGACAAAAAAGAGGCGCGAAGCACTCTTTCCCGTTTCCCGTCTACCGCCGACAAAGGGCCTCCGAAATATCCAGGGAAAGGACTGCACGTGAAATGCCGACGCCCCGAGCCCGGTAAGCGACAGGTATTCCGTGAACTGCCGGCAGCCTGTCACCGGGCGTAAGCCCGGCCTGCAAAACGTCAAAACCCTGCACAACGATAACAAAACCGGACCGCGGAACCGCGGAAGTTCGGATGAAAAAATAAATTTTGGCCGCATTTCTTTGCAGTTCGCCAAAAAGATTCTATATTTGCGAACCTTTTTCAGGTTAAACACCCGAAACGAGGGTGACCGGAGAGTTGGGTGAGTGGCTGAAACCACCAGTTTGCTAAACTGACGTACGGGATTACTGTACCGGGGGTTCGAATCCCCCACTCTCCGCCAGGGGGTAATGTTACAGATTAGGAGGTGAACAGTTAACTAACTGTAAATCATTCCAAGAACCTAAAAAAATTAGAGTAATAAAGACGATCTTTGGGTCGTCTTTATTATTTTTTATGTCCTGAAAATCGAGATAAATAAGTCGAAGGTCCCGAAAATTGACCTTCATGTTACAGATTAGGGGATAAACAAAATGAAATGCAGATTTTGTGGCGAAGAATGTATTAAAGACGGACGCCAAGCAAACGGGAAGCAACGATATAAATGTAGCCATTGCCACAAAAGACAACAGGAACATTATTCTTATAACGCATATTCTCTCAATTTAACACAGATATAACAACCTTAACAAAAGAAGGCCTAGGAATAAGAAGTACCGCTCGGATTCTTCAGATATCTCCGACAACGCTTTTACACTGCATCATCTTAATTGCCAAGTCTATTACACGTCCTCCAATTGTCAAACACCGGATTTACGAAGTGGATGAAATCAAGAGTTTCGTCCGTCGAAAATCGGAGTTCGTGTGGATTGCATATGCCCTCACCGAAAATCGAAGGAAGTAGTCAGCTACAATATCGGCCCCAGAACAAATTCTACATTGGACGTAGTCTTAGAAACGCCAAAACTATCTGAAAATAAGCGGATATATACAGACCGATTACGAAATCATCGTTCGTTGATCGACCGGAAAATACATCGGACATCATTATACGGAACGAACCTCATAGAGAGAAACAATTTGACATTGCGCACACACTTGAAACGACTTACCAGACGCACAATTTGTTATAGTCGAAGTATGGCAATCTTATCCGCCATTTTAAAAATCTATTTCTGGGGATTAATGATTATATCAATCGGGAAATTCTATTGACAAGCGTTAAAAATGGTAAACGCTTGTTTAGACTTTAACCCGCGTTGGCTACTAACCGGAAAGGGTAATATGATCAATACAGAGCCGGGGTAAGCGTTGCCGGGCAGTTCCTTTACGAACAGTTCAGACACTGGATTTGCAGAATGGGGCTCTTTATGAACTCGACATTGCGGCGGGGCAGTGTACATACGAAGTAATTCTACGTAACCACTCCTGCAAAGCGGTAATATTCATATCAATGATATGCGGTATTATTTGCACTCACAGGCCGACGCGAACGCAAACACGCAAAAACACATGGCATCCGCCCTACATCGTAAGACATGGATGCAGAGTGAAAAATGCAACCTGAATTTATGATCCGGGCGCACTATTCCCCGACATACATATCGAAAATACCGTGGCGGTCGAATTCAAGCCAGTATTGCAAGGCCAATCCCCGGACATACAGCCAATAAGGTTCGGTCAGGTTACCGTAAAGTTCAATTCCCTTTTCTACGTCCCGACGGATGCGTCGGGCATATTCAGGCTTCAAAGCCAGCCGGATCGTTTTTCCCTTGAAACTGAATCGGGCTTCGGGACGCGGCGGATCGTTTTCCGCCACGGAGATCAGTCCGTGCCCGACGGATGCTCCGGTTCCGACCTGTAAGCCGTCGTTCATACAGCTTATGGGCGGATTATGCCCAGCATAGGTCGTCACCTCGATATCATCCACTCCGATATTGAAGTATTCACGCGCCCGGATTCCCATCTTGACTCCGATGGTGGCGTAGATACCCAGATGGCCATGCAGTTCGTTGGTCAGCACGCCTGCACGCCACTCACTCGGCCCATACCGGGCAATCGTCTCGTCGACCATCGGCACGACATCTGCGGCATAGAGCTCGTGCTGAACAGGGAATCCGTAGAACACGCGGCTCTCACTGTCGGGTTTACCCCGGAGAATACGAAGTATCTCCTCCGGAATCTGCGCAGCAGCAACCTGATCCGACAGGCTGCAAACCTCGACGGTTTCGTTTATTTTCCGGGTAGCGAACAATCCCGGAGCGAACAGCCGGACCGCGGCCAAATCGTCCCATGCCTGCAAATGCCCCGCATCAACCAGCTTCGCCAGCGGAGCGGCACGGTGCGTATCGGCGATCTTCCGGGCGTAAACGGTCGGAACGGCGGCCACCGAATCGAGCAGGGCGGGAGTGACGACAACCGGACAATCCGGGTTGGCCGAAACGACCGTCACGGGAATCCCGCTTGCCAGCACGCGGCTGGCAGCTTCTCGGTCTGTCTCGTAATTAGCCCCAGCCAGAGGTTCCACCCGGGTGTTGTACCAAACCACCCGTTCGATGCGGCCACCGAGGGCGGGATTCGCCTGCAATACATCGGATAGGTTCGTCAGAGCACCCAGTGCGATAAAAAAGACTTTTTCCTCTTCGTTTTCGAGCGTTTCCCCGATCAGCGTCTGCGCCAAAGGGAGGGCGGCAGAACCGGACGAGGGAGCGCCCCACTCTACATGCAGGGAATGCGTCCGCCACACCGGAGCCGGCGCGTTCACGGCTCTGCCCGCTCCGACCGGGACGCCTTCGTGGTAGAAGGAGTCGAGCAATGCCCGCACGCGGACGGCGGCGCTGTCGGGGAGCAACGCCCCTTCCGAAGTCGTGATGGCGAGTACTTCGACCTCCCGGTTTCCCAGCAGCATACAGAGCGTGCGCAGGTCGTCCGCAGCCCCGTCGGTGTCAATGATCGCATGAAAGCGCGCCTTGCCCGAATGCGCATGGCCTTCCGGGATCAGGTAAATTAAACATACGATGGTAAATATAGTTCGTAAAAGCGTGTGTAAATGAATTGTCATATCTTCCGATTCCATTAAAAGGTTACGTTTACGCCGCCCAGTGCCGTGGCTTTCGGCATCGGGAAGCCCGTATTGATTTCATAACGCTGCGCCAGCAGGTTCTCGCCGCGGACGAACAGATCGAGCCAGCGGGTTACGCGGAAGGTCACGTTGGCGTTCCACAGCACGAAGTTGTCGGTCAGCTCTTTGGGTTTGACCTGCGTATAAAGCCCGTGCACATACTGAATGCCTGTCGAGGCGTTCCACCGCCCCCGCGTGAAGGCGCCGCCGACGTAGAGTTTGTGCTCGGGAGCAGCGACGACCGGATAAGCCATATGCAGATAGCTGTAATTGGCGGACACCGACCACGCGGCACAGATCCGCCAGGCGATGTCGCCTTCCGCACCCCAGTTCTCGATGCGGCCCGTATTGATGTTCATCGGCCGGCCGTTGACCGGGAGGGTCTGAATCATGTCGTCGCCGTCGGTGTAGAAGACGTTGACTCCGTAGGAAAGGGCACCGCCGAGGAGCCGCTGGGTGAACGAAAGTTCGTAGTTCATCAGTTTCTCGGGTTTCAGATCCGGATTCTGCGGCGGAAACATATACATTTCGCGGATGGTCGGAAAGCGGAATCCCTTGCTGACCATTGCCTTGAGCTGGGCGTTGCGGGGCAGCAGGAACGACAGGCCGCCCTGCGGAATCCACTCTGTTCCGGCGTGCGAATGGTGGTCGAGACGCAGCCCGGCATCGAGCGTCAGCCAGTGTGTCAGGCTCTGGCGGAAATCGATGTATCCGGCCACTTCGTCCATCGTCTTGTCGGCCGTGGTCTTATCCGGATCGCCGTTGAGATAGCGGTTCCAGGCCTTGCCTCCGAAGTGCTGGTAGTCGACGCCCATGGTCAGGCGGTTGCCCGTGAAGAGCGACGCGCTCTGATACCACGATACACCCAGCATCCTGTCGCGGGAATTGAAGCGGTAATCGAGCGGTTCGGCACCGGGCGAATAGCCATCGTTGATCTTGTGGCGGCCCCAGTTGTAGAAAAAGCTCAAGGCTCCGGAGGTCTTTCCGTAGTCGTTGCGCAGCGCGAACGAAGTCATGCCGCGGGTGATGTGCTGTTTGTTGTCGAGAATGGGCGCCGACACGGCTCCCGGGTTCTGAGCGTTGAAATGCGTGAGGTTCACGTCGGCGTAGACGTCCCACTCCTTCGTAATCTGGTAGCCCAGTTTGGCATAGCCTCCATACTGCTCGAATCCCATATCCTTACGGTGTCCGTCGGTGCGGTTGTACGATCCGGTGACCGTGCTGGTGAAACGCCCGTATTTCAGCTGGTTCGTGGCTTCGGTCTCCAACGTGTTGTAGGAGCCGTAACCGGCGTGGACATTGGTTTTCACGCCGTCTTCGACCATTTTTCGCGTCACGATATTGATTACGCCGCCCATGGCGTTCGAACCGTACAACACCGAAGCAGGGCCGCGCACGACTTCGACCCGGTCGGCCAGCATCGACTGGTAGGCATCGGCAATGGGATGCCCCATCAACCCCATGTACTGGGGATGGCCGTCGATCAGCACCAGCAGACCCGTCGTGGGACCTCCGCCGACACCGCGCAGCGTCATCTGTCCGGCCGCGCCGCCTGAAACGCCGTAGCCCATGATGCCGCGTCCCGTAACGAACAGGCCCGGAATCTGCTCGGTCAGCGTCGGCAACAACGATGGGTGAAACCCGTTCTCGATCTTCTTACGGTCGACGACGGAGATGGTCATCGGCAAATGCCGGATGTCGGTTTCATGCCGGGTTCCCGTAACCACGATCTCTCCGATGGGATAGGTTTTCTCTTTACGCATGCTGTCGGCGATCTCGGACCGCACAGCACACACGGGGGCGATGCTGCCGCATAGCAGCAGGGCAAACAATCTAAACTTCATTTTCTTGCATTATGTTTTACTCGGATACTTATTCCATCTCTTTGCAACGCATATGTGGCGACATGATTTTGTCCCTCCCCAATTCTTGTTCCAAATCCGCCGCCAGAGCAAAGGAAAGTGTAAATTCCGGATACGAGCCTGGAACAGACGGTCGTCTTCCTGTTTCGGCGCGTTTCTTGTTCTGAACCGGACAAAGCGCTCATTATGGAAAACACCCGGCAACCGATCCCACTTAGGATCCGGCAGTACCTGCGCGATGCCGTCGGACGCATGCACCCTTCCGTCTCGTTCGTCTCCTGCATCGGCGTCCTGCTGGCTTATCTGACAGGCGTCTACATAACAGGATCGCTGCACGAGGCATCGCGCTGGATGGGGGCCATGCTGGCCTGTACGTCACTGGTAGTCGTTCTGCAATCGCACAGTTACAAGGAGTCGCTGCGTGCCGGATGGACCAGGGTGCTGGGGACTTTCCTCGGGGCGCTTATTGCCTACATATACCTCGAGAACTGGCCCTTTTCGATCGTAGGAATGCTCGCCTCGGTCTTCGTGCTGGAGATGCTCTGCATGCTGGTCGGAATCTATCAGAACAACCGCATCGCCACCATCACGCTGCTCATCATCCTGCTCGTCTCGCAGATGACGCCCCACGTCTCGCCGGCCGTAAACTGCCTGCTACGATTTACCGAATCGGTCGTCGGCGTCGGGGTGGGCGTTGCACTGTTGTGGGTACTCGAACGGTGGAAACGATGGCTCGAACCGCCCCAAAATACGAACATACATTCCGATAAAAACATGAATATGGACACGATGCCCTTGCGCTGGGGCCATTTCAGAGTGCTTATCGTCGCTTCGCTCGGACAGATAACCGGAGCGGGTCTGGCGACGTTGGTCGGCGTCATCCTGCCGATGATCCAGATTTTCCGACATCCCGAACTTACGTCTCTTCAGCAGGGACTTGTGGCTGCGACCAGCCTCGTCGGAATCATGGTCGGTTCGGTGCTGTTCGGACAATGGAGCGATAAAAAGGGGTACCTGTTCTTCTTTCGTTTCTGCCCTGCACTCATTCTCGCGGCCTCACTGTTTGCCTTTTTTACAGCCAATCTCTTCGGCCTGGTCGCAGGGCTGTTTTTTATGGGACTGGGTATCGGCGGCGGTTACAGCCTCGATTCGGACTATATTTCCGAGATCATGCCCCGGCGGTGGAAACTGCTGATGGTAGGCGTGGCGAAAGCCGCTTCGTCGTTGGGCAGCATCGCGGCAGCGGGCATCTGTTTCTTCCTGCTCCGGGAGTGGAACGATCCGCATCTCTGGAATCGTCTGCTGCTGCTTATCGCAGTCATGGCGGTCATCATGCTGCTCTGCCGCATCCGCTTCGAACAAAGTCCCGGATGGCTCATCGCCCACGGCCGCATACCTGAAGCCGAGAAGGCGGTGCGTTATTTTCTGGGGCCGGACGTGGAGATCGGCGAAATCCGCAATCGGCCGAAGAAAACGGAAATGCCGAAAGTCGCATGGAGCGACCTTTTTAAATCAGGTCAGGTAAAGAAAGTGGTGTTCAGCGGCATCCCCTGGGCCTGTGAGGGATTGGGTGTTTACGGCATCGGGGTATTCCTGCCCGTGCTGGTCATGGCGCTGGGACTGGAAACGGGTTCCGAATCGGCCTTTTCCAGAATCACCGATTCGGTACTGCTGACCACCTGGATCAACCTTTTCATCCTGCCGGGATTCGTCCTGGGCCTGTTGCTCGTCAACCGTTGGTACCATGTGCGGACCCAGACCTGGGGCTTTATTCTCTGCGCAGCGGGCATGGGCATCCTGCTGGCGGCCTACCAGCTCCATTGGCCGGTCTGGATTGCTGTGGCCGGGTTCATGCTATTCGAGTTGTTTCTCAATGCCGGCCCCCACCTGATGACTTTCATCATCCCGCCTCAAATTTATTCCGTCGCCGAACGCGGTTCGGGAGCGGGATTGGCCGCAGCTTTCGGCAAACTGGGAGCCGTCGTGGGCGTCGTCTTCATTCCGGTGCTGCTCAAATGGGGCGGAGCTTCGCTGGTGCTTTGGGTGACAATCGGCGTACTGCTCGCCGGAGCCCTGGTTACGGCTGTTGTCGGCCGGGAGGTGCTTCCCGACCAAGGCCGGTCGGTACGTCCGGAAATCCGGCGCGACTGACCGTCAGAGAGCATATTCCTTCTTCAGCGCACGTTTCATCCGCAGTTCGCAAGGTTGTTCCAGTCCGCAGTCTTCCAGCAGAGCCAGATCGGCAAATACATGCCGTGTGTTACCGTCGGCTACGATCCGCCCCTCTTTCATCACAATGGTGCGGTCGCAAAGGTCGAGCACCATCTCCATGTCGTGCGTAGCGATTAGCGTCGTATGGCTGAAACGGCGGATCAGGTCGATGATCTGCCGCCGGGCGCGGGGGTCGAGATTCGAAGTAGGCTCGTCCATGACGAGTACCGACGGCTCCATCGAAAGTACCGTGGCGATTGCAACGCGCTTCTTCTGGCCGCCCGAAAGCTGGAAAGGAGACGACTTGCGCAGATGCAGCGCACCGACGGCATCAAGCGCCTCCGTGACACGGCGTTCGATCTCTTCGGATTCGAGTCGCATGTTCGAGGGGCCGAAGGCCACGTCTTCTTCGACAGTGGGCATGAAGAGCTGATTGTCCGAATCCTGAAACACCAGTCCCACCGACTGTCGCACCAGCGGCAGCGTCCTGCGCGTGAGCTTGATCCCACCCATGACCACCACCCCCTGCGAGGGCGTCAGCAATCCGTTGGTGTGCAGCAACAGGGTCGATTTCCCGGCTCCGTTCGCCCCCACCAAGGCGACCTTCTCCCCGTGCGTGATGCAGAACGAGACGCCGCAGAGCGCTTCATAACCGTTGGGATAACGGTAATGCACATCGTCGAATTGGAGGTAATGGTGACTCATGACAGTAGCGTTGAAAGGGTCTCGACCGGATGGAACAGGCGCAGCAGAACGAGTGCCGCACACCATACGACAAGAAAAACCGTATCGCGCATTTTCCATACCGGATGTTCGGAAACATCCGCCGGAATCCGTCCCGTAAACCCACGTGCAAGCATGGCCCGGCTGATCAGCTCGGCCCGGTCGAAGGTGCGGATCAACAGTTGTCCGACGAGCGTTCCCCAGACTTTCAGCGGATAGGATCTGCGTCCGAAACTCCGCGCGTCGCGGGCCTGTTGCATGGCCATAGCCTCTTCGATCAACACATACAGGTAACGGTAAACGAAAAGCAACTGCGTAGTGAAAACGGCCGGTACGCCAAGCCGTTGCATACTCCGGCAAAGGCGGTAGTATCCGGTGCTGCCGATCAGGACGAGCAGTGCCTGTACCGACAACAGGCCGCGCAGGGTGATCGAGAGGAACGAGACCCAGCCTGCGGTGACGACCAGCGTGCCAATCCGGAAAACCGGTTCACGGTCGTACAGGAGGTTGAAGACACCGATAAAGGCGACGAACGGCAGGACGATGAGCGACCGCCGGAATACCGTTCCGTAACTTATATTGCCCATCGCACAGGTAATGATCGGAAAAACAAAAAACAACAACAGGTTCGGGAGCCGGACGAGCGGCACGGAGAGCATCGTTAAGAGGAAAACCAGCGTAACGAGCAGTTTGGCCCGTGTATCCGTACGATGGAGCGGACTCTGCATTCGCGCAGTCCGCTCCATCGCATCCAATGCACAAAGTACGTGCTGCAGCCTGTTTTTCATCCCTGCTTTTGTCCGGTGCGAAACAGGTAGGAAACGCCGAATACGGCCAGCAGAATAGCTCCGCTGCCTATAATCCCCGCAAATGTCGTGTTATAATCCGGTATCACGGCTGTTTTTTCCTGAATAGCGGCGGCCTTTCGGTGCAGGCCGTCGGGCACTGTTTCGAGTTCTGCCTGTCCCGTTGTTTTTTCAATCGACCACTCCAGCCCGTCGGGATCGGACGAGGCAATCCACGAGAACGACCCGCCGATCAGCAGCGCCGCCAGCGAGATCGCCGCAAGTACCTTTCCGAACCTCCGCTTTCCAGGAGTGCGTTCCCTACGGACACCATACAACAACTCGGGCTTGTATTTCTGTACCACGTAGATCACGGCAGCCGTGGCCAGCCCTTCGCCGACGCCGATAAACAGGTGGATCGGGAGCATGAACAGCAGGAACTGCCCCATAGGCAGCGCCGTAATACCCGAAGCTTCGGTTTCGATTGTCACAGCCAGTGCGCCCAGTTCGAGTCCGACCACCGAAGCGATCATCGACGCGGCCAAAATCCGTCCCGGCGATGCATTGCGTTTTATCAACGGCCTGAACAGCAACGGATAGGCCACAAGACACGACAATACGGCCATGTTGAGGATATTGGCCCCAAGGGCCATAAATCCGCCGTCGGCGAAAACAAGACACTGGAGCACCAGCACCGAAGCCAACGTAATCAGTGCCGCCCAAGGGCCCAATATCGCCGAAAGCAGGATACCCCCGACCAGGTGGCCGCTTGAACCCGTGCCCGGAATGGAGAAGTTTATCATCTGGGCGGCGAAGATGAACGCGCCCATCACCCCCATCAGCGGAACGATGTGTTCGTTCTGCCCGTCTGGTTCACGGCTATCGCTTCCCGTGTGCTTCACTTTCCAAATCGCCGCCCCGAGCAAGGCCAGCGATACGGCCCCCGTGACGGCAAATACCGGCGGAGATACCAGTGCGTCGGACATATGCATGATCTGTCGTTTTTCAGGTTTTCAGAATTGGTCCGCCCGGTCTATGCCGAACCGGGCGGCTATTTCTTTTTCGCACCGGGCTGCTGCATGGCCAGGTGCTTTTTGTTCTCCGGGTTCCAGTTCGAATGGTCGGGTTTCTCCTCGTCGTCGAACTTGATGAGCGGCAGCAGGAACAGCCATGTGGCGATACAGAACGGCCCTGTTAAGGTAGCGATACCCACGGGCGCCATCAGCATATACATGCCCGCCTGGATGAACACCGTGACCAAAATGCCCAGAATGGCCCACAAGGCCGAGCGGAAATTCGGTTTATAAAACACCGTAGCGAGCGCTATGGCCGTCAGCACGGGGCTGTAACCGTAAAGTCCGTCTGAAATATCCGAGCCCGAAGCCTTTAAAACGATGACCGTTAGCAGCGCCAGCGCCGAACCGATTGCAGCCCATAGCGCCGCCCAGCGGCTGCAGAGGAACAGTCCCACGAGAAAGCAGATGCCCGTCACCCAGGAGTTGATCAGGAAGACCTGCCCGATACCCTTGAGCCAGTAAACCAACAGATCGACGAAACGGATGCTTTCGAACGACGAGAACGCCGCCGGAAGCGCCGGATCGGCCATATGCGTCGTGGGAAGCCCATGCATGGCGCGCGCCGCCAACAGGAACATCCAGGTGCAGAAGACGAACGGGAAGGTGAACGAGTTGACTTTCCAGGGCGCCATCACATTGTTGAATCCCATGCGTACCCAGGTCGTAAGCGCCGAACAGAGCACTAACGCCAGCCACATCCAGACGGTGTTGCCCATGAAAGTAGGAAACGCACATCCCACCAGCACGCCGTTGAAGCCCCAAAGCCCCTGCTCGCCGTCCTTGGCGGGAAATCCGAGGATGTAACCCGTTATCGTCGAGACGCTCACGCCCAGCAGGGCGCCCCAGGCAACGAGTCCCTGGCCTTCGATGTACGCGCCCCAGAAAATGCCAACCATGAACAGCAACCCGGTCCATGCGCTGTTTTGAAACATCACCTGCCCGGTTCCACGAAGTAGAATTTTAATGAAGTCGAAGCCGCCGACGGCGTCTTGCGAAGAAGTAATTGTGTTTGCCATACGCTCAGAATTTGAATATTGATAAGGCTCCTACCGCCAGGGGAACTCTTCGGGCAAAGGTTTGCCCTTGACTTCCTGCCGAACCGAGGAACAGAATTCGCGGATGAGTTTCTTCACGGGCGCCGTCTCCTCGCCTAAAACTTTATAAAGCAGCCCTGCTTCGTTCGGCAGGCGCGTAATACCGGCGGCCAGCCGGCGATCGCGGTCGATGAATGCCTGCGTCCGTTCATAGATGCTGTCGGCATGTTCCGGAGGCGTCAGTACGATCACATTGGCAAAAACGTCGTAACCGTTCATTGCGCCGAGCGTCGACGGCGGGTACATTTCGGGCCGAATGATGAATTTCTCGCGGAACAGTTGCTCCCCGTCGGGACGTTCGGCATGGGAGCAGACAGAAAGTATGTCGTACTGGAAAGTTTCGCCCCGGTCAAAATACTTGCGGCCGCTCATGTAAATTTCCGAATAGAACAACGTGGCCGACGGCGCGATGCGGATAGCCGTATCAGCGATGAACCGGGTGTGGCGGCACGGAATCGTCGGTTCGGGCAGATATTCCAGATAGGAGTCCTCTTCGAGTTCGATTACCTGTGTCAGTCCCGAATAGTTGTAGCGCATCTCGGCCAGCTTGGTCGCCGCCCCGGTCGAAATGTGGGCATAGGCACCTTCGCGGACGACGAAACGCTGTTCATAGCGATCGCCGTCCACGTTGGGGCCTCCCGAGGATAGGATGTAAACGCACGGCATCTCGGGCATGCCTTCATCGAAATAGAGTTCCTGCTGGACGATCAGCGGCGCATGCCTTTCCAAATCCCGCATGATCGACTTGCCGTCGTCATCGAGTTCGAATCCCAGGAAAAGATACCCCATCTTGCCCGGAGTGCCCACAGGCATCGCCTTCGGCTCTTCGAGATAGGGACTCATCTCTTTGGCTGCTGCAAAATTCATTGTACGGTGCTGGTTACGGGTTCCGAAACTTCCTGTTTATTTTTGTCAATGTCGAAAAGCGCCATCCGGCGGATCAGAGCGATCAGTTCGTCGATCCCCTCCCCCGTCATACAGTTGGTGAATACGAAGGGCTTGCCCGGGCGCATCAGCTCGGAATCGCGCCGCATCACTTCGAGGTCGGCATGGACATAAGGGGCCAAATCGGTCTTGTTGATGACCAGAATATCGGACTGGGAGATGCCCGGCCCGTCCTTGCGGGGTATCTTGTCGCCTGCGGCCACATCGATCACGTAGATGAAGAAATCCACGAGCGCCGGGCTGAACGTGAGGGTCAGGTTGTCGCCGCCCGACTCGATCAGCACCACGTCGCCGTCCGGGAAGCGGGCTTCCATCTCCTCGACCGCCGCGATGTTCATCGAAGGGTCTTCGCGTACGGCGGTATGCGGGCACGCGCCGGTTTCAACGCCGATGATCCGCTCCTCGACAAGGATGCCCTTCAGCATTTTACGCACATGCTTGGCATCCTCCGTGGTCACTACGTCATTGGTGATTACCAGCACTTTATAGCCCATATCCAGAAGCCGCGGGGTAATCGCTTCGATCAGCGCTGTTTTGCCGGAGCCTACGGGGCCGCCGATTCCGATTCTGCAAGTTGTATTGTTGCTCATAATTTTATCTTTCTGTTTTTACATTCGTTTATCCCGGGATGGCAGCGCAAATCCGGCTCCAACGAACCAGTCTGCCACCGCCCTTAAATAAGGCTTCTTAAGCCTTAATTCATAAACATGCGTTTGGTACCTTTTTCGTGCAGCGAGGCGAGGATGTCGATTTGCGGCACGAAGGTGTACATATCGTCGAAATCCATGTCAATCACCTTGTTATAGAGTTCGCCGAGGCTTTCAGCGGCCCCGAACAAAATGCGCTGCGTGTCGTAATGCGATACGCGCACGCAGCGAAGAGCCGCGCTGACAACCATGTTGACCACACCATACTGGTGGGAGCAGAACAGTTCTTTTTCCGGAATTCCGCAGGCTGCGAATACGATGCCCTGCGCCACGGGATAGGTGCCGGGCGTGCGGTCGTCGGCAATGTCGCCGAGCCACAGCGCTACGGTTTCATCTGAAAAGATATGTTTCGACAGTTCAGCCAGTTTCTTACCCATGCGCCGGGTCATTAACCGAGCCTCGGCATTCATTTTACAGAGTATGACCTGACGGTCGGCGTTGAGGATACCCTCGTAATGACCGAGATTGTAACTGCGAAAAGCGTGCAATGCCGCGACTCCGTCGGTAAAGGCGGCCTGCCGGGCAATATCCTGCGTATATTTTTCGAGCGTCGCGGCATCGTGCACCAATCCCTCTTCGGCAGCTGTTTCCAGTCCGTTGGAGAAGGAGAAGGTTCCGACCGGAAAGGCCGAGTCGGTAAATTCGAGCAGCCGCATGACAATTGTCGCGTTGTCGGTCATAAGAGCCGGTTTAATGCGCATGCGCATGTTCATAATGGTGATGTACGTCGCTGTCGGGGCCCGTGCCACCGAACAAACGCCGGATTTCGTGGGGAGCCAGGTAGGGAATGACCTCCGAACCGGGCTGGAACGAATAGGTTACATTCTCGATGTGATGTGTACGCATCACACTGTCCATCACCTTTTTGTCCACCGTCAACGGAACGTATACCTTTGTTCCCTTCACCACGGCCGGCCAATGCTGGTTGCCGATGGCATGGCCGAGTTCCACCGAAATATGGATGATCGTTTCGGGTTTCTCGCGGGCCAGCGCAGAGAGGTCTGCTACCAGCACGTCGTTGAGCCGGATGCGAACGGCCACAATCTTATGTTGTTCGGGCAGGTATTCGATAATATCGCCGTCGAGCATCTGCGAATGGCGTTTCAGCGCCACGGCATATTCGTTCGCATGATCGCTGCTGATTACGAAGCGGCTTTTCTGGGCTGTCCACTGATCGAGGTCGATGTATTCGATTTCGGCATTTTGCGATTTCTTCACCCATTCGGGAGTTTGAAGATTACCTATGATTTCCGTATATATTTTCATCGGATTATTATTTAGTTGGTTTTTAATTTCCGGGAGCATGCCGTAGGGTATGCTCCCGGAAATCGAAAGGTCGGTTAGCTGAACCAGAGCAACTGGCTCAGGGGGAATTTGTCTGCAGGCTTGACATAAGCACGGATATCGTTGACCAGCACGTCAAAGGTCTCTGGATTGACATCGATCTTCGGCACACCGCCGTTGCGCACCATGTCGAACTTGGTCAGTTGGCGGGTGCGGCGCACGGGCTTTACCATGCGTTGCAGGCAGAGTCGGTCCTTGATGCCGCTCTGGAAAGCCGCATTGGAGACGAACGACAGGCAGCTTTCGGGCATTGCCTTGCCAAAACCGCCGTACATCGGACGGTAGTAGCATGGCTGAGGCGTCGGGAGCGATGCGTTGGGGTCGCCCATGTTCGCCCAGTTGATCATGCCGCCCTTAATGACCAGCTTCGGTTTGGCGCCGAAGAACTGCGGCTCCCAGAGCACGAGATCGGCGCATTTACCTTTCTCGACCGATCCGAGGTAGTCGGAAACGCCGAACGTGATGGCCGGGTTGATCGTGATCTTGGCGATGTAGCGCAGCACGCGGAAGTTGTCGTTCCCGTCGGCATCCTCGGCGAGCTTGCCGCAGGCGTTTTTCATGAACGACGCCATCTGGAACGTGCGCATGAACGATTCGCCGATACGGCCCATGGCCTGCGAGTCGGACGAAACCATCGACAGGACACCCAGATCATGCAGCACATTCTCCGCTGCCTGCGTTTCGGGACGCACACGGCTCTCGGCGAAGGCCACATCCGACGGAATCTTCGGATTGAGGTTGTGGCAGACCATGATCATGTCGAACAGTTCAGCCTGGGAGTTGATGCCGAACGGCAGTGTCGGGTTGGTCGACGAGGGCAATACGTAGGGCATCGACGCCACTTTCAGCAGGTCGGGGGCGTGTCCGCCGCCGGCGCCTTCGGTGTGGTAGGTATGGATCGTGCGGCCGTCCATGGCGGCGATCGTATCCTCGACATAACCGCTTTCATTAAGCGTGTCGGTATGAATAGCTACCTGCACGTCGAAACGATCGGCGACGCCCAGCGCGGCGCGGATCGCAGCAGGGGTCGAGCCCCAGTCCTCGTGGATCTTCAGACCGCAGGCGCCGGCTTCGATCTGCTCTTCGAGCGGTTGGTTCATCGAGCAGTTGCCCTTGCCCAGCAGACCGACGTTGATGGGAAGACCCTCGACCGATTCGAGCATATGCTCGATGTTCCAGCGGCCGGAGGTAATGGTGGTTCCGTTACTGCCGTCCGAGGGGCCGATGCCGCCGCCGAAAACGGTCGTGATGCCGTTGCTCAGGCAAGCATAAGCCTGCTGCGGGGAGATCATGTGCACGTGGCCGTCGATGCCGGCCGCCGTCAGGATCAGGTGTTCGCCCGAAATGGCGTCGGTCGCAGCGCTGGTCACCAAATCGGGATGCACGCCGTGCATGATATTGGGGTTGCCCGATTTGCCGACGCCCGCGATCTTGCCGTTCTTGATGCCCACGTCGGCCTTCACCACGCCCAGTTTGGCGTCGATGACCGTGACGTTGGTGATGACCAGATCGAGCGAGCCTTCCTCCGAAGTCATCGTATTCGCAAGACCCATACCGTCGCGGAGGGTTTTGCCGCCTCCGTAGACGACTTCGTCGCCGTATTCGCGCAGGTCCTTTTCGATTTCAACGTACAGATCGGTATCGCCCAGCCGGATTTTATCGCCGACGGTCGGACCGAACAGGTTGTTGTATTCTTGACGTGAAATTGTTGCCATATCCTCTATTTTTTGGTGTTGTTACTCTGTTTCAAAGCGGCCTCGGCATCACTCTCCGGAATGCTTTTGAAACCTCTCTTCCGGGCTTTGGCCACGGCTTTGATGCGCGCCGGGAAATAGGTGGGAGCATCTTCCTCGCCGGTGTAGCCCATCACCAGACCGTTGAAACCGATCACGCGACGCTTGCCCGAATAGGCGACGACTTCGACCTCCTTCTGGTCGCCCGGCTCGAAACGGATGGCGGTCGTGGCGGGAATGTTCAGGTGGCAGCCGAACGCGGCTTCACGGTCGAATTCCAGGTAGCGATTGACTTCGAAGAAATGGAAATGCGAACCGACCTGGATGGGACGGTCGCCGGTATTGCGCACGACCAGCTTTACGGTTTTACGCCCGATGTTGTACTCGATCGGGTCGCTCATCAGAATTTCGCCTCCGACAATGACGGGCTGTGCAGGTTTAAACCCCGGTTTATTCGGATAGAGACTCGCCGCCTGTGCCTGATTGTTCGCAGGGGCGGGATTTGTTGTACTCATAAATTCGCTTGTTTAAAATTACTTAATCGGATGGTGGATGCTCACCAGACGGGAACCGTCGGTAAACACGGCTTCGACCTGCAACAGGTCGATCATATCGGCGACGCCCTCCATAACGTCGCTTTTCTTCAGTACGCTGGCCGCTCCTTTCATAACCTCTTCTACGGTTTTGCCTTCACGCGCTCCCTCCAGTGCCGTGGACGTAATATAGGCTACGGCCTCCGGATAATTCAGTTTCAGCCCTTTCTTCATGCGCCGTTCGGCAACCATACCGAGTGAAAGCAGCATCAACTTGTCAATCTCTTTCGGTGTCAAGTGCATAGTAAATGATTTTTATAGTTAATCCGGCTCCGCATCCCCGAAGGCCATCTCGTAGCCCACCGGAGCAGCAGTTCGCCGATACTGTTATGGGAGGTTCCAAATAGGATGCCAAAGCTTGACCTGAAATATTTGACAAAAAGCCCGAAAGCCGGTGGCATTAAATTTGCCCGGAGAAAATTCCGAATGGTAGAATCAACTAAAAATGTGAGAATTATGTTCAAAGCAATGATTATTGCAGGTTTCGGTGGCTTTATCGGCACATGCCTGCGCTTTCTGACAGGGAAACTGGCCCATGTCATCACGGTTTCGGCTTTTCCCTGGGGCACGTTCGCCGTCAATATAATCGGCAGTTTCGTGATCGGCATCTTCTTCGGCCTGGCCGAGAAAACCCATGTTATCTCCCCATCGATGAACGTCTTCCTGATCACCGGCTTCTGCGGCGGATTCACCACCTTCTCGTCGTTCGCCGATGACATGTACCTGCTCCTGCAGCAGAAACACTGGCTCTATTTCGGTCTCTACGTCGGATTGAGTTTTATTCTGGGATTGATATTGGTATGGCTGGGTCGCTCGCTGATAAAGGCGATATAGTGTACTCAATACAATAAAAAGCTCCCCGAAAATACTTGGTTCTCGGGGCGCTTTTTAATATCTTCATTCCCATATTTTCCACTTATATCTTGCAATAAAATTGAGGCATAAATCATTATTCGCCAAGCAATATCGATAAAGACAGCGGGCATATAGGTATTTATATACCTATATGCCCGCTGTCTTACAAACGACCAAATTGGAAAAAACTCATTCCCGGTCGCAGCTTGCACCTACATTCAATCCATCACCCAATAAAATATTCAATAATATACTCGATTTCCACATTGCCTGCATGGAATATATAATGTTGAATACATGTCAATTAGGTGGTATTTTATTAAAAAAACTGCAATTTATTTTGCAATGACATAATGACATGATAATGTTGTATATTTGTATTGGTAATAGATTCTTTCTGGACAATTAGGGCAAAAAATCAGTTTTGTATCCAATTTGTAACCAGCACGGCTCGAGAATCTGTTAAGTATTTGACTTACATAGATTTAGGTGTGATAGGCTCACACTCCTCCCTCTCCGCTGAAAGTCGATGCCGCCATCGGCAAAAACAAAACAAACCCCGCCAAAAAGTTTTTCGGCGGGGTTTTATTATGCGGGAATATTACAGGCGGAAGGGCTTGTGCCCCGGCCCGGACGCACGTCCCGCGCATCGGATTCCACTTCACTTCGAACGGTACTTTTTCAGCAAGCCAATCCGGTCGGGCATATCCGCCTCTTTCATCTTGCGAATCAGGGCGACCAACTGCATGGAATCGACCTCCAGCCCCATCATGCGGATGTAGACTGCCTTTACACCCTCCGATTCGTACAGCCGGTCGAATCTCCGAAACCAGCCCGGCCGTATGAGTTGCGGCTTGTAATCGCCGCGGAGCAGCAGGCGCACCCAGTACTGGCCCCGGAAGTAGAAGTCGTCCACATAACGTATGGCCTCCCATTCGATTTGCTCACGAATCGTAAACGGTTCGGTAATGCCGTGCGCGGTAAGGACGACATACGGGCGGCGGTCGAACAGCGAACACATACCGTACAGCAGGGCGAAGACCGCCGTTATCACGAGGCACCACCCCAGAACGACATCGCGGACATAGTACAAAACAAGGCCGCCGGCTATACCCGCAAGGAGTCCTGCGACAGTGATACACACCGACTTCTTCCTGGATTTATGAATTATCATCCTCATCCTCAACCACATTTTCATTTCGAAATCGTGCAAATTTGCCTCCAAAGGCATAAAAATTGAAACCCCGGATAAGAAAAAAACGTTGCGGCATGCACTATTGTAAAGAGCCGGATGGCAAAAAAGAAGGCACAAATAACAAATTGATTCTATAATTTAAAAACCGATTGAAAAATGTTGGAATATGAAATTTGGGGAAATACGGTCCAGACATGGATTGTTTCCATACTTATCGTCGCAGGGGCGTTCGTCGTCGTAAAACTGCTCTCCCTGTTGGGCCGGAAGGTCATAAGGCCGTTTATCGACCGCACGGACAACCGGGTGGACAACATTATCTACTACTCCCTCGAAGCACCCCTGAAATTCGCCGTAATGCTGCTGGGCATCTGGATTGCCATTCACCGGCTGGTCTATCCCGACAACTTGGTGAAGTACGTCGACAACGCCTACCGCATACTGATTATACTGGACATAACCTGGGTTCTCGCCCGCCTTTCCACGGCCTTGCTCCAACAATATTGGGGACAGAGATCGGACGGTCATGCGGTGAAAATGATGCCGGTGGTCAGGCGGACGCTCCTGGTTCTGATTTGGGTTATCGGCCTGGTGACGGCCTTGAGCAACGTAGGCGTCGACATCAATGCGTTATGGGGCACGCTGGGCATCGGCGGTATCGCCTTCGCCCTGGCCGCACAGGATACCGTGAAAAACATCTTCGGCGCATTCACCATCTTTACGGACAAGCCCTTCGGCATCGGCGACACGATTAACGTGAACGGCCTGGAGGGGACGGTCATCGACGTGGGCATGCGTAGCACGAGGATACTGGGTTACGACCGGCGCATCACGAGCTATCCCAACTACAAGATTACGGATGCCTCCATCGTCAACATCTCTTCGGAACCGATGCGGCGGGCCATGGTGAAACTGGGGCTGACGTACGACACGGGAGCAGAAAAGATGAAAGAGGCGCTGGATATATTGAGAGCCATCCCGGCAAAGGTCAAGGACGTTTCCGGGAATCCGTCGGACACCACAGCCTACTTTTCGGACTACACCGATTCGGCGCTGGTCATCACGTTCTACTACTACATCGAGAAACAGGGCGACATTCTGAAAGTGACGTCGGACGTGAATCTGGAGATACTGGACTCTTTCGCCAAGGCGGGACTCGAATTCGCATTCCCCACCCGTACGCTGCTCCTGCACCGGGACGAAAACGGCAAAAACGGCAGCGAACCGGCCGCAGCCGGCAAAACGCAAATTCCGAATTCCTGAAAATATTTCCCATGAAAACTCTGAAGAATCATCCCGCGGCCGACCGGCTGGATTCGTTCGACCAATATCCCTGTTATTACGGAACCGATTTGGAACTGGCATACACTCCTCAACGCTCCGTCTTTACGCTGTGGGCGCCCACAGCCGACAAAGCCCGGCTGAATCTCTACGCTTCGGGCGACGGCGGCGAGGCAGAGGAGCGGCTGGAGATGGAGCCCTCCGACAACGGCACGTGGCGCATCGCCCTGGAGCACGATTTGAAAGGGACTTTCTACACCTTTCAAATCGAACAAGCGGGAAACTGGCTGGATGAAACACCCGGCATCTGGGCCAGGGCTGTCGGCATAAACGGCGACCGGGCGGCCGTAATCGACCGGAGCGAAACCAATCCGGAAGGCTGGGAGTCGGATCGCGCGCCCGAATTGAAGATGTATTCCGACATCATTCTCTACGAACTGCACCACCGCGATTTCAGCATCGCCCCGGATTCCGGAATCGAAAACAAAGGCAAGTTCCTCGCCCTGACCGAAACCGGCACCAAGACTCCCGAAGGGGAGGCATCCGGTCTGGATCACCTCAAAGAACTGGGTGTAACACATATACACATCCTCCCCTCCTTCGATTACGCAACAGTGGACGAAGCGAGGCTGTCGGACAAAACCTACAATTGGGGATACGACCCGAAGAACTACAACGTTCCGGAAGGCAGTTACTCCACCGATCCCGCCGACCCCGCGGCACGCATCCGGGAGTTCAAACAGATGGTGCAAAGCCTGCACCGGAACGGCATGCGCATCGTTCTCGACGTCGTCTACAACCACACGGCCTCGGTCGAACATTCGAATTTCACCCTTACCGTTCCCCGCTACTTTTACCGCCAGAATGCCGACGGCTCCTACTCGGACGCCTCGGGCTGCGGCAACGAAACGGCCTCAGAGCGCGAAATGGTGCGGCACTACATCGTCGAATCCGTCAAGTTCTGGGCGCAGGAATACCATATCGACGGTTTCCGGTTCGACCTGATGGGAATACACGACATCGAAACGATGAACAGGATCCGGGAAGAACTGTCGAAAATCGACCCGACCATTTTCATCTACGGCGAGGGTTGGCTTGCGGCCGACTCTCCCCTGCCGCCGGAAAAACGGGCCGTACGGGATCATGTCGGACAGATGGAGGGTATCGCCGTTTTCTGCGACGATTTCCGCGACGCCGTGCGCGGCAGCACGTTCGAGGAACACGCCTGCGGATACGCTTCGGGGAATATCGCCGGACACTACGAACCCGTAAAATTCGGGGTCGTCGGCGCCACACAGCATCCGCAGGTAGATTATAACGGGCTCCTGTACAGTTCCGTACCGTATGCGGCCGCCCCTTCCCAGGCGGTTAATTTCGTGGCCAGCCACGACGGCTACACGGTAATCGACAAACTGAAACTGTCCGTCACGGGCGACCGTGCCCAAGACGAGCTGCTCCCTATCGACAAGCTGATACACACCATCCTGCTCACAGCGCAGGGGGTGCCGTTCATCCGTGCCGGCGAGGAGATGATGCAGGACAAACAGGGCGAGCCGAACAGTTTCCGTTCGCCCGACGCCGTCAACCGGATCGACTGGTCGCTGAAAGCCAAAAACCGCGAACTGTTCGACTATATCCGGCAACTGATTGCCCTGCGGAAAGCGCATCCGGCCTTCCGCATCCCGACGGCAGAGGGACTGCGGCAGTGGCTCCGTTTTCTCGACACGGGCGACTCCGGCATAATCGCCTATACATTGGGCGAATATGCGAACGGCGATGCGTGGAAAGAGATTCTGGTGGCCTATAACGGAAACCGCCGGGAGGCCGAATTCCAGCTTCCCGAAGCAGACCGTGTCGTAATTTGCCGCGACGGGCGAATCGACCCCGACAGCCGCGAACGCCTCTCCGGAGGAGTTGTCCGGATAGCCCCCTCATCGGCTATTATCGCATACAGCGAATAATTTCCGGCAGTCCATCCTCCGGGGTACAAATTTTGTATTATATTGATTGTCAACCAAAATTATAAAAGATATGTATTTCTTATGGTATTTACTCATTGGCCTGGCGGCCGGATGGATCGCCAGCCTGATTTTCAAGGGCAGCGGCTCCGGATTGCTGGTCAATCTGATCGTCGGTCTCATCGGCGGCATTCTGGGCGGCTGGCTCGTTTCTCTGTTAGGATGGGTGCCGACAGGCACATGGGGAACTTTCCTCTCCTCGGTCATCGGCGCTATCGTACTGCTGTGGATCGTATCGCTGTTTACACGGCACAAACCTGCTAAAACAATGTAATTATGGAAAAGTATTCGACAAAAGAGAACGAAACGTACCGCGAACACGCGGAGAAAGCGGTTCACAAGGTGGAAGAGCACGGCCAGCAGGCAAAGCACCATCTGCAGGAAAACATGCAGAAGCTGAAGGATGACGCCCAGGAGGCGGCCATCGAGGCGCGGAACGAAGCCAGGACGGGCGTTCACAAAATGGCCGGCAAGATCGAAGAGGCCGGCACGAAAGTCAAAAATGCGACCAAAGAGGGCCTGACCAAAGCCGCGCACAAGGTAAACGAGACGGCCACGCAGGCAACAAACCGGATTAAGGAAAAAGTATGACCCGGCGAGCCGAAAACAGGAAAGGGAAGTCTTCAGACTTCCCTTTTTTATTTTCACTGCGGTACGTTCAAGCCGGTACGACTATGCCCGGATCGGCAGCGGCCTCGTGCATGAAATCGCATCGCACGGGTTCGCTGTAGAGCTCCTGCTCCGGATACGGCTTGAGCAATGCGGCGATTTGCCTGTCGGACAACTCCGGATTCAACCAGCGCTCCTCGTCGTCGGGACGGAGGATTACCGGCATCCGGCAATTGGCATTGTCGACGTAGCGCATCAACGGGTTGGCTTCGGTAGTGATTATCGAAAAAGTCATCGTCAATGCCGCGGTCGCACTGCAATACCAGCAATCGAAAATCCCGGCCAACGAAATGAGAGGCCGCTCTTTCAGCGTCACGTACAAGGGGATTTTCCGATTCTGTTCATGGCGCCACCCATAAAATCCGCTGACGGGCACCAGGCAGCGTCGCTGACGAATCGGAACCCGGAACGAGGCGTTTTCGAAAATGGTTTCCGCACGGGCATTGACCGTCTGGTTACGGAGCGTCACGGTATCCTCCGTCTTTCGTATCCAATAGGGAATCAATCCCCAACTGGCATACTGTATCTGTTCGTCCCGGGTCAGAATCGGATACGGGAGGTGCGAAAATGCGCAGACACGGCAAGGCGGGCGGAAATTTCGGTTCAGATCGGCCTTGCGGCCGAAATGCCGGGCGAGCTCATCAGGCCCGGCAGCAAGAAAAATATGATAACACATGGCATGATACGATTACAATTCGGGCCGGCACGGCCCGCTGGAAACATAAAAACGCAGGGAGCATGACGACGGCCGCCCCCTGCGTTTTTCACACGGCGAAAACTATTTCGTAGCTTTCGTAAAGTTGCCATCCTTATCGAAATCGAGCACCGTCTTGTCGGCAAGCCCTGCTTTGTAACCGTCGGCAGTCGTCTCCACCATAACAATCCGCTGACCGGGGTAGTTATTACCCGCATAGGTCTTGACTTTGGCCGGAATCACCGACATGGGAACCGAACCGTTCTTCATGATAATCTGCGAGCAATCACCGCTGCCGCCCTCGAAGGAGACCTGGTTGCCGCTGTTGAAATAGACGGTGTACTTGTCCCACGACGCCTCACGATCCATCTCCACGGACTTCACCTTCTCACCGGGGAAATTTTTCTGAATGAACTCCTGCGAGTTTTTCGGCAGTTTACCGAAATCAACCTTTTGAGGAGCAGCACTTACGGCAAAAGCAAATACCGCAGCCGCGACGAGTAAAAGAATTTTTTTCATAATATAAAGAATTTAAGTGATGAATGATACCGGAATACCTGCAAATGGTATTCCATTGAGGTTGAAATTGTTAAAAAAATATTTTCCATACTGACTATCAATTTTTTTCAGTTCCGCCGCATGCCCCAATCCGGCCTGCCGGACGGTACAAACAGGCGCCAAAGGCCGCTTTACAGGGCTGCACCCGTAAACAACTTGAGGATATAGCCGATCAGGAAGCTGATTCCGGCGATGCCGAAACTCAACAGGGCCATTTCGAAAAAACGCTGCCTGAAACTCTCCCGCCGGACGACGGCATAATAATAATTGAACAGGGCAATCACGCTCAAGGCCGCCAGGAGCATGACCCCCAACGCCGCAAGCGCACTCGAAAAGAGCAGATAAGGAAGTATCAGAATGGCGACCGTTACCAGATAAGCGATTCCGGTGCAGACCGCAGCCCGCAGCGGATGTTTCTCGCGGCCTTTTTCCGACTTGGTGGCAAGGTATTCGGAGGCCGCCATCGAGAGGGCCGCGGCAATACCCGTGATTCCGCCCGTCAGCGCGACCAGCCGCGGCTCGTTCAGCGCCAGTGTAAAACCGGCCAGCGCTCCCGTGAACTCGACCAACGCGTCATTCAACCCCAGGACGACCGAGCTTATGTAACACAACCGCATTCCGCCGGCCAAGGTCGTCAGCTCCTCGCTGTGCCGCCGCTCCTCCAGCGCTATGCGCACGAACTCTTCGCGTTCGGGATAGAGCGCATAGTTCGCCTCCGCACCTCTTTCGCACTGCTCCATCCGCCGCACCACAAAAGCCGGCCCCAGCACCCTGACCATTCCCACATACCAGAAAACCCGTTTCGAATCGGGAGCCACCGTACGTCCCGTACGGCTTTTGAGCACCTCGCAATGCCGTCTTTCGTCGTGCATGATACGCAGCAGAGTCCGCCGGCGAACCGGATCTTTTTCCAGTCCGGCCAGCCGGCGGTAGACTTCGCACAAGGTAGTCTCGTCCCGTTGAAGGGTCAAAAGGTTTTTCGTCATCGCAGTCCTATTTGTATGGTAATTTCACCCGAAGCCGCCGAAACCGGGGAGTGGCGGGCGTCACAGTCCGGGAGCCGCAAAAAATCTGCCGAAACGGCGTCCGAACCTCCGCAGGAAGAATGTTTTACCTCAACGCACGAGGTGCGAAAAAAAATCCATCCACCCCTTACTGCGTGTTTTGCAGGAATATCCATCCTCCCGCTTTTTCAATCCATCCAAAAGTATTTTTCATGGCATAAATGATGCACGCAACTGCATCGAAAAGGGTGCCGGACGACAAATATGAACATATACCTTAATATAAATAGCAACAACGGTTTAACCGAGTATTAACTTAATTAATCATTACATCAACCATGAAAAAAAAGTACTTTTTCACCGCATTCGCTGCGGTTTTGCTTTTCGCAGGGCTCGCCTTTACCGCCTGTGACGACGACGACGACAACAACGCCCCCGGCACAAAGCCGACAATCAAGTTCGAGAACGTAATCCCGACGAAGAATTACGTCCAGAGCGGCACGTTCGCCTCCGTCGCCCCCGGAGCCACGACTTCGTTCACATTCCATGCGGCCAAAGGGCAGCGCCTGATGTTCGCCACCATGTATTCCTATTCCAACGACCTGTTCTTCGCTCCGGAGAATCCGGGTATCGAACTCTTCAATGATGCGGGTGTTCCCTATACCGGCATCATAACCGATGCCGTGAAACTGTGGGACAACGGCACCCGCGTCAACGAGCAGCCCGGCCCCAACGTCAACCATCCGGGCGTAGCCCAGGCCGGCGTGGTAAGCGAAGTGAACGGTACGGACACGGAAGGCCACACCTATCCGAAGGCTTCGACCCTGCTTCAGGTCAACCTGACTTTCGACGCCGTGCAGTCGCAGTTTACCTGTACGATTTCCAACATCTCGAACGGCACATCGAACGAGACTCCGTTCTCGGGCGGCGTGTTCGTCGTATCGAACCTGCTCGACGGCAAACTGGTAATGGAGAAGCCGTTCTTCAGCGTCGACCAGAAATCGGGCGTTGAACTGACCAAACTGGCCGAAGCCGGCGATGTCGCTCCCCTGCAATCGCTTGTCGCCGACCAGACGGGCATCATCACCACGCTGCACGGTGCCATCGTAGTGGTTTACACGGGCAACACCAACCCGATCTACCAGTTGGGACAGAAAGACGCACAGCTCGGCCTGGCAGCGCTCGCACAGCGCGGCGACCCGGCACCTTTGCGCACATCGCTCGAAAAAGTCCCGCAGGTACGCAAAATCTACACGATTACGGATACCGTCCTGCCGGGCAAGAGCATGGAATGCACCTATGAGGCTGCGGCCAACGAGAAAGTGGCCTTCGCCACGATGTTCGGCTATTCGAACGACTGGTTCTTCGCCAATGGCCCCGAACTCAATGCCCTGACCAAAGGCAACGTAACGAGCAAGACCGTCCTGCTGGACGACGGCACGGCCGTAAGCCAGTATCCCGGTGCCGGTAACGCCCAGTTCTTGTTCGGCGGAACGCTGATGCCGGAAGACAAGGCCATCAGCGCTGTCGGCGACACCTTCCCGGTTCCCGCCGTCGACGGAATCGTCAAGATAACAATCTATTAAAGATTGTCGTGTGTGTTAATTGCGCCCGGAGCAGGAAACTGCTCCGGTTTTTAAACTCTGCAAAATCATGAAAAACAACAAATCACAGGAAGGCAACGCGACCGTTGCCGTAGAAAAAAAGACCTCCAAAGTACCCTCGATGATCTACCTGGGCGCCGGCTTGAGCGCATTGGCGGCTTCGGTCTGCATGATGTTGCGCGGCCGTAAATCCACAGCGCTGCTCGTCGGCCAATGGGCCGCCCCGCTGCTGATAATGGGACTTTACAACAAGATTGTCAAGACCGAGGGGCACGACTGACCCGTCGCAATCAGACAAAACAAACCGAATCATTAAAAATCACGATTATGGACAAGACCAACCAAATGCACGGCGAAAGCCGTGACAACCGAAACGACACACAGACAGGCCCGATGAAAAACGGCAACACGAACAACCTCGACCCCCGCAGCCACGGCCGCGACAACAGCGGCATGCACGCGGGCGGCACCGAAGGAAGTTCCTACCGCCAGCAGCAACAGCCGGGCCATACGGAACAATACGGCTCGAAGAAAGGTTCGTACTGGGAGGAAAAAGGCTCCGACCGGGAACAGAGCATCGGAAGCCGCATGAACGAAGAAAGTATGAATAAAAAGCAGCAGGACCGGCAGCAGTACGGGCAACAGGGCCAGAACGAGTCCCGCGACACCGGCGACAGCACGGCAGACGGAAAAGAAAAAGAGTCCGCCTATGCCGGCCTCCCGAAACAGCGTTGATTCCGTCCTCTGCATAAGGAGCGGCCCGGCAAGGCCGCTCCTTCGGAATAAAAACACGAACCAAGTATCACCTTAAAACGACAAATGTATGTTTTACCACTCCAAAGAACTCCAGTTCAAGGCACGGGTATCGAAACCCGATCCCCGTTTCGCACGGCTGCTGCTCGAACAATTCGGCGGCGGCAACGGCGAACTGAAAGCTGCGATGCAGTACTTCGTGCAGGCGTTCGCCTGCCACAACCCCTATCCGGACAAATACGACATGCTGATGGATATCGCCACCGAGGAGCTGGGACACCTCGAAATCGTCGGTGCCACCATCCAGATGCTGCTCGCAGGCGTCAACGGCAACCTGAAAGATGCGGCCCAGCGCAGCGACGTCTTCGGACAAACCGTTTCGAAGGACGACTTCATCCACGCGGCCTTTTCGGTCAATCCGCAATTCGGCGTACTGACGGGCGGCGGGCCGCGCCTTACCGACAGCAACGGCGTCCCGTGGCAGGGCTCCTATGTCAATGCCAACAGCGACCTGACGGTCGATTTGCGTTCGGACATCGCCGCCGAATCGCGCGCCAAAATCGTTTACGAATACCTGATGCAATTCACCGACGACAAGGATGTGCTGGCCACGCTCAATTTCCTGATGACACGCGAAGTGGCGCATTTCCAGCAATTCGAAGCGGCTCTGGGCACCATCCAGCCCAATTTCCCGCCGGGAGTGCTCCAAAGCGATCCCCGCTACAGCAACATCTACTCCAATCATTCGATGGGAGAGGATGCCCGCGGGCCGTGGAACGAAGGCGAAAGCACCGGGCTGGGCGAAGAGTGGCTGTACGTCGAGAACCCGCGCGAGCAGGTGATTGAAACCGACGGCCTCACACGGCTCAAACCCCAGGGGACTCCCCGCACCGAAGCTTCGGTGCGCAGCGCGGACAAGAAACTCGGCAAGCAACGCAGCGACGAAATCCGCAAAGCCACACCGGAGAAGAACCTCCAGTGGAGCGAGTACGATTCGCAAAGCATCGAGACGTCCCGCCGCCAGCCGGTCGAACAGAACTAAATATCCCGCCGGCACGCAGGGTGAGAACGCTCCGGAATTTCCGCCGGAGCGTTCTTCCTGTTTTGCATGCGCTTTGCAACAAAACACCGCAAACATCAAACATATATCGGCTTTATGAAAAACGGAGTAATGATGCAGTATTTCGAATGGAATCTGCCCAATGACGGTAAATTGTGGACACAGCTCAAAGAGGACGCCAAACACCTGCACGACATCGGTGTCACCTCCATCTGGACGCCGCCGGCCTACAAGGCCGACGAACAGCAGGACGAGGGATACGCCGTTTACGACCTGTACGATCTGGGCGAGTTCGACCAGAAGGGAACCGTCCGCACCAAATACGGAACGCGGCACGAGCTGGAAGAGGCGATAGCGGCGCTGCATGACAACGGAATTTCGGTCTATCTCGACACGGTGATGAACCAGAAGACCGGTGCCGACTATACCGAAAAATTCATGGCCTGCGAGGTCAATCCCGAAAACCGCGAGCAGGTAATCGGCGCTCCCGTCGAAGTCGAAGGCTGGACGGGATACACCTTTCCGGGACGCGGCGACACGTATTCTCCCTTCAAATGGCACTGGTACCACTTTTCGGGAACCGACCAGGTTTACGAAACCGGCAAGCGGGCCATCTACCTCATCCAGGGCGAAGGCAAAAAGTGGAGCGAAGGAGTCGACAGCGAGAACGGGAATTACGACTTCCTGATTTTCAACGACGTGGATTTCGACCATCCCGAAGTCATCGAAGAGATGAAGCGCTGGGGCGTATGGATATCCCAGACGCTGAATGCCGACGGCATGCGTCTCGATGCGCTCAAACACATCAAGAACAGTTTTATCGCCGACTTCATGCACAGCGTCCGGGCTTCCCGGGGCAAGGAGTTTTACGCCGTCGGCGAATACTGGAGCGGCGACTTCGAGTCGCTGGAAGCCTATCTCGACGCCGTAGACCACCAAATCGATTTGTTCGATGCACCTCTCCATTTCAAACTTTTCACTGCTTCGCAGCAGGGGCGCGATTTCGACATGCGGACGCTGCTCGCAGACACGCTCGTGCAGAAATACCCCACGCTCGCCGTGACGTTCGTGGACAACCACGATTCGCAGCGCGGCAGTTCGCTCGAATCGCAGGTCAAATCGTGGTTCAAACCGCTGGCGTACGGTCTGATTCTGCTCATGAAAGAGGGTTATCCCTGCATCTTCTACGGCGACTATTACAGCATGAAAGGCGAAGCGTCGCCCCACCGTCCTGTCCTCGACATCCTGCTCGACGCACGCCGCTCGCGGGCATTCGGCGAACAGACCGACTATTTCGACCATCCCAACACGGTGGGGTTCACCCGCGCAGGCGACGATAAGCATCCGGATTCCGGGCTGGCGCTGCTCCTTTCCAACGGTGAAGACGGTGAAAAGGTGATGTCCGTAGGCGTAACGCATGCGAATGAGACGTGGCATGAAATCACGGGAAGCTATGACGACGAAATAGTCATCGGAGACGACGGCAAGGCCCTTTTCAAAGTACACGGGGGAAAATTGGCCGTCTGGGTCAAAAAATAATGCGCTCCTTATAGCCGGAACAGTCGAATGAATGCCTTGGAAGAGTGGAATGGTATACGTTTTGTATTCTTTCCGAACAACGCCGCATATTGCGTCAATAGTGCAGCGTTACAAACTTGCTTTCGGTCGAAAAGAAATTATTTTCGGCACGAACGACAGCACAATGTCAAACTAAATTCTTTATCTGTCATGAAAGAGTCAACGAACAAGACCGCCGGCCGCACACAGACCGGACAAAACAAATCGGCGACGAAATCGTCCCGTACAACCACCTCGCACGCCAGCTCGGCCAGCCGGGGAACCGCCAAAAGCCAGTCGTCCGCTACGGGCCGCGTTTCGCGCAGCAACAATCCCGAAGGACACAACCAGTACACCAAAAAATCGCAGGGCAATTGCTAACGGTGCAATTTATCTTTCGATAGCGTGTCGCAAGGGACTGTCTGACAAGTTTCAGACAGTCCCCCGTTTTTTATCCGGCCCTTGTCGGACAAAGAAAGCCCGGTTAGCGTCCCGCAGCAACTGGGGACACGCTCCGGGCTCGTGCGGCTCCATTCCGATTCCTTGTCGTGCAGGGCAGGCATTCGGGCTGCCGGACACTTCCGGCAGGATGCGGACGCCTCAATGCGTACCTTTCGGCGGCACCGTCCGCGTTACGAGTGAAACGAACCACAAAAGTACGATTGCACCGATAACCGATGTCAGCAGGCTCCCGACGGAACCCACCGGAACCCATCCGACAAGCGAGACCAACCACCCGCCCAATATGCCGCCGACAAGTCCGACGACGAGATTGACTACGAGGCCCGATCCGCGTCCCCGGACAATCTTGCTCGCAATCCATCCGGCGAGAAGACCTATGATTAGATACCAGATAAACATGGCGCGACAACATTAATAGTACATGCCGGGCAGGATACAAATCTTATACCCGTTTCATCCGCCGGCCGTCAGCGCCCCGGACGCGGGCACCGATTTTGCACGAATGACATAAAACGGCAAAACAATGAAAAAGGCTTGGGCTTATATTCTTCCCACACTGCTCTGTTTCGTATTGGGGGGATTGGTCGGATGGTGGCAGAGCGATTCGATACGTGAATGGTATCCTTTTCTTATAAAACCCGCGCTGACTCCGCCCGATGCGGTATTCCCGGTTGCATGGAGTATCATCTACCTCTGCATGGGCGTCTCCGCGGGGCTGCTCCTGACCTCCGCCGCACCCTCGCGCCGGAAAGTCATGACCCTGTGGTTCGTCCAACTGGGATTCAATGTCCTGTGGAGCATCCTCTTCTTCGTATGCCGAAGCCCCCTGCTGGGTATGCTCGACATCGCGCTCCTGGACATCCTCGTCATTGCCTATATTGCGCAAAGCGGCAGGATACACACCGCGGCGGCGTGGCTCTTCGTCCCGTACCTTTGCTGGATTCTTTTCGCAACCTATCTCAACGCCTATATCCTCGCGGCCAACGGCACAGGGCTTTAACGCATTGTGGGGTCATCCGGCCGGCGCTGAAAAGGCCGGACTATTCAATCAGCAGATCTTCCACACGGACTTTGGGGACATAGTGCGTACCGTTTTCACGGTAGTAGGCATGGTCGTCGCCGGCGCCGATCTCCGTCAGCTCGATTTTCTCGATGCCCTTGCCGATGGCGAGAATCAGCAGCGGTTCCGCTTCCAGCCCGAACTCCCGCTTAATCCGCTCCTTGTCGAACGCCCCGATACAAATCCCGTTCAACCCGATTTCCGCCGCCTGCAGCAACATGCTCTGAACCGAAATGCCCAAATCGATATCGACATAACGGTTCTCTTCGACCGTCGAGCAGACAATGATGAACGCATTGGGCTCGGTACCCGGAAGGGGCAAATGTAATTGGGGTAACGCGCCTCCCAGACGGATATGCGCCAAAACCCGGGGAGCTTCGTCGGCAAGGACGGGACGGAACCGCAGCACCTGCTGGTTCCGCGCCGAGGGAATTTTGGTATTCACGCCGATAATCCGCCGGAGCTGATCCGCGCGCACGAGGAAGCGGGCGTCGTAACCGCGATGGCTCCGGTTTTTCAGCAGCAGCCTGTTCAGCGTCGCCGACGGCGTGCGATTCCGCGGGCCCGCTGCCGCCCGGGCCAGATACTCCTCCATTTTCCGTCCTAAATAGTCGTCTGCCATTTTTCAAGCGATTTATCCGGTGCAAAGATACGCAAATCTTTCATTTGCCTACTCCCGATTGCCCCCGCTTGCGTCCCGCCGCAGCGAATTTATCCCGGCAATCGCGTCCGTGGAACACCGGAACCCTCCCGAATACCCGGGCCAGCGAACGCTGCGGGACATGGCAGGTTACCCACAAACAGCTTTCAAATCCGACGGTGTCCCTGCCCATGCAAGACCTCAACCGGAATCATCTATCCGCCCGGCAACGAACCGCATCCGCAAACGGCGCACAGCATCTATCATCGCCACAACGCTCTGATTTCCAATGGCAAAAAAAAAAGACTTTTGCTTTGGCAAAAGTCTTTTCCCCGTCATCCGGAACCGTCAGAAAACGAACTTCTCGAGCTTCATCTCACCCAACTGGTGCAAGCGCGGCACCAGCGTCGTGAAGTGCGAGGCCTGCTCGTGGGCAGCCAGGGCCTTGGCGTCGCTCCACGTTTCGCAAATCATCAGCACGTCCTTGCGGGTCGAGCTTTCGAACAGGTCGTATGCAATACACCCCTCGTCCTTAAGCGAAGCCGCGACCAGCTCCTTTGCGGTGTTCATTATCTCCTCCCGGTTGGACTCCGTCGTCCGGATAAAAACATTCAATCGTATCATAAATCTATCTGTTTAGGTTTAGTTGTTCTTAACTGCCTCCACGGCCTTGTCGTAATCGGGTTCCTCGGTAATCTCCGGCACCAGTTCGGTGTAAACCACCTTTCCGGCCTTGTCAATCACTACCACTGCACGGGCGAGAAGCCCGGCCAGCGGGCCGTCGGACATCAGCACGCCGTAAGCCTTATCGAATCCCGACGTGCGGAAATCGGATGCGGGCACGACATTGTCGATTCCCTCCGTAGTACAGAAACGGGATTGTGCGAACGGCAGGTCCTTCGATACGGCCACGACGGTGGTGTCGGGCAGCGAAGAGGCCAGTTTGTTGAATTTGCGCACAGAGGTAGCGCAGACGCCCGTATCGAGGCTGGGAAATATGTTCAGCACCACGCGCCGGCCTTTCAGGCTGCCGAGCGTCAGCGGCGACAGATCGCTCTTTACCAATTCGAATTCGGGGGCCTGAACGCCTGTCTGGATGAATTCGCCGTCGATATGTACGGGCGAACCCTTGAAATTTGTCGTTGTCATCGTCGTTTATTTTAACTGTTATATCCTAAAACGTGCCGCCGCCGGGTTTATTGCCCGCAGGCTCACCCTGCGACAGACTGTATCCCGGACAGTATCACACAAATATAATTCCTTTTTTACAGCATACCAACGTCTGTTTCATATTCTTTTCAGGTTTACTTTCCAACTTTGCAGCGACATGACCGGAACAAGCATATTTTTTGTATTTTTGCCCGAAGCCGGAAAAACGCAAACAAACAGACAAGACCGACATGAAAAAAACACTCTTCCTGTTCCTGCTGACCTGCACCTGCACGCTCGCAGCGGCACAGGAGCGCTCGATGCTGAAACATACCGAAGTCACAGCGGCGGATTCGCTCGACGACGACAACCAACAGCCGGAACGCCTTCGCAACATGCCCAACCTCGAGGTAGGCAAAGGCATCACGTTCCGCCCCAAGAACAACTGGTTCTCGCTGACCATGCGCTTCCGCATGCAGAACATGGTGGGGTTATCGTTCGACGAAGATTTCACGCTCACGAAAACCGACGCCCAGGTAAAACGGCTCCGGCTGCGCTTCGACGGACATATTTACTCGCCGAAACTGGTTTACTCCGTACAGCTGGGTTTCACCTCCTACGATACCGATCCCCTGCCCAACGGCAACATGAACATCGTCCGTGACGCTATCGTCTACTACGTCCCGAGTCCCAAATGGAACATCGGGTTCGGACAAACCAAAATCAAGGCCAACCGGGCGCGCATCAACTCGTCGAGCGCCCTGCAGTTCGTAGACCGCAGCATCGTCAACAGCGAGTTCAACCTCGACCGCGACTTCGGCTTCTTCGGCGAATACAACATGCGCGGCGGCGAGGGCTTCAACCTGTCGGCCAAAGGCTCCGTGACACTGGGCGAGGGCCGCAACTGGGGCAGCTCGTCGAACGGGGGACTGGCCTACACGGGACGCCTGGAGCTCTACCCACTGGGGCGGTTCAAAGCCAAAGGCGACGTGCTGGAAGGGGACTTCGAGGGAGAGGAAAAAGTCAAGATACTGCTGGCCGGGGCCTACTCCTTCAACCACAAGGCCTCGCGCCTGAGCGGCCAGCGGGGCGCGTCCATGCCCGACGACGCCACGCGGAATATCGGCTCCTATTTCGCCGACTTCATTCTCAAATACCGCGGCTTCGCCTTCTACACCGATTTTATGGGACGCACGTGCCCCGACCCGCAGTTCGGCCCCGGCAAAAACGAATTCGTATACAGCGGATGCGGACTCAATGTCCAGACCAGCTACCTCTTCGACCGCAAATGGGAGTTGGCCCTGCGCAATTCAACACTCTTCCCGGAGAACGAAATTCAGGCCCTGACCGGCTACGTGCGCCGGAACCAGTCGACGTTGGGAATAACACGCTATATCATCGGCCACAGCCTGAAAGTTCAGGCCGACATGTCGTACCACTTTTACGACCGCGTGACGGCCCCCGTCGGCAAATCGCCGCAGGACGGTTGGGAAATCCGCTTCTCGCTGGAGCTGGGACTCTGACAAAAAACACCCGGGGCTGCCGCTCCGGGTGTTTTATTCAGAGGATTTTAAGTGCAATTCGGGCGCAGGCTTCGGCGTCGGCCAGCGCATGGTGGTGGTTGGCCAGGTCGAACCCGCAGGCGGCCGACACGGTATGAAGCTGGTGGTTGGGCAGCCGGCTGCCGAAAGTCCGGCGCGAAGCACGGCACGTGCAGTAAAACTGATAACCGGGATACGGCATGCCGTACAACTCGAAAACAGCCCGCAGGCACCCTTCGTCGAAAGGCGAATTATGGGCCACGAGCGGCAGGCCCTCGATACGGGGCGCAATCTGCTTCCACACCTCCGCAAAATCGGGGGCTTCGGCGGTATCTTCATAGGTAAGGCCGTGGATGGCCGTGGTGAAACGGCTGTAAAAATTGGGACGCGGGCGAATCAGGCTGTACAGGGTGTCGACCACTTCGCCGCCGCGGACAACGACGACACCTACCGAGCAGACGCTCGTACGCCGGCCGTTGGCCGTTTCGAAATCTATGGCTGCAAAATCTTTCATCGTTTTCAAGCTGGACACAGTTGCAAAGATAGGCATTTTCGCGGCCAGCCGTACCCGGGAAACGTAAAAAAATCCCGTTCATTGCGGACGGGACGGCGAAGTTTTGGGGCCGGCCGGCAACACGCCCCGCACAGGCGGTGTTCACGAAGGGCGTCGGGCGCTGCCCGGCACCCTCCCCGCTGTTTCGAAACGGCGACGGGCGTATGACGATACCGCAAGGGGCACATTCTGTCCTCCGACAGGATACAACGGATTGAAATTATGCTATCTTTGTATCCGGAGTAACAAACAAAACCACCGGATTATGAAACGCATACACCTGTTGATGCTGCTCGGGAGCGCACTCTTCGCTGCAGCGTCGCATGCCGCACCGCCCATCCGCTACGTAGACGCAACGACGCTGACCATTATCGGCAAAGCCCTGCCCACAGAACTCCCCTATAACCGCATCGACACGGCGCGGTTCCGGGTGCCGGCCAAAACCGTCGGCTTCTGCTACCATTCGACAGGACTGGCCGTCGTTTTCCGCACCGACAGCCGCACAATCTGCGCACGCTGGGAAACTTCGGGCAAAAACCCCGGCGCCAACATGACCGCCATCGCCCAGAAAGGACTCGACCTGTATATCCGCCGAGGCGGAGAATGGGTTTTCGCCGGAGTGGGAACGCCGAAGATAGACGGCAGGAACGACCGCCACGAAGCCACACTGGTCAGCACCCTGGAGGAGGGTGAAAAGGAGTGCCTGCTTTACCTGCCGCTCTACGACCAGCTGAAGCGCCTCGAAATCGGCGTCGACGGACAGAGCGACATCGCCCCGATGGAAAACCCGTTCCGCCACAGAATCGTAATCCACGGCTCGAGCATTACGCACGGCATAGCGGCCGGACGCGCCGGTATGTGTTACTCCTCCCGGCTCGGACGCGACCTGGGGCTTTACTTCATCAACCTCGGGTTCAGCGGACAATGCACCATGCAACCCGAGTTCGCCTCTTACCTGGCGCACGTCGAAGCCGACGCATTCATCCTGGACTGCTTCTCCAACCCCTCGGCCAAAACCATCGACGAGCGGTTCGACGCATTTGTGGATACCATCCGCAAGGCGCATCCCACTACCCCGCTGATTTTCCTGCAGACCATCCGCCGCGAAACCCGTAACTTCAGCACCAGAATCGAAAAGTTCGAAAGCGACAAAATGGCCGCAGCCGAGGCACGAATCCGCGAGCGCATGAAAACGGACAAACACATCTACTTCGTCGCTCCGGGCGACCTGCTGGGCGGCGACCACATCGCTACGACCGACGGCATCCACCCCACCGACCTCGGATTCACACGCATGCTCGAACGCATCGAGCCGCCGATTCGGAAAATCCTCAAAAAATACGGCATCCGGTAACCGCCCCGCCGGGTGCACACCGGGATACCCTGCAAAACGAACCGCCCGAACTTTCCAGTCCGGGCGGTTCGGCATATATATGCCTGCATACTTTACTCCCACTCGATCGTTGCGGGCGGTTTCGAGGAGATGTCGTAAACTACGCGGTTGACCCCCTTGACCTTGTTTATGATGTCGTTCGACACGTTGGCCAGGAATTCGTAGGGCAGGTGCACCCAGTCGGCGGTCATACCGTCCGTCGAGGCCACGGCCCGCAGGGCGACGCAGCTTTCGTAGGTACGCTCGTCGCCCATCACGCCCACGCTCTTCACGGGCAGCAGGATTGCGCCTGCCTGCCAGACCTTGTCGTAAAGGCCCGCGTCACGCAGGGCGTCGATATAGATCTTGTCGACGTTTTGCAGGATTTCGACCTTCTCGGGCGTGATGTCGCCGAGGATGCGAATCGCAAGGCCCGGGCCCGGGAAAGGATGGCGGCCGATCAGCTGGGCCGCAATACCGAGCGAGCGGCCCACGCGGCGCACTTCGTCCTTGAAGAGCAGGCGCAGCGGCTCGACAATCCGGAGATTCATCTTCTCGGGAAGTCCGCCGACATTGTGGTGCGACTTGATCGTCGCCGAAGGGCCGTTAACCGACACCGACTCGATGACGTCGGGATAAATCGTCCCCTGCGCCAGCCAGCGCACGTCCTCGATACGGACAGCCTCCTCGTTGAACACCTCGATGAAATCGCGGCCGATAATCTTGCGTTTGGTTTCCGGGTCGCTGACACCGGCCAAATCGCCCAGGAACTTGTCATGGGCCTTGACGCCCTTGACGTTCAGCCCCATGCCCTTGTACGACTCGAGCACATCCTCGAACTCGTCCTTGCGCAGCAGGCCCGAGTCCACGAAGATGCAGTAGAGGTTTTTGCCGATAGCCTTGTGCAGCAGCACGGCGGCCACGGTCGAATCCACGCCGCCGGAAAGGGCCAGCACGACTTTGTCATCGCCCAGCTTCTGCTGCAATTCGCGCACGGTAGCCTCCACGAAACTCTCCGACGTCCACTCCTGCCGGCAGCCGCAGATACCCGCGACGAAATTGCGGAGCAATTGCGTACCGTCGGTCGAGTGGTAAACCTCGGGATGGAACTGAATGCCCCACGTCTGTTCGTCCTCGATACGGAACGCCGCCACGCGCACATCTTCCGTGCTGGCGACGATTTTATAATTCGCAGGAACCGAGGTAATCGTGTCGCCGTGCGACATCCACACTTGCGTGGTTCGGGGCAGGCCCTGCATCAGCGGGTCATTGGCATCGCCCACGGAGAGCATCGCACGCCCGTATTCACGGCTGGGTGCGGGCTGCACCTCACCGCCGAAAGACGAGGCGAGGAACTGTGCGCCGTAGCAGACGCCCAGCAGGGGCAGTTTGCCCTTAATCGCCGTAAGGTCTGGATTGGGGGCATGCTCGTCCCGCACGGAGAAAGGGCTGCCCGAGAGAATCACACCCCTCACCGAAGCGTCCAGCGCCGGAATCTTGTTGAAAGGGTGGATTTCGCAATAGACATTCAGTTCCCGCACGCGCCGCGCAATGAGCTGCGTGTACTGCGAACCGAAGTCGAGGATCAGGATTTTTTCCATCTATTTTCGTTGTTTATTGTTTCTTTACCGGACGGTTGTAACATCCCGCAAGGTGCATTTCCGCGGCGAAAGCCTCATACCCAGTTTCGCGGATACGCTCGATACAGCCCCGGCGGTCGGAGCGGAACACGAGCCCGAATACCTTGGCAATAAAGTTGTTGAACTTTCCGCAGGCCTCCAGCGGCATCAACGTGCACTCGGCGCAACTCTGCCAGCCGTGTTCCCGGCAGCAGGAACGCACTTCGCACCACGAAGCCTTTTCATTGGCATGGCATCCCGGACAACTCCCCTTACGGAATTTCCGGCAGGTACCGCAGAAGAGCCCGCAGGCCGCGATTTCGGGATTCATCATTACCGCTCGCTGCTGTAATTGGGGGCTTCGCTGGTGATTGCCACGTCGTGCGGATGGCTCTCCTGCATACCCGAGGAGGTTATCCGGACGAAGCGGGCCTGCTGCAGGGCCCTGATGTCCTTTGCACCGCAGTAGAACATGCCGGCGCGGACGCCGCCCACGAGCTGGAAGACCGTTTCGCTCAAGGTACCCTTGAAAGGTACGCGGGCCACGATTCCCTCGGGTACGAGCTTGCTGAAATTGTTCTCGCAGCCCTTCTGGAAATAACGGTCGGCCGAACCGGCTTTCATCGCGTCGATGGAGCCCATGCCGCGGTAGGATTTGAATTTACGGCCGTTGTAGATAATCGTTTCGCCCGGAGCCTCTTCCGTACCGGCGAACATCGAACCGATCATCACGCAGTCGCCGCCCGCAGCCAGCGCCTTGACCATGTCGCCCGAATAGCGCAGTCCGCCGTCGGCAATAATAGGCACGCCCGTACCGGCAGCGGCCGACGCAGCGTCGAAAATCGCCGAAAGCTGGGGAACGCCCACGCCCGCAATAATGCGGGTGGTGCAAATCGAGCCCGGCCCGATGCCCACCTTCACGCCGTCGGCGCCGTTCTCGATCAGGAATTTCGCGGCTTCGGCCGTAGCGACGTTGCCAGCGACCACCTCCAGCGAGGGGTATGCCGCCTTGATTTCCCGGAGTTTGCGGGCAATCGCAATCGAATGTCCGTGCGCCGAGTCGAGCACCACGGCGTCCACATCCTCCTCGACCAGCGCCTTCACGCGCTCCAGCGCGTCGGGCGTGATTCCCACGCCCGCAGCGACGCGCAGACGCCCTTTGGCATCCTTGCAGGCATTGGGATGATCCTGTACCTTGGTGATGTCCTTATAAGTAATAAGCCCCACAAGATGGCCTTCGTCGTCCACCACAGGGAGCTTTTCGATTTTGCTGTTGAGCAGCACTTCCGATGCGTGCGAGAGTTCGGTGCTGTGCGTGGTGATGAGCCGGTCGCCGGGGGTCATCACCTCTTCGATGCGGCGCGACATGTCGCGCTGGAAACGCAAATCGCGGTTGGTGACGATACCGATCAGCTTCCGGTCGGCATCCACGACCGGGATACCGCCGATCTTGTTCTCTTTCATCAGGTTGAGCGCATCGCCGACCGTATGGTCTTTCGAGATGGTCACCGGGTCGTAAATCATACCGTTCTCCGCGCGCTTCACACGGCGCACGTGCGCGGCCTGCTCGGCGATGGACATGTTCTTGTGAATCACGCCGATTCCGCCTTCACGAGCCAGTGCGATAGCCATCGGCGCTTCGGTAACCGTGTCCATAGCAGCGGACACAATAGGGATGTTGAGTTTGATATTTCGCGAAAACCGGGTCTGGATACTGACCTCTCGCGGCAACACTTCCGAATAGGCGGGTACAAGCAGCACATCGTCGAACGTAAGTCCTTCGGGCTGAACCCTTTCGTTGATAAAAGACATAATGAACGTGGATTTTTGTTGCTCGCAAAAGTAATCATTTTTTTCGAAACGGCCTAAAATCCGGACCTTTCCGGTGATTTTTTTATCAACATTTTATCAAAGGACAAAAAAAGTCCGGAACGCAACGTTCCGGACATACATTCCGTAAAACAGAATCAGTACTGCTCTTTCTCGTTGGGGAAGTCGCAGTCCTTGACATCCTTGATATATTGCGTCACGGCGCCCGTCATCACCTCGTGCAGGTCGGCATAGCGGCGCAGGAAGCGGGGCGAAAACCCTTTGTTAATGCCCAGCATATCGTGAATCACCAACACCTGCCCGTCGCAGCCGTTGCCGGCGCCGATGCCGATCGTGGGAACCGGAATCTCCTGCGTCACGCGTGTGGCCAGCGCCGCCGGAATCTTTTCGAGCACGATGCCGAAGCACCCTGCGTCGCTCAAAAGGCGTGCGTCACGCACGAGTTTGGCGGCTTCGGCCTCCTCCTTGGCGCGGACGCTGTACGTACCGAATTTATGAATCGACTGGGGCGTCAGTCCGAGGTGTCCCATGACCGGAATGCCGGCCGAAAGAATCCGGTTGACCGATTCGAGAATCTCCTCGCCGCCCTCGATTTTCACGGCGTCGGCTTCGGTTTCTTTCATGATGCGAACAGCCGAGTCGAGCGCCACTTTGGAATTGCCCTGATAGGTTCCGAAAGGCAGGTCGACGACCACCAGAGCCCGGTTGACGGCGCGTACGACCGAGCGGGCGTGGTAAATCATCATATTGAGGGTAATGGGAAGCGTGGTTTCATAGCCGGCCATCACGTTGGCCGCCGAGTCGCCGACGAGAATCACGTCGATACCGGCGGCATCGACGATTTTCGCCATCGAATAATCGTACGAGGTCAGCATGGCAATCTTCTCGCCCCGCTGCTTCATCTCCGTCAGACGGTAGGTCGTCACAGCCCTGACAGTACTTTCTACAGACATAATTTTTAATATGAATCCGATGGATTATTCAACATTTTCAACTGTTCGCAAGGCTTCGGTACGGAACCCATCGGATTCGTATTGCGGCGCTGGTGCACCGGCTCCATATCGACAATCCCTCCAAACCTTCCTAAAAAAGGAAGACTTACGTTCGTTCACTTGTAAACCGGCGCAAAGATAGCGCAAGCCGGGCGCAAAGCCAAATTTATTTGTACTTTGCCGAAACGCAGCCTGCCGGGGCCGCTGCTTTCCCCGCAGTAAAGTCACCGTTTCGGCCGGAGCCGGCAGAAAAAACTCCACAGGACGACCCCGCCCGAAACCGACACGTTAATCGAATGTTTCGTCCCGGCCTGCGGAATCTCGATTGCGCCGTGGCACATATCCACGGCCTGCTGCCCCACTCCCATCACCTCGTTGCCGAACACCAGTGCGTATTTCACGCCCGGCTCGGCCCGGAACGCATCGAGCATCACGGCCCCTTCGACCTGCTCGACGGCATAGACCCGGTAGCCGTCGCCGCGCAGGCGGGCGATGCATTCCTCCGTCGTTTGATAATAAGTCCACGGCACGGTCAGCTCGGCGCCGAGCGCCGTCTTGTGGATGTCGCGGTTAGGCGGTGTGGCGGTTATGCCGCACAGGGCGATACGCTCCACGGCAAAGGCGTCGCCCGTACGGAAGAAAGCCCCCACGTTCTGCAGCGAACGGACGTTGTCCAGCACCACCGCAACGGGCATCTTCTCCATCGCGGCAAACTCCCCGGCCGTGGGTCGGCCGAGCTCTTCGTTGGTGATTTTGCGCATAAGTTCTCTATTAGTGCTGCAAAATTAGACATTTTTAAAATCTTTTCCCTACTTTTGTCAGTTGATTCAAAAATCATTTTATGAAACTATTTCGACTCGTTTTATCGTTGGCTTTCGTCGCTTCCGTCGCCGCAGGCCATGCGCAGGAAATCATAGTCGGGGCCGACTTCGATATGTATTTCGACAACAAGGAGTTCGGCAACAACACGTTCGCGGTGCCGGGGCTGGACATCGAGTCCGGCACCGACTTCGCAGCACGCCTGATTCCCAAAATCGGGGTGCGCTGGGAAGAAAAGAACACGCTGGTATTCGGCGTCGACATGCTCCAGAACTTCGGGGAGAAAAACTCCGGGTTCCTTTCCGACGTAAAACCCATCGTCTACTACCAGTTCCTCACCCCCAAGGTCAAAGCCGTGGCCGGTATCTTCACCCGCGACATGACCCACAGCGACGATTATTCGACGGCGTTTTTCACCGATTCCCACAAATTCATCCACAACCGCATGAACGGCGTGCTGGCGCAATACAACTCGGGGCCGTCGTATGTCGAGTTCATCTGCGACTGGGAGGGCATGTATTCGGAAAATTCGCGCGAAAAGTTCCGCATATTGAGTTCCGGACGCCATTACCTCAAATATTTCTATTACGGCTACAACTTCTCGATGTTCCACTTCGCGGGACAGAAAGGGGCGCAACTCGAGAACGTCGTGGACGCATTCCTGCTCAACCCGGCCGTGGGCGTGAAATTCAGCGCCTTTTTCGACTTCGACATCAGGCTGGGACTGTTGCAGTCGGCACAGCGCGACCGCAGTTTCGGACATTCGTGGGAAACGCCGCGCATGGGCGAGTTCGGCTTCAAGATGAGCCGCTGGGGCTTCACCCTCGACGAGCGGCTCTATTTCGGCAACAACCTGAACCCGTTCTTCGGGGGCCACACCATCGACAACGAAGACGGAACGACGACCTATATTCCCTACGGACGCGAACTGTACCCCGGAGAGAGTTTTTTCCGCACGGACAAGAACGTCTACAACCGGGCTTCGCTCTCCTACGCCAAGTGGTTTTTCAAGGATACGGTACGCGTCAAGGCCGAATTCGTAACCCATTACGACGGCACGGGGCTCGGCTCCCAACAGAAACTCGAAGTAGCCGTGCGGTTCTTAAAGACCGCATACAACAGCAAGAATCATAAAAAATAACAGATATGGCAAGCGAAACAAACGAAACACGGGAGAAGTCGCTGAACTTCCTCGAAGAAATCATCGAAGAGTCCATCGCAAAAGGCGAAACGCGCGTACAGACCCGTTTCCCGCCCGAGCCGAACGGCTACCTGCACATAGGCCACGCCAAGAGCATCTGCATCAACTTCGGGCTGGCGAAAAAATACGGCGGCAAATGCAACCTGCGCTTCGACGACACGAATCCGGTCAAGGAGGACGTAGAGTACGTCGACTCGATCAAACGCGACATCCGATGGCTCGGTTTCGACTGGGCCGTCGAGCGCTACGCGTCGGATTATTTCGACCAGCTCTACGACTGGGCCGTCGTCCTGATCAAAAAGGGGCTGGCCTACGTCGACGACCAGACGCAGGAGCAAATCCGCGAGAACCGCGGCACGGTATCCGTGCCGGGCACCCCGTCGCCGTGGCGCGACCGTTCGGTGGAGGAGAACCTCGACCTGTTCGTGCGCATGAAGAACGGCGAATTCCCCGACGGGGCGAAGGTGCTGCGCGCCAAAATCGACATGGCGCACCCCAACATGCTCTTCCGTGACCCGATTATGTACCGCATCATCCACGCCGAACACCACCGTACGGGCGACAAGTGGTGCATCTACCCGATGTACGACTACGCCCACGGCCAGAGCGACTCGATTGAAAAAATCACCCATTCGATATGCACGCTCGAATTCGACGTGCACCGCCCGCTCTACGACTGGTTCATCCAGGCGCTGGAGATTTTCCCCTCGCACCAATACGAATTCGCGCGCCTGAACCTCACCTACACGATGATGTCGAAGCGCAAACTACTGAAACTCGTCCAGGAAGGCGCCGTGATGGGCTGGGACGATCCCCGCATGCCGACAATCTGCGCCCTGCGCCGCAAAGGTTACACCCCGGCCTCGGTGCGCAACTTCGCCGAAATGGTGGGCGTGGCCAAGCGCGACAACGTAATCGACCTGGGCAAGCTGGAGTACTGCGTGCGCGAAGACCTGAACAAGGTCGCCGAACGCCGCATGGCCGTGCTGAATCCGCTCAAAGTGGTCATCACCAACTACGAGGAGGGCAAGACCGAAATGTTCACGGCAATCAACAATCCCGAAAACGAAGCGGCCGGCACCCGTCAGGTTCCGTTCTCGAAAGTGATTTACATCGAGCGCGACGACTTCATGGAGGAGCCCCCCAAGAAGTTCTTCCGCCTCGCGCCGGGCGGCGAAGTGCGCCTGCGCTATTCGTACCTTATCAAGTGCGAGGAGGTCGTAAAGGACGCCGAAGGCAACATCACCGAGCTGCGATGCACCTACGACCCGATGTCGGGCGAAGGCTCGTCGAGCGACGGCCGCCGCGTGAAAGGCGTCATCCACTGGGTTTCCGCCAAGGATGCCGTGGAGGCTGAAATCCGCCTGTTCAACCCGCTTTTCACCAAGGAGAATCCCGACGACGTCGAGGAGGGGCAGACCTGGGAAGACAACCTCAATCCCAATTCGATGGTCTGCATCAAAGGTTACCTCGAACCGTCGCTGCGCGATATTCCCGTCGGCCAGGCCGTGCAGTTCGAGCGTGTGGGCTACTTCTGCCCCGACACCGACTCGACGCCCGAACACCCGGTATTCAACCGCACGGTAACACTCAAGGATTCATGGGCCAAAATTAACAAATAGCAGGCTTCCGCCCTGCAAACAGGAACCGCCCCACCGGGGCGGTTTTTTGTTTTTCTCCAGAAGAGGCCACGCAGCCGGAAGCAAGACACGAATGCGTACGGGCGGCCTATGGTTCGGCAGGCGGCATTCCCGGGCGATACCGGCATTAAAAAGGGAGCTTTCATGAAAAAGCTCCCTTTTTATCCGGAGGCCTGTCACTTTACCGGTATGTAGATTTCGGTCTTCAGTTTCCCGGCGGGAACCCGGTCGGGATTATTGAGGTACTTCTCGAAACAGGGGCTGTCGCGCAGTTCGCACCCGCTGTCGGGCAGCCATTCGCGGCAGATTTTGCGATAGGCGCCACCCAGCCCCGAGTAGGGGCCCGTATAGGTGAAGACGGCATAGCGGCCTCCGCCGACCGTTTTCACGCCGACAGGCCCCGCAGCGACCGGGCCTTTCGGGACGACCAGACATACGTCGCAGCGCAGGTCGTCGGCTTTCGAAATATCGGGGTCGTTATGGTAGACGACGATATTTTCGATGCCTGCGGAAAAGAGTTTGTACTCCTTGACATACCGCCACAGGGCAGCGAAGCTGTCGCAGTAATCGACTTTACTGTAATTTCCCTGCGCACGGATATAGGCGACGGGCTTTTCGGGAATTTCCCGGATTTTGGGTTTCGACAACCGGACTTCGGCGGCCTGCGGCATGACTGTACTCATGGGCGGAAAGATTTTAGCGGTTCGGTACTCTGTGGGCGAGATGCCGAAAAACCGCCCGAAAGCCTTGGTCAGCGACGACGGGGCGTCGTAGCCCACGCGGTAGGCGATCTCCGAAACCGGCAGGTCGCTGTAACGCAGCAGCCGGGCCGCCGTTTCGATGCGCGTGCGGACAATGAACTCCCCGACGGGCTCGCCCAGGAACGCCGAAACGATACGGTGGAAATGGCAGGGCGAAAAGGAGGACACCTCGGCCAGCGTGCGCAGGTCGATATTCCCGTCCAGGTGGGTGCGGATGTATTCGACGACGACGTTGATACGCCGCTGGTAATCGTCTGTCGTGGCTGGTTTGTTCTTCATCTCGCAGCAAAGGTATCCCCTGCAAAATTAACGGACTTTTCCGATTTTGCGAATTTAACGGAATACCCTACATCATCCGCCCGAAAGTCCGCCGGCCGAAAAGGTAGCGAAGCAGGATGGAGCCCGGATAGATTTTGTCCGACGTGCGGACGACACGGCTCTGCCGGATGAAACGGCGCTTGCGGTTCATGGCGGGATGCCATTTCAGGAAATCCCGCCAGGCACGGAATACGGCCCGGAAATTATCGGCCCGTCCCTGCGCCAGATACGACAGCGCCGCCGCGAAATCCAACACGGGCCGCGTCGCAGCCACCACGACACGCTGCCACGAAGTCGAACATTTGTAAAGCATCGCCAGGTTATTGCGGTGGTTGTAAAAAACCTTGGCCGGGGAATCGGTGGTCAGGGTGCCGCCGCCGAGATGGTAGACCGTACTCTGCGGCACGACCCGTACCCGGTAGCCGGCGAGCTGCATGCGCCAGCAGAGGTCAATCTCCTCCATGTGGGCGAAGAAATCGGCGTCGAATCCACCCAATGCGTGGAAAACATCGGCCCGGCAGCAGAATGCGGCGCCGCTGACCCAGAAAACATCCCGGGCATCGTCGTACTGTCCCGTGTCGGTTTCGACACACTTCAGGATACGGCCGCGGCAAAAGGGATAGCCCAGGAAATCGATGAACCCGCCCGAGGCGCCCGCATATTCGAACTTCTCACGGTCGGCCCACGAAATCAGCTTCGGGGACACCACGGCCACATCGGGTTCCCGCTCAAGCACCTCGAGCAGCGGGGCGATCCACCCCGCAGGCGTTTCTACATCGGAGTTAAGCAGCAGGTAGTAATCGGCCTCGACCTGCGCCAAAGCACGGTTGTAACCGCCGGCAAACCCGTAGTTGGCATCCATACGCAGCACCGTGACGGAGGGAAACTCCGTCGCCAGCACCGACAGCGAATCGTCCGTCGACCCGTTGTCCGCAACCACGATTCCGACCCCTTCGGGGGCGTGTGCGACGACGCTGGGCAGGAAACGGCGCAGGTGCTCCGCACCGTTCCAGTTGAGTATGACGATTTTAGCGACCGACATTTGTGCGTTTGTGTTTCCAGCGGCGGTGCGACCACATCCACAGCTCAGGGCATTCGCAAATCATTGCCTCCAGCCGCCGGACGTAACGCTCCGTAATTTCGTATTCGGCGACCTGCTCCTCGCCGTCGTATATCGGTTCGAACGACATCTGGTAGCGTCCCCGCTGCAGGCGCTCCATCTTGACGAAATAGACCGGCAGGTGGCAGCGCAGCGCCAGTTTCTCCCCGCCGTCGAAGAAAATCGTGTCCTGGTTGAGGAAACGGAACCAGTGGCTGTCGGGACGGCGCGGCGGATTCTGGTCGGCGATAAGCCCCATCACGAGGTTCTTGCCGTCGACGCCGTGCTCCCGGTTACGCAGGTAAAAGCGCAGCGAATCCTTCATCGCCACGGTCATCGAATTCTCGTAGTTGCGCAGACGCTGGTAGAGGTGTTCCATCACTTTGCTGCGCAGCGGATGGTAAACGGCCACAAGCATCTGCGAGCGTTCGTAAAGCCCCCAGTAAGAGCAATATTCCCAGCAGCCGAAATGGGCCGTCATGGCAATCCAGTCGCGGCCGTGCACTTTTCGGTAATGTTCGTCGAACCCTTTCACCGTAAGCACCGTGCGGGCTTTCTCCTCGCCCATGTGGGCCATATTGACCGTATCGACGAATATTTCGGCCAGCGTACGGTAGAAATTGCGGCGGATAGCAATCCGCTCCCCCTCGCTCTTCCCGGGGAACGAATTCCGCAGGTTGGCGTCCACGACCTTCATGCGGTAACGCAGGCAGTAGTACAACAGGAAAAAGAGCAGGTTCTCGACGATGTAGTATTTGAACCAGTACGGCAATACGGCGAAAAAACGGGCTCCGAGCCATAAGGCCTCCAACCACACTCTCTGTACGAAATTCAGCTCTGCACGTTTCATCCGACAAATCGGTTACGGTTCGACGAAAAGTTTCACGTTATCCACCTTGGTGCGTATCCGCAGCCAGCGCGTCAACGTCGTCCGGTCGATCGAGTCGGTGGGAACCTTCGGCGTGACCACACAGACCAGGGTCGTATCCCGGGGCGTACCGGCGATGTCGAACGTAATGCCTTTCATCAGCGAAATGGCCTCGATGTTCTCCATCATGGCCCCCACTTCGCGCGAAATATCGTCCACCTCGACATTGGTGACGCGGTAGCGTTTGAGCTGGGTCGCCATCTCGCCGATCCGTTTGTTCTTCTCCTCCAGCAACTCGAGGTAACTCTGCTGCAGCGACGCCACGTCGATTTTGTCCGCCGTGTTGGCCTGCCGGACGACCAGTTCGGCCTTTTCGAGGCCGAAGCCCCGCATCTGGGCGCGGGCATTCTCGATGACCTCGTCGTCGAGCGGCTCGCCCACCAACAGCAGTTCGATCTGCGAGGGATGTCCGCGGTGCGCATAATGCTTGTTGCACTCAATCACACGCGTGTGCGGGAAGTTGAAAACCTGCGAAACATATTTGTCGGCCACGGCTTCGAACAGCGACACCCGCACCATATGAAATCCGATGATAACGCTCGGGATGAAGGTAACCAGCGTAATTGCCATCATCAGGCGTTTGACGTTGCGTTCGCGCACCTTATCCATAAAGGCCTTTTTCTCGTATTGGAGAAAACGCACCATGGCGTAGGTCGCCAGCGCGATGAACACCGAGTTGATGAAGAAGAGGTAGAACGCGCCGATGAAAAACTTTATCTGCCCGGTAGCCAGACCGAATCCCGCCGTGCAGAGGGGCGGAATCAGCGCCGTGGCAATCGCCACGCCCGGGATAACGGTCGAAGTCCGATCCTGCCGCGTCTGCGCCACGATGCCCGCCAGACCGCCGAACAGGGCAATCAGCACGTCGTAGGTCGTCGGTACGGTGCGGGCCAGCAGCTCGCTGCTGTTCGACGAAAGGGGCGACACGAGGAAATAGACCGTCGAAGTGATGATTGCCACGATGAACATCAGCGCGTAGTTGCGCAGCGACTTTTTCAGCAGTTCGAAATCGTTGATGCCCAGCGAAAGTCCGACGCCCATAATCGGCCCCATAATCGGGGAAATAAGCATGGCGCCGATAATCACGGCGGCCGAATTGACGTTCAGTCCCAGCGACGCAATCATCGTCGCGAAAATCAGCACCCACAGGTTGACCCCGCGGAATTCCACACCCTTGCTGATGGCAGCCACGACCTCGTCGCGCTGCGCCTTATCCTCGTCGAGGCTAAACCGCCCCTTGAGGAACTCGCGCATCTCCCCGACCCAGGCCGAGAAAGAGCGTTTTACCTTATGCGTATCGTTGTTGTTCTCCATAATCGTTATCCGTTACTCGTCGTCCGCCGGCATTTCCCGCTTGGATTTGGGTTTCCCGGCCAGCACGATCACGAATTCGCCTTTGGGCTCCGTCGTACGGAAATGCTCCAGCACTTCGGCGACGGTTCCGCGTACGGTTTGTTCGAATTTTTTGGTCAGTTCGCGCGACACCGACACCCGGCGCTGCGGCCCGAAAACTTCGGCAAACTGCTCGAGGCACTTCACGACCCGGTAGGGCGATTCGTAGAAAATCATCGTCCGCTCCTCGTCCGCCAGCGACTGCAACTGCTTCGCCCGGCCTTTTTTCTGGGGCAGGAAGCCCTCGAAACAAAACCGGTCGCAGGGAAAGCCGCTCTGCACCAAGGCCGGAACCAGCGCCGTGGCCCCGGGCAGGGTTTCGACCTCGATGCCCGCCTCGACGCAAGTCCGCACGAGCAGGAACCCCGGATCGGAAATGCCGGGTGTGCCGGCATCCGACACGAGGGCCGCATTGCGCCCGGCGGCAATCGATTCGGCCACCATCCTGACCGTGGCGTGCTCGTTGAACTTATGGTGCGAATGGAGTTTCTTCTCGATGCCGAGGTGTTTCAACAGGAACGAAGTCGTCCGCGTATCCTCCGCAAGGATAAAATCCACCTCGCGCAGGACATTGACCGCGCGGAGCGTAATATCGTCGAGGTTGCCGATCGGCGTGGGTACGATATAAAGCTTTGCCATGCAGCTATGCGAATTTGCGCTCGAGGAGCTCCATCAGGAATTTCGCGCCGTCGGAATTGGCGTTCCACGCATAGTTCTCGGCGATATAAATCATACAGTCGTCGAAATCGTCGAAAGCATTGAGCCTGTCGATCGCGGCATCATAGGCCGCAGCGTCGCCGCCGAACAAATCGCGAATCATCAGGAATTTGTCGTTGATGCCGATGGCACGGCGCAGGTCGGTGACATGCTCGCTGCGCCGCAGCTCGGATGCCACGTCGCGCGGCGGCGCAATCGTATCGGCCAGCGTCTGGACGTCGTGGTTGATCACGTCGCCCAGCACGGCGCCGGACACCTCCGTCTTTGCAAGGGAAATCTCCTCGAAATCCGGTTCGTCGGCATCGTCCGCCGCGGCAGGGTTTCCGGCACACAACATCGCGAACGGCGCTTCCATCGCTGCGGATGCTTCTTCCGCGACAGGCGCAGGCCCGGCAACCGGAGCTGCAACCGCCTCCGGTTCAGGCACAGCCGTCGTATTTGCAACACTCACATACTGCGGCTCCGCAATAGGGCTGCTCGCAACCGGTTTTTCGACCGGGGCGGATATTTTTCCAGCCGGAGCCGGTTTCGCAGCCGGGGTTTCCGGCCCATAGAGCGACATGATAACCCGCTGCTTATGGCGGTGACGAATAGTCTCCTCCTCCGGTCCGAACAGTGTCGGCGCTATCGTCCGGGGTTCGGCCGCAGTTTTTTCCGGTGCGGATTCGGCAGCCGTTTCCGGCCCGGCGCTGTCCGACGGTATCTCGGGTTCGGAAACAGGCTCGGAAGCCGATTCGGGAACCGATACAGCAGCAGGTTCGGAAGCGGGTTCGGGAACCGCATCCGGCCCGGTTTCCGGATTCGCAGGCTCCGCAGGGGCTGCAACAGGTTCCGCCTGCCCTGCCGGCTCCGGATGCTCCTCCTGTTCCGAATGTTCTTCGGGCTCCGGGTATTGTTCCGTTTCCGGCGTCGCGGCCTCCACGGCCGGCACTCCGATCTCTGCGGGCAACGTTTCGCCGGACGCAACGGATTGTCCGGATACTTCCGGCACGGCAAATTCATTCGGGGCAGGCATAAATCCGGGCTCCGGTTCGGGTGCAGACTCCGGTTCGGGTTCGGGCTCGGACTCGGGTTCAGGTTCGGATTCCAGTCCGGACTCCGGCTCCGATTCGGGTTCAGCTTCCAATTCGGGTTCCGGCTCCGGCACGGAAGAAAACTCCGGCCCCGGTTCGTCTGCGGACAGGGAATCGAAAGTAAGTGCCGCGCCCAGGTCTATGCTGACCGGCACTCCCACCGACACGGGTTCCACCCCGGCGTCATCTGCCGCCACGGCCTCCGTTTCGGCGCCGAAACGTACCGCCTCGTAAAGAGTCCGCAGTTTTTCAAGCACCAGATCTCGTTCGAGGGCACTTGCCTCCTGCCATGTATTCCAGCCTTCTATAATATCAGAGAGCTTCAGCAATTCGCTCCGCACGTATTTCAAATCCATACTCCGTACATTATTTTGCCTCCAAAGATAGGAAAAAATTTACGAACACACAGCGCAAATCCCGAGATAATATCAAGGGTGCCCGCAGCACCGCCCTGCCTCACGAAAAAGGCTGGCAATGCCAGCCTTTTATCCGTATTCGGGGAGCGGGTTATTCTCCGAAAATATGTTTAGCATAGTTATATCCGTATGCGTCATACAGCTTGACAAGGCGGCGGACACGGCGCAGGTAGTCGCCGTAATCCTTCCTGTCGAGGCTCCACCCCACCTCGGCCAGCGCACTCAAGCGCGGCAGAAGCATGTACTGCGCATGCGGCCACGTCGCGATATACTCGGTCCACAGGTTGGCCTGCACACCCAGGATATAGCCCTGTTCCTCGGGAGTCAGCTGTTCATACGGATCGAGCGCATATACCTTCTCGACGGGCAGGTAGCCTCCGATGGAGAGCGGCTCCCCGGCGGTGTCGCGCGTCTGGTAATAATCCAGGTAACAGTTCGTCGTGGGCGCCATGATGACGTAATTCCCCTGTTTCGCAGCCTTGATGCCGCCCTTGGCGCCGCGCCAGGACATGATGGTCGCCGTCGGGGTGACGTCGCCCTCGAGGATTTCGTCCCAGCCTATGAGGCGGCGTCCGTGGGCGTTCAGGAACTTTTCGACGCGCGCCGTGGCGTAATTCTGCAACTGGCGCGGACGCTTGAGGCGTTCGGCTTTCATACGGGCCTTGCAGTGCGGACACTTCTCCCACATCACCGTGGGGCATTCGTCGCCGCCGATATGAATGTACTCCGACGGAAACAGGGCCACGACCTCCTCGAGCACGCCCTCGATGAATTCGAACGTCGACTCCTTGCCGATGCAGAATACGCGGTCGTCGATATCCCACGTTTGGCGCACCTCATATTGCTCGCCCGTGCAGCCCAGCCACGGATAAGAGGCCAAAGCCCCCACGGCATGTCCGGGAAACTCGACCTCGGGAATCACCGTAATGAACCGTTTCGCGGCGTAATCCACGACATCGCGAATCTCGTCCTGCGTATAGAAGCCGCCGTAGGGCGTTTCGTCGTATTTGCAGTTCTCGTCGTACTCGCCGCCCGGATCGCGGCCGATAAGCGTCCGTCTGCGCACGGAGCCCACCTCGGTGAGCTTCGGGTATTTTTTGATTTCGATACGCCAGCCCTGGTCATCGGTAAGGTGCCAGTGGAACACGTCGAGTTTGTGCATGGCCATCAGGTCGATCGCCTCTTTCACCTCGTCGACCGTGAAGAAGTGGCGGCAGACGTCGAGCATCATGCCCCGGTACCCCAGGCACGGCTTGTCCTCGATCGTAACGACGGGTAATTCCACAGCCCGGACGTTCGTCACGTCGTACGCCGCCACGGGAATCAGCTGGCGCAGGGTCTGCACGGCGTAGAATGCCCCCTGCGCGCCGCCGGCGACGATATCCACACGCCCCGGGGCAACCTCCAGCCGGTAGGCGTCCGCCGGCATCGCCTCGTCGCGGACGATATTCACGGCTTCGGCAACGGGGATGTCGGCCTCCAGGACTTCCAGTCCCCTGCCGAAAACAGGCGTCAGCACTTCGTCGAGTGCGGCGGTCACATACGGCAGCCGCTCGTCGTCGAACAAGAGCGCCACCCGGGTCGAAACGGTCAGGGGGAACACACCTTGCCCCTCCGTAACGCGTTCGGGCTTCGGCACGACGGCGATTTCGGTGTCGGCGGGAATCACTTTACCGCAGCCGGACAGCGTGGAGCATAAAGCGAACAAGAGGAAAAGATTCTTCATATCAGGGTCGTTTTTCTTTGGGGATTCGCAACAACATCATCCGTAAAAATAGGGTAAAAAACGGACTTTACAAAATGTTCTTCCGGTTATTCGCAGGCCGAGGCGCCGAGCAGGCCCACATACTCGACCGACGAACAGCAGATATGAAGCCCTTCGAGGGTTTTCGCATACGGGAACCGTTTCAGTTGCTCGTACATCGCCTCCCGGAAAAACCCGAAGGCCTGGGCGATGCTTCCGCCGAAAACAATCGCCTCGGGATCGTAGGCGTAGAGCACCATCATCACCAACTGACCTATATGCCCGCCGAACTCGTGCCACAGCGCCAGCGCCCCGGGGTCGCCCGCCACGGCGCGCTCGTAAGCCTCCTTGCCGGTCGTGCCGTGTCCCACGAAGAAACGGCTGCTGCAATAATACTCGTAATCGCGGTCGAGGTAGGGAATACAGCCGATTTCCCCTGCGCCCGTATTGCGGCCGCAGTAGAGTTTTCCCCCGACCACCACGCCCGCACCCACACCCGTTCCGAGGGCAATGCACACCACGTCGCCGAATGCGCTGGCCTCACCGAAGCGGCAGACCCCCAGCGCAAAACAGTTGCAGTCGTTGTTGACGTGCACGGGCACGCTGAAACGCTTTTCGAGCAGTTCTTTGAGGTAGACCTCGCGCCACGAGGGGATTCCCACCACATCGTACACGATGCCCTTGTCCGCATCCACCACCGACGGCACGCCGATACCGATTCGCGAAACCTCGGGCGTCATGAGCGCCCCGATAAGCGATGCGATATGATCCACGACCTCCCCTTCGGGTCGGTCGGCTTTGCAGGGTTCGGAGAGCAGCCGCACGATGCGGCCGTTCTTCACCAGTCCGGCGCGCACGTTCGTGCCGCCCAAATCCACACCTATTCTCATAGCCCCGTCAATTGGTATTTCTGACTTTGGCAACCTTGCCGTCCCGGAACTCCACGTGGTCGACGATTCGGCCGTCGCGCTCGTGTATCCACGTCTCGAATCCGCGCTGCCCCTCGGTCAGCACCAGTATGCGCACACCCGGGCGCAGGTTGTTGTAGGTCGTATTGTCGCCCGAAAAACGACCGTAACCGAGAGCGATGCCCTTTTCGGCCACGACATAGTCGATGTCGTGGTCGTGGCCCACGAAAGTGCCCATCACATCGCCGCTTTCGACCATCGCCGCGAACATGCCGGGATTCAGCTCGCCCGGACACTCGTCCTCGGCGGCACGGCCGATGTGCGTGTTGTCGGGATTACGCCACGCCGCGACGTATTCGGGCAGGGCGATGTGGAAAAAGGCCAGCGCAGGAAGCGGCAGTCCGCCGTTGGCGGCGGTATAGGCCGCACTCCGGTCACGGTACCAGCGCACCTGCTCCTGCGTGAACCAGCCGTAACCGTCGATGGCCGGAACGGTCGAGTAATCGTGCGAATCGAGGCAGTAAAGCAGCGCCGCAGGCCTCTTCGCACCGCCGATTTCCAGCACCACGTCGGCCAGTTCGCCGTCGCCGTCCAGCGTATTGAGCGTCCCGGCATACGAGGTGACGATACGGCCGATTTCCGCCCGCGTGAGATCCTGCTCGGCGTCGTGGTTGCCCAGCACCACACAGAACGGCAGTTTCCGCTCCGCAACGGGGCCGAGCACTCGGTGCCAGGCGTCGGCCGCAGGCTTGCCCGTCACCACGTCGCCCGTGAAGACGACCAGGTCGGGGCGCTCCCCGTCGAGGATATAGCACATCTGTGCAATGGTTTTCTCCGCCTGCGCCTGCCGGTAGGGGGTTCCCAAATCGAGGTGCACATCGGTGAAGTGTGCGATTTTGAATTTCCCCTCCCCGTCGAAATGCAGCAAGGGGGATTGCGCCTGCGCCGAGCACCACAGGGCGACAGCGCACATGAATGTCGTTATCTTTTTCATAAACAGGTTGATTCGTCAGTTCAGTTTCACGCTTCCGCTCTTCTCCACGCGCACCGTGCGGCTCTCGCCGTCGCCCCACACGACCGTCAGGTCGAACGGCACATTGGTCGTAACGCTCACGGCGGGCACGTCGCCGGCCGAGGCGCGGGATTTGACTTTCAGCCCTACGACGCCGTCCGGGCCATAAGGATAGCGGTCGATGCCGTGGGCCTCGGTATGGGTAATGTCCCACACGATGCGGCCCTCGGAATAATCCGACTTCACGCCGAGGATGTATTCGATGAACACGGCGATGGGCGGCAGTCCCGTCCATCCCACGAAATCCTTGCGGGCCATGAATCCGGGCTCGATTTTCTCGGGGGCGTAATACTCCCAGAAAGTCCCTGTATTCTTCCACACCTCGAACACGGCGGCATAATGGTTTTCCGCCACTTCGCGGGCAAGGTCATGATACCCTTTGCGGTAGAGGCCGTCGATGACCATGTAATTCGCACCGGGCCATACCCCGCCCTGCCAGTAACGGCCCAGCGGGTTGTATTTGGGATGGTCGGCCGATAACGACGGCACGCGGTGCGGGCGGTCGAATTCGGTCGTGTCGTTCAGGTGGGCCACCAGGCGATCCATCCGCTCCTTGCCGAGCGCATCGGCCTGCAGGGCCCAGAAAGCGCCGATGCCCTTGGTCGCGCAAAGCGATCCGTCGCCGTAGCGGTCGTAGAGAAACCCGGCCTGCTCGTCCCAGAGGTGCTCGTTGACATAGGCGCGCAACTGCTTCATCTCGTCCTCCATATCCTCGATTTCCTGCCAGCGCTCGATGTAGAAGCCGATGTTGAGCAGCGACTCGTCGACCAGCATCTGCTGCAGGTTGGTATCGAGCCACACCATATGGCCGTGCGAGAAAATCTGGTTGTACTGCGGTTTCACACGCGGCATGTTGTCCATGCCGGTGCCCCACCCGCTCGACCAGTAAGTGCCATCGGGCCACGTACGGTTCAGGCGCCACCACTTGGCATAGGCGCACAGCGCCGGAAAAACCTTGTGCAGGCGGTCGATGTCGCCGAACTGGCGGTAATACATCAGCTCGACCCACGGCAGCAGGTTGGGGCCCGTCGAAGTCGGGTCGTAGCGCTCGAAGCAGTCGGAGCCGTCGGCCCGTATCTCGCGGCAGATGAAGCCGTCGGGATGCTGCTTGGCGTAGAAGTTGTCCAGCGTGCGCTGGAACGGGAAAAAACGGTAACCGTAGCGGGCGAACATCATCATGAACGAAGCGTCCCACATGAAGATGTTGCCGTTGTAGGCGATATCGAGGTAGGGCGACACGAAACCGGAACCCTCCTGCGGCTGGCGGATGTTGCCCACGGCGATTTGCCAGGCATGCCAGTACATCTCGACCTCCTTTTCATGCCCCTCCCACACCGGTGCGGGGAGTATCTTGCGCGCCTCGGCGAACGAGCGGGGTTTGATATGCTCGGGCTTCGCCGTCCGGAAATCGTTCTCGGCGACGAAGACCTCTTTCACATAGGTGTTCTTGTAAGGCAGCTTGTAGGGCCCCGACTGGAGATCCTGCGCCCCGGCCGTCCCCGCAGCGAGGACAAACGACATGAATGCCGCGATTCGTTTGCGTAGCATCATACTTTACGGTTTATTTTATCAGTGATTTGATTCTGCGGGCAATCTCCGTATTCATATACGTACCGCAGAATTTGTCGGCCCCGGGGCCGTATGCGAATACCGGAAGCATGGCGGGCGTATGGTCGTCGGAAATGTAGACGCCCATCACCCGGCCCGTGCGCTCGTCGCCGTCGACTATCACCAGCCCGCCCGTTTCATGGTCGGCGGTGACAACGACGAGCGTTTCGCCGTTCGTATCGGCGAATTTCAGCGCTTCGGCGACGGCCAAATCGAAACTCAACATTTCGATAATCGAGCCGGGCAGGCAGCGCGAGTGGCCCGCATAGTCGATTTTCGCCCCTTCGACCATCAGGAAGAAGCCCTTGTCGCCGCGCTCCCGCAACTTGGCAATCGAAACCCGCGTGGCATCGGCCAGCAGCGTGAGGTTGACCTCCTCGGCGGCATCGTCCATCGCCTCGTCGATGCAAATCACCTTGCCCGGCTTCGCGCCGATCTCATCGACCGAGCGGACGAAGTTATACTGTTTTTTCAATTCGCCGACAAGGTCCACTCCGTCGCTGCGGCGGGTGAATTCTCGGATGCCGCTGCCGCACAGCAAATCGATGCGGCCGTCCAGCAGGCAGCGGGTCAGCTCGTCGGCATTGTCGCGCTCGACCGAGTGGCCGTAGAAAGCCGTCGGCGTGGCGTCGACCGCATTGCCGAGCGTCACGACACCCACGGGCAGGCCCTTGTCGTGGAAAAAGTCGCTCAACGAGGGATAAGGTTCGCCCGCGCCGCTCATCGCGATATGGCGGTTATCGTGGCGCTCGCCCGTGGCAAGGGCGCTGCCGCCGGCTGCCGAGTCGGTCGTAAAGGCGTCCAGCGCATTGTTCTGCTGCAGGCCGATATACTTCATCTGCAAGGTCGACAACCCCTTGTTGGCATAAAAGGCCGCCACGATCTGCGACAGGCCCATGCCGTCGCCGATTAGGTAAATCACGTTCCTGACCCGGCCCTTGCCGCCGTCGTTCCGGTAAGTCGGGGTATAGACGTCGATACCCTTCGTGAGCTGCAGTTTGTCGTTCTGGAAACCCCGAAAGTCGCGTGTGGTCTTGTCCAGGCGCTTGGTACCCGTCACGCCCCCGGATGCCGCCGTGCGGCGCTCGCCGATCTGGAAATTCTTGTTTCCGAAATCGTCGAAGAACCCGGCGCACACCTCGGGATGGTCGGTATTGACATAGTCGATGCCCATGTCGTAGAACGTATAATAGACCGTCGTCCCTTCGGGAGCGCCCCAGAAACGCACCGGTTTGCCCCAGTCGTGGGCGCGGTCGATGATTTTCTCAATCGCCGCACACTCGGCCGGGATGATGGAGCCTTTGCCGTTCCACTGCGAATAGTCCCGGAAGTTGGCGCTCACCAGGGCGATGCGTTCGAGCTGCTCGGGCGTATAATCGGCATCCCACGCTCCGTCGAAGCGGACATAGGCGGGATATTTGGCAAAGTCGGCAGGCTCGGGAACACGTCCCGTAACGGCGATGCGCACGGCCTCGGGGTTCACCGCCGGGTCGAACACCTCCGGATAGCGGCCCAGCAGCGCAGTAACGGCCCGCAGCGTGGGGTCGGTTTCCGATTTGAGCTCGACCATCAGCTGCAGGTGCTCGTCGGAATCTTTCCAGGCGCGTCCTCCGTTGCGTTTGAAGAGCGTCACCAGCGGCTCGACATACAGGGCTTCGAAAGTCATGTCGGGCGAAAGGTCTTCGACATCGTGGCCTACGAGCAGTTTGCCGTCGTGCAGGAACACGTCGGCCTCGATCGAATAAACCTGCTGGGCATAAGCCTGCCAGAACGGCGCACGGCGGCAGTAGTCGTTGTGCGAATGAATCAGGATGGGGCGCTCGGCCGCAGCCGTGGCGCAGATGCACAGGGCCGCAACCAGCAGCCAGCTTTTCAGTATCTTTTCCATAATGCGGTATTATCTTGCGAATTCAACAACGGCCATCACGGGTGCGTGGTCGGAAACATAGCCGCCGCCAAGCGTGTCGGGCAGCACTTCGTAACGGTCGGCATCGAAGCCGCCGCTCACGAAAATGTAGTCGAGCAGCGGGCGCTCCGCCTCGGGAAGCTGACCGAAATCGGAGAAACTCCACGCCGTGCCGAGCTTCAGGGGCGCAACCGCCTTCACGTCGCGCAGCACGCCGTCTTTCTGCACATGGGCCACGACCGACGAGCCGGGCTCGGAGTTGAAGTCGCCCGTCAAAATCACGGGACGCTCCCCGCGCAGGGAGCCGATGCGTTTCATCAGCAGGCTCACGCCCTCGTCGCGGGCCACCTGTCCCACATGGTCGAGGTGGGTGTTGATGAACAGGAACTCCCGGCCCGATTTGTCGCGCAGCACCACCCACGTCGCCACGCGTTCGCAGGCGCCGTCCCAGCCTCTCGAACCGGCCACTTCGGGCGTTTCGCTCAACCAGAACGTTCCCGATTCGAGGGGTGTGAAGCGGTCGCGTTTGAAGAACACGGCGCTGAATTCGCCCGCCTCGGCGCCGTCCTCGCGGCCCACGCCCACCGCTGCATAACCGGGCAGCAGCTTCTTGAGGTCGTTGAACTGGTTGACAAGGAGTTCCTGCGTGCCGAAAACGTCGATATCGTGCGACACAATCACTTCGGCAGCCCGCTCGCGGCGGAAACGCCAGTTGTTCTCCCCGTCCTCGGGATTGTCGTAACGCATGTTGAACGTCATGACGTTCAGCGTCGGAGCCGAACCGCAGGCGGTGAACGCAACCGCCGCAGCAAACAGATGGAATAGTCGTTTCATACCTTTATGGTTTTAATCAATCGGGAAAGCAAGGCCGACCGGCACGCACAGGTTCGCCTCGGGAATCGCCTCGAAATCCGCCGCACCGGGCGCTTTCCACCCCCACGACAAATCCTGTCCCTCGTAATCCTCGAAATAGAGCAGCGTATAAGGGTGCAATCCGGCTTCGAGCGCCACACGCCCCGTCGCCGCCACCGAAGCGTGCGAACCGTCGTTGTCGACCACCTTGCGGCCGCCGATCACGAGCACGCTGCCGTCGTCGCTCTTGGTCGTGAACTCCCACACGCCCCGCACCGGGATGTCGATATATCCGTTGAAAATATAGCCGAAGTGGTCTTCCTGCGGGGCATTTGCTATCGACGGCGCAGGCATCGTTCCGGAAGAGACGTGTTTTCCTTTCCGAATCTCGTCCACGCACGAAAAGACGCTTTCATAATAGGTATAGGCAACGCCCGGATGCGATGCCAACCCGTCCCGGGAGATCCCTTCCCGGAACACGGCCTTCTCGGCATCGAGCGTCAGCGTACGGCTCGGGGCGGCACCGGGTTTGAATCCCCGTGCCTTGAGCGTCAGCGAACGGTCGACCAGGACAGGGCCGGTATAAAGCGCCGAACTTTCATCCGGATCCGTACCGTCGAGCGTATAGCGTATTTCGGCCCCGGCGGTCGCAGTCGCGATCCCGACGGCGACGGGCTCGGTGAACAGGCTGACGTCCTGCGTGGTATAGGGAATCGAAACCACCTGCCCGTCGGTCAGCGAATAGGGCTCCGCTGCGGCATCCGTGCCGCGGTCGTAATCGGGACGGGGCTGGAGCGTAAAGTGCAGTTCGCCGCCCTGCATCAAGCGGTCGTAAGTGATGAAATTCTCCTCGACAGGCTCGCCGTCGAGCGTCACGGCAGCAATATAGACATTGCGGCGCGGGTTATTGGCCGTCACGGTCAGCGTACGGCCGTTGGCCAGCCGGACGGTGGCCTGCGGGAACTGGGGCGCGGTCAGGGCGAATTCGTTCGAGCCCGGACAAACGGGATAGAATCCGAGGCTGGAGAAGACGTACCACGCCGACATCTGGCCGCAGTCCTCGTTGCCGATGATGCCCGCGGGCGTGGGGGCGTACATTTCGTGCAGCAGGCGGCGCGTCAGCTCCTGCGTTTTCCACGGCTGCCCCACGTAATTATAGAGATAGGCCATGTGATGGCTGGGTTCGTTGCCGTGGGCATACTGGCCCATCAAGCCCGTGACATCGCCCACGTCCAGCTGCATTTGGTCCGATTCGAGCGTAAAGAGCCTGTCCAATTCGCGGACGAACGCCTCGCGGCTGCCGAAGAGCTGTATGAGGCCGTTCACGTCGTGCGGCACGAAAAAGCGGTAATGCCACGGCGTAGCCTCGGTGTAGTCGCGGCCCGTGGCGAACTCTTCGAAAGGCGTCGACCAGTTGCCGTCCGACCGGCGCCCGCGGAAGAAGCAGGTCGAGCCGTCGAAGACATTGACGTAGTTGAGCGCCCGCCGGGCGTACTCCTCGAAAACGGCGTCGCGGCCCATCGCCTGCGCCATGCGGGCGATGGCCCAGTCGTCGTAGGCGTATTCCAGGGCGCAGGAAACCGACTCGCGTTTGATATTCGACGGGATGAACCCTTGCGCGACGTAGTAGTCCGAACCTTTTTTGTTGATGTTCGACGAACGAATCATCGCGTCGAGCGCCTTTTCGGCATCATAGCCGCGGATGCCTTTCAGGTAGGCGTCGGCGATGACCGACGCGGCATGGTATCCGATCATCGTCCCCGTTTCACCCGAAGCGAGCGGCCAAATCGGAAGTTCGCCCGTGACGTCGTACATATCGAGCATGCTGCGTATCATGTCGTTTACCAGCGCGGTATCGACCAGCGTCTGCAACGGGTTCCAGGCCCGGAACGTATCCCACAGCGAGAAGGTCGAATAATAAGACTCCCCCTCGGGCATCCGCGCGATGGACTGGTCGTGGCGGCGGTACTCGCCGTTGACGTCGCTCATCAGGTTGGGCGTCAGCTTGGTATGGTACTGCGCTGTATAGAAGTTGGTCAGTTCGTCGCGCGACCCGCCCTGGACGACGATGTCGCCCAGCGCCTCGCGCCACAGTCCGACGGCACGTCCGTGCACGGCATCGAAATCCAGCTCGGGGACCTCGGCAAGGCTGTTCACGCGGGCATTGCCGACGCTGACCGACGACAGGCCGACGGCAATCGTGAGCGTCCGCACGTCCGGGGCAAAGGTCAGCACCGCCTGTTTGTCGCCGAGCAGCTGCACGCCGGCAAAGGGCTCCGAGAAACGGGCCGAGAAAAAGACATACTGGTCGGGCACCCAGCCCTGCGTGCGGCGCATGCCGGAGAGCTCCGCAGGCCCCTCCTGCCGCAGGCTGTGCATGTCGACGTGCTCTTCGGTGATTGTGTGCATCAGGTCGACGACCACCTGCCGGGGGCCTTTGCCGCTGAACGTATAGCGATGGACGCCCGTACGGGGCGCTGCGGTCAGCTCCACCCCGATCTCTTCGCCGGGCAGGGACACGGCATAATAGCCGCACGAAGCCCGTTCGTCCTTATGTGAAAAGAAATAGGGTTGCAGGATGCACTGTTCGTCGTGCAGCACGATTTCGCGCGTGGTCGGATGGAAAAGGATGTCGGCCAAATCAGCGCATCCGGTACCGCTCAAATGGGTATGCGAAAAGCCGTCGATGGTCGTATCGTCGTAATGGTATCCCGCGCAGGCGTCCCAGTTGCCGGCACGGGTATCGGGGCTCAACTGCACCATGCCGAAAGGCGTGGTGGCCCCCGGATAGGTGTGTCCGTGGAATCCGGTGCCGATGAACGGGTTCACATAATCGACGGGGTCGGCGGAGCGCGGCGCACAGGAGATAGCCGCAAGGGCCAGCAAAAGTAAAGTCAGGTTCTTGGTCATAGCAGTTGTCGGTGTATGCGCCCCGTCCGGAAAGCATTGTATCAAAGATAGGTATTCGGGGGCAATATTGCAACCCCGGACGCCGCATCTCCGCAGTTTCGAAGCCGGTCGCAGTTTAGGTCATACAAATATAAGAGAAGAGATGAATCCGCACTGCGGCTATTTGCGCTTTTACATCCTCATATTGCGCAGAACCTTCATTTCCGCAGCCGTGCATCGAAAGCAGCCGCGCATCGAAAGCAGCCGCGCAGCCGCCGAAAAAATCGGCGGATTATCCGTATTCCCGAAAAAAAAGCTATCTTTACACACGAACCGACCCCACAAACCGATTTATGGCACGTGTAATCTTTCTGACGGATTTCTCCGAAGCCTACGCCCGGGAGCTCCTGCTCGGTATGGCCCGCTATGCGCACGACACGGGACAGGCGTGGAGCCTGTGCCGCCTGCCGCTGTCGATACGCGACAAATTCGGAATCGAAGCCGTCGTCGAGTGGGCCAGGCGCATGAAGGCCGACGCCGTGATCGGCCAGTTCTACAACACCGACAACGTCGGGCTGTTCCGCGAAAACGGGATTATCGCTGTGGCGCAGGACTTCAAGAAGCGTTTTACGACGATTCCCAACATCACCGGCCCGCACTACCTCGCCGGGAAAATGGCCGCCGAATACTTCCTGCAGAAAGGTTTCCGTAATTTCGCATTTTACGGCACGCGGGGCATCGACTTCTCGGACGAACGGTGCCAGGGGTTCCGCGAAACCGTCGAGGCCGCCAATCCCGATTTCACCTTCTCGTCGCTGCGCAGCGGCGCCCAGAACGACCTCTGGTATTACGACACGGCGCAGCTCATCACATGGCTGCAGTCGCTGCCCAAACCGGTGGCGATTATGGCGTGTGACGATAACCAGGCATACCATATCACGGAAGCGTGCCTGCAGATCGAGGGGGGGGGAAATTCACGTATCCCGAACGACATCGCCATTCTGGGCGTCGACAACGACGAAACGATTTGCAAACTTTCGATTCCCAACCTCTCTTCGCTCAACCAGGGCGTCGAACAGGGCGGCTATGAGGTAGCGCGCCTGATCGACCGCCTGATTCGCAATCCCGAAGCGGAATGGGAGGATGTCATGGTGATGCCGACGCACATCGTCACGCGGCAGTCGACCGACATTTATGCCAACAACGACCCGCATATCGCCAAGGTGCTGCAGCACATCCATGAGAACATCAGCCAGAAAATCACGGTCGACGACCTCGTGAAACTGGTGCCCCTGTCGCGCCGGCTGCTCGAAACCCGGTTCAAAAAGGGAATGGGCACTTCGATCTACGACTACATCATCCAGGTGCGCATCGAAAAGATGATGCAGCTGCTGTGCGAGGGCTTGAGCGTTTCCGAAGCGGCCGCGGAACTGGGATTCTCCGACATAAAGAACGTTTCGCGTACGTTCAGGCAGCTCAAGGGCATCACCCCCTCGGAATACCGCGAGCAGGTCGCCCCGAAAAGACGGTAGCCGGAGCATCACGCCGCCGCTTGCCGGAGGTCATACCCGTGATTTTGCTTCGCATGCGACAGTTTTTCCCATCCACCCGCACGTTATTTCCGCAAGATTTACTATCTTTGGCATGCAAGCTAATAATTCATTAACTCACAACTTTCTATGACCTTAAAACCCCTACTGGTGTTCCTCTGCACGGCATGCGCGCTGCCGCTCATGGCGCAGAAAAACTACACGCTCACATCACCCGACGGCACGCTCCAGGCTACCGTCGCCACGGGTTCCGACATCCGCATTTCACTGGCCGCCGACGGCCAAACGCTCCTCGCCCCCTCGCCCGTGGGCATGAAACTGGCAGGCGGCGAAGTGCTGGGCGCCAATCCCAAAGTCACCCGGGTGAAGAAAACCGCCGCAGACGAACGAATCGCCTCGCCCTTTTACAAGAAAAGCGAAATCAGCGACCGTTACAACGAGCTGACGCTCACCCTCCGCGGCGACTACGGACTGATTGTACGCCTCTACGACGACGGCCTGGCCTACCGGTTCACCACCCGCAAAAAAGAGAATATACAGGTAGAAAACGAACAAATCGCCTTTACTTTCCCGGGGGATTACACGGCCTATGCGCCCTATGTCGGGCACCAGAGGCTCCTGGATTTCGAGGGCCAGTTCCGCAACTCGTTCGAAAACACCTATGCCAAACTTCCGCTCACGCAGCTCGATACGAGGAAACTGATTTTCCTGCCGATGCTCGTGGAGTTGCCCGGCGGCCGCAAGATGGTCATCACGGAGGCCGACCTGCAGGGTTATCCGGGGCTCTACCTCAACAACTCGTCCGAGGCGCCCGTACTCAACGGCGTCTTCGCCCCCTATCCCAAACGGGAGGAGCAAGGCGGACACAACCGGCTGCAGATGCTGGTCAAGGAGCGCGAAAACTACATCGCCGCGACCCAGGGCACACGCTCGTTCCCGTGGCGCGTAATGATTGTTTCGAAAGACGACAAGGAGCTGCTCAACAGCGATATGGTATACCGTCTGGCCCCGGCTTCGAAGATTGCCGACACCTCGTGGATCAAGCCCGGGAAAGTTGCTTGGGAGTGGTGGAACGCATGGAACCTCTACGACGTCGATTTCAAAGCGGGCATCAACACCAAAACCTATAAATATTATATCTGGTTCGCCTCGCAGCACGGACTCGAATACGTAATCCTCGACGAGGGCTGGGCCGTGAACAAGCAGGCGGACCTGATGCAGGTAGTTCCCGAAATCGACCTGGAAGAGTTGGTGGAATACGGGCGCGAACGTAACGTGGGAATCATCCTCTGGGCGGGTTACTACGCATTCGAGCGCGACATGGAACGGGTCGTCAAACACTACTCGGACATGGGCGTGAAAGGATTCAAAGTGGACTTCATGGATCGCGACGACCAGCGGATGGTCGACTTCCTGCACCGGGCGGCCGAAGTATGCGCCGAGAACAAGATGCTGCTCGACTTCCACGGCGTGTTCAAACCCACGGGCATGAGCCGCACGTGGCCCAACGTACTCAACTACGAGGGCGTATTCGGCCTGGAGCAGCTGAAGTGGTCGCCCGAATCGACGGACATGGTGACCTACGACGTTACGATGCCGTTTATCCGCATGGTCGCCGGGCCGCTGGATTACACGCAGGGCGCGATGCGCAACGCATCGAAGGGCAATTACCGCCCCGTACACAGCGAACCGATGAGCCAGGGCACCCGCTGCCGCCAGCTGGCGGAGTACGTCATTTTCGAATCCCCCATCACGATGCTCTGCGACTCGCCGTCGAACTACCTGAAAGAGCCCGAATGCATCGGGTTCATCGCCGGGGTTCCGACAGTCTGGGATGAAACCGTGGCCCTCACCGGCTCGGTGGGCGAATACATCGCCATCGCACGCCGTGCAGGCGACAGTTGGTTTATCGGCGCTGCGACCGACTGGTCGCCCCGCGAACTGGAACTCGATTTGTCGTTCATCGGCAGCGGCGACTACGACGTCGAGAGTTTCTCCGACGGCATCAATGCCGACCGGGCGGCCTGCGACTTCAAGAAGCAGATAAGCAACCTGCCGCAGGATCGCAAACTGAAAATCAGAATGGCCCCGGGCGGCGGTTATGCTGCCCGCATATACGCCCGTTAGCGCCTCCGGCACCCGACGTCTTACAAGAGCAGCGACCCCGAATCGCTGCTCTTTTTTATCGTGGTTCCGACGGATAACGCCACATATACACGCTCGGCAGGCGCACCGGCAGCGGAAAATGAACACAGCCAATACATTTATGGAAAGAAATTAGTATCTTTGCACTCCGGTTCACGGGTGCCTGCGTTTTACAGGATTGCCGGATGCGATTTCCGCGCCGTGATACCGGATGCGGACAGAGGCAAAAACTTGCAACAAACTGATTTTTAAATAAAACAATATAATTTAATGGCTTTACAGTGTGGTATCGTGGGTTTGCCGAACGTAGGTAAATCGACCCTTTTCAACTGCCTGTCTAATGCAAAGGCACAGGCGGCGAACTTTCCTTTTTGCACCATCGAGCCCAACGTGGGCGTCATCACGGTTCCCGACCAGCGGCTCGTCAAACTCGCCGAAATCGACAATCCCAAGCGCGTAATCCCCACCACCATCGAGATCGTCGACATCGCCGGGCTGGTGAAAGGCGCCTCCAAGGGCGAGGGACTCGGCAACAAATTCCTCGCGAATATCCGTAACACGCACGCCATCATCCACGTACTGCGCTGCTTCGACAACGGCAACATCACCCATGTCGACGGGTCGATCGACCCCGTACGCGACAAGGGCATCATCGACACCGAACTGCAGCTCAAAGACCTCGAAACCATCGAAAACCGCCTGGGCAAAACCCAGAAGCAGGCGGCCGTAGGCGGCGACAAGAACGCCAAGCGGCAGGTGGAACTGCTGCTGCAATACAAATCCGTGCTCGAGCAGGGCCGCAGCGCCCGCACCGTCGAGCTGGAAAAGGAAGACCGCAAACTGGTCGCCGACCTCAACCTGCTGACCGACAAACCGGTACTCTACGTCTGCAACGTCGATGAGAAAGCAGCCGTGACGGGCAACGCCTATACCGAGGCCGTGAAAGCGGCCATCGCCGACGAGAAAGCCGAAATGCTCGTCATCGCCGCCGCCACGGAGGCCGACATCGCCGAATTGGAGAGCTACGAGGAGCGGCAGATGTTCCTCGAAGATCTCGGGCTCGAAGAGTCGGGCGTCGCCCGCCTGATTAAATCGGCCTACAAATTGCTGAACCTCGAAACGTTCTTCACCACGGGCGCCGACGAGTCGCGTGCATGGACTTACATCCGGGGCATGAAAGCCCCCCAGACGGCCGGAATCATCCACACCGATTTCGAAAAGGGATTCATCCGCGCCGAAGTCATCAAATACGACGACTATGTGACGCTCGGCTCGGAGAAAGCATGCCGCGATGCCGGTAAAATCGGCATTGAGGGCAAGGAATACGTCGTACAGGACGGCGACATCATGCACTTCCTGTTCAACGTCTGACCGAACCATCTTATTAAACCATACGACCATGAAAAGTTCCAAGTACATCGTCATCGCCGTCGCAGCCATCATCTGCGCCGTCATCGTAGGCCGCGCCTACACCTACAAGTACCGTTCGCAGGACACGATCCTCGTAACCGGACTGGGCGAAACGGAATTCACCTCCGACCTGATTGTCTGGAGCGGCACGCTCACCGCCGAAGCCCAGAACGTAGCCGCCGGCTATGCGCAAATCGAGGCGAGCAAGGAAAAGGTACAGAAATACCTGACCGAAAAGGGACTGCCTGCAGAGGCCGTGGTCTTCGAGTTCGTAAACGCCGACAAACAGTTCGCCCCCGTATACAACGCCAACGGCAACTGGGCAGGACAGCGTTTCACGGGATATGAGCTGCGCCAGCGCTTCATCGTCGAGTCGAAAGAGGTGGAGAAAGTGGAAACCATCTCACGCGAGATTTCGTCGCTCATCGCACAGGGCGTGTCGATCGAAGCGTATGCCCCCGACTATTACTACACGAAACTCGACGACGTGAAGATGGGGCTGATCGAAAAAGCCTCGGCCGACGCACGCACGCGGGCCGGAAAAATCGCCGAGAATGCCGGCACGAAAATCGGCAGGGTGGCCTCGGCGCGCATGGGCGTATTCCAAATCACGGGCGCCAACTCCAACGAGGAGTTCGCAGCCGGAGGTTCGTTCAACACCTCGAGCCGCAACAAGAAAGCCCGCATCACGATGCGTATCGAATACCGCATAAAATAACCGGACGGATGCGACTACCGACCCTGATATTGGGTATCGGCCTGCTGGCCGCGGGATGTTCGGGCCCGGGCGGACGCCCTGTCACCGAAGAACTGACGCTCGACGAGATAAACGGCCTGCTGAAAAAAGAGCCGGATTACAACACGACGATTGTCATCGCCGAGTCGTTCCGTGAAAACGCATCGACGCTCGACAAGGCCAAAGCGAACGACCTGACCTACGACCGGCTGAAAAAATTCCTCGACAGCTACTACAATGCCGACGTCCATTACCGGCTCCAGACCGAAGGGGAGGAAAAATGGCTGGCCGCCGGATACGGTGAAACGTTCCGGCAGGCCGAAGGGCTTATCGCCCGATGGCAGCAGTTCCTCGACGAGAACAAACCCGACAGCTATGTGAAGGTAGAGCTTACGGGCATCCTGCCCGCAGAGAGCAGATACGGCACGGCAAGGGTGATGCTCGCCATCACCCCGCTCAAAGGCGCCGTCGACAAGGTGGAAGGTTCGTACGGGCTGTTTCCGCAGAGCCGGAAAATCCGTTTCAGCAGTTTCGGATCATCCAACAATAACTTCAGCCTGCCGGAGGGTCTGCGTACCCCCGTACAGCACCATACCTGGCTGACATACAGCATCTGGGATATTAAGGACGGGGACATCCCCTACAACATGTTCCCGGAGCGTCCGGGGCTTCCGCTCAAGGAGCTGCTCGAAAAATACGCGTTCGACTACACGGTCACGAAACTCGTGAAAGGGGGCAAGGAGATCCGGTTCACCGACATCTACGAACGCATTCCCGCGTCCATCCGCAGCTATTGGGAAGCCGGCGAAAACGAAAGGGAGGAGCGGACGGAATATTATTACACGCAGATTGTGCGGGAACTCGCCGACCCGGAATTCATCCCGCTTTCGGATTTTCTGGCCGGCTACGAACAGGAATACTTCCGCGAACTCGATCCGCTGGCGGCCTGGCTGATGTACGACCGTTACTAAACGAAAGCACAAAAACAAAACAGAAATCGAATAATGACAATGGAAAGACCCGTAAGAGTGCGCTTTGCGCCGAGCCCCACCGGGCCGCTGCATATCGGCGGCGTCCGCACGGCCCTCTACAACTACCTTTTCGCCCGCAAGCACGGCGGTACGATGATCCTCCGCATTGAGGACACCGATTCGCAGCGTTTCGTACCGGGCGCCGAAGACTATATCCTCGAATCGCTCAAATGGTGCGGCATCGAAATCGACGAGGGCGTCGGCGTGGGCGGCCCCCACGCACCCTACCGCCAGAGCGAACGGCGCGAGATTTACCTCAAATACGCCCTGCAGCTCGTCGAGGCGGGATGGGCCTACTACGCATTCGACACGGCCGAAGAGCTGGACGCCCTGCGCAAAGAGGCCGAGGGCCGCGGCGAGGCGTTCGCCTACAACTACGCCGTGCGGGAAAAACTGGCGACCTCGCTGACCCTGCCGGCAGAGGAGGTAAGGGCCCGTATCGAGCGCGGCGACCAGTGGGTAATCCGTTTCAGGATGCCTGAAAACGAAGTCGTCGAAATGAACGACCTGATCCGCGGCCACGTCGAGGTCAATACTTCGACGCTCGACGACAAGGTGCTCTACAAATCGGCCGACGCGCTGCCCACCTACCACCTCGCCAACATCGTCGACGACCACCTGATGGAGGTATCGCACGTCATCCGCGGCGAGGAGTGGCTGCCGTCGCTGCCGCTGCATTACCTGCTGTACCAAGCTTTCGGATGGCAGTCGTCGCAGCCCGCGTTCGCCCACCTGCCGCTGCTGCTCAAACCCACGGGCGGCGGCAAACTCTCGAAGCGCGACGGCGACAAGATGGGCTTCCCCGTCTTCCCGCTCTTCTGGAAATCCCCGACCACGGGCGAGACCGCGCACGGATACCGCGAGGACGGCTACTTCCCCGAAGCGTTCATCAACATGCTGGCGCTGCTGGGCTGGAACCCCGGTACCGAGCAGGAGCTGTTCTCGATGCAGGAGCTGATCGACAACTTTTCGCTGGAGCGCGTTTCCAAGTCGGGCGCACGCTTCCAGCCCGACAAGGCCAAGTGGTTCAACGCCCAGTACATGCACCACAAGAGCGACGCCGAACTGGCTGCGCTCTACCAGCCAATCCTGCGCGGGCACGGCATCGAGGTTTCGGACGAAATCGCAGGCCGCGCCGCCGGCATCATGAAAGAACGCGCCACGTTCATCACCGACCTGTGGGAACTGACCTCATTCTTCTTCGTCGCTCCGACGCAATACGAGGAGAAGCAGACGAAGAAATACTGGAAGGGGCAGAATCCCGCCATCCTGCGCGAAGTGCGCGAAGTGCTGGCCGCAATCGACGATTTCTCGCTCGAAAATACCGAACGGATTGTCCACGGCTGGATTGAAGAGAAAGGCTACGGCATGGGACAGGTGATGAATACGCTGCGCCTGGCGCTCGTCGGCGCCGGCAAGGGCCCCGGCATGTACGACGTCACGTCGTTCATCGGCAAGGAGGAAACCCTGCGCCGCATCGACCATATCCTGGCAACCTTAAAACCCGCAGAATAAATGGTACAGATCGAACAACACGTATGGGGCATGACGCCCGAGGGAGAGGCCATCATCCTCTACACGATGCGCAACGACAAGGGCGCCGAAGTGAAAATCTCGAATTTCGGGGCGGCAATCGTCGCCGCCAGCATGCCCGACCGCGAAGGCCGCATGGCCGACGTGGTGCTCGGTTACAAACATCCGGAGGGCTATTTCTTCGACGGCGCCGCCTCGGGCAAGAGCGTCGGACGCTGCGCGAACCGCATCGCATCCGGCCGTATGACAATCGAAGGCAAGGAGTACTCGCTCGAAGTCAACAACGGCCCCAACCACCTGCACGGAGGCACGAAAAACTTCGCCAACCGCGTCTGGGAAAGCCGCGTGGAAACCAACCGCGTGGTGATGTCGCTCCTCTCGGAGGACGGCGACCAGAACTACCCCGGCGAACTGAACGTGGAGGCCGTATTCGACTTCGACGACGACAATGCGCTCGAAATCACCTACCTCGCCCGGACGGACAAAACCACGGTCGTGAATCTCACCAACCACGTCTATTTCAACCTCGCGGGCGACGGCAGCGGCTCGATACTCGACCACGAACTGCAGCTGAACAGTTCGCAGGCGCTCGAAATGAACGACAAACAAATCCCCACGGGAAAACGGCTCGACGTCGAAGGCACGCCGCAGGATTTCCGCTCGTTCCGTGCGTTCCGCCCCGGCATCGATTCGGAGTTCAACCACATCCGCGACTTCAAGGGTTACGACCACCCGTTCATCGTCGACGGCTGGCAGCCCGGCATCCTGGGCGAAGTAGGCTGCCTGCGCGAGCAGACCTCGGGCCGCTGCGTGCAAGTCCTCTCGTCGCAGCCCAGCGTGATGATCTACACGGGCAACTGGCTTGCAGGAGGATGTCCCGAAACCAAGACGGGCGGCCGTTACAACGACTACGACGGCGTGGCCATCGAGTGCCAGAACTACCCCGACGCCGTGAACCACCCCGATTTCCCGTCGCCGCTGCTCAAACCCGGCAAAACATACTGCCAGAAAATCGTATTCCGGTTCGGAACCTTCTGACAGAGGCATTTACGGAAAAAAGGCGGAAAGTTTTGCAACTTTCCGCCTTTTATTTATACCTTTGCGACGAATTTCATAAGGGGTGCTCGCAGTGCGCGGGCTGAGATTATACCCATTGAACCGGACACGGGTAATGCCGAGACCGGGACGCATAATCAACACTACATACCCCTTTTCAGTTCTTTAACTTTAAAAGTTTAAACATGAAAAGGTTTTTATTACCCATCGCGGTCGTTGCATGCTGCTCCGCCGCAAACACCCGGGCCGAAGCGCATTCCGCAGCCGGGGAAACCATCCGTTCGGAAGAAACCGCCGTCACGGGCGAAGCGCGCCCCGAAGACTCGCTGCGCATGTACCGCCTGCAGGAAATCGAGGTGACGGCCACGCGTGCGAATGCGGCCACACCCGTAGCCTACACCGACCTTTCGCAGACGGAAATCGCCCGCAACAGCTTCGGCCCGGACATCCCGTCCGTACTGGCCCTGACCCCTTCGTTGGTAGCGACCAACGAAACGGGCATCGGCATCGGCGGCACCTCGGTACGCCTCCGCGGCTCGGACGCCACGCGCCTGAACGTCACAATCAACGGCGTTTCGATGAACAACCCCGACTCGCACTCGATGTACTGGTACGACACGCCCGACCTGATTTCGTCCGTGGGTACGATGCAGGTACAGCGCGGCGCAGGCATTTCGACCAACGGCACGGGCGCATTCGGCGGGGCCGTGAACATGGCCACGGCATCGCTCTCGACCGAGTTCGAAGGTGAAGCGTCGCTCTCCTACGGCTCGTACAACACCAACAAGCAGGCCGTGCGTATCTCCTCCGGCCTCATGGGCGGCCACTGGGCCGTGGATGCGCGCCTGACGCACATCGGATCGGACGGCTACATCGACCGCGGCTCGACCGACCTCAAATCCTACATGTTCCAGGGAGCCTATTACAACGGCAACACGATGCTGAAACTGCTTTCGTTCGGCGGCAAGGCCAAGACCTACCTCACCTACAACGGCGTCACGAAAGAGGACATGGAACGCTACGGCCGCCGCTACCACGACAGCGGCCAGTACGCCACCTCGGACGGCCCGTTCGTGCTCGCGGACGGCAAGCACGTCGACTATTACGACGACCAGACGGACAACTACCTGCAAATCAACAACCAGCTGCTCCTCAACCACCGTTTCAACGAACGATGGGCGATGAACGCCACGGCGTTCTACACCTACGGCTACGGCTATTACAAACAGTACAAGGACGACGCATGGCTCGCGGGCTATATCAACCTGGACAGCGACGTCGAACAGGCCGACCTGATTCGTGAAAAGCTCATGCGCAACCACCTCGGCGGCGTAAACGCCTCGGCAGCTTACTCGGTGCGGAACCTCGATTTGACCTTCGGCGGCTCGTGGAGTTACTACTCCTGTCCCCACTGGGGCGAGCTGGACTGGGTGGACGGTCTGCAAAAAAGCGACATCCGGGGACGCTGGTACGACAACGACGTCGACAAGCAGGACGCAAACGTCTTCGTGCGCGCCAACTGGACGGTCGCCCGGGGGTTGCGCCTGTTCGCCGACATGCAATACCGCTATGTGCATTACCAGGCGTGGGGCGTCAACGACAACTACAACTGGGACACCTCCGCGATGCAGCCCATCGACGTCGATAAGAAATACCATTTCTTCAACCCGCGCGCCGGCATCCACTACACGCTCGCCGAGCGCCACAACTTCTACGCATCGTTCGCCGTCGCACAAAAGGAACCGACGCGCAGCGACTTCACCGACCGCTACATGTTTTCCGGCGACGGTTCGTATCCCTCGTCCGAGAAACTGTACGATTACGAACTGGGTTACAACTATTCGTCGCCCCGATTCAGCGCAGGCGTGAACCTCTACTACATGACGTACAAAGACCAGCTCATCGCCACGGGCATGGTCAACGACGGCGACGATGCCCTGAACGTCAATGTGCCCGACAGCTACCGCCGGGGCATCGAACTGACGGCTTCGTGGCGAATCGCCGGGTGGTTCACCGCAAGCGCCAACGCCACGTTCAGCCAAAACAAAATCGAAGACTATGTCGACGGCCTCAAGGACAGCCCCACGTTCGGGCAGAACCTGGGCGACATGACCATCTCCTACTCGCCCGACGCAATTGTGGGGGCGCTGTTCGATTTCCACTACAAAGGGTTCGAGGCGGTATTCCATACACAGTATGTCGGCAGGCAGTATTTCACCAACAACGAAATCGACGCCCTGTCGCTCGACAGTTATTGCGTGACGAACCTGAACCTGGGATACACGCTGCATACGCGGTCGGCCAAAAGCGTCCGTTTCGGGCTCGCCGTCTACAACCTCTTCAACTCGGAATACTGCGGCAACGGATACGGCTACTCCTACATGGACAAGGACAAACGACAGGATGTCGCCCTCTATTTTCCGCAGGCGCCGCTGAACGTGCTAGCCAACGTGACGGTGAAATTCTGAAACGATGGACTGGAAACTCGCACTGCAAATCGCCGGCGTCCTGCTGGGACTGCTCTACCTGTGGCTGGAATACCGGGCCGACATCCGTCTGTGGGTCGTGGGACTCGTCATGCCGCTCGTACACGGTGCACTCTACTACAAGGCCGGGTTATATGCCGACTGCTCCATGCAGCTCTACTACGTGCTGGCAGGGCTTTACGGGTGGCTCGTGTGGCGCAATGCACCGCGCAAAAAGACGGCGGCTGCACAAATCGGGCACACGCCCCTGCGGCAGGCGGCAGGGCTAATCGCCGTCTACGCCGCAGCGCATGCGGGTATCTACCTACTGCTCACCGGGTTCACGAACAGCACTGTACCGTTCTGGGACGCAATGACCACGGCGGCGAGCATCGTGGCGATGTGGATGCTTTCGCGCAAATACGTCGAGCAATGGCTCGTATGGCTGGCCGTCGACCTCATAACGGTGGGACTTTACCTTTACAAAGGCATCCCCCTGACCGCAGGATTGTACGCCCTCTATTCGGCGCTGGCCGTAGCGGGTTATTTCCGCTGGAAAACAAAGATGCGGGAACAATGACACACGACAAGGGCCGTCCTTCGGGGACGGCCCTTTCCTGTAACGCCCGCACACGGAGCCGGCTATTCGACACCGGCAAGGTAGACATTGCGGAACTCGACGGTTCCGCCTTCGCTCTGGAGCGCGATATATCCCGCAGGGTTGGCCCCGGTGCACTCGTTCTGCAGCACACCGTTGATATAGACGGTGATACGGTCGCCCTGGCACACGATTTCGGCTTCGTTCCACTCGCCTGCGGCCTTTTCGCAGCCGGCATCGTCGTAACGCGCCTTTATCGGAAATTTCCCCACGGGCTCCACCTCGGCAATCCGTGCACCCCCGAGCATCACGAGATCCCCGGCACGCCCGGCCATCAGCTGGCATTCAATCGCATCGGGCCAGACCTTGTCCCCCTCCTGCACACGCTGGAAAATACCGCTGTTCGTAGCGTCTCCTATCCACCGCCATTCGACGTGAAGCCTGTAATCGCCGTATTGCCGGGCGGTGCGCATGTAACCGAACGGAGTGCCCGTTATGCGGATATTACCGTCCAGGACGCTGAAAACCCCTTCGGCGGGGGCATCGCTTTCGCCGTCCGTGACGCACACCCACCCGGTGAGATCCCTGCCATTGAAAAGTTCCGTCCGTGCGCCGCTGCCGCACGAAACCAACGCCAGCGCCGCAACCAGCGCCGCAAAAAGAAACCGGATATTCATATTCTAATGTTTTGTAATTGGATTTTCCGTGCGGACTATTCGGGCAGTCCGTGCTCCCCGACATAGGCGAGAATCTCCTCGCGCAGCGATTTGGGAGAAACGTTCTGCCGCAGTACGAGCATATAGGAGTTGCGTATCTGTTCGCGGATAAAGGTGTCGGGCAGATCGCCCGTCGTGCGGATACCGTTCCAGTGCCGCTTGTTGAAATGCGACGCCGTGCCGACTTCGTCGTAGCGCTCACGGAGGAGCTGCGCTTCGTCGGGATCGCATTTCACGGCGACCCAGTCGAAATCGACCATATCGGCGCAGGCATACATCTTACCGCCGATCTTATATACGAGCGTCGTTTCGTCAAAAGGCGTCGTTTCTTCCGTCAGGGGCAGCGACAGGCAGTAGTCACGAAATGTCAATACATCCATAGTCGGTTGGTTTTGTGTAAAGCTAATGCATGCCGGGTACATAGACAAATTTATCAGGTGTGCCGCGGCGCCCCGATACCATCGGGACTTCATTTCCCGCAAAGATATGAATTTTTGGCACACGGATTGCGTCCCACCGGTAAGTAAAACCAAAATCAAGGAAACAATGAAAAAAATTCTCCTCTGTGTATCCCTGCTGTCCATGTTTGCGGCAGGCTTCATCGGCTGTTCGCAGAGCCGGCAATGGAATCACGAACAGCGCAAAGCCATGCGCGAAGCCCTGCGCAGCTACCGCCAGATGGTTTACCTCGACGACCTGACCGACGCCGAGTTCGTGATCTTCACCGACCAAGTGGCCGGGGAACTGGAAGGCAACTACCCGGTCTACACGACTTTCGTCGAGATGCCGGGCGTGACCGACACGGTCGACATGGTAGTCGTGACGACCATCGTGGACGAACTGAACGCAGATGCACGCAACATGCGGCACATTTTCCCCTATAATTACCTGGTGGCCCAGGGAGTGCTCCCGGCAGGCCTCGACCATGAGCAGCAGAAGGCGTTCTACAACTGCTTCGCAGGCAAGGTCAACGCTACCTACAACACGATGTCGCAGTTCTTCAACGCCATACTGGCCGACACGACCGACATGTCGCAGCTGCGCCAGCTGGAGGGCCAGTGCGCCAACGACCTGTTCGACTGGGTGATCACCGAAGTCGACGTCATCGAAAGCGTCAACTGACAGAACATCCCGACAATAAAACAAGCAGGCCTCATAGAGGCCTGCTTGTTTTATAACCAGACGTATCCCGTCCCGCACCCTAATTCGCCTTCGGCGCCGGACATGCGCAGTTTTCCGGTTGACGGTCGTAGAAATCCCGGGCCACGACAATCCGAATCGCGCGGTGGAGAATCGAAAATTCGAGCGGCGTTTCCCCCAGCAACTCCCCGTCGACCTCGACCGACACCTCGGGCGAGGATTCGATGCGGATATGGCTGCCACGCTCCTGCAGGATATGCCGGATACGGTAAATCCCGCCGTTGAACAGGTAGTGGAACCGGAACAGCAGATGCCAGAAATGCACCGGACGAATCAGCGACAGGTCGAGCATGCCGTCGTCGGCCACGGCTTCGGGCAGCTGCTGCACGCCGCCGCCGTTGTACTTGCAGATGCCGATGGCGATGCTCAACAACAGGTTGTTGTAGACCAGTCTGTCGTCGACCCACACCTTGACGCCCGTTGATTTATATCGGAAAAAATTCTTTACGATGCACCACGTATAGAGCCAGCGGCCCTTGCGGCCTTTCTTCTTGAGGTGCGAGAGTTTGCGCACCACATGCGCGTCGAAACCCGCGCCCGCGACGTTGGCCATATACCGGCACTGGCGGTAGTGCGACTCCTCGTAGGACACCACGCCGACATCCTGCAAAAACGAATACCCTTCGCGGATCGCCCGCACGGCGTCCTGGTAACGACTCGAAATACCGAACGTTCGCACCCAGTCGTTACCCGTACCGACGGCAATCACGGCCAGCAGCACGTCGTCGGGACGCACCTCCTGCTGGATGAACAGGCCGTTGACCACTTCGTGCAACGTGCCGTCGCCGCCCACGACGATGATATGCCGATACCCCTCCTTGACGGCCGACACGGTAAGTTCCGTAGCGTGGAACTTGTGTTCCGTAAAGACCGGCTCGCAGAGTATCTGCTCGTCGCGCAGGTAACGCGAAATCTGCGGAAAATGGTCCAGCCCGCGGCCGCGACCGGCCACGGGATTGACAATGACGAACCATTTGACCTTACCGGCTTCCAAGATGCGTTACTTTTTGGGAATATTGCGCAGCGTGTCGACCATGAATTCGTAGAACTTGCCGACCGAAGCTATCTCGACTTTCTCGTCGGGCGAGTGGGGATAGCAGATTGTCGGGCCGAACGAAATCATGTCCATTTTGGGATATTTGCTGCCGATGATACCGCATTCCAGCCCCGCATGGATTGCCGTCACCGCGGGCTGCCTGCCGTACAGGGCCTTGTACGACGCAGTCATGGCTTTCAGAATCGGCGACTCCATATCGGGGTTCCAGCCGTCGTAGCTGCCCGTTAACTGCACTTTGGCGCCGGCCAGCGTGAACACGGCCGCAATCGCCTCGCCCAGCGCCTCTTTCTCGGTATTGACCGAACTGCGCAGCAGGCACTGCAATTTAACCGTCCTGCCGTCGGAAACCACGCGCGCGAGGTTGGTCGAGGTCTGCACCAGTCCGGGCATCGACATCGACATTTTCTGCACGCCGTCGGGACAGCCGACCACGGCTTTGGTCAGGTTGGCGGCCACTTCGCGTGCGATTATCTCTTTCGGGGCGTCGCACGCTTTCATTTTGACGGACACGGCGTCTTCGATGCCGGCATATTCGGCCTTGATGACTTTCTCGTAAGCTTTCAACTCCTTGGCGAAAGCTTCGAACTCTTTTGTTTTCACCATCACCACGGCCTCGGCCTCGCGGGGAATAGCGTTGCGCAGGCCCCCGCCGTCCACCGAGCACAGCAGCACGTCGCGCGACGCCGATGCGGCGTTCAGGAAACGGAACAGCACCTTGTTGGCATTGGCGCGCTGGCAACCGATCTGGATGCCCGAATGGCCTCCCTTGAGCCCTTTGACAGTGATTTTCGCCGCCGTATAGTTGCGCGCAGGCGTCGGCTCGGCCGCATATTTAAAGGTGACGTTGGCGTCGAGCCCCCCGGCACACCCCACATACAGTTCACCTTCGGTTTCCGAGTCGAGGTTCAGCAGGATGTCGCCGTGCAGCAATCCTTTTTTCAGGCCGAAAGCGCCGTCCATGCCCGTTTCCTCGGTGGCGGTAAAAAGTGCCTCCAGGGGGCCGTGCACCAGCGTATCGTCCTCCAGCACGGCAAGAATCGCCGCAGCGCCGATACCGTTGTCGGCCCCGAGCGTCGTACCGTCGGCCGTCACCCATTCGCCGTCGATGTAGGCGTCGATGGGGTCTTTGGTGAAGTCGAACGTCTTGTCGTTGTTCTTCTGGGGCACCATGTCGAGGTGGGCCTGCAGGACGACGCCCTTGCGATCCTCCATGCCTTTCGAAGCGGGCTTACGGACATAGACGTTATGCGCGGCGTCCTCCTTGCACTCCAGGCCTTTCGTCCGGGCGAAATCCATGACGTATTTGCGGATCTTCTCCTCGTGCGACGAGGGGCGCGGAATGCGGACGATCTCCGCGAAATGTTTCCATACGAGCGCCGGCTTGAGCGCAGACAGATTCTTATCCATATTATTCGGTTTTTAGGTTTGTTTGTTCGTTTTCTACGGCAGGATTGTCCCCGGCCCGCTTGTCGAACGCGTCGACGATGTATTTCACCAGCGGGTGGCGCACGATGTCGCGTTTGTCGAACTCGACGACACCGATGCCCGGGACACCGCGCAATATCTCCATCGTGCGCACCAGTCCGCTGTCGCTTTTCTTCGGCAGGTCGATTTGCGTCACGTCGCCCGTGACGATGAATTTGGCATTGCGGCCCATACGCGTGAGGAACATCTTGATCTGCGACAGGGTCGTATTCTGCGCCTCGTCCAGAATGACGAACGCATTGTCGAGCGTGCGGCCGCGCATGTAGGCCAGCGGCGCAATCTGCACTGTACCCTCTTCGAGGTATTTCACCAGCTTGGCGGGCGGAATCATGTCGTTCAACGCATCGTAAAGGGGCTGCAGGTAGGGGTCGAGCTTCTCCTTCATATCGCCCGGCAGGAACCCGAGCTTCTCGCCCGCCTCGACCGCCGGCCGCGTGAGGATGATACGCCGCACATGCCGTTCCTTGAGGGCCCGGACTGCCAGCGCAATGGCCGTATAGGTCTTGCCCGATCCGGCAGGCCCCACGGCGAACAGCAGGTCGTTGCGGTCGTAGAGTTTCACCAGTTTTTGCTGGTTCACCGTGCGTGCGCGGATGATATTGCCGTTGTTGCCGTAAACGATGACATCCTTGTCGACAGGCACGTCCTGATCGGCAATGCCGCCCGCGAACGCCTGGTCGACGACTTCGGTCGAGATGTGTCCGTATTTGAGGTAATAGGCCACCAGTCCCTCCATGCGCTTGTCGAAGCGCTGGGTTTCGGCCTCGGAGCCCAGTACTTTGAGCGACGAACCCCGGGCGACGATTTTCAGGCGGGGGTGCAGCGATTTAATCTGGTCGAGGTAGACATTCTGGGGGCCGTAAAGCTCCCGGGGATCGACACCCTCGATGATAATCTCTTTTCCGACAGCTTCCGTCATAGGCTAAAACAGGTAACCGAGGCTCAATGCGACGTTATACGAACGGAGCTTGTCGAGTTTGCTGCCGTCGGGCAGCACCACGTCCTTTTTCCCCTTGAACTGGCCGTTGTAGCGCAAATCGATGAGCATGTGCCCCAGCAGCTTGACCCCGGCGCCCGCCGTGAACGACATGGTGGGGCGCACGCGCCCGAAATCGAGCAGGTCGCCGCCCGACTTCTGCTTGCAGTCGTTCATCACCGTGAAGACCGGGCCTACATAGAAGCGGAACGGACGCAGCAGGCGCAGCGACAACAATACCGGAACGTCGATCGAATTCGACTTGAGGTTAATCTCCTTGCCGCCCTCGGGACGGATGCGAAGTCCCTGACGCACGTAGAGTATCTGCGGCTCGACGGCAAAGGCGCCCAGATTGACAGCCGTGACGATACCGGCCTGCCAGCCCAGTTTATTCTTGACGTCGGTTTTCGACATGTTCGTCGTATAATCGGGGACGTTGATACCTCCTATCACGCCCCATTCGATTCGGGTTCGGGGACGCTGTGCGGCGACCGGCAATGCGCAGGCGGCCAACAGCAGGGTCAATACAACTTTGCGAATCATCAGCAATTTATTTTTTGGTTTTCAAATTAAAACTTGCCCAGAGCATATATCCTACGCACAGGGCGACGAACAACATCCCCAGGTGGGCATTCCCCGTCCAACGGATGATTGCTCCGCACACCGGGCCCGAAACGGCCCCGGCGGCAATGGCCAGAATCATCAGTCCCGCCACCTCGTTGGCCGACTCCGGAACGGCCTTGGTCGCCACGGCATAGAACGTCGCGAATACGCAGGCCAGGGCGAACCCCATCAGGCCGACGGCGGTATAAATGGCGGCCTCGTGGCGCACGAAAAGCAGCACGGCGCAGAGCGCCAGCGCCCCCGCCATGTTCCAGCGCAGGTATTTCACATCCGAGAACCGCACCAACACCCACGCGCCCACCAGCGTACCGACGATACGGCAGGCATAGAAACCCGTGGTGGTGAGAATCGAATCGGGATTGTCGATCAGCCGCACCGAAAGGAAGCCGATGCCCACATCGCCCGCGATAAAACAGGCCACACCGAGCGTACAGAGCAATACGGTTTTATTTTTCAGCAAACGGAAACAGTCCGACATGCCGGCCGCACGCCCGTTTCGCACCGGCTCGGCGACCGTCGTAGCCTGGAGCCAGACGCCCCCCAGCACGGTAAGTCCCGCATAAATCGGCAGCAACAGGCGCCACGACCCCGTAAGCGCCACCAGCCCCGTGACGATGGGCGCCAGCAGCAACAGCGACGTGTTGCGGAAAATCTGCCCCACGGTCAGGTAACTGGTCATCCGTTCGCCCGGCACGATGGTAGCCAGCAGGGGGTTGATCGCCACCTGGATGGCCGTATTGCCGATGCCGAGCAGCCCGAAGCCCGCAAAGTACCACCCGAGGGCACAGCCCTCGCCCGCGGCGTAGGGCACCAGCAGCCCGGCAATGGTAAAGGCATAGCCGATGATCGCCGTAGCCTTGCGGCCGATGCGGTTCATCAGCGCCGCGAACGGGGTCGACAACACGAGGAACCACAGGAACACCATCGTGGGCAGGAAGCTCACGGCCGCCTGCTGCGATTCGGGAAATTCCGTGGCGATGCGGCCCGTGATGGGGGCCACGATGTCACAGAAGCCCATGATAAAGAAGCCCATAAGCACGGGCCACAGTATGCGTTTGTCCACTTTTTCGACACTCATCGGCGGCGAATTTTCAAATCTACCATTTTTCAAAGTTACGTTTTTTTCTGCAAAAACCTTATTTCAGGCCTCTAATATTTCACAATTCTTTACCCTGGCGGCCCGATATCAGCATCCCGACGAACAAAAAACGTGCGAGATATACAGCCTCGCCGGAACCGGTCAGAGCCGCAATCGCCGCCGCCGAACTTTCCGGCTAACAGGAGAATCCGTTTCCCGAAATCGCCGTGCCGGCCGCCGGCATAAGGGTTATCGACAAACAGGCAGGGCATATCGGCCGCAGGCAGGCCGTATGAAACGGCGCCCGCCGCCGCATTCGGCTGGCCGGCGCACGAAAAACCGGCCGCAGTATCGGCAGATTGGTTCGCCGCGGGGCAAAACGCGGCAGGCGTTTGGATTTTACCGCGGATTTTATTATATTTGTATGAATACATCAATCCGACCGTATGTTCCTATTCGCGCATATAGACCCCATAACGCTGCCGCTCGAGGATCCGATTCTGAAATTCCTGCTGATTCTGGTCATCATCCTCGCGGCACCGCTGCTATTGAACAAACTGAAAATCCCCTATTTGCTGGGGCTCATCATCGCAGGTGCGGTGATCGGCCCCCACGGCCTGAACCTCGTGCTGCGCGACAGCAGCATCATCCTCTCGGGAACGGCCGGCCTGCTCTATATCATGTTCCTCTCGGGATTAGACATGGACATGTCCGACTTCAAGAAAAACAGCTGGCGAAGCCTCGTCTTCGGACTTTACACATTCTGCGTCCCGCTCACGCTCGGCATCCTGGCCGGCTATTACGTCCTGGGATTTCCGATTTACTCCTCCATACTGCTCGCCGGGCTTTTCGCCTCGCAAACCCTCATCGCCTACCCCATCGTCAGTAAACTCGGCATCGCACGCGACAAGGCCGTAACGATCGCCGTGGGCGGCACGGTCATCACCGACACGCTGGCACTGCTGCTGCTGACCGTCATCGTGGGCATGGCGACGGGCAATGTCGACGAAACGTTCTGGTGGCGCCTGAGTGCCTCGGTGCTCCTCTCGATCGGCATCATCCTGTTCCTCTTTCCCCTGCTCGCACACTGGTTCTTCAAACAGTGCAGCGACAGCGTATCGCAGTATATCTTCGTGCTGGTCATGGTTTTCCTCGGGGCCTACCTCGCCCACCTGGCGGGACTGGAGCCGATTATCGGCGCATTCCTCTCGGGACTGGCGCTCAACCGGCAGATTCCCCGCACCTCGCCCCTGATGAACCGGATCGAGTTCGTCGGCAATGCCATATTCATTCCGTTTTTCCTGATCGGCGTGGGCATGCTCATCGACTACCGGGCGTTCTTCCGCGACTGGGAAAGCATCGAGGTGGCGCTGATTATGATTGTCCTGATTACGGCCGCAAAATTCCTGGCGGCCTGGTTTACCCAGAAAACGTTCCGCCTCTCGCCCGACCAGCGCACGGTAATCTTCGGCTTGAGCAGCGCCCACGTCGCGGCGACGCTCGCAGCCGTCATGGTCGGCTATAACGTCATTCTCGGCCATACGCCCGACGGCGAGCCGATACGCCTGTTGAGCGAAAGCGTCCTCAACGGCACCATCCTGATGATACTCGCCACCTGCACCGTTTCGACGTTCGCCACGCAGCGGGGCGCCCACAACATCGCCATGCGCAATGCGCTGGACGACGACAAGGAGCCGCAGCAAGAAGACCACATCCTGATTCCGCTGGCCAACGAGCAGACCGCCTACGAGCTGGTCTGCATGAGTATGACGCTCAAAAAAGCCAAGGAGCGCAACGGGCTCTATGCGCTGAACGCCATCGACAACAAGGTCGAAGACCCCAACCTCGAAAAACAGGGCCGCAAGCTGCTCGACACGGCGGCGCAGGCAGCGGCATCGGCCGACAACTACCTGCAGCAGCTTCTGCGCTACGATGTGAACATCGCCAACGCCATCGTCAGCGTGGTCAAGGAGCGCAACATCACCGACATCGTGATGGGCATGCACCACGACCGCACGCCGGGCGGCTCGGGCATCGGTCGTCTGGCGGCCGACGTGCTGGGATACAGCAACGCGACGACCTTCTTCTACCATCCCGAACAACCGCTGACAACCGTCAAGCGCCACCTGGTCGTCGTACCCGAAAAGGCGGAAAAGGAAGCCGGGTTCCAGATGTGGCTGAAGAAACTGCGCAACATCGCCGACAACTCGGGTGCGAAAATCGTTTTCTACGCTCCCGAAAATACGATGCAATACCTGCGGCCCGCACGCGGCAGGCGCTCGGCAAAAGCCGATTACGTGGTTTCCGACTGCTGGAACGACCTGACGGCGCTGACCTACGAAACCAAACGCGACGACTGCCTGTGGATCGTGATGAGCCGCCGCGAGCGCATCTCCTACCACCCCGCCATGAGCAAGGTGCCGGGATACATGGAGCAGTTCTTCCCGGGCCACAGTTTCGTGCTGGTCTATCCCGTACAGGCGGGCGATACGGAGAGCCGCTACCTGTAAGCCGGCCCGGAACGGGAAGGAACAGGAAGGAGCGGCGGCGGTTCCGGGCCGCGGACTTGTCTGTTCCACGAAAAATATACGCACGCCGGAAAATTCCGCGCAGGTCGGGGGTTTATGCCCTGCCAGCATGATTTCAACGCCGAATCGGACAGTCTGCGCCCGGGCAATCCCCAAATAAATTTGGCATTCCCCCCGGCTTGCACTATCTTTGCACCATAAAAAGGAAAGCGTATGAGTCTTGTAGCAATCGTGGGCCGTCCGAATGTCGGCAAAAGCACCCTCTTCAACCGCCTGGTGGGCCAGCGCAAAGCCATCGTCGATGCGACGGCAGGCACCACCCGCGACCGCCATTACGGCAAGACCGACTGGAACGGACGGGAATTTTCCGTCATCGACACAGGCGGCTATACCGTCAATTCGGAGGACATCTTCGAGGATGAAATCCGCCGCCAAGTGCTTCTGGCCATCGACGAGGCCGACGTGATCCTGTTCCTGGTGGAGGTAAAAACCGGCATCACCGACCTCGACATGCTGATGGCCGACATCCTGCGCCGCACGTCGAAAAAGGTGATTCTCGTCTGCAACAAAGTCGACAACAACGATCAGATATACTCTTCGCACGAGTTCTACGCCCTCGGACTGGGCGACCCCTACTGCATCAGCTCGATGAGCGGCAGCGGCACGGGCGACCTGATGGACTCCATCCTCGCGGCACTCCCTTCCGAAACCGCAGCCGAAGAGGACGAAGACCTGCCCCACATCACCATCGTCGGCCGTCCGAACGTCGGCAAATCGTCGATGACCAACGCCCTGCTGGGCGAGGAACGCAACATCGTGACCTCGATTGCCGGCACCACCCGCGATTCGATTCACACCCGCTACAACAAGTTCGGCATGGACTTCTACCTCGTGGATACGGCGGGCATGCGCAAGAAAGGCAAGGCGATGGAAGACCTCGAATTCTACTCGGTAATGCGCTCGATCCGCGCCATCGAAAACTCGGACGTCTGCATCCTGATGCTCGACGCGCAGCAGGGCCTCGAATCGCAGGACCTCAACATCCACAACCTGATTGTCCGCAACCGCAAGGGCTGCGTAATCGTGGTCAACAAGTGGGATTTGGTCGAAAAGGACAACAACACGATGAAGGAGTGGACGGAATTCCTGAAGAAAAAACTCGCGCCGTTCAACGACATTCCGATTATCTTTACGTCGGTATTGAGCAAACAGCGCATCTTCGACGTGCTCCAGACCGCAATCCGCGTTTACCAGTCGCGCAAGCGCCGCATCTCGACTTCGGAGCTCAACGATTTCCTGCTGCCGCTAATCGAGAACTATCCGCCGCCCGCAACCAAAGGCAAGTACATCAAAATCAAGTATGTGACCCAGCTGCCGACACCGACGCCGCAGTTCGCGTTCTTCGTCAACCTGCCGCAGTACATCAAGGAACCGTACCGCCGTTTCCTCGAAAACAACATCCGCGACCACTGGGATTTCTCCGGCGTGCCGATGCAAATCTATTTCCGCCAGAAGTAAAGCGACGGACTCCCGGCTGTCGACAGCGCACAGCCCCGAGAAATGCGGCACGGGAAACAATTGAAAAAGGACATCTTCCGATGTCCTTTTTCAATTCACTTCGCTACGCTTTACGCCGTGCCAGCAGTTTCTGCGCCGTATCGGAAAGCAGCACCACGGCCCCGGCGAGAATCACCGTATCCTTTATCACCAGCCGCCCCGCCCCGGACAGCAGCGGAAACCCGTACTCCCCGCTGCCCAAATCCGGCACCCAGACTTCGGGCGTGGTCACGAGGAACGACAGCGTGCCGAGCGTCATGACAATAGCCAGCACTTCGCCGGCCAGTCCTACGTGCGCAGAGAAGAAGCCGAGGAAGGTCAGGATGCCGATACCCATAATCAGCAATCCCAGGCCGTGCGAGAATCCGTAGGTGTTGTTTTTCTCATGCCACGCGTGCTTGGCGGCATCGAACTCGCCCTCCTTGAGTTTGTAATCCTTATACTCGGACGCTTCCCCGTTGTAGAAGAAGCTCATGAAGGGACTGTTGGCCACGAAAGGCACGATGCCCTCGGCCTCGTAGTTCCAGAATTTAAGTCCGCCTATCCAGACGAAGACAACAAGGATGGCCACGCGAATCATCCCGAGGCCGAGTCGCTGCGTGCGTGCCGCGATTTTCAGGAAGCCGTAAAACAGGCCGGAAAGTTTTTGCATCATATCGTTTATACGTTAAGTTCGATGATGCAAAGGTCGGGATTCCGGACCGGGCAGGCGATGGCAGGAGTGCCGGAAAAGATGGATATTATTCCCGTTTTTCGCGCTGGCGGAACTCCGTGATGCTCTCGCCGTTCATTTTCGCAAAAAACCGGCTGAAAGCTGCCGCATCCTCGTACCCCAGCAGGTAGGCAATCTCCTTGGCGCTTCTGGCCGTGTAAAGCAGCAGGCGCCGCGCCTCGGCGTTGACCCGGTCGTGGATGATGCTCAAAGGCGAGGGCTGTCCGCAGGATGCGAACAGGTTGGCGAGCGTCTTGGGGGAGCGGTGCAGCAGCTCGGCATACTCCTGCACCCGTTTCTTCGTGCGGAAATGCGCATCGACCAGCACATAATAACGGCGCACGGTATCGAAAAGCTTTTCGCGGTCGGCGCCGATGGAGAAACGCTCGCGCGCAATGCGCGTACATATTATGATAAACCGCTTGAGCTGCATGCGCAGCATCTCCTCGCGCAGGCCGTCGGCCACCTCGTACTCCGCCAGCAGCTCGTCGACCACCCGCTGCAAAGCGGCGGTGCGGGCTTCGGACAACGCGAGCCGCAGTACTCCGGAGGTGCCGTTGAAAAGCAGGCCGTTGCACGAAACTTCGCCGTCGTGGCCGAAAATGCAGTAAAAATTACTGTCGAAAGCCAGCATGAGGTATTCGCCGTCGACCGCGGTGACTTCGAGGCTGTGGAGCGGCGTCAGGGGGACGAGCTCCCCCGCCTGCAATTCGAGCGGAATATGGTCGACTTCGAGCGACAGCCGGCCCTGCCGCACCCAGACAAACTTGTAGAGGTTGGGGCGGCGCAGCAACTGTGCGTCGCGGTAATCGCCGCACAGGACGAGGTTGCCTTTCAAAGGCGTGCTGAACGTCAAATCCATCGCAGAATCGTTTAGGTCGGGAATAATCGCAAGCGGTATTCCAAAGATAGCGACCAAAAACGAAACGCCCGCATATTTACCCGGAAAAAATCGCATGCGGCGTTTGCAGCCATCCCGCACGCCCCGTGTGGGATAAGCGGAAATAGCGGCACAACAGCCCGGCGCGACCCGAGGTGCGGGGATTCCGGAGTGCAAAAGCAGGAGGGTCGGTCTTACGAAAGACCGGCCCTCCCCGTTTCATAGCTGCAGCACGCTCCGCGGCAATTGCGAATACGTCCGCCGAAAATCCGCGACGCTCCTAATCCTGCTGCGGCGCGGCGCCCCCGCTTGGC
>NZ_CABMQJ010000008.1 GCF_902388705.1 uncultured Alistipes sp.
GCGTATCTGTCCCTCGTCGTCGGCGTTCTCGAACGCCTTGTGCATCAGGATGCCGAAATTGCGGGGCGAGAGCTCCACTTCGTCCTCCTCCTCGAAATAACGCTGCGAGGGAAGCCGCAGCCGCAGGTCGGCGCGGGCCGTAGGGTAGTTTTCCAGTACGACGTGTTCCGCCCCGGAGGCCTTTTCCCCGCCGGCTGCGGGCCCCGTGAATTCCCCGAACTCGAACCGTTCGCCCGCCTCGGTGACGGTATGGCGTCCTTCTGTGCCGTCCAGCAGGGCTTTGCCGTCTTCTGTGCGGATACTTTGCAGCAGCAGTCCTCCTACGGTTTTGCCGCCCTTTTGCGGGATGAACACGTGCAGCGACTCGGCGGCGCGCGTCAGGGCTACGTATAACAGGTTTACGTTGTCCACATGCGAGTAGACCAGTTCGCGGTAGTATTCCGCCGAGAAACCCGACTCGGCCATTGTTTTTTTGAATTTCACCGGGAAGCGTCCGACGGCCCCGGCGTCGCCCTGCGCTTCGGCCCAGACGATGTTGGTGACGTTGCCGCCCGACTTGGGGTCGAGCTGCCACGAGCACCAGGGAATCAGCACCACGCGTTTTTCGAGCCCCTTGGCCTTGTGTATGGTGGTGATTTCGACCGTGCGCTCGCTCTCTTCGACGCTCAACGAGCGGTTGCGACCCTGCTCTTCCCACCAGTCGAGGAACAGGGCGATGTCGGCGATTTTGCTGGCGCAGAAACCGATAATCTGCTCGTGGACGGCCTGCAGGTAGGCAGTCTGGAGCTTGTCGTCCTGCAGGTCGTGGCGCATGACGATTCGCTCGAACGCCTCTTCGGGCGACAGGAGCCGGATGGAGCGGAAGAATGTCCGCTCGTCGTCCGACAGCGCGCGATCGAAGCCGCGGCCGAGGTAGTGGTTGTAGACGGCGCGGTTGAGCGAGTCGTCGGGGTTGAGCGACAGGCGCAGCGCAGCGGCTACGAACGAACTTACCGGGGCGTTGCCTACGATCAGCGCCTCCTGCGTCATCACGTCGAAACGGTAGCGGGGCTCGGTGTTGCGGCGTTTGAAGTCCAGCAGTTCCGACGCGACTTTGGCTCCGTCGGTCGCCCCGCGCACCAGTATCATGATGTCGCACGGCCGGAATCCCCTGTCCAGCACCTCGCAGATGCGCTCCACGACGGGCGGCTGTTCGGCGAAGGTCGATACGGAAACATACCCCGGGAGGCCGCTTCGCCGGCGGGGCGTCTGCGCATGTCCGCGGTAGGCATCGCGCAGCGTGTCGCGCAGCTTTGCGGCCGCAGCCGTGTCCATGTCGCCGCGTGCGGCGGCTTCGTCCAGCGTGTCGTTCAGCGTCCGGTTGTCGGCTTCGACGACGCGGCCGATGATTTTGTTGTTGAAATCCACCACGGCGGGCAGGCTGCGGTAATTCTCCTGGAGGTTGACCAGTTCGGTGTTCTCCGTGCCCAGCGCCTCCTGTGCCTGCGTGTGGAGGATTTTCCAGTCGCCGCCCCGCCAGCGGTAAATCGACTGCTTGATGTCGCCCACGATCAGCACCGAAGTCGCCTCGCTCTGCGACATGGCGTTCTGTAGCAGGGGCAGAAAGTTCTCCCACTCCTTGACCGAGGTGTCCTGGAACTCGTCGATCATGAAGTGCTCGAAACGGTTGCCCACCTTTTCGTAGATGAACGGCGCGTCGTTGTGGCCGATGAACTCCGAGAGTATGTATTTGGTTTCCGAGAGGAGCATCATGTTCTGCTCGTCGCACATTTGCTGTACTTTGGCGTAGAGGTCCGAGAGCAGCGCGAAACTGCGGTAGTTTTCGCGCAGCAAATCGCAGGTGTTCCACGCGCGTATGTTCGTGTCGTACAGGTCGCACATTTCGCGCAGCAGGGGCTGCAGCTGCGGCCGCAGCTTTTGCGACACGCTGCCGGGTTTTCCCCACGCCTCCTCCTTGGTGCAGGCTGCCGCCGCGCGGCTGCCGTAGCGGTCGGGGCTTCCCCCGGCCACGGCGTAGAAATAAGCCGCGAAGCCCGATCCCTTGTAGGGAAAATCGGCGGCGGAAGCGCCCGCCGACGCGATGATTTCCACGGCCTGGGAGGCCGCCTCCTGCATCCGTTTTTTCGTCGCCGCGGCGCGCGCCGTGGCCTCTCCGACGATGCGGCCCAACTCCTCGCGCGAGCGCGCCATCGAAAGGGCGTCCTTGTTCTTCTCCTTGAACAGCTCGCCGCCGAGCGTCAGGATGCCGTCGCGGATGTCCCATTTCTTTCCCTCGTCGATACGCTCCTGCACAAAGTCCGTGAGCCAGCGCTGCAGGTCGCGGTCGGTCGTGATTTGCTCGATGAGCGTGTCGGCGCTTTTGGTCAGCACCGAGGCCGTTTCGATTTCGACGTTGTAATTGAGGTCGATGCCCAGCTCCTTGATGAAGGCGCGCAGGATGCGCTGGAAAAAGGTGTCGATTGTCAGTACCGTGAAACGCGAATAGTCGTGCAGGATTTTCGAGCGGACTTCCTTCGCCCGTTTGCGGACGGTCGCCGCGTCGAGCGACAGCTCGCGGCAGAGGTTTTCGAGGTAGGAGCTCGGCTGCCCCGAAGCCAGCAGGTGGATTTCTTTCAGGATGCGCGATTTCATCTCCTCGGTCGCCTTGTTGGTGAACGTCACGGCGAGGATGTGGCGGTAGATGCCGGGCTGCTCCACCACGTCGCGCACGTATTTGTACGCCAACTGGTAGGTTTTGCCCGATCCGGCACTCGCATTCAGAATTTTCGCTCTCACTGTCCGAAATGTCGTTTTAGGTAGTAAAAGTACAAAACAAATCCCGAACGGCAAGCTGGGGTTCGCAATAATTTTGTAATTTAGCCACGTATTAAAACCGACAAAGTATGAAGAAAATGCTTTTGAGCGCCGTGATGCTGGCTTTTGCCGCATTCGGCTATGCACAGGAGGGAACCGGAGCCGCAGCGGCCACGGAGCGCAACGAATGGCTTCCGACGTTCGAGGCCGTTGCGGTGGACGCCGACCTCGACATTAAGTTCGCCCGGGTTCCCGACACGCAGGCTCCCAAAATCGTATACGACACCAAAGGCTCCTATACCTCGAAATTCCGCGCCGAAGTCCGGGACAAGGTGCTGCGTATCTCCGAAAAGGCCGATTCGCGCCGTCCCGGGCGCACGCAGGTGACGGTCTATTACAATACGCTGCACAGCGTGGCCCTGTCGGGCGCCACGGCCGTGTTCGAAGGGACATTGGATGCCACGCTGCTCGACCTGACCGTCGGCCGCAAGGCTTCGCTGACGGCGAGGCTCGACATACAGGATCTCAAGATGGAACTGACCGGGAACAGCGACGCAACGCTTTCGGGCAAAGTTCGTTACCTGTCGTTGTATGCATCGACGGGCAAGGTCGCCGCTTCGGAGCTGGAGGTGATGTCGGCCGAGGTTAACGCCCAGAGCAAGGCCGATGTGTCGCTGTGGATTACCGACCGTTTCGTGGGCAAGACCACGACCAACGCCCGGATTACCTACAAGGGCAATCCCGCGGTCGTGCGCGGCGGTGCGAAATTCATGGGCGGCGAAATCAGCCGCGTGGAATAATATCTTCAAGGGGCTGCGCATTTTCCCGGCCGGCGGTTCCGGCCGACTGGATGCGTAAAGCCCTGTCTTAACACAGCTATGAAAGGATTTCTGGAGGAGGTCGCGGCGGATTTGTACGCCCGTTACGGTGAGGGATTGTCCGAACGGGCGATACTCTTTCCGTCGCGCCGTGCCCGGCTGTTTTTCGTTGACGCCCTGACGCGCATCGCCGGGAGGCCGATGTGGCAGCCTGAATGGGTGACGATCGACGACCTGATGACCGAAATCTCGGGCCTCCGTGTGGGCGACCGCGTGCGGCTCATCACCGAACTCTACAAAGTCTACTCGCAATACCACGACGAGCCGTTCGACAAGTTCTACTTCTGGGGCGACATGCTTCTGACGGACTTCGATACGATTGACAAATACCTGATTGATGCGCAGATGCTGTTTCGCAACATCTCGGAAATCAAGGAGATCGAAGCCGATATTTCCTACCTGACGCCCGCACAGTTGCGCATACTTTCGTTCTGGTCGTCGCTGGGCGAGGAGGCCGACCTCTCGGAGGAGAAACGCCGTTTTTTGGCGATTTGGAAAACCCTCGGCCCCGTTTACCGCCGGTTCCGCGAGCGGCTCACTGCGCTCGGCATCGCTTACAACGGCATGGTGCAGCGCGCCGCCGCCGACCGTATCCGCGAGGGCGGTTTTTCGTTTCCCGCGCCGCGGCAGTATGTCGTGGCGGGTTTCAACGCCCTGTCGGAGTGCGAAAAACGTCTTTTCGGGTTTCTGGCGACGGCTGCCCAAACCGATTTCTACTGGGATTACGACACCTATTACAAGGACAACCCCGAGCAGGAAGCCGGCATGTTCGTGCGTTCGAACGTGGCGCAGTTTCCGCCACGCGCGGAACTTTCGCACGACAATATGCTGGGCAGCAAGGAGATGACTTCGGTGGCCGCGGTGTCGAACGCCGTGCAGTGCAAGTACGCGGCCTCGCTTCTCGCCGATCTGGCGCGCCGCCGCAGGGCGGAAGACCCCGAAGTCGCTTCGGGCGCGAAGCCGGCGCTGGGCAAGGAAACCGCTGTGGTGCTCACCGACGAGAACCTGCTGCTGCCGCTGCTGTACGCCCTGCCGGCCGACATCGGGCGCGTGAACGTCACGATGGGCTTTCCCCTGCGGCAAAGCCTGGCCTACACGTTCGTCGAGCGCCTTGTGGAGTTGCAGAGCCACCGTCGTAAAAAGGGCGGCGGCTGTACGTTCTACCATGCCGACGTAGCGGGTATCCTTGCCCACCCGTATGTCGCCGAATGCGACGCCGTGCTGACGCGCACGATGCACGAGGAGATCGTTCGCGACCGCCGTATCTCGGTCGATGCCGCATGGCTCGGACAGAACGGACTGCTCCGGCGGATTTTTGCCCCCGCCGCCACGTGGCGCGAGCTGTCCGATTACATGCTGGACGTGATTGCCGCTGTGGCCCGGCAGCCCTACGCGGGCGACGATGCGCGGCAGCGGGTCGAGTTTCTCGCCGTTATCTCCGAGCAAATCACCAAATTGCGCAACTCGCTCGACGAGTGCGACATCGAACTTACGACGGAGGTTTACACCTCGCTCCTGCGCCGCCATTTGCAGACGCTGCGGATTCCGTTCGAGGGCGAGCCGCTGGAGGGAATCCAGATTATGGGTATCCTCGAAACCCGTAACCTCGATTTCGAGCATGTCGTCATCCTCTCGATGAACGACGACAATTTCCCCGGCAACCGCGTTGCACAGGCTTCGTTCATTCCCTACAACCTGCGTGCGGCCTACGAACTGCCCACTCCCGAGCACCACGAGGGCGTTTACGCCTACTATTTCTACCGGCTCATCCAGCGTGCGAAAACCGTGCACATGCTCTATTGCTCGCATGCCGACGACAAATCGACGGGCGAGCCGAGCCGCTATATCTACCAGCTCGACTACGAAAGCGGTTTCGACGTACGCAAGGTCGAGGTGGGGGTGGATGTCAACCTGGCCGAAACGGCGCCGATCGAGGTGGCGAAAGACGAAGCCGTGATGAAACGGCTGGAACGTTTCGTCGATGCCGAAAGTCCTGCGACGCTTTCGCCGACGGCCTTTTTCCGCTACGTGGCCTGTCCGCTGCGCTTCTACTTCCACTCCGTCGCGCGGCTGGAGGCCGACGACGAGATTTCGGAGGAGGTCGACGCCCCGATGTTCGGTACGATTCTCCACGCCGCCGTGCAGCGGATTTATGCCCGCATCGTGGGGGAGGAGCGTCCCGGCGAAACCCTGCGGGCCCTGATTCGTACGGGCGGGGTGGCCGAAGCCGTCGAGGCGGCCATCAACGAAAACTACCTGCAGGACGAACATGCCTCGGCCGAGGATTATACGGGCAACCTGCTGCTGGTGAAAGACATCGTCACGCGCTACCTGCGGGGCGGGGTGATGCCCTATGATGCCGCGCACGACGCTTTCGTTGTGTCGGGATTGGAGGAGCCGGTGGCCTACCCGTTCCGGTTCGATGCCGGAGGGCGGGTCTTGGAGATTAAGTTCGCCGGCATCGCCGACCGTATCGACACGCTGGACGACGGGACGCTGCGGGTCGTGGATTACAAGACCGGCGCTCCGCACCTCGAATTCGACGGTGTAGAGAGCCTCTTTACGGGTACGGGCAAACAGCGTCTTTCGAATATCCTGCAAACGCTGCTCTACTCGATGATGCTGTACCACACGCGCGGTCGCGACGTGGAACCGGCGCTCTACTATGTCCGCAACATGAACCGTCCCGACTATTCGCCCCGGCTCGCCGACAAACAGCTGGGCGTGTGCGGGGGCCGCTATACGCTCTACCGCGAACGGTTCGAGGAGTTGCTGCGCACGCAGCTCGCCGGGCTTTACGACCCTGCGGAGCCGTTTCGGCAGTGCGAGGACGCCGACACCTGCAAATACTGCGACTTCAATATAATATGCAAACGGGCGTAAGGATATGAAAACCGAAAAGGAGAAGATGCTGGCGGGTGAAATCTATGATTGTTCCGCGCCCGAATTGTGGGAGCGCTGGCATCTGGCAAAACGGCTGCAGTGGGAATACAACAATACACCCTCCGATGATGCCGGGCGGTTGTCGGGGCTGCTGGACCGGCTTCTCGGATCGCGTGGCGAGCATGTCTGGATTTCCGCGCCGTTCCTGGTGGATTACGGTGAAAATATCCATCTGGGCCATCATGTCGAAATCAATATGGATTGTGTTTTTCTGGATTGCAACCGGATAACAATCGGCGATTATACGGGTATAGGGCCGGGTGTGCACATCTATACCGTTTTTCATCCGACAGACCCCGGGGAGCGCAGGTCGGCGAACGGCCCATTCTGGAATTCGGCAGCCCTGCCTGTTACGATTGGTAATAACGTTTGGGTTGGTGGCCGGAGCGTAATTCTTCCCGGTGTGACCATCGGCGACGGAACGACTATCGGCGCCGGAAGTGTCGTAACACGCTCGATTCCCGCGCGTGTCGTTGCCGCGGGCAACCCCTGTCGGGTTATTCGGCATCTGTAATCAAAGCGTCACTTTGAAATAGCCCGCTCCGCTGCGGCGGGCCGCTTCGAGTCCGATTTCGGAATCTTCGAAGATGAGGGTTTCGCGCGGCGTGCAGCCCTCGCGGCGCATGGCTTCCAGGAAGCAGTCCGGTGCCGGCTTGCTGTGTGCGACGTCGGCGCCCGAGAGGATGCCGTCCACGGCGCCGTTCGGCCCCTCGTCCGGCGCAGGTTTCGTCGCCGTATCCGGGATTGCCGCATCCCATCCCGCTGCATCGCTGCCCGTAATACTTGCATCGGCCGTACCTGTGCAGGCCTTACCCGTACCTTTCCCGACAGCCTCGGCCGGAGCGGTTTCCCGGCTCCGTCGCCCCGCTACCGAGATGCCCAGATGGCGCATGGCGTTGTCGATATTGGCGCGGCTGCCCGTCGAAACGATCCATACGCGTCCGCCCTGTGCGCGGAACTGCCGGCAGAACTCCCACAGCGGGCGGTTGAGCCGCACGGTGTCGAAAAACGTGGGGTAGAGCGCGATTTTGCGCAGCCGCAGCCGCTCGCGCTCTGCCGGGTCGGCAATGCCGAAGTGTGTCAGGAACTCGTCGCACCGCATGCCGAAATACTTTGCCGCATACTCCTCCTCGGTGAGCGCGTATCCGGCTTCGCGCAGCGTTGCGACGTAGGCCAGCGTGTTGGCCCGGCGCGTGTCGGCCAGCGTGCCGTCGAAATCGAGCAGGATGAGGCGGATTTGCATGACGGGTTATTTTTTTGCGGCCAGTTCGTAGCTGCGGGCGATCAGTGGGGCGATTTCCCCGAAGGGTACGCTCCCGTCCAGCCGCACGGTGAGCCACGTGCGTTTGTTCATGTGGTAACCGGGGAAGTAATGTTCGAAGTCCAGCAGCCGCGCCATGGTTTCCGCATCGGCCCGGATGTCGAGTATCTCCATCCGCTCGGCTTCCGGGAAACCGAGTTTATCGGCTCCTATCGTCAATATTGCGGCATACCACCTGGCGTTGTCCCGCCTGCGGAAAACGGCGTAATCGGGAAATTTCTCCCACAGGAATTCCGGTTCGTCGCCCCATGTGGCGCGTATATGGCGGATTGTGCGGAGCGTTGTTTCGCTGCGGAAAATTTCTTCGCGTGCGAAGCCGAAATCCTCTTTCCAATCGTTTGCCATGCCCTTGTGTTTTTAATCGAACGACTGCATGCCCGACTGTGCGATGCGCATCAGCCGCTGGTATTCGGTGGGCGACAGTTCCATGAAGAAGTAATGAATCGGGTCTACGCGCATGCCGTTGTAGCGCACCTCGTAGTGGAGGTGGGGCGCCAGCGAGAGGCCCGTGTCGCCCGAGAGTGCGATGATGTCGCCCCGGCGCACCTGCTGGCCCTTGCGGACATTGATTTTCGACAGGTGGCTGTACGAGGTTTCGTAGCCGTTGCCGTGGTCGATTACCACGGTCTGTCCCGAAGTGGAGTTGCGCAGCGCCACGTCGCGCACCACGCCGTCGGCCGTGGCGAAGACGCGCGATCCCTCGGGAATGGTGTAATCCACGCCCTGGTGCGATTGCAGCGTCTTGTAGAACGGGTGGATACGCATGCCGTACGAAGCCGTAAGCAGTGTCAGCTGTTTGTTTATCACGGGCTGGATCGACGGGATGTTGTCGCACCTGCGGCCTGCCGAGTCGATGCGTGCCTGCAGGTCGAGGTAGGTGTCGTTCAGTTCGTCGAGCCGCCGCTCCATTTCGGCGACGCGTTCGCGCAACTCGAGTTTGAGGCGGCGCGACGAGCGGTTGAAGATATTTTCGTAGGTCGTGGCCTGCTTGCGTTCGTACTCCGAATCGAAATCGTACGGGTCGGACTCGAAGAGGATGCGGAAGACGTTGCGGTCGCGCTCCGAGAGGTTGCGGAGTACCGTGGAGAGCGAGTCGTAACGTTGCGTAAGGGCCGTATATTCCTTGTTCAGGCGGTCTGTCGAATGTTTGAGCTCGTACTCCACGGGCGTGTCGAAGAAGAGCGAGAAGCCGAGGTAGTAAAGCACGGCGACACCGCTCCATACGAAGAAGTGCACCGTTATGCGTATGATGTTCTGTTTGCGGCGCTTACGCCTGCGGAGCCGCTCCAGATCCTTTTTTCCTGCCATCTTACAGCTTTTCGAAGTTGGTGTCGCGCATGTTCTCCATCAGGGCGTCGTACTCCTCGGCGGTCATGTTGCGGTTGAAATAGTTGATCGGGTTCACCGGCACGCCCTTGTGAATTACCTCGTAGTGGAGGTGTGGGCCCGTGGAGATACCCGTGTTGCCTGTTTCGGCGATGATTTGTCCGCGGGTTACCCGCTCGCCGGGTTTCACCAGGATTTTGCTCAAATGTGCATAGCGGGTTTTGTATCCGAATTCGTGGTTCAGCAGTACCATATGGCCGTATCCGCCGTTGCCGGCCGTCGAGGCCGTTTCCACCGTGGCGTCGCCCGTGGCGTAGACCGGCGTGCCGCGGTCGCAGCCGAAGTCGATTCCCTTGTGGGGGCGGATGTATCCCAGCACGGGATGCACGCGCCGCATGTTGAAGGCGCCGATGTGGTTGTTGTGCAGCGCCGAACGGTCGATGGGCCAGATGGCCGGAATCGCCGTCGACATCTTCTCCTTGTCCATCGAGAGCGACTGCAGTTCGTCGAACGACACCGATTCGAGGTAGAGCATGCGGGCCAATGCGTCGAGCTGTTTCCAGGTGCCGACCATCAGCGGGGCGTAGTCATCCTCGGCCAGCGCGGCGTATTTGGTGTCGGGGTAGGGCTGCCACACCCCGTCGATGGACATCGTGTCGGTCGAGAAGAGCGAACGGTAGACGTAATTGTCGCGGTGGCGGATTTCATCCACGCGCCGCTGCGAGGTGCGTATGCGTTCCTGCAGGATGCGGTATTTGATTACCAGGTCGCGGTTCTCGCGGATGATGCGGTACATCTTCGGGGTGTAGAAAAAGTACGAGAAGAGCACGTTGGCAATCGAAACGAGGATGAAACCGATGAGTATCTTGCGGATAAGGCGGTAGGTACGCAGGCGGAACGGGGCGGTGACCACGTCGTGCGTCAGCGCCTGCGCTTCATGCGTCAGCGCCTGCGTGTCGAATCTCTGCCCTTTTTGCTTCATCCCGGAAAAAACTGCTGCTAATAGGATGCAAATTTAACTTTAATTGTGTAATTTTGCAACCCGAAATCAAGAACGAAGAAATTAGGTAAAATCTTATATATGGAATCGAATAAAATTCGCCGGGCCTTTCTGGACTTCTTCGAAAGCAAGGGCCATGTGATCGTGCCGTCGGCGCCGATGGTCGTCAAGGGTGATCCCACACTGATGTTCACCAATGCGGGTATGAACCAGTTCAAGGACATTTTCCTGGGCAATGCGCCCCGCAAGTACCCGCGTGCGGCCGACACCCAGAAGTGCCTGCGCGTGTCGGGCAAGCATAACGATTTGGAGGAGGTGGGCCACGATACCTACCACCACACGATGTTCGAGATGCTGGGCAACTGGTCGTACGGCGACTATTTCAAGAAAGAGGCTATCGAGTGGGCGTGGGAGCTGCTTAACGGCGTTTACAAACTGCCTGCCGAGCGCATGTACGCCACCGTTTTCGAGGGCTCGGAGGAGGACGGCGTTCCGTTCGATCAGGAGGCTTACGATTACTGGAAACAGTTCCTGCCCGAGGATCACATCATTCGCGGCAACAAGCACGACAATTTCTGGGAAATGGGCGAAACGGGTCCCTGCGGCCCCTGCTCGGAAATCCATTTCGATTTGCGCGACGAGGCGGAGATCGCCGCCAAGCCCGGCCGCGAGATGGTCAATGCGAGCCATCCGCAGGTGATTGAGATCTGGAACCTCGTGTTCATGCAGTTCAACCGCAAGGCCAACGGCTCGCTCGAGGAGCTTCCGGCGCGCAACGTCGACACCGGTATGGGCTTCGAGCGCCTGTGCATGATTCTGCAGGGCAAGAAATCGAACTACGATACCGATGTGTTCCAGCCTACGATTCAGCGCATTTCGCAGCTCTCGGGCAAAAAATACGGCGAGGATGCGAAAGCCGACGTGGCGATGCGCGTCATCGCCGACCACCTGCGCGCCATCGCGTTTTCGATTGCCGACGGCCAGCTGCCGTCGAACGTCAAGGCCGGTTACGTCATCCGCCGCATCCTGCGCCGCGCCGTGCGTTACGGCTACACCTACCTCGGATTTACCGAGCCTACGCTCTGCAAACTCGTGCCGGGGCTGGTGGAGCAGATGGGCGGCCAGTTCCCCGAGCTGAAGGCGCAGCAGTCGCTCATTGAAAAGGTCATCGAGGAGGAGGAGGCTTCGTTCCTGCGTACGCTGGCCACGGGTATCAACCTGCTGGACGGCGTAATCGAGAAGACCAAGAACGGGGGCCGGGCGTTGATTTCAGGCGCGGATGCGTTCGAACTCTACGACACGTTCGGTTTCCCGATCGACCTCACGGAGCTGATTGCCCGCGAGCAGGGCGTCGGTGTGGATCTGGCGGCTTTCGAAAAGGAGCTGCAGGCCCAGAAGGAGCGTTCGCGCAACGCCGCGGCCGTCGACACCGACGACTGGGTGGAGCTGTTCCCCATCAAGGAGAGCGTATTTACGGGATACGACACGCTGACCGAGCAGGTGAAAATCGCGCGCTACCGCCGCGTTACCTCCAAAAACAAGACTTCCTACCAGTTGGTTTTCGACCGCACGCCGTTCTACGGCAATTCGGGCGGACAGATCGGTGACATTGGCTATATCGAGAACGCCAACGAACGCATCGCGGTCGTGGCTACCGAAAAGGAGAACGGCCTGATTATCCATATCGTCAGGGAGCTGCCCGAGAATCCCGCAGCCGGGTTCACGGCCGTCGTGGATGCCGAAAAGCGCCAGGCTGCGGCCAACAACCACACGGCGACGCACCTCATGCACGAGGCGCTGCGCAAGGTGCTGGGGCAGCATGTCGAGCAGAAAGGCTCGATGGTGACGCCCGAGATGCTGCGTTTCGACTTCTCGCATTTCCAGAAGATGACTCCCGCGGAGCTGCGCGAGGTCGAGAGGCTCGTCAACCGCGCCGTCCGTGCCAACTATCCGCTGGAGGAGAACCGCGAGGCTACCAAGGAGGAGGCCGAGAAATGCGGCGCCATGATGCTCTTCGGCGAGAAATACGGCGACAAGGTGCGCATGGTGCGCTTCGGTTCGTCTGTCGAGCTTTGCGGCGGTACGCACACCAGCGCCACGGGTAACATCGGTTTCTTCAAGATACTGAATGAAAGCGCTATTTCGGCGGGCGTGCGCCGCATCGAGGCCGTTACGGGCGAGCAGGCCGAGAAGATTATCTATGCGGCCGAGGATACGATGCGCGACATCGGCGAGTATTTCCACAATTCGCAGGTGCTGCAGGCCGTGAAGAAGATGTTCGAGAGCAACGAAGCGCTGTCGAAAGAGGTCGAGGCCATGCGCCGCGAGCAGGTCGCGCAGTGGGCCGAGAAAATCATCGCCTCGACACCCGAACGCCGCGGCGTGCAGCTCATCGCCACGCAGACCGACCGTTCGCCCGATTTCGTCAAGGATTTAGCCTACAACCTGCGCGCCCGCTCTGCGAAGCTGGTATTCGTGCAGGGTGCGGTCAACGATGGCAAACCGATGCTGACGGTGATGCTCGGCGACGAAATCACGGCCCAGGGCGTGAATGCCGGGGCCGTGGTGCGCGAAGCCGCGAAACTGATGCAGGGCGGCGGCGGAGGCCAGAATTTCTTCGCCACGGCCGGCGGTAAGAATCCCGACGGGTTGCAGGCCGCCATCGACAAGGCCGTCGAACTGATTATGGCGCAGCTGCACTGATTGGTAGCTTCGTGCGGAAAAGGGTTGCGGTGCAGCGAGTTCCTTCTGCACGGGCGGTTCAGGAATACGGCGAAGGGCTGCTGCGAAGGCGGCCGTGAGTGAAATAAATGAAGATATTATAAAACGAAAGAATATGAATAACAAGGTATTGCTTATGATTCTGGATGGCTGGGGCAACGGCCGCCACGATAAGGCCGATGTCATTTCGACCGTCCACCCCGAATACATTTCGGCCATGACGGCGAAATATCCCCATGCCCAGCTGCGCACCGACGGCGAAAATGTCGGACTGCCCGACGGACAGATGGGTAATTCGGAGGTCGGCCACCTCAATATCGGCGCAGGCCGGGTCGTTTACCAGGACTTGGTGAAAATCAACCGCGCCTGCCGCGACAACTCGATTATGGAGAATCCCGAAGTCAAGGCGGCGTTCGAATATGCGAAGAAGAACGGCGTGAACATGCACTTCATGGGCCTCGTTTCGGACGGCGGTGTGCACTCGTCGCTCGAGCACCTCTTCAAACTGTGCGACATTTCGGCGGCCTACGGCCTCGAAAATACCTTCGTACACTGCTTCATGGACGGCCGCGATACCGACCCGCACAGCGGTAAGGGCTTTATCGCCGACCTGGAGAAGCACCTCGCTTCGACCACGGGCAAAATCGCTACGGTAATCGGCCGTTACTACGCCATGGACCGCGACAAGCGCTGGGAACGCGTCAAAATCGCTTACGACGCGCTGGTCAACGGCGTGGGCGAGCGTTCGTCGGACATGGTCGAAGCCGTGCAGAAATCGTACGACGAGGACGTTACCGACGAATTCATCAAGCCTTTCGTACGTATCGACGAGAACGGACAGCCCGTCGGCATGATTCGTCCGAACGACGTGGTGATTTTCTTCAACTACCGTAACGACCGTGCCAAGGAGCTGACCATCGTGCTGACGCAGGAGGACATGCCCGCCGAGGGAATGCATACCATGCCGCTCTACTACTGCTGCATGACGCCCTATGACGCCAAATTTACGGGGCTCCACATCCTTTTCGACAAGGAGAACGTGCCCAACACCATCGGCGAATACGTTTCGAAGCAGGGGCTGCAGCAGCTGCGCATCGCCGAAACCGAGAAGTACGCCCACGTGACGTTCTTCCTGAACGGCGGCCGGGAGGAGAAATTCGCCGGTGAGGAGCGCATCCTCGTGGCTTCGCCGAAAGTCGCCACCTACGACCTGCAGCCCGAGATGAGCGCACCCGAAGTCGCCGACAAACTGGTCGCCGCACTCGGCGAGCAGAAGTTCGACTTCATCTGCCTGAACTTCGCCAACGGCGACATGGTGGGCCATACGGGCATTTACGAGGCCATCGTGAAGGCCGTCAAGGCTGTCGACGGATGTGTCGCCAAAGTCGTCGAGGCGGCCAAGGCCAACGGCTACGAGGTCGTCATGATTGCCGACCACGGCAATGCCGACAATGCCGTCAATGCGGACGGTTCGCCCAATACGGCGCACTCGCTCAATCCCGTGCCCATCGTGGTCGTGTCCGACCGTGTGAAGTCGGTGCATGACGGTATCCTGGCCGATGTTGCGCCTACGGTTCTCAAGCTGATGGGGCTGGAGCAGCCGGCCGAGATGTCCGGCAAGGCGCTCGTGGAGATGAAATAACCCGAAATCCGGTATATGATAATCCCGCACCGACAAGGTGCGGGATTTTTGTTCTCGGCCGGGGCTGCGGCTATGCCCCTGCGTGCTTTGCGTTACTCTTCTGTGACCGTGTTGTTGAAGACGTCGACCCATCCGGGCAGAAGCCGCAGGGCGTGCGACATCTGGTATTCGGTGTTAGCCCGGCTGTCGGTGATGAACTCCATCGCCACCGTGAAGACGTTTTCTTCGCCGTTCCGGTAAGCCGAGCATTTGCAGACGAATTTGTTCTGGTTCATGTCGTTGGCAATCTCCAGCAGTTTTTCGTAGGGGGCCTCCGTGCTGAAGTTCGCCATCACTTCCACATAGGCGTAGTTTTCGTCCGCGATTTGTTTTACGATGGTGTAGTAGAGGACTCCCTGGACTTTGAACTGAATGTCCGAATCCTCGTCGAGGGACGGGACGTAGCCTTCGCGTTTGAGGAAAGCGAGAATGTCGTTCTGGACGGTCTGCTGGGCGAAGAGCGCCGGAGCGGTGCCGAGCAGCAGGAGCAGGGCGAGTGTGAGTTTCTTCATATCGGGTTATTTTTGGGGGTGTGACGAACAAAGATAGTTAAATTTCCGGCTCTTTGTCGGCATTGTCGGTAAATCGGAAAAATTATCCGTCGTGGCGGGACGGGATGGCAGGCCGCCTCCTGCAGTCCGGATTCTTGCACGAGGCGGTCGTACAGGCGGTTTCCGTCAGAACAGCGATTGCTGTCCGGAGTGCGGCGGCGCGTAAAACCGCATCCGGGTGTCGAGTCCCAGTTTCGCGCACAGGTTCCGGAACGTGTCGTCCAGCTTCCGGTAGTTCGGGCTGAAGCACTCGTAGCGCTGGCCGAAACTGGCTTCGTAGCGGGCCCGCAGTGCGGGGAACTCTCGGTCGAGGGCCGTGTGGAAATGCTCCCGCGAGCCGCTGCGGAGTGTCATGCCGAACATGGGGAGGATATACGATGCTCCCGCGTCTTTTGCCCGCCGGACGATTGTTTCGACGTTTTCCTGCGTGTCGTTGATGAAAGGCAGCAGCGGCATGAGCGTGACCCCTGTGTAGATGCCCTTGCCCGCCAGCGCTTCCATCGCCCGGAAACGCTCCGAGCTTTTCGGGGCGCGGGGTTCCGTGCGGACGGCGAGCGAATCGTCCGCGCAGGTAATGGTAAAACTCACCGCGGCGTAGGTTTTCGCTATCTCCTGCAGGATGTCCGCGTCGCGTTCGACCAGATTGCTTTTGGTGATGACGTGCGCCGGGAACTTTTCGTCGGCGATTACCCGGAGCGCCCGGCGGGTCAGCTGTATTTCACGTTCGACGGGCATGTAGGGGTCGTTCATCGACCCCGTGCCGATTGTGGCGCGGTTTTTCCGTTTGGCGCGCAGCTCTCCGGGCAGCAGTTCCAGCGCATTGCGCTTGACGGCTATCTGCGCTATATCCCCGATTCCGTAACAGTCGCTGCGCGTGTCGCAGTAGATGCATCCGTGCTGGCATCCGCGGTACAGGTTCATGTTGTAGGCGATGCCGAACCACGTATCTGCCGTCCGCAGTTTCGAGAGTATCGATTTCGTTTCGATATACCGCATGGCGAATCAGTACAATTCGATGAATTCGTACGAATTGCCTACAGCCGCAAGGTAGCGCAGGAACTCTTCGCGGGCGATGACCACCGTGGCGCGGTTGTCGTTGGGGTGGAACGAGAATGCGGGTAAGCGCTGCAGGTTGGCGTCGAGGAACAGGTGCACGTGCCGCTCCGGGTCGTTGATTAGCCCGAACGGCGACACCGAGCCGGGCCGCAGCCCGAGCCAGCGTTCCATGCGCTGCTCCGAAGCGAACGACAATTTGCCCTGCCGTAGGCGGTGTTCCAAATCGTGGATGGCGAGGTTCTGCTCGCAGTCGAACGAAACGAGGTAGTGGCGGTTGCCCTTGTGGTTGCGGAAAAAGAGGTTTTTGCAGTGCTTCGACCCGTCGTCGTGCCAGTATCGGCGCGCGATTTCGATGGTTGGGGCTTCGGGATGCTCGTACCACGTGTAGGCGATGCCGTGGCTGTCGAGCCAGTCGAAGACTTTCTGTCGGCGTTCTGTCGTTTCCATCGCGTTTATGATTCAATAGCGGATGCGGCGCCCGTTGACGTGCCGGATAAAATGACGCAACCGGATAAGCAGGTGGGGCAGCAGGTGCAGTGCTTCGGGGAGTGCGAGGTACATCCGGAGCGTCTTTTTCCCGACAATGGGGTGGCACATCAGCCGTTCGTTGTAATAGTTGTTGAAAAGTTCCCGGTGGCGGGCCAACTCACGGCGTACGGCCCGGCTGTCGGCCGCATTGCCCGTGCTGGCAGATCGCGCCAGGTTCATGAAGCCGTGTTCGCAGTAAATTTCGGACAGGAACTCCCGGTCCGTGATTCCGAACCGTGCGGCCAACGCTTGCTGCCGTGCGAGTATCAGCACTCCTGCGCGGCGGGTTTCGGCCGAGGGCTGCCGGCGCTGCGAGAGCGATTTGCCGTCGGGACAGACCTGATAACGGTAGTGAGTTCCCGACCGCAGGATCAGCCGTCTGACGTGACTCAAGTAATCGAGAACGAAGACCAGGTCTTCGCAGATTGATAGTTCGGTGTCGAAACGGAGCGAATGTCGGCGAATCATGCGCAGCGAAAACAGTTTGCAGTAAGTCCATCCGGCGCGCAGCAGCCTGTGGCGGACGATTGTTCCGGCCAGGTCGGTGCTGTCGGTGTCAGGGTAGTCGCAATATTCGGCCCGGTACTGCCCGATGTAATCGATGGCGACGCCCTGGCAGACCAGCATGTCGTCGTCGGGTAGCGGCGTGCGGAAAAACGTCGCCAGGTAATCCGGGTCTACCCGGTCGTCGCTGTCCATGAACGCGACGAAACGGCTGTCTGCGAGCTCGAGTCCCTTGTTGCGGGCTGCGGAAACGCCTCTGTGGGGCAGGCGTACGACCTTTATGCGCGCATTGCGGCATGCGTATTCGTCGCCGATGGCAGCGGTCGTGTCGGTAGAACCGTCGTCCATCAGCAGTACGTTGAAATCCGTGAACGTCTGGGCCAGCAAGTCGTCGAGGCACGTCCGGATGCACTCCGACGCGTTGTATGCGGGGACGATCAGCGTCAGTTGCGGGGTGGAGGCCATTATTTCAGGGGACGGAATGTTTCGATGTTTTCGACGATGCAGCCCACCAGCACGTCGATGGCCTCGCGCGGCGACCATGCGTTATGGGGCGAGAGCAGCAGGCGGTCGGGCTCGCGGATGCCCAGCAGCGGGCTGTCCCCGGCCAGCGGCTCGCGTGAGAATACGTCGAGGGCGGCTCCTGCTATCGAGCCCCTGTCGAGTGCCTCGGCCAGCGCCGTTTCGTCGACGATGCCGCCGCGGGCGACGTTTATGAGGATGGCCGACTGTTTCATGACGGCCAGCTCCGGAGCCCCGAGCATCCCGCGCGTGCGGTCGGTGAGCGGGGCATGAATCGAAATGATGTCGGCCCAGCCGAGCAGCTCCGTGAGCGGCAGGGCGGGGTAGGCTTCCTCGCGTACGACGCCCGAGGTCGAGTTGTAACTCACCTCGCAGCCGAATGCCGCGGCCAGCCGTGCCACCTCATGGCCGATGGCGCCGAGGCCGACGATACCCCATTTCGAACCGTACAGCTGGTGGGTGGGTTTTGCGAAATGGAATTGCTGTCCCGCCGCGGAGTAGTCGCCGCTTTTGACATAGCGGTCGTAATAACTGATATGGCGGAAAAGGGCTATGGCTGCACCTATCGTGGTTTCTGCCACGGAGTGCGTCGAGTAGCCTGCGGCGTTCTTCACCGCGATACCCAGTTCGGCCGCCGCGTCGAGGTCGATGTTGTTCGTACCGGTCGCCGCTACGCAAATCAGCCGCAGTTCGGGCAGTGCGGCGAGCGTTTCGCGGCGCAGGACGACCTTGTTGGTGATGACGATGTCGGCTTCGCGGCAGCGGTCGATGACCTCTTCGGGGGCCGTTTTGTTATAACCCGTGTATTCGCCCAGGGCGCGAATACGGCTCAAATCGGCCCCTCCGAGTGTGTACTCGTCCAGAAATACGATGGTTGGTTTCATAGGGATATGGTTTAGAGTTTGTTGCTAATTCATTTCACCGATCAGGCCGCGGATTACGACCGAGGCGCAGCCGATGCCGAACAGAGCCGGAATGTAGGAAATCGTGCCGACGTTCGATTTCTTGTTTTGTTCTTCGCAGAGAATCATCGCCCCGTCGCGCATCGGCTCGGGGGAGAACACGGCCCGAAAGCCGCTGCGCACGCCGATTTTGTGCAGCCGCTTGCGCAGCATGTGCGCCAGGGGGCAGTGGTGGGTCTTCGAGATGTCGGCGATTTCCATTTTCGTGGGGTCTGTCTTGGCCCCGGCGCCCATCGAGCTGACCAGGGGCAGCGAGCGGTCCAGCGCCCCTTTTATCAGCGCCAGCTTGGGCGAGAGGGTGTCGATGGCGTCCACTACGTAGTCGTACTGTGCCGCGTCGAGCAGCGTATAGGTCTCTTCGTCCTTTATGTACCGGTTGACGACTGTCAGTTCGATTTCGGGGTTGATGTCGCGCAGCCGTTCGGCCAGCACTTCGGCCTTCTGGCGGCCGACGGTCGAGTGCAGGGCCACCAGCTGGCGGTTGATGTTGCTCGGGGCCACGGCGTCGGCGTCGGCGATGGTCATGCGTCCTACGCCCGCCCGGGCTATCATCTCGGCTGCATAGGCCCCGACACCGCCCAGCCCGACGACGAGCACGTGCGCCTGCCGGAGCAGGCCGAGTTTTTCCTTGCCGAGCAGCAACTCGGTTCGTTCCAGCCAGTTATCCATTGTTCATGGTGAATATTCGTTCGTAATTCTCTGTCGTCGCCCGTTTCAAATCCCCGACGGTGACCCCTTTGGCGGCTGCCGCTTGGGCGTAAACCGCTTCGATTGGAATGTCGCTGTCGTCGGTTTCGAGAAAAAGCTGCGTGAGGGGCGTTTCCCGCATGGCAGCCAATGTCCTGGGCGAGGCGAACGTGCGTTCGCCGAACGAGAGGAAGTAACCTTTCGCCAGAGCCCGCCGGGCCTGCTCGCGCGATCCGATGAAACCGTGGAAAATCACCGCACGGGGTTCGCAGGCCGCCAGTTCGCGCATTACGGGCTCGAACGCCCTGACGCAGTGCAGCACGACGGGCATCCGCCGTTCGCATGCCAGAGCGAGCTGGGCGCGGAATGCCGCGAGCTGGGCGGCATGGTCGGCGCCGCGTGCGAAATCGAGGCCCGTTTCGCCGACTGCCTGCGCCTCGTCCAACTGTGGTGCGAGCGCCGCGACATCCTCTTTTCCGGCATCCCACGGATGGATGCCGGCCGTGCGTAATTCGATGCCGCGGCCCGTGGGGCGGTGGGTATGTATGTTGACGAATTGTTCGGTCATCGGGACAAATGTACAAATTTTAAGTAAATTAAAAAATAATAGATATTGCATACGGATTTTTGGGAAAAAATTTGTACTTTCGCACGCGAATTATGCTGTTAGCCTGCTAACACTATAAATCGACCCGAAATACAACCCAAAAATATCCAAACATAACAATCAAAATCTTTAACCATGTCGAAAATCATTACACTACGCAAGGGTCTCGACATCAATCTCCAGGGCAAACCCCAAGACACGCTGGCCGACGCGCCGCAGGCTTCGGAGTATGCCCTCTCGCCCCTCGATTTCGAGGGCGTGACTCCCAAGCTGCTGGTTAAGGTGGGCGATGCGGTGAAAGCCGGTACGCCGCTGTTCTTCAACAAGTACAGCGAGCGTGTGCTCTTCACCTCGCCCGTCAGCGGTACGGTGGCGGCCGTCAACCGCGGCGAGAAGCGCAAGGTTCTCTCCGTAACGGTAACGCCGGACGCCGTTCAGAGCTACGAGGAGTTCGCGAAGCCCGATCTTCGGACGGCTTCCCGCAAGGAGATTGTCGAACTGCTGCTCAAATCGGGCCTCTGGCCGATGATCATGCAGCGGCCCTACGGCATCATCGCCGACCCGAACGACACGCCGAGGGCGGTGTTCATCTCCGCGTTCGATTCGGCGCCGCTGGCCCCGGATTACAACTTTGTTCTTCGCGGCGAGCAGGAGAACCTCCAGACCGGTATCGAAGTGCTGCGCAAACTCACCCCGGGCAAAGTGCACCTCTCGGTGCGCGCCAAGGCCGAGGGGCAGATGGCGGCGCTCAAGGGTGTCGAGATGCACGCTTTCGCGGGCAAGCATCCCGTGGGCAACGTCGGCGTGCAGATTCACCACATCGCACCCGTCAACAAGGGCGAAGTCGTGTGGACGGTCAATATCCAGGACCTGGCCATCATCGGCCGCCTGTTCAACAAGGGCCGCGTCGACATGAGCAAAATCATTGCCGTGACGGGTTCGGAGGTCGAAAAACCGCAGTACTGCCGCATCGTTGCGGGCGCCAGGGTCGATTCGATCCTCAAGGGCAACGTCAAGGCGCAGAAGGAGGGCGATCGCGTGCGCATCATCTCGGGCAACGTGCTTACGGGTACGAAAACCGCGGCGGACGGCTTCATCGGCTTCTATGCCAACTCCCTGACGGTAATCCCCGAGGGCGACAAATACGAACTGCTGGGCTGGGCCATGCCCCGTTTCGGCAAGTTCTCCGTATCGCGCGCCTACTTCTCGTGGCTCTGCCCGAAGAAGGCTTACAACCTCGATACCAACATGAACGGCGGTGAGCGTCCGTTCGTCGTGACGGGCCTCTACGAGCGTTACCTGCCGATGGACATCTATCCGATGTACCTTCTGAAGGCGTGCCTTGCGGGCGACATCGACAAGATGGAGAACCTCGGTATCTACGAGGTCGTGGAGGAGGACTTCGCCCTGTGCGAGTTCGTCGATCCCTCGAAAATCGAGATTCAGCAAATCATCCGCGACGGTATTAACTTAATGATTAAGGAGGCATAACGATGAGCGCATTACGCAATTTAGTAGATAAGCTCAAGCCCACGTTCACCAAGGGTGGAAAGCTGGGCTTCCTGGAGTCGACGTTCGATGCGTTCGAAACGTTCCTTTTCGTGCCGAACACCACGACGCAGAAGGGCGCGCACATACGCGACTGCAACGATATGAAGCGTACGATGATTATGGTGGTCGTCGCCCTGATGCCGGCGCTTCTGTTCGGTTTCTATAACACGGGTTACATGCATTTCCTCTCGCAGGGCGTGCAGCCCGAATTCTGGGCCTCGCTCTGGTTCGGATTCCTCAAGGTGCTGCCCATTATCGTCGTTTCGTACGTCGTCGGCCTGGGCATCGAGTTCGCATTCGCACAGGCGCGCGGCCATGAGGTCAACGAGGGCTTCCTCGTAACGGGCCTGCTGATTCCGATGATTATGCCGGTGGACATTCCGCTGTGGATGGTCGCCCTGGGTACCGCTTTCTCGGTTATCTTCGGCAAGGAGGTATTCGGCGGTACGGGTATGAACGTCTTCAACCCGGCGCTGCTGGCGCGTGCTTTCGTCTTCTTCGCCTATACGCCCTCGATTTCGGGTGCTACGGTGTGGATTGCGGGGCTGACCTCCGGCGAAGGCGTGGTCGACGGTTTCTCGGGCGCTACGGCCCTCGAGAATTTGAGCACCTCGGGCCAGATGGGATACTCGGCGATGGACGCATTCCTCGGTTTCATCCCGGGATGTATCGGTGAAACTTCGACGCTGGCCATCCTGATCGGCGCGGCGATTCTCCTGTTCACGGGCGTCGCTTCGTGGCGCACGATGATTTCGGTATTCGTCGGCGGGCTGGCGATGGGCTACCTCTTCGAGGGCCTCGGCGTGACGACCTACCCGGCGTGGTACCACCTGATCGTCGGCGGCTTCGCGTTCGGTGCGGTCTTTATGGCCACCGACCCCGTTACTTCGGCGCAGACCGCTACGGGACAGTATATCGTGGGCCTGCTGACCGGTGCGCTGGCCGTGCTGATTCGTGTGGTCAACCCGGCTTATCCCGAAGGCATGATGCTCGCCATCCTCTTCATGAATGCGCTGGCGCCGCTGGTGGACTACTACGTGGTCGAGGCGAATATCGCGCGCAGGAAGAAACGTGTTAAACTGGCAAAATAGGGGAGAATATGGCAACGAAAAAATTCAAATGCACAGTTTGCGGCTACATCCATGAGGGCAATGCCGCACCCGAGAAATGCCCGGTCTGCATGGCTCCCGCTTCGGCGTTTGTCGAACTGAAAGACGAAAAGAAGAAAGGGTTGTTCAGCGACAAGAACGGCAATGCCTATATTATAATGTACTCGACGGTGATGGTCGTTATCGTGGCGGCCCTGCTTGCCGTGGCGGCCCTGTCGCTCCAGTCGCGCCAGTATGCCAACGAACTGAACGAGAAGAAACAGTCGATTCTCTCGTCGCTGTCGGCACAGAACGAGAACTACGATACCTTCATCGATGCTTACGTGCTCGACGCCGACGGCAACAAGGTCGAGGGTGAGGATGTTTTCGAACTGCTCAAGGATCTACAGGGCGCGTTCGACAGCGGTAAATACCCCGTTTTCGAGGCCAAGGACGGCCGCGTCGTGATTCCGGTAACCGGTTCGGGACTCTGGGGCCCTGTCTGGGGCTACGTGGCGCTCGAAAAGGATATGGACACGGTAGCCGGCATCATCATGGCCCACAAGGGTGAAACCCCGGGTCTGGGCGCCGAAATCGCCACGCCGAAATACCAGTCGAAATTCGTCGGCAAGAAGATTTTCGACGGCGACGAGTTCGTATCCGTAAAACTCCGCAAGGGCGGGGCACAGGATCCCGAGCACGAGGTCGATGCCATTTCGGGCGGTACGAAGACTTCGGACGGCGTCACGGCGATGCTCTACAACAGCCTCCGGAACTATCTGCCGCTGCTCGTGGCCAAACGCGAACCGGCCCCGGCCGACGTGGTGGAGACCCCTGCCGGGAATGAGTCTAACGAAGAAAATGTAGAAAACAATGAGTAAGATGGAAAAAGAGCCTTTGTTTTCGGCTAAAAACAGGAAGTTCCTGACGGGGCCGTTCTCCGCGAACAACCCGGTCATCGTGCAGATATTGGGTATCTGTTCGGCGCTGGCTGTCACCGTGCAGCTCAAGCCCGCCATCGTCATGGCGCTGTCCGTGACGGTCGTGACGGGATTTGCCAACCTCGTGATGTCGCTGCTGCGCAACGGCGTGCCCTCGCGCATCCGCATCATCGTGCAGCTGGTGGTTATCGCCGCGCTGGTAATCCTCGTCGACCAGGTGCTCAAGGCCTATGTATACGAGGTGTCGAAGCAGCTGTCGGTGTACGTCGGCCTGATTATCACGAACTGTATCGTCATGGGCCGCATCGAGGCGTTCGCGCTGGCCAACAAGCCGTGGGCGTCGTTTCTCGACGGTATCGGCAACGGCCTCGGCTACGGATTGATTCTCGTGATCGTGGCATTCTTCCGCGAGCTCTTCGGCTCGGGCACGCTCTACGGGTTCCGCGTCATTCCCGAGAGTTGGTATGCTGCCGAAGGCGGTTTCTACTTCAACAACGGCCTGATGCTCTTCCCGCCGATGGCGCTGATTATCGTGGGCTGCATCATCTGGGTACACCGCTCGCGCAACAAGGATTTACAGGAAAAATAGGAGGGTAGCGTATGGAATCATTGAATATCTTTATCCGGTCGATTTTTATCGACAACATGGTCTTTGCGTTCTTCTTCGGCATGTGTTCCTACATTGCCGTTTCGAAGAGCGTCAAAACGGCCCTCGGCCTGGGCGCCGCCGTTACGTTCGTGATGGTGATGACCGTGCCGCTGAACTATCTCTTGTATGAATTCGTGCTCAAGGCAGGCGCCCTTTCGTGGGCCGGGCTTCCGGATGTCGACTTGAGTTTCCTGTCGTTCATCGTCTTCATCGCCACCATCGCCGCTTTCGTGCAGCTGGTGGAGATGGCCGTCGAGAAATTTTCGCCGACGCTGTACAGCCAGCTGGGTATTTTCTTGCCGCTGATTGCCGTGAACTGCGCCATCATGGGCGGATCGCTTTTCATGCAGCAGAAAGTCGACGCGCTGGAACTGACGTCGCTCTGGCAGACGATCGTCTACGGCCTGGGCTCGGGTCTGGGCTGGTGGCTGGCGATTGTCATGATGGCGGCCATCCGCGAAAAGACCGCCTATTCGCATATCCCTGCGGCGCTCAAAGGCCCCGGTATCGCTTTCATCATCACCGGCCTGATGGGTATCGCATTCATGATCTTCTCGGGTATTCAGTTCTAACCTTTAAAAAGAGATTCGGAAAAAATGGAATTGACTATTATAGTTGCAATCATTGCCTTTCTGGTGGTGACCCTGGTTCTGGTGGGGTTGCTTCTCTTTGCAAAGGCTAAACTGACCTCGTCGGGCGAAGTCACCATCGATATCAACGACGGCGAAAAGGTCATTACGACCGAGAGCGGCTCGACCCTGCTGTCGACACTGGCCAACAACAAGGTGTTCCTGCCTTCGGCCTGCGGCGGCGGCGGTTCGTGCGGTATGTGCAAATGCCAGGTGCTCGAGGGCGGCGGCGACATCCTGCCGACGGAAACGGGCTTTATCCCGCGTAAGATGGCCAAGGAGCACTGGCGCCTGGGTTGCCAGGTGAAAGTGAAGGAGAACCTCAAAATCAAGGTTCCCGAAGCCGTGCTGGGCGTCAAGAAGTGGGAGTGCACCGTGGTGTCGAACCGCAATATCTCGACGTTCCTCAAGGAGTTCGTCGTGAAGCTGCCCGAGGGCGAGAACCTCAAGTTCCGCAGCGGCGGCTACATCCAGATCGACATCCCGAAGTACGATGCCATCAAGTTCACGGACATGGACATCGATCAGACGTACCGCGCCGACTGGGACAAGTTCAAAATGTGGGATCTGGTTACGACCAACCCCGAGGATACGTTCCGTGCCTATTCGATGGCCAACCACCCGGCCGAGGGCAATATCATCATGCTCAACATCCGTATCGCCACGCCTCCGTTCGACAAGGCTACGGGCGGCTTCATGAAAGTGAACCCGGGGATTTGCTCGTCGTACATTTTCTCGCGCAAGCCGGGTGACAAGGTGACCATCTCGGGCCCTTACGGCGAGTTCTTCCTGCCGGACAACCTGCCCGACACGCAGGAGCTGATTTTCATCGGCGGCGGTGCCGGTATGGCGCCCATGCGCAGCCACATCATGCACCTGTTCAAGACCGAGAAGACCCGACGTCCCGTGTCGTTCTGGTACGGCGCACGCGCCATGAAGGAGGCTCCCTACCTCGACGAGTTCCATGCGATTGAGAAAGATTTCCCCAACTTCAAGTTCAACCTCGCGCTCGACCGTCCCGACCCGGAGGCCGATGCCGCAGGCGTGAAGTATACCCCGGGCTTCGTGCACAACGTGCTGTATGAGAATTACCTGAAAAACCACCAGGCTCCCGAGGACTGCATTTACCTTATGTGCGGTCCCCCGATGATGATTGCATCGGTGGTGAAGATGCTCGACAGCCTCGGCGTGCCGCCCGAGAACATTCTCTACGACAACTTCGGCAGTTAGCGGATGCAATGATTCGCAAAACGCCGCAGGCGTATAAAAAGGGAGGGGAAACCGGATTCGTCCGTGTATCCCCTCCTTTTTTATTGTTTCGCAGGAATGTGGGGGGCATTGTTGTGCGGCGAAATCGCTGTGCGGTTATCGCAGGCTGCGGGCGGGCGATGAGAGGTAACTTCGGCCGCTGTGGTTTGGCTTCGCTCTTCCGCGGGATTGCGGTTTACGGCAGGGTGCCAGCCGCAGTTACGGAGAGCAAGAGGGCAAATTGCCCGGCTCCGAACAGCGGGGCGGCGGGAACCGGACATACGAACAGGGGCCTGGTGCGCGCGTGCACCGCTGCAAGTATACGGTTGCTTCCGATTTTGCAGGGCTTCCTTGTACGGTCGAGTGCGTTCCGGCCGGAAACGCCCGTTTCCCGGCCGGGACGCACTGCATTGCGACGCCGCGGATTATTTGTGACATACATCGGGCCGTCCGGAAGAATAATTTTTCGGATAATTACCTATATTTGTATATACAACCGATTAAAAACTAATTCTATTGAAATGAACATTCCTTCGATTTTCTGGATCGTTCCCGCAGCTTCGGTCGTGGCCCTTTTGGTGGCCTGGATGTTTTACCGGGCGATGAAGCGCGAGGACGAGGGGACGCCGCGCATGCGCGAAATCGCCCGGCATGTGCGCAAGGGCGCCATGGCCTACCTGCGCCAGCAGTACAAGGTCGTGAGCATCGTGTTTATCGTGCTGGCACTCTTCTTCGCCTACCTGGCGTACGGCGCCGGGGTACAAAACCCCTGGGTGCCTTTCGCATTTCTCACGGGCGGATTCTTCTCGGGCCTCGCCGGGTATTTCGGCATGAAGACCGCTACCTACGCCTCGGCGCGTACAGCCAATGCCGCTCGGCAGTCGCTTGACCGCGGCCTGAAAGTCGCGTTCCGCAGCGGCGCCGTGATGGGCCTGGTGGTCGTCGGCCTGGGACTTCTGGATATTTCGTTCTGGTACGTCATCCTCGAATACTTCGTGGATGCCGCCGGCCCGCAGAAACTCGTCGTCATAACCACGACCATGCTGACATTCGGCATGGGCGCTTCGACGCAGGCGCTCTTCGCACGTGTCGGGGGCGGTATCTACACCAAGGCGGCCGATGTGGGCGCCGACCTCGTAGGCAAGGTCGAAGCCGGTATTCCCGAGGACGACCCGCGCAATCCCGCGACCATCGCCGACAATGTGGGCGACAACGTGGGCGATGTGGCCGGTATGGGTGCCGACCTTTACGAGAGCTATTGCGGCTCGGTGCTCGCCACGGCGGCGCTCGGCGCAGCGGCTTTCGCTACGGTCGACGGCATGGCGATGCAATTGCGTGCCGTGCTGGCGCCGATGCTGATTGCGGCCGTGGGCATCGTGCTTTCTATTATCGGCATCTTCCTCGTGCGTACGAAGGAGGGGGCTACGATGCGCCAGCTGCTCCGCTCGCTGGGCGTGGGCGTCAATTTCAGCTCGCTGCTGATTGCCGTCGCGACGTTCGGCATCCTTTACCTGCTGGGTATCGAAAACTGGGTCGGGCTGTCGTGCTCGGTCATCACGGGCCTCGTGGCGGGTATCATCATCGGCCAGGCGACCGAATATTTCACATCGCACTCCTACAAGCCGACGCAGAAAATCGCCGGAAGCGCCCAGACGGGGCCTGCGACCGTGATTATCGCGGGCGTCGGATCGGGCATGATTTCCACGGCGATTCCCGTCGTGACAATCGGTGCGGCGATTATCCTCGCCTACCTTTGCGCCATCGGCTTCGACATGGCCAATATCATGGCGCCGCAGAATATGTCGCTGGGCCTTTACGGCATCGGTATCGCTGCGGTCGGCATGCTTTCGACGCTCGGTATCACACTCGCCACGGACGCTTACGGCCCGATTGCCGACAATGCCGGCGGCAATGCCGAGATGAGCGGCCTCGGCCCCGAGGTGCGCAAACGCACCGACGCGCTGGATGCACTGGGCAATACGACCGCCGCCACGGGTAAGGGCTTCGCCATCGGTTCCGCAGCGCTGACGGCCCTTGCGCTGCTGGCCTCGTATATTGAGGAGATTCGCATCGGCCTGATGCATAACGGCGTGACGATGCTCGATTTGCCCAACGGCACCGCGCAGCTGGTGCAGGATGCTTCGATTCTCGATTTCATGGAGTATTACCACGTGTCGCTGATGAACCCGACGGTGCTGATAGGCGTGTTTATCGGCGCCATGATGTCGTTCCTGTTCTGCGGCCTGACGATGAATGCCGTGGGGCGTGCTGCCCAGAGCATGGTGAACGAAGTGCGCCGCCAGTTCCGTGAAATCAAGGGGATTCTTACGGGCGAGGGGACGCCCGACTATGCGCGCTGTGTCGAGATTTCGACACGCGGTGCACAGCGCGAGATGATGTTCCCGAGCCTGCTGGCCATCGTCGTTCCCGTTGCCGTAGGACTGGTGTTCGGCGTAGCGGGCGTCATGGGGCTGCTTGTCGGGGGATTGAGCTCCGGCTTCGTGCTGGCCGTGTTCATGGCCAATGCGGGCGGTGCGTGGGACAATGCCAAAAAGATGGTCGAGGAGGGCCATTTCGGCGGCAAGGGTTCCGACTGCCACAAAGCTACCGTCGTGGGCGATACGGTGGGCGACCCGTTCAAGGATACGTCGGGCCCTTCGCTCAACATCCTTATCAAACTGATGTCGATGGTTTCCATCGTCATGGCCGGCCTTACGGTGGCTTTCCACCTGTTCTGACACTGCGAAGAACCGAATACAATAATAAAAGCCACCCATCAGGGGTGGCTTTTATTATTGCTGTGCCGCTGCGGTTATTTTTTGCTCGCGCCGCTTTCCAGAATCGACACGATGGAGTAGAGCGTGAAGCAGATGGCCCCGAATCCGGTAAGCACGCGCGCCGGGACGAAGAATTTGGCTTCGAACAGCGCCGCTTCGAAGAGGAATGCCGCGAGGAAGAGGCAGGCCAGCGCCGTGAGCACCGGAATGATCGGAATGCGGTTCGCCAGCGGAAAGTCGGCGTGCCAGATTTTTGCCAGCAGGATAACCTTGCTCGAGATACTCCAGCATATTAACGCCAGGCCGATCAGCACGAAACCCACGAAATTGATTGTTTCGCCCCGGAGGGTGAAAATAAGTATCAGACCCAGCACGAAAGCCAGTCCGCCCATGCAGAGTACGAGGCCCATCCAGCTGCGGCGTTCTTTCATCGTGTAATTGCCGCGCACCTGTCGTGCGATGCTCGCGACCAGGGCGATGAGCGAAGTGCAGACGCAGGCGATGCCGAACATGACACTGCCCGCGACGATATGTGCCGGGAGGGTTCCGAGCGTGTAGAGCAGGATGCACCATACCCAGGCTCCGGCGGCTATGGCCGAAACGATGAAGATGAGCAGGGCATTCTCACCGTGCGTGAAGCCTGCCGCGTTGATGGAGAACGTGCTGTCGGCCGAGTTCTTGGGAATCAGGCTGAAACGGGTCGAGGAGGTTGCGGCCGTCGAGACGCAGGCCGTGATAAGCCCGAGTCCGCAGACGACATGCCCGGTGACGAACGAGCCGGTCATGTGCGACGAGATGATGAACACCCCGCAGATGACCGTGATGATGGCGAATGTGTACCCGATGGCCGGAAAGAGGTATTTTGCCGCCGGGGTGTAGGTGCCGATAATCTGGCGGATGATGGTTGCGGCCGTGCAGTAGAGCGCGATGCAGATCGAGCCGAGGAAAAAGACGACCGGGCCTGCGGTCAGCCGCGAGGGGTCGCTGCCGGCAGCGAAAATATAGGCGCCGAAGCCGAAACAGAAGGCCGCCATTGCCAGGGGAATGGCGCGGAAGAGAATGCTTATGCCATGATTCATAATCGGTATTTTTGTTATGCGCCAGCCTGCAAATCCCGAACCAAACGAAAAATTGCCTATCTTTGGGGCATGGAAAATATTGTTTTCGACCTCGGCGGGGTGCTTTTCGCCCGCGACAGGAGTAAATGCACGCAGGAATTCCACGACTTTTTCAGCTTTATCCGTTCGGAACGGATGCCCCTCTTCTGGGAGGCGTACGACCGCGGTAGCTCTACGCTCGACGAGGTTGTCGGCATCCTCTCGGAAATCAACGGCTGCCCGCGTGAAAAGTGCGAGCGTTACCTGCGCCTTTCCATCGACATGCAGGAGCCCGTCGTGCCGACCGAGCAGCTCGTCCGCGATTTGAAAACCGCCGGATACAAGCTCTACGTGCTGTCGAACATGTCGCGGGAATTTATCGCATTCCTGCGCCGTTTTCCCGTTTACGGTCTTTTCGACGGCGAAGTGGTTTCCTGCGAGGAGGGCGTGGTGAAACCCGAACCGGAAATCTACCGGATTCTGCTCGACCGTTACGGACTCGAGCCGTCCGAAACCCTCTTTATCGACGACCGGCCTGAAAATATCGCGGCTGCCGCACGTTTCGGCATCGGCGGCAAGGTTTTCGACCACCATGACCCCGCCGCTACGTGCGACGAACTGCGGCGGATGCTGCTGCCTGCGAAATAGGGTAGTGCCCCGAAACCCCGTACGGCCGGCTGGCGATTGCCGCGGGGCGCCTGTAAAAACCATACGAGTTATAAATCCGTGCGAAACGAAAGGCCGGAACTCCTTCGGGAGTTCCGGCCTTTGCCGTCGTTGCATGTTTCGTTTAGAGTGCGTCGAACGATACGAACTCGAATTCGGGGTTGCCGACTACCTTGTACACCAACTTGTGCGTCGGTGCCGAGATGTTGGTGCCCTGATAAACGCCGACATGGATGGTGTAGGTGACATCCACGCCGCTGACTACCTTGGCGTCCGGATTGAGTACTTCCAGCACTTTGGCGAATACTTCGATCGTGTGCTGTTTCATGGCCTCGACGATTTGGGCGTCATCCATGCCGGCATAGCCGTCGGCGAACTGCGCGCGGGCTTCGGCGGCACGCCAGTCGAGGTTGCCCTGGTAAGCGGAGGCGCCGGTGTAATACTCGTTGTTGCCGTAGGAGGTGACGTACTTGGCTCCGTCGGTCACGTTATCCTTGACCCAATCCACGCAAGCCTGGTAATAGAGCGTCGAGAGTTCCTGGTTCTTGCCCGGGGGCAGGATGATGGTTACGCTCGGATCCCAAACCCACTTGCCGTTGCTCTTCACGAACTGGTCGGTCTGCTCTATGATACCGTTGTTGCGGCTCCACTGCGAGCCGTCGTAGACGTATTCGTCGGCCCGGAGTACCGTGGCTTTCTCCCCGGCGTCGTAGAAGTTGTAAGCTACGAAGACCTTGTCCTCGGCCTGTGCATAAGGCTTGTTTATTTTGAGGAATGCCGGGAGGTAGTTCTCGGGAGCGTTCGTGGCGCTGAAATCCGACTGCAGGCCCATCGCCTTGTAGTCTGCCGGCTGGAGGGTGATCACCTCTTTCACGGGAGCCCAGGCGTTGTTTTCATAGGCATAGAGCGCGTTGCGCGTTTCCGTGTCATAAGACGTTGCAGTCTCCACCGAGAGTACGACGGTCGTAACATAGCCTTTCGAGGTGTTGCTGCCGATCAGGTATCCCGTCACGACCACGTTCTTGCCGGCGAGTTTCTTGATTGTCGCCTCCTGGTCTGCGAGCGGGTAGGAGAGGCTGCCGTAAACGGTCTTGGAACCTTCGATGTTATGCACTTCGTAGTAGCTTCCGTTGATCGAGAGCGTTCCGGCATATTTCACATACTCGTAGCAGGGGAGTGTGAGGTACCCTTCCAGAGCCGGGCCATCCACTTCCGCCACGGCAGGACGTACGGCGTCGATGTCGTCGACCTTGCCCGTCGTCTTGACAGTGGCGCCCTGTTTGAACTGGGACATCGAGTAGCGGATTTCCGTGTCGCCCGAAACCTCCACGATGTCGCCGATACCGACCGTGGGAGTGGCGTTCTGATAGACGGTCATCGTAGCCGTGCCGTCGTTCATCAGGAAACCCTTGTTATAGGTTGCAACGACTACGCCCTTGCCGGTGTAAGTGCCGGCCTTGGAGGCAGCGACGCCCAGCGGCGTGACAGGCGTGGTGCCCGCTTCCGCAACCGACGTGCAGATGATGCCGAAATACTTGTTTTTGGCGTTGATGGAAATCAAATAGCCGGAAACCTGCACTTCCTTACCGTCGTATTTGCTCAACTCCAGCGCCTCGAACGGATTGGTGAAACTTGCTTTCAGGGCGTCAGCGGCTGCACCCTTGATAGCCACGTTGTAGAAGTTGCCGCTTTTCTCGACGGTACCCGTGAAAGTGAGGTAGGAATAGGGATCGTAAGCCGTGGCGTCGCCCTCGACAGCGGGGAACTTGGCCGGGATGTTGGCGGCTGTGATCGTGGTGGCCTCGGTCGGATATGCAAAGACGTCTGCGCGGGGTTTCACCATCTTGAGCACCAGGTCGGTATTGTTGAACTGGGGAACGTCGTAATTTTTGCGGGTGGTTCCCGTAATCAGAATCTCGTCGCCCAAAGCGAAATCGGTGATTTTTCCCGTGTATACCAGGATTTCGCCCGTAGCGTCTTTGACGAGCAGGCCTTTGGCATAGGTTGCTGTCACGGTCGCCTGCGAGGTGAAGACCGTGGTGTTGTCGAGCGTCAAATCTGCGATGTTCGTAACCGTTGCCACGGCGTCCGACAGAGGCGAACGCTGTGCGCTCATCATTGCGGGAGCCGCATCCGTTTCCGGTTCACCGTCATAATAGGTATATGTAACCATCGCCATGTCGCCGGCCTGGGGCTCGGTGATTGTTTTGGCCAGAATCCCCGGTACGTAATCTTCCGCGGGTTTGGAGGGGGTGAAGAATTTCACTGTTCCGTCTTCCCATGCGGCCTTGTAGTCGTCGGCCTTGAGTGTATACTCCGTGGCGGCCTGGATGGCCGTAAGTTCCTCCGGCAAGTCGGTTGCGACGTTGGAGGTCACTTTGATTGACGAGGTGTTGTCGGCCGTGGGGTAGGTGCTGGCAAGGAATGCAGGAATGTATTTTGCAGCGGTAATCGTCTGCGTGAAATACTTGTTCTTGCCGAAAGCTGCGAGCGCGTCCTTGTCCTCGTCGCCGGCCAGGGCCTTGTTGGCGCTGTTGCCTGCGATTGCCGTGTAGTCGGCGTCGGTGAGTGTGAATTCGAGGGTTTTGACGTCTGTCGCGACGGTGCCGTCCTGCAGGCCGTCGAAATTATCGTCGTTGTAATCGCAGCCCCCCCCCACGAACATCATGGCCAGAACTGCTGTAACTGTCAATATATGCTTCTTCATAAGTTATTCGTTTGAGGGATTAGAAGTTGATTTTGAGTCTTACGTTAAACGTGCGTCCGAAAGCGTAGAACACGCCGTAGGCCGACTGCCAGTTGGCGGGGCCGTTTGCCGGTGTGTAGGCGTCGGTGATATACGTCTGGTCGAACATGTTGTTCAGGTTCGTGTAAATCGTCGCGCGCACGTTGCCGATTTTGAATCCGTAGCTGGCCGACAGGTCGAACTGGTTGCCCCACGGCATTACCCACGGGTCTACGACATTGTAGGGCGAGTTTGCCGTCAGCGAGCTGGCGTTGACCGTGTAGTCGGAGAAGTTACGTGCGAAAACCGTCCAGTCCACTCCCACGCGCAAACCGGCGAGCGGACGGAGCGTGAGGCCCAGCGATGCGGTCGTCTGTGCCGAACCGCCGACCTTGATGCCTTTCTGCTGCAGCATTACCCAGGCGTGATCCTCGGCCTGGATGCCCGAGGCGATGTTACCCTCCTTGACGTCGGCCAGCGGTTGTCCGGCCATGTCGTAGAAATAACCCTTGGCGTTGCTCGACCATTCCCAGTCGCCGTAGGAGAGCATGCCGTTTATCTCAAGCCAGCGGTTCAGGGTGCTCGTGAAGTCGAACTCGATACCCATGTGGCGTGCGTCTACGCCCGAGAGGTTGAGGTAGTAACGCTCGCCGGCGCGTGCCGACTGTTCGCTGAAGGTACCCGTACGGCTCATCGTCTTGTCCATCCAGTTGGTGTAGTAGGCGTTGACGTTGGCCGAGAAGTAACGCGAATGGAAGCCGTAGCCGACCTCCGCCGAGAAGACCTTCTCATTGGTCGCGTCGGGGTTGATGGCGTGGCTGTTCTGGCTGTTGAGGAATACGCCGTAGGAGAAGAAAGGCGCACGGCTGATGTAGCCGACGTTGGCGAAGATGTTCGATTTCGCGGTGACGTTGTAGTTGATACCGGCTTTTGCCGTGCCGCCGAGGTAGTTCTTGTGTTCCGACTCGGCGTGCTCGGCGTCGTAGTAGAAGCGGTCGTAACGCCAGTAGCCCGTGTTGGAGAGTGAACCCGAAACGAACGCGGTGATCTTCTCTTTGCTGTATTCGAGCTGTCCGAAGATGCCCTCCTGATGCACGTGGCCGTCGTAGTCGCGGTAGATTACGTCGCCGACGCCGAGTTTCTCGTATTTGTAGTCGGGGTTCGCAGCCGCCTTGTTATTCTCGGGGAGTACCTGGCCGCGGTAGCGGGTGTCGGTATAGTACTTACCGTTGTAGAGGTCGCAGATTTCGGCCGTATGGTGTCCGACGTAGTAGCGGAAGTCGACGCCTGCCGTGAGTTCGAGGTGTTTGCCGATCTGGTTGGTGTAGGTCGAGAGCAGGCCGTACCATTCGTGGTCGTTCTTGTTCTTGGCCATGACCATGTTCGAACCGTGGTCGCTCTGTTCGTTCATCTCCTGAATCTGGTCGTAGGCGAACGTGCCGTCAGCATTGCGGTAGGTTGTCGCGAGCACGCCGTTGTTTGCGCCGTACCAGTCGTTGTAATAGGAGTGTCCTCCCCACGAAATACCCTCTCCGCGGTAACCGTAGCCGCGTCCGATCGACATGTAGAGGGCCGTCGAGAGGGCCGACTTGTGGTCGATCTGCCACTGGTGGTTGAGCGAAATCTGGGGTTTGTGGTAGGAGTTGTAGGACGAAGTCTTGCGCTCGCCGTTTTTCCCGTATCCGAACGTCGGGTTGTAACGATAGGGACTTTTGCCTTTCATGTAATTGGCCACCTGCTGATAGCCTTCGATCGAAAGGCCGCTGAGGTTGTTGGGACGCTGGTAGTGGTCCTGGGGCGAGCCGAAAGCGGTCAGCGACAGCTGATGGCGGTCGTTGATGCGTTTCGATACGTTGATGAACCAGTTGTAGGCCTCGTAGTCCGTACCCTGCACGTAGCCGTCGGCCCAGCGTTTGGCGCCCATAACCGACATGGCCCATCCGTTTTTCGTAAGACCGGTCGAAATGCTGAAAGAGATATTGTAAAGTCCGTCGTTACCCACGCCGAACGAGGCTGTGCCGCCCTTTTTTGCGTCGATGGTGTTGGTGACGATGTTAATCGAACCTCCGACCGAAGGCGCTGCGACTTTCGCCGCGCCCAGACCGCGCTGCACCTGCATGCTGCGCGTCACGTCGGCAAGGCCGGCCCAGTTCGACCAGTAGACGTTGCCGCCTTCCATGTCGTTCATCGGAACACCGTTGACCATGACGGCAACGTTTTCGCTCTTGAAACCGCGCAGCTTGGTGCTGGCGTCGCCGTAACCGCCGCCCGATTTGGTCGAGTAGATGCCCGGAGTCGATTTGAGGACTTCGGGGAACTCCTGACCGCCGAGTTTGTACTCGATGTCTGCCGCCGAAATGGTCGAAACGGCAACCGGGGTCTTGCGGGCCACGGCGATGGACGAAGTGATGACTACGTCGTCCATTGTCACGGCATCGGGAACCATGGTGATGACGCCCAGGCTGGTTTTGCCGCCTTTAATCTCTTTGGTCTGCGTGACATAGCCGATATAGGAGATTTCAATGGCCTTGGCCGGTTCGGTAACCTTTAGCGAGAAGTTGCCGCTCATGTCCGTTCCGGCGCCCTGCGACGTTCCGGGAACGATGATCGTCGCGCCGATCAGCGGAGCTCCGCTCTCATCTACGATTTTACCCGTGACTGTCGATTGCGCGACAGCGGCGGACACGCCGAAAAGAATCAAAGCGGCCGTCATGAGGAAATTTAGTAAATGTTTTCTCATACTTTTTTAATGGATTAGTAAATAAAATGGTGTATTTAATTTTGGTCGTTTCTGAAAATCGTCTTGCGGCGCGGGTGTCGGGAGTTGCCGTCCGCGGCGTGCCGGGCGGGGTTCACCGGATTGGAATGCCTGCCGGTACTTTTTCCGCACCCCGTATAAAGCCGCGAGGGATACTCCTCTTTTGAAATACCCCTCGTTCATTCGCACGAATACCGCCTTGCGGTAGTCCGAATCCGGTTCGCAAGCCTCCTCCCGCGGCGTTTTTACAGCGTCGGACGACGGCGGGACCCGTTATATTTATAAAATCAACCATATTTTTGCTTACACAAATGTAAATCAAATATTTCAGAGCCGCAATAGAACATTCGAAATTTTCCCTAAAAAAAATTCAACCCGCTGACCGTCGCCCGTTTAAGACTCCCGGCACGCTCCTTGCGCATTTGCCGCCGTATGCGAACTTTCAGGGAACAATACTGGCGTTATTCGCTTTTCGTGCTGATCCTCGGTCTGGGGATAGCGATTTTCGTCGAGCTGACCCCGTTTTTGGGCGGCCTGCTGGGAGCTGCGACGATTTATGTCCTGCTCCGGCGGCAGATGCATTACTTCACAGAGTGCCGCAAATGGCGGCGCAGCCTTGCCGCTTCGCTGCTTATGGTCGAGGCGGTGTTGTGTTTCCTCGTGCCGATTAGCCTGATTGTGTGGATGATTGTGAGCCAGGTGCAGGATATCACGCTCAAACCCGAATCGATTATTACGCCGCTGAAGCATATCGCGGCGCTGATGCACGAAAAGACCGGATACGACCTTTTGCAGGAGAACAACATATCGTCGCTGATCGCCGTAATTCCGAAACTGGGGCAGTGGGTGCTCGCCGGTATCGTGGATTTCGGCATCAACATCATCGTCCTGCTGTTCGTACTCTATTTCATGCTTATCGGGGGACGCAAAATGGAGGAGTATTGCCGCCAGTTGCTGCCTTTCGACCGCGAGGTCGGAAGCCGCGTCATGCGCGAAGTGCATATGATCGTGCGTTCGAATGCCATCGGGATTCCGCTTCTTGCCGTGGTGCAGGGCATCGTGGCCCTGGTCGGCTACCTGATTTTCGGTGCGCCGGGCGCGGTGTTCTGGGGTGTGATGACCTGCTTCGCGACGATTATCCCGATTTTCGGCACGGCGCTCGTGTGGCTGCCGCTGGCAGGGTATATGGCGCTCACAGGCGACTGGGGCCCGGCTATCGGGCTCGTGCTTTACGGGGCGCTCATCGTGACGCATGTGGACAATGTCGTGCGTTTCGTCATGCAGAAGAAGATGGCCGACACGCACCCCCTGGTGACGATATTCGGCGTTTTCGTCGGCCTGTCGCTTTTCGGGTTCATGGGCGTAATCTTCGGCCCGCTGATGCTCGAGATGTTCGTGTTCTGCGTCAACATCTTCAAGAAAAAGTACCTCGACGGCACGCCCTACCAGCGGCTCTTCGTGCCCGAAAGCGACATTGTGGAGAAGGGTGTAAGGCGCCTGCGGTGACGGTGCTTTTACGATAAGTAACCTGAATGGGCGTTTTTTGTGAAAATTTCCCGTAAAATAGTTGGAAATTCAAATTGTTTATTATCTTTGTTATTCGAATAACAGTAGAAAGAAGAATAAGAACCCTTAATTCAATATCACAATGGCAAGAAATCTCAAAATCAGAGATCTTACGTTGCGCGACGGACAGCAGTCCTCGTTCGCAACACGTATGAACCAGGCGCAGATCGACCGTTGTCTGCCGTTCTACAAGGATGCAAATTTCTATGCGATGGAGGTGTGGGGCGGCGCCGTGCCCGACTCCGTGATGCGTTACCTGAACGAGAACCCCTGGACGCGCCTCGAAACCATCTACAAAGCCGTCGGCAATGTTTCGAAACTCACGGCGCTTTCGCGCGGCCGTAACCTGTTCGGCTATTCGCCCTATCCCGACGACGTAATCGACGGTTTCTGCCGCAATTCGATTCAGAGCGGACTGGGCATCATGCGTATTTTCGATGCCCTGAACGACGTCGACAACGTGAAGTCCACAATCAAATATGTCAAGCAGTACGGCGGCATTGCCGACTGTGCGGTTTGCTATACGGTGGATCCCAAATATCCCGAGCAGGGATTCTTCGCCCGGCTGATGGGCAAGAAGAACCCGCAGCCCGTCTTTACGGACGAATATTTCCTCGATAAGGCCAAACAGATGGCCGCGCTGGGCGCCGATATGATTACCATCAAGGACATGTCGGGTCTGATTCCGCCGCGCCGTGTTGCTACGCTCGTGCGCCTGCTGAAGAAGAACCTTTCGATTCCCGTCGACTTCCACACCCACTGTACGCCCGGTTATGGCCTCGCTTCGGTGCTTTCGGCTATCATCGCCGGGGCCGACGTGGTCGATACCAACTGCTGGTATTTCGCCGAGGGAACGGGAGCTCCCGCCATCGAGCTGATTCACGTATTCTGCAAGAAGCTGGGCATCGATACCGGCGTGAACATGGAAGCCGTCGCGAAAATCAACACGCAGCTGCGCGAGATTCGCAAGGAGCTCAACCAGTCGGTGTTCGGCGTGGAAAAACCCGAACCCAAGGCGTTCAACCCGCTGACCGACACGCTGCCCGCCGAAATCGACGCGCTGTTCGACAAGGCTATCGAAGCGGCAAAGGCCGACGACGAAACCGCTACGATCGACGCCTGCCGCAAAATCGAGGCTTATTTCGGATTCCCGGCTCCCAACGAGTTGGTGCAGAAAGCCGAAATTCCGGGCGGTATGTATTCGAACATGGTCGCCCAGCTCAAACAGCTCAAGGCCGAGGACATCCTGCCCCGCGCCATGGAGCTGATTCCGTCGGTGCGTCTGGCTGCGGGCCTGCCGCCGCTGGTGACCCCGACTTCGCAGATTGTCGGCGCCCAGGCTGTGAACTGCGCCCTGGACGAAAAGGCCGGACGCCCGATGTACACCAACAAGAGCTCGCAGTTCGTGGGCCTGGTGAAAGGCGAGTACGGACACACGCCCGTGAAGATCGACCCCGAGTTCCGTTTCAAGATTTGCGGTGTGCGCGAGGAAACCCCGTACGATACGTCGAAATACCAGATGCAGCCCAACCCCGAACTTCCCGAGGCCGGGGGCGTGAAGCTCGCCGCCAACGAGAAAGAGGTGCTGCTGCTGGAGCTTTTCCCGCTGGTTGCCAAGAATTTCCTCACGGAGATGAAAGTCAAGGCCTATGCTGCAGCGAAACCTGCGGAAACCAAAGCCACGGAGAAGGCCCCCGAAGAGGCGAAGAAAGTAATCATTACGGGCAATACCGTGACGGCTCCGCTGCCGGGGCGTATCATCGATATCAAGGTCAAGGTCGGCGATACGGTCAAGGCCGGGGACGAAATCGCGGTTCTCGAAGCTATGAAGATGGAGAACTCCGTGACGACCGACTATGCGGGTACGGTAAAACAGATACTTGTGCAGCCCGGCGAGAACGTGGCTACCGACGCCGTGCTGGTCGAGATCGGGTAATCCCGTCCGGCATATTCATCCGAAGAAAGGGCGGCCGACAATGCGTCGGCCGCCCTTTCCCTTTAGAACTTGCGGAAAAATCGTTATATTTGCACCATCAACTAATTAAACCTTAATCCTATGGCTTTTTTCAAAGAATTCAAAGAGTTCGCCCTCAAAGGAAACGTAATGGACATGGCGGTCGGTGTGATTATCGGCGGCGCGTTCGGTAAAATCGTTTCGTCGCTGGTCAATGACATCCTGATGCCGCCGATCGGGGCGCTGATCGGCAATACCGATTTCTCGCAGTTGCGGCTCGATATTTCGAAAGTGCGCGACGTGGCTTCGAACGCCGTGCACAGCGTTGGCGACGCCGTAACGGGCGGAGGCGACAAGGTGGTGCAGGCTGCTGCGGAACCCGTCTACTGGAACTACGGTGCTTTCATCCAGCAGTGCATCGATTTCACCATCCTGGCTTTCTGCGTATTCATGATGGTCAAGCTGATGAACCGCCTGCTGAAAAAGAAGGAGGAGGCGCCTGCTCCGGCAGCAGAACCCGTACTCTCGAAAGAGGAGGTGCTGCTCACGGAGATTCGCGACCTGCTGAAAGAACAGAAGAAATAAGCGTGCGAACAAGCGGCGGGGCGGACCTTGAAAAAAGTCCGCCCCGTTTCCGTTTCTGTAAGTCCGGCCTACTGGTCGGACTCTTTTTTGTGGGTATACTCCTGTAATATATAGGTGGTGAATATCGGGAACATCATCATTCCCAGCGACGGCAGCAGGATGGTGATGACTTTGCCGATGGCCGTGACGGCGAATATCTCGGCGCCTACGGTCGTGACGTTCATCCATGCCCACCACAGGGCGTTCCCGAAGCCGTGAAGCTTGTCGTTGACGAATATTTCGTAATCGTAAAAGACGAGTGCCGAAATGTAGGTGAAGACGAAGACGGTGAAGATATAGGCCGAGAAGAGTTTGCGTATCTTGTTGTCCACGAGCCAGTGGACGACGACGTACATTGCCAGGAAAGCCCGCATCAGCGGCATCAGCCCGATCAGCATGGCCCAGTAGCGGGGGAGTACGGCGCCGCTCCAGTCGAGGATGTTGAGGTAGGGAATCGAAATCAGGAAAAAGAGGATGTTGCGGGCGAAGAAACAACTCTTGCGTTCGGCGGCGGCCCACCGGACGAAAAAGTCGCACAGGAAGAGGATGCAGACAATAAGCTGAATCGTCAGGTAGGTACGCGAGAAATGGGTGTTGTCGCCTCCGATGATCTCCCATGAAATGGCGACGAGCAGGACTACGCCGGCAATGACTTTGAGGATGCTCAAAGAATTCCGTATCTCGGCGCGCGATGTGTCTGTGAGTGGCATGTCGTTCTGTTTGAGTTTGCTCGGGTCAAAATCAATGCCAAAGCGGGAGATATACGGGAATGTCCGCATTTACGCCCGATTTTTCTCTAATTTCTCCAAAGGTGCCGCTCTCTCCTGTTAGCCGTACGCTGAATATGATATCCGAATATCTAAATGACGGTTACGTCAATGGCAACCGTTTTTCCGGGAAGTTTGGTGTATAATCCCCAAAAATAAAAAGTAGTTACAACCGCCGGATGTGCCCCTCCTGTTCGCTTGTACAGCAAATTCAATGTCATCTCATCGGATTCTGTGTCGATAGCCTGCTTCGATAAAGTGTATCCGGGATCCCCTAAACTATGCTGTCCGATAATAAGCGTGTATTTGTCAAAGTCAATTAACGGCAACTCGACCGAAGGAGGTGCAACGATCTCGAACTCTTCCAGGCTGTTGATCACGAAACATTCGGTGTCGCGATAATCGATTTCGCTGAAGTTGAATGCCGGTTCGGGATGCGAAGAGGAACTCGGAGGCAGATAGGTCTTGAAAAAAGCTGATACGTCCGTGGGGGCGGAGACGGGAGGGGTGCCGATAGCTTCGGGCTCTTGCGAGTGATTGCACGCGACAAAACCTCCGCCCAGCAAAAGCAGGGCTGTTGTCAACGTCAAAATGTTAGTTTTCATATTACGGTAGTTTGAAGTTTAAAATGAATCATCGAAGTTATATTATCGAGAATCTTATGAGATATAATACTGTGGTTATTTCAGCAAATAGCGGATTTCCATCGATTCCAATCGCTAATTTCCAAGATATTATAAAAACTACCGTTATGATTACTGATGATAAAGTTAATGAAATTAACTGTCTTTCTGATGATTTTGCCGTGTTTTTTCGGCGCAAATCAAAAAATATCGGCATTAACTGCAGAAAAAGAAAAAAGAGACCCTATAATTGCTATAAGGTCTCTTTGTCATTTTGTAGCGGGTCCGAGACTTGAACTCGGGACCTCATGATTATGAATCATGCGCTCTAACCAGCTGAGCTAACCCGCCATTGCATCAAAGCGAGTGCAAAGGTAATAGAAATTTTCAATCGTGCAAAATCTTTGCGTAAAAAATCGCTGAAAAATTCTTTCCCCCGGCGGGTTTGTGGGGCCGTATTCCGTGTCCGCTGTAGTTGACCGGGTCGCACGTCGGGTTTGCCGGTTCCGATATGCCGGGTGTCCGTATTTTTGGCTGAAAAATCTGCTGTGTGTCATATCTTTCATACAATCAATGTGTTGCATTTGCGGGCGGTTTTTCTCGATTGTAAAAACAAATAAATTATTAACTTTTTTCTGTAAAAATCATTGTCATAATAAATATTATTATTACATTCGTGTGTCAATAATATGATATTTTTGTTTCAAAATGGATTTTTGTAATAATAATTGCGTATGTAGTCGATGTTGAAAGATTGCATATAAAACATATTGTCTATAAAAGCGCATTGAAAGAATAAATTTTTATTTTGACTGATGCCGGTGCCGGCCACAATTATTCTAATCTAAAATACCTAATTATGAAAAAACTTTTTACCCCCCCCCTGATGACTATGCTGTTTTGCTGCATAGGCGCGTTTTTTATTACGTCGTGCGATGACGACGATGAAAAGGGGCCTGTAAACATTGCTCATCCGTTCCAGTCCGTAACGGCAGTCGACGGCAGCACGATTGCAACGGCCGTTATTTCCGATGACGACAAGACGATTACGTTCCCCGAGTTCCAGGAGCTCACCGACCTTTCCAACGTCGAGGTCACGTTCAACCTGACCCCCGGAGCATTCCTGAAGACGCCGGCCAAACCGACGGCTCGGGTCAACCTCACTACCGCCTATACGGTCGAAGTAAATACCGGCGGCTACCTTCCGGTGGCCTATACCATGACGGCCAAACCCAAGGATATTCCCAATCCGATTCTTTCGGCGAAAGTCGGCAATGTGGAGGCTACGATGGAGGGCAACATCATTTCGATTGCATACGCTGCGGGCATGGACATCAACGCCATGGTCTTCGACTTTACGTTGGTTGCCGGCGCGAGCATCAAATCCCCGGCGAATAAAACGTTCGACCTGGAGCTTGCCGACGGAACCCTGGTCATTACGTACGGTGGTGTGGATTATACGTTTGTCGTACGGGCTACGGGGTATACGGACCCGCTTTTGAGCAACGGCTGGACGGATGAAACGGCGAAATTCGGTTCGCTGCCCAAGTATATCAAAGTCTACAAGAATGAAGATCTGTTGAATAAACCTGAAAGCAAGAGCCTCGGCTACATTGCCATCATGGGCCCGCAAGCGACCATGGGTGTTGTCGGCAGCGGCAAAACAGGTGCGAAGCCGATTACCGAGCTCGAACAGGAGGGTAACTGGAACGTGATTTTGGTCGGCGTGTCCACTTCTGCGACCCAGACGATTGTCCGCGACGGTAAATTCGTACAGGATCCCGAAGGCTTAAACTCTTTCGCTACTATCGGGCAGGATAAGAACGGCACCTGTAAGATGGCGTGGACGCAGAAATTCGATGGTAAACTCTATTCGTTCCCGTTCCGCAATGCCAGCTCGTTCACGCCCCGCGTGCAGGGCGACGGTACTGTCTGGGATGTGCAAACCGCTGTTTCGGGTGTCCCGATGATTCTGTGGGACGGCAATGTCCTGACGGCGGAACAGACTATCGGCAACGACGGTACGAATATGGGATGGTACGGTGGCGTGGCAGCGCGTGCAGCGGTCGGCGTAACGGCCCACGGCAAAGTAATCGCATTCTGCGGACAGCAGGTTGAGGGCAGCGTCGGTGTCACAATGCTCGAAATGGCGAAGATCATGAAAGACGTCGGCTGCGTTTCGGCCATGACCTTCGAAGGCTCGAGTTCGCCGAACATGCACGTCAACAAGCAGGCGACGGTCGTGAACTCGAATCTGGCCAACAGCAAACCTGAAAAAAACATGCAGTGTGGTTTGGTATTTAAGTAGTATATAGTTCGGGAAACGGGATTCGGGTTAGTGTCCCGTTTCAAAAGGGAGCCGGGAGTTTACGTTAATCGTAAACTCCCGGCTTTTTTGCGCTTCCCGAGATTGACTGGTTGGTACCTCTGCCGGTTCCGTGGCAACCGCACCGTGCGGGAGATACCCGGGTGCATTGCCGTCCGTTTTCCGTGCCGGCCGGTATGCCCGGCGTCAGCTGTGGCGACGCGCCAGTTCCGCCTCGAGGTCGGCAAGCGAGCAGCCCGTTGCTTCGAGCAGCACCAGCAGGTGGTATATGAGGTCGGAAGCTTCGTAAATCATCGCTTCACGGTTGCCAGCTACGGCTTCGATTACCGTTTCTACGGCCTCTTCGCCGACTTTCTGTGCGATTTTGTTCACACCGCGGTTGAAGAGTTTGCTGGTGTACGAGCCCTCGGGCATCTCGGCGTGCCGCCCTTGTATGACGCTTTGGAGGTAGCGTATGAATCCCTCGGTTTCGGGTGCGCTTCCGTCGAAGCAGGTTTTCGCACCCGTGTGGCAGGTCGGGCCGTGGGGGATGGCGCGGACAAGGAGCGTATCGTTGTCGCAGTCGGCCGTGACGGATACGATGTCGAGGTAGTTGCCGCTGGTTTCGCCCTTCGTCCAGAGGCAGCGGCGTGTCCGGCTGTAAAAGGTGACGCGGCCCTCGGCGAGGCTTTTTTCGTAGGCTTCGCGGTTCATGTAGCCGAGCATCAGCACCTGCAGGGTGCGTGCGTCCTGTACGATGGCGGGAATCAGTCCGTCGGACTGTTTCGCGGAGTCGAGTTCCGCAAAGGGTTTTGCTGTGATTTTCATGGCGTTTATAATCTTACGTTGATATTCAGTTCGTGCAGTTCCCGTTTGAGGACGGGAATCGGTATTTCGTTGTAATGGAAAATGCTGGCTGCCAGGGCTGCGTCGGCCCTGCCGCGTGTCAGCACGTCGGCGATATGGCGTACCGATCCCGCGCCGCCCGAGGCGATGACGGGAATGGGCAGTTCGGCCAGCCGTGCGAACGTTTCGCAGGGATAGCCGTCGCGCGTGCCGTCGTGATCCATCGAGGTGAAGAGCAGCTCGCCCGCGCCCCGCTGCCAGACTTCGTGCGCCCATGCGAACAGTTCGCGTTCGGTGGGGCGCTTGCCCCCGTGGGTCGTGACGCGCCATTCGCCGTCCGTCATTCGGGCGTCGATGGCCGCAACGACGAACTGCGAGCCGTATTTCGAAGCGATGGCGTCGATCAGTCCCGGGTTGCGCACGGCGGCGCTGTTGACCGTAACCTTGTCGGCCCCGGCGTCGAGCAGCCGCCCGGCATCCGCGACCGAGGCGATGCCGCCGCCCACGGTGAAGGGGATGTCGATGCGCGCTGCGATGCGCGAAACGAGTTCGGTAAAGGTGTTGCGCCCCTCTTCCGTGGCGCTGATGTCGAGGTACACCAACTCGTCGGCACCCTCTGCGGCGTATTTCGCGCCCAGCTCCACCGGGTCGCCCACGTTGCGCAGTCCGACGAAGTTGATTCCTTTCACGGTTTGTCCCTCGCGGATGTCGAGGCAGGGGATTATGCGTTTTGCAAGCATCGCTTCAGTTCGTTGAGGGTGATACGTCCCTCGTAGAGGGCTTTGCCGACGATGACGCTGCGCAGTCCCGTGCTGTCGAGCGCCTCGATGTCGGCCATCGAGCTGATGCCGCCGCTCACGGTGATTTCCACACCGGGGTATTCGCCCTGCAATCCGGCATAGAATTCCGCCGAAGGGCCGCACAGCATGCCGTCGCGGGAGATGTCGGTGCAGATGACCTGCGTGAGCCCCTGCGGCGTGAAGCGGTCTATGAGCTCCCGCACGGTAAATCCGGAGTGCTCCAGCCAGCCCTGTATGGCTACCGCGCCGTCGCGGACGTCGGCGCCCAATATCAGTTTCCCGGACCCGAATTCCCCGAGCCACTCCGCGAACGCCTCCGGTTCGCGTACGGCGATGCTGCCGCAGATGGCGCGGCTCGCTCCCGCGTCGAACACGCTGCGGAGCGCTTCGCGGCTTTTGATGCCGCCGCCGTACTGCACTTCGAGCGAGGTTTTCGATGCCACGCGTTCGAGTACCGCGAGGTTGCGGGGTTCCGACGCCTTGGCGCCGTCGAGGTCGACCATGTGCAGCCGCCGTATGCCGGCCTCCTCGAAACGCAGGGCCGCTTCGAGCGGGTCGCGGTAGTAGGTCGTCCGGCGGTCGTAGTCGCCCTGTGTCAGGCGTACGCAGGCGCCGCCGATGATGTCCGTTGCGGGTATGATTTCTATTTTCATGTCGTTACAGTTTTAGAAAGTTACGCAGGATGCGTTCCCCTGCCTGTCCGCTTTTTTCAGGGTGGAACTGTGTCCCGAAGAAGTTGCCGCACCCCAGTGCGGCGCTGAATGCCCCGCCGTAATCGGTCACGGCGTCAGTCGCGGCGCAAACCTGCGCCGCGTACGAGTGTACGTAGTAAACATAGGTTTGCTCGCCGATCCCTTCGAACAGCGGCCCGCGTAGCCTGCCGATGGTGTTCCATCCCACGTGGGGAATCTTCAGCGGGTTTTCTGCGGCCGGAGCTCCGCCTCCCAGCCGCACGACGTGCGCCGGGAAAATCCCGAGGCACCGGGCGCTTCCCTCCTCGCTGTCGAGACACATCAGCTGCATCCCGATGCAGATGCCCAGCACGGGTTGCGTCAGCGCGGGTATGATTTTGTCCAGTCCCCGCTCGCGGAGTTTCGCCATTGCCGACGAGGCTTCGCCCACGCCCGGCAGGAGCACCCTGTCGGCCCGCCGCAGCGCTTCGGGATCGGCCGTAACCGTAAATTCGGCACCGACACGCCGCAGTGCATCGGCGACCGAGCGCAGGTTGCCCGTATCGTAATCTACTATTGCCGTCATAATATTCCTTTGCTGCTGGGGATGTCGTATCCGAATCCGCTGCGCGCCACGGCCATGCGCAGCGCGCGGGCGAAAGCCTTGAAAATAGCTTCGGCCTTATGGTGGTCGTTGTCGCCGCGTGCCGAAATCTGGAGATTGCAGCGCGCTGCGCAGCAGAGCGAGTGGAAGAAATGGCGGAACATCTCCGTGGGTACGTCGCCGACCCGTTCGCGGCGGAATTCGGCGTCCCATTCGAAGTCGATGCGTCCCCCGAAGTCGAGCAGTACCAGCGCCCGGCAGTCGTCCATCGGCAGGGCGAAGCCGTAGCGTCCGATACCCGCTTTCGAGCCCAGCGCCCGGTCGATGGCCTCGCCCAGAACGATGGCCACGTCCTCCATCGTGTGGTGCTCGTCGATGTCGAGGTCGCCGTGCGCCTCCACGGCGAGCGACACGCCGCCATGGTGGGCGATTTGCGCCAGCATGTGGTCGAGGAACCGCAGCCCCGTGGATATTTCGCCGTTGCCGGGAGAGTTCTCTTTTCCCGGTCGGCCGGCCGTTTCTCGGACTTTTTTCGGTGTGCCGCAACTGCCGAAACCCCGGCCGTCGAGGTCGAGCCGGACGGTGATTTGCGTTTCGCGGGTTTCGCGCGTTACGGTGATTTGCCGTTCTCCCCGGCGGATGTACTCCGCGATTTCGGCCCACGAATCGCTTACCAGCACGCAGGCCGCTTCGGCGTTTGCCTCGCGCAGCATCCGGCGGCCCTGCTGCGGGGAGGCGAGCAGGATGCCTTTCGCCCCGAGGTTGCGGGCCAGCAGGATGTCGGTCACGCGGTCGCCGACGACGTAGCTCGCCCCGAGGTCGTACGTGCCGTCGGTATAGCGGCCGAACAGGCCCGTGCGGGGTTTGCGTGTCGGGGCGTTGTCGCTCTCGAACGTGCGGTCGATCAGCATGTCGTCGAACGTGACGCCCTCGCCGGCGAGCGTGCGCAGCATTTTTTCCTGTGGCAGGCGGAAATCCTCTTCGGGGAAGGCGTCCGTGCCTAGCCCGTCCTGGTTCGTGGCCATCACCAGTTCGAAGTCGAGCCCCCGGAGGGCTTTGAGCGCCGAGATGGCGCCCGGTACGAATTCCAGTTTTTCGAGGCTGTCGACCTGGTAATCCGTGGGCGGTTCGGCGATGACGGTGCCGTCGCGGTCGATGAAGAGTGCTTTTTTCAGGTTCATGGGCGGAAGTTTTTGACGGTTTCCAACAGGCGTTCGTTTTCACCGGGACGCCCGACGGTGATGCGCAGGCATCCTTCGCAGCCCCGGATGCGGGAGCGGTTGCGGACGATGACCCCTGCTGCGAGCAGCTCCCGGTAGAGGCGGTCGGGGTCGGCGGTTTTCACCAGCAGGAAGTTGGCTTGGGACTCATAGATGCGCTCGATGCAGGCTTCCGCCGTGAGTGCCTGTACGAGGCGTTCGCGTTCGGAGCGTATTTCGGCGATCTCCGCCGAGATATCCCGGCGTAAAGATTCCGCAACGGCCTGCTGCGTGAGCGTATTGATGTTGTAGGGGTATTTGACCCGGCCGTAGAGGGCTGCGACCTCTTCCGAGGCGTATGCCAGCCCGAGCCGCAGTCCGGCCATGCCCCATGCTTTGGAGAGGGTCTGGAGGACGATGAGGTTCGGGAACTCTCCGAGCCGCGGCAGGAATCCCCTGCCCTCCGCGAAGTCGATGTAGGCTTCGTCGAGCACGACCATGCCCTCGAAGCGGCGGAGCAGCTGCTCGATTTCCCGCTCGGGAAAGGCATTGCCCGTGGGGTTGTTGGGCGAGCAGAGCCACAGCAGTTTGGTGCGGTCGTCCGCCGCTGCCAGCAGCGCTTCCACCGGAAGCGAGAAATCCGGCCCCAGCGGTACTTCGCGCATCTCGACGTCGTTGGTTTGCGCCGCCACGCGGTACATGCCGTAGGTGGGGGCTATCGACACGGCGTTGTCCCGGCCCGGTTCGCAGAAAATGCGGAACGCCAGGTCGATGGCCTCGTCGCTGCCGTTGCCGATGAATACCTGTTCCGGCCGTACGCCTTTCAGGGCGGCGAGCTGTTTTTTCAGTTCCCGCTGGTGCGGGTCGGGGTAGCGGTTCACGCCGTTGTCGTAGGGACTTTCGTTGGCGTCGAGCCATACTTCGATTTCCCCGCCCTGGTATTCGTCGCGGGCCGTGGAGTAGGGTTGCAGCGCAAGGATGTTGGGCCGCACGAGCTGTGACAGCGGTTTCATAGGGCGCCTCCTTTCATCCGTATACGTACGGCGTTGGCGTGTGCGTCGAATCCCTCGGCTTCGGCCATGGCCGTAACCGTGGGCGCGAGCGTTTCGAGTCCCTCGCGCGTCAGTTCCTGGTAGGTTATCTTGCGCAGGAAACTGTCGACGTTCACGCCGCTGTATGCCCGCGCCCAGCCGCTCGTAGGCAGCGTGTGGTTGGTGCCCGAGGCGTAGTCGCCGGCGCTTTCGGGCGAATAGTTGCCGATAAAGACACTGCCTGCGGCCGTTATCTGCGCAGCGACGTTCCATGGCTCCCGCATCGCGATAATCAGGTGCTCGGGGGCGTAGGCGTTTGCGAATGCAACCTGTTTGTACTCTTCGTTGAAAACCACGATTCGGCTGTTCGAGAGCGAGTTGCGGATTGCCTCGCAGCGGTTCAGCCGCCGGGCCTGCTCTTCGACGGCCTGGGTGACTTTGCGCGCAAACTCCTCCGTGCGGCAGACCAGTATGGCCTGGCTGTCGTCCCCGTGTTCGGCCTGCGAGAGCAGGTCTGCGGCGACGAACTCGGGCCGGGCGCTCCGGTCGGCCAGCACCATGACCTCCGACGGGCCTGCCGGCAGGTCTACGGCGACGTCGGTGGCTCCGACCAGTTGTTTGGCTTTGGTGACATAGCGGTTGCCCGGGCCGAATATTTTGTCGACATGCGGGATGCTTTCCGTGCCGTAGGCCATGGCCGCCACAGCCTGTGCCCCGCCGACTGCGAAGATACGCTCTATGCCGCACAGTCCGGCGGCATACAGTATTTCGGGGGCAATTCGCCCGTCGCGTCCGGCCGGGGTGCAGAGGATTATCTCGCCGCATCCGGCGATCCGTGCGGGCAGGGCGAGCATCAGCACCGTCGAAAAGAGCGGGGCGTTGCCGCCCGGGATGTACAGCCCTACGCGGCCGATTGGAACGGCGCGCTGTACGCACCGCACGCCCGGCATCACTTCGACGTCGACCTGCTGCGGGAGCTGTGCCCGGTGGAAAGCCTCGATGTTGGCTTTTGCTGCGGCCAGTGCGCCCTTCAGGCGAGAGGATATGGTTTCTGCGGCTTTTCGGCGCTGTTCGCGCGACACTTCGAACAGGGCGGGAATGCGGCCCTCGATGCGGTTGGTGATGTCGCGCAGGGCCTTGTCGCCGCCTGTGCGCACCTCGGCGAGGATGGCGGCCACCTGTTCCGTGATTTCATCGTCCTGCCGCGTACAGCGGGCCGTGAGGGCCGGCCATTCGCGGCGCTGCGGGTTTTTGTAGATTTTCAGCATTTCCATTGCGGGGTGTTTTTACGGGTCAGCGTATCATATTCTCGAGCGTCAGCACCAGTATTCCTTCGGCGCCGATGGCCTTGAGGCGCTCGATGCGCTCCCAGAGCTGGACTTCGCCGATTACGGCGTGTATCGAGCACCATCCCTCCTGCGCCAACGGCAGGATTGTCGGGCTGCGCATGCCGGGCAGGATTGTGATTGCCTCGTCGAGTTTCTCTTTCGGGAGGTTCATCAGCACGTACTTCATGCCGCGGCTTTCGAGTATCGAGTTGAAGCGGAACGTGAGCTGCGCCTTTTCCCGGCATTTCTCCTCGTCCATCTGCGGGGTGGCTATCAGCACGGCTTCGGAATAAAAGACTTTTTCGACCTCCATGAGCCCGTTCGATACGAGCGTTCCGCCCGAGGAAACGATGTCGAAGATTGCGTCGGACATTCCTACGGCGGGTGCGATTTCCACGGAGCCCTCGATGGTGTGTATTTCGGCGTCGATGCCTTTCTCGGCGAAGAATTTCGCAAGGATATTGGGGTAGGAGGTGGCGACGCGCTTGCCGCGGAAATAATCCAGTCCATTGTAAGGCACCGTGCGGTCTACGGCCAGTGATATGCGGCAGCTGCCGAATCCGAGGTTCATGGTACGTTCGACGGGGAAATCTTTCTCGGCGACCTCGTTCAGCCCCACAATTCCCAGGTCTGCGACACCCATCGCCACGGCCTGCGGGATGTCGTCGTCGCGCAGGTAGAGGACTTCCAGCGGGAATCCCTCTGCGCGGGAAATCAGTTTGCGTTTGCTTTCGGCGACGCCGATACCCGCTTCGGAGAGCAGGCAGGTACTCTGTTCGTTCAGTCGGCCTTTGGCCTGAATTGCTAATCTTAACATTTTTTCGGTGTGTTTTTCAGGACACCCGCCTGCGGCATAAGCACGAAAAAAGCCCATCCGCAGGGGATGAGCTTCGTATATACTTAATTAAACTGTGTTCCGTTTACATATGCATATCGACCTTACCCCTTCGGAAAGTGGTGATGGTGATGATGGATATGGTTAAAAATCGTCATTTGTAATGGTCGTTGGGGCAAATGTAAGTAAATTTTTAAGAAAAATCAAAATCTGCACCGAAAAAAAATCCGGAGGCGTGCAAAAACGTATATCCGAAAACTGGTTTTGTTGACGTGCGGCCCCGCCTTCGGATGGAATTTGTCGTTATCTTTGTTGCCGGTAATGGTATTAAACTATTGAAAACATGGAAAACAAACGCATCGAGTATACGAACGGCGAAATTGTCGTGGTCTGGCAGCCGCACCTTTGCACGCATTCGGGAATCTGCGTAAAGACGCTGCCCGCGGTCTATAAACCGCAAGAACGGCCGTGGGTGAAGCTGGAGAACTCCACGACCGACAAGATTGTCGCGCAGGTCGAAAAATGTCCTTCGGGGGCGCTGACCTGGCGAAAAGCGTAGGGCAGGAACCGTTTCCGTCCTTTTGACGGTTGCGTGCCGGTCGGCGCGGCAGGGATAAAAGCCCCGGACTTTGTTTACCAAGTCCGGGGCCTTTCGTTTTGCGCTGCTGCGGGGCAGGCCGTGCCTTGCCGCGCCTGTTTTCCGGGGGGGGGATTGGCAGGGAATGCGGCAGCGCCTGTTTCGCCGTGAGCCCTGCCGAGCCTGCCGTGCGGGGAGTGCGCCACCGTCCGGTCAGCCGGGCGTGTCCGCGTGTCTGCCTGCGGCCCGGTTTATCCGCATACCGTTTCGTAAACTTCGCCCCGCAGCGCATCGTCCGAGTAGACATGCAGGCTGTGTCCCGTGCCGCTGATGCAGGTGATGCGGTGTATGTGGTTGTCGAAGCGTCCCGGTGCGCCGATTGAGAAGAATGCGCACGGCGCTTCGACGTCGAGCGTTTCTTTGAGCCGTACGGCGCCGTTTCCGGCGGGTTCGAAAATCTCGAGCCGGAACCTCCCGTCGGCGAAATGGTATCCCGCGAACTGCGGATGGGCGTGGATGCTCGTCCGGTTTCCCGCTTTCCAGCTCATCACGATGGCCTCCCAGCCCGTTTCGGGACAGCGGCCCAGGTAGGTGCGGCGGTAGGCCGTGTCGGAGTAGTTGCCGAACGGGGTCAGCGGGTGCTCCGCCAGCCAGTTCAGGACATAGGCCTGTATTTTCCGTCCAAGCTCGTCTCCGGGCTGTTCCGCGGTCGCGATTCCGAGCAGGCGGGTGAAAAACGCTTCGTAACCGCCCGTCGTGGCGGAAGGTTCCTGCAGGTTCCCTGCGAGTGTCGCGGCATGTCGTTTCATGGTCGTATTCTTTTTCTGCAAAGATAAGGGGAACAGGCGCCGGAACATTCAGCAAAAATACTTATTCGCGTGCATGATTGCCGGATTCCTGCGGCGATGCCTTTTTCTTTGTCTTATTTTGCCCTAAAATGCCTCCATACGCGAGGCCGCATCGCCTTTTTTATTATATTTGTAGCTTAAATCCAAACTTACGCTTATGACACCTGCAGCCGTTATTATCACCGTTTTGGGCTACATTGCCGTTCTTTTTGCCGTCGCGTGGCTTTCGGGCCGCCGGGCCGACAATGCCGGATTTTTTACCGGAAACCGGCGTACGCCGTGGTACATGGCGGCTTTTGCCATGATCGGGGCCGCCATATCGGGCGTGACGTTCATTTCGGTGCCGGGGTCGGTCGCCGTCGATGCTTTCTCATACATGCAGATGGTCGCCGGTTTTACCGTGGGGCAGCTGGTCGTCGCATTCGTACTGATTCCCACGTTCTACCGTCTCAAGGTCGTATCGCTCTACGAGTACCTCGACGACCGTTTCGGCGTCGCGTCGCACCACACCGGGGCGTGGTTCTTCTTCGTGTCGAAGATGCTGGGTGCCGCGCTGCGCGTCTACGTGGTGTGTGCCGTCCTGCAACTGCTGGTTTTCAGCCATTTCGGTCTTCCGTTCTGGTTCAACGCACTGATTACGATGGCTCTCGTATGGCTTTACACACAACAGGGCGGTGTCAAGTCGCTGATTTGGACGGACACGCTCAAGACGTTCTGCCTGGTGGGAAGCCTGGTGCTGTCGATTGTCTTTATCATGCAGGCGCTCGGGATGTCGCTGCCGGAAATGAGCCGCGAAGTCGCAGCCTCGCCCTATTCGCAGATATTCTTCTTCGACGACCCCGCCTCCGACCGCTATTTCTGGAAGATGTTCCTTGCGGGCGTGGTATTGCTGATTGCCATGACGGGACTCGACCAGGACATGATGCAGCGCAACATGAGCTGTGCCACGCCGCGCGACTCGCAGAAAAACATCCTGCTGACGGCTGTCAGCCAGATATTCGTCATCTTCCTGTTCCTCGTACTCGGGGTGTTGCTCTACATCTATATGGAGCGCAGCGGACTTGCGATGCCCGAAAAAGGCGATCAGGTCTTTTCGCTTGTGGCCGTCGAGGGCGGACTTCCGGTATTCGTTGGCATCCTGTTTGTTATCGGGCTTATATCGAGCACTTATTCAGCAGCAGGATCGGCCCTCACGGCCCTCACGACCTCCTTTACGGTCGATATCCTGCAGGGCACGAAACGCTACGGCGAACAGCGCCTGACCCATGTCCGGCGAGTGGTGCATGTGGCGATGGCGGTGGGGATGGCACTGGTAATCCTCGCTTTCGAGTACCTTGCGGACGACAGCGTCATCAACCTTGTCTATAAGGTTGCCAGCTATACCTACGGCCCCATACTGGGCATGTTCGCTTTCGGCATGTTCACGCGCCTGCGGGTGCGTGACCGCTGGATTCCCCTCGTAGCCGTTGCGGCACCCGTATTGAGCGCCCTCGTGCAATACTGGGCCCGCGTGGCGTGGGACTATCAGATCGGATTCGAATTGTTGATTTACAATGCCGCATTTACGATGATCGGCATGTTGTTACTGGTTAAAAAGAATGAAAAGTAAACTCTTCTGCGCGCTTCTGCTGGGCTGTTTCTGCTGGCAGGGCGTTTCGGCCGCCGGGGTCGATGTCGTAACCCGCCGTAAAATCGGACAGACGCTGACGCGTATCGTCGCCCGTGAAGTTTCGGGCGGCTATGTCCGTATTCAGGGCGTCGACGCCTCCCGGAGCCGGGTGCGCATCTATACTTCGGTCGGGCTTTCGTACTATCCGTTCCGCGAGCAGAACCTGCAGGTCATGTACGACTCGGTGCGTGCCGTGCTGCCGTCGGAGTACCGCAAGGCCCGCATCGAACTCTATACCGACAAACGGGAAGTCCGCGAACTGATTCCGATGGCGTACCGTACCGACGCCGATTTCCTGAAACAGGTGCGCAAAAAGAAAATCGTGCCTTTCGTCAACCGCTCCGAGCGTCCGCTCGTGACGCGCCAATCTGCCGCCGTGGTGCCCTCGCAGGGGCTTGCGGGGCGGCATATCGCCTTGTGGCAGAGTCACGGCCGCTATTTCGACCAGCCCGAGAACCGCTGGAAATGGCAGCGTTCGCGGCTGTGGATGACCTGTGAGGACCTCTATACCCAGAGCTATGTGCTGCCGTATCTGGTGCCGATGCTCGAGCATGCCGGGGCGAACGTGCTGCTGCCCCGCGAGCGCGACGTGCAGAAGTACGAAGTGCTCGCCGACAACGATGCCGCGGGGCAGTACCGGGAAACGGACGGCCCCCAGAAGTGGCAGGCGGGCGGCATCGGGTTCGCGCACCTGCAGCAGGTCTACCGCACGGGCGAGAATCCGTTTCAGCATGGTACGACGCGTCGTGTGCGGACGGTTGCCGGGGGTGCCGAAAGCACCGCCGTATGGCGTGGCGACATTCCCGAAAAGGGGGAGTATGCCGTCTATGTCAGCTATGAGTCGCTGCCCGAAAGCACCGACGATGCACAGTATACGGTTCGCCACCTCGGGGGCGAAAGCACTTTCGCCGTCAACCAGACCATGGGCGGGGGGACGTGGATTTACCTCGGGCACTTCCTGCTCGGGGAGGGGGAGCAGGACGTGGTGACGCTCACCAACCGCTCCCGCCGGGCCGGGCGGATTGTTACGGCCGATGCGGTGAAGATCGGCGGCGGCTACGGCAACGTGGCCCGTACGGCCTGCGATTCGCTGCGCAGGCCCGATGTGGAGTACCGCCTGGAAACGAGCGGCTATCCCCGCTTCTGCGAGGGGGCCCGCTACTGGCTCCAGTGGGCCGGATTCGGCGAAAAGGTCTACACCCCGAAAGAGAACAAGGACGATTACAAGGACGACTATATGTCGCGCGCCCATTGGGTCAATGCCCTGATGGGCGGTTCGGAGCGTATGCCCGACAGCACGGGACTCCGTATTCCGGTCGATATGGCGCTGGCGTTCCACTCCGATGCCGGCGTGCGGCTCAACGACGACATTATCGGCACGCTGGGTATCTACTACACCCGCGAGAACAAGGGCAGATTCGAGGGTGGTGCCGACCGTTACCGCTCGCGCGACCTGACGGATATCGTCATGACGCAGCTTGTGTCCGACATCCGGGCCGTCTACGAGCCCGAATGGAACCGCCGCGGATTGTGGAACCGCGCCTATTACGAAGCGCGTGTGCCGGGTGCCCCGACCATGCTGTTGGAACTGCTGTCGCACCAGAATTTCGCCGATATGCGCTATGGCAGCGATCCGCGTTTCAAGTTCCTCGTGAGTCGGGCTATCTATAAAGGTATTTTGCAGTATATCAGCTCGCAATACGGATTACCTTATGTCGTGCAGCCGCTTCCCGTGGAGTCACTTGCCACGCAATTCACCGAGGACGGCAACGTTGCCGTTAGCTGGTCGCCCGTGATGGATTCGCTCGAAACGAGCGCCGCGCCGACCGGATACGTGGTCTATACGCGCATCGATGACGGCGGTTTCGACAACGGCCGCTATGTGGACAAGCCCTCCCTGCTGACTCAGCAGAAGCCGGGACGCATCTACAGCTACAAGGTGACGGCCGTGAACGAGGGCGGCGAGAGTTTCCCGAGCGAGGTCGTCGCCGCCTGCCGCATGCCCGACCAGAAAGGGGCGGTGTTGATTGTAAACGGGTTCGACCGTGTCAGTGCACCCTTGAGCATGCGCCGTGATTCGCTGGCCGGATTCTACGTCGGCCTCGACGGCGGCGTACCCGACAGGCAGGATATCTCCTATATCGGCGAACAGCGGGTGTTCGACATGTCGATGGCCAAATGCGAAGTGGACAGCATCGCCCTCGGGGCCTGCTGCTGCGATTACGAAACGGAGGTAATCGGCGGCAATACGTTCGATTACCCCTATGTGCACGGCCGTTCCGTCGCCCGCGCGGGCTATTCGTTCTGCTCGGCTTCGGTGCGGGCCCTCGAGGAGCACAGCGTATCGCCGGAGGAGTATTCCGTAGTCGACTTGATTCTGGGCAAACAACGTTCGGTGACCATCGGGCGCGGTGTTGCGGGATATGCGTTCAAAACCTTTTCGCCCCGGCTGCAGGATGTCCTGCGGCGCTATATGGCCGGCGACGGTGCCCTTTTCGTGTCGGGAAGCTATGTGGCTGCCGACCTCTGGACGGGGGAGGAGAGCTCCGACGAAGACCGGGCTTTCGCCGAAGAGGTGCTTCATTATACGTATGACGGCAGCCATCCCGCCGAACGCAACCGGGTGCGTGTTGTAACGTCGCATGCAGGCTTCACGCGCGACGAATACCGCTTTGTCAACGATTTCCGCCCTGACCGCTACCGTATCGAAACGACCGATGCCCTCCTGCCCGCGGGCGGCAGGGCTTTTCCGGTGATGCGCTATGTCGGCAATAACCGCATGGCGGGCATAGCCTGCGCCGAGAGCCGTACGTTCGTCATGGGCTTTCCGTTCGAATCGGTCGAAAGCGATGTGCAGCGCGACCGGCTGATGGCGGACATATTGACATTCCTGGGATCCGGCGAAACCGTTTCACGCTAACCTCCTGCAATCCCATGGGAAAATCCCTTTATACGATTGTTTGCCTGCTTCTTGCGGCGGGGTGTGCTTCGGAACCGGGCGTGCGGCCCGGGGATTTGCGCTGCGAAAATTTGCATGCTCCGCTGGCTGTGGACAATACGCAGCCCCGTTTCAGCTGGAAAATCCATGCGGACGGGGCTTTCAGCCAGTCTGCCTATGAAATCCTGGTCGCTTCCGACAGCCTGCTGCTCCGGCCCGGGAGCGCCGATTTGTGGAGCTCGGGCAAAGTGGCGTCATCCCGCTCGGTCATGGTTCCCTACGGGGGGCGGGAGTTGGCGGCGCCGTCGCTGGCTTTCTGGAAAGTGCGGGTCTGGGACGCGGCGGGCCGCTGCTCGGCATGGAGCCCTGCGGCCCGGTTCGGCGTCGGCATTCTCGACCGGGCCGGTTGGCCGGGACGTTACATCGGCATGGAGGGCGTGGGGGCCCCGCTGCTGCGCAAAGGCTTCCGCATCGACGGTAAAAAAGGCACCTACCTGCTCCATGTGAATTCGCTCGGGTACCACGAAGCCTGGCTCAACGGGGAAAAGGTTTCCGGCGAGGTGCTCTCCCCGGCGGTGTCGCAGCTCGACAAACGCTCCCTTGCGGTTACATACGATATGACACACCTTGTGCGGGAGGGGGCGAACGATCTGGTGCTGTGGCTCGGGCGCGGCTGGTACCGTCCGGCCACTTTCGGTGCTGCCCATGACGGCCCGCTCGTGAACGCCCGGCTGGATGAAGTGACTTCCGGGGAATGCCGTACGCTGTTGGCCAGCGACGGTTCGTGGACGGGGCGCGACAGCGGATATGCCGATACCGAGGGGACTACGTGGCTGCCGCTGCAATTCGGCGGCGAATGCGTGGACGGCGCGAAAGTGCCTGCGGGACTCTCGGCGGCGGAGCTGGACAACCTGGCATGGAGCCCCGTCGGGGAGGCGGATGTCCCGGCCGTGCACGTTACACCCCGGATGTGCGAACCGAACTGCATCCGGGATACCGTGCTGCCCGTATCGCTGCGCCGGACGGCCGACGGTGTCTGGGTGGCCGACATGGGCCGTGCCGTCAACGGCTGGATCGAGTTGTACCTGCCTCCGATGGAAAAAGGCCGGAGGGTACGGATCGAATATTGCGACTGGCTCGCCGCCGACGGCAGTTTCCGCTCCCAGGAGGGAAATACCCTTTTCGAGGATGCCTATATCGCCGGCGGTACGGAAAGGGAGATTTTCCGCAACAAATTCAACCACCATGCGTTTCAATACGTTCGGATTTCCAATATCCCGGCGGCGCCCGTGCGGCTCGCCGCTTATCCGATTCAATCGGATTTCGGCGACGCCTCTTCTTTCGAGTGCTCCGACCCGGAACTGAATGCGATTTACGACATGGTGAAGTACACGTTCCGTAACCTTGCCTTCGGCGGCTATGTCGTCGACTGCCCGCATCTGGAACGTATGGGGTACGGCGGCGACGGCAACGCTTCGTGCAACAGTTTCCAGACCCTTTACGACGCTGCACCCCTCTATATGAACTGGATGCAGATGTGGGGCGACTGTATCCGTGAGGACGGCGGAATGCCGCACAATGTGCCGAATCCCTATCCGGCCGGCGGCGGCCCTTATTGGTGCGGGTTTATCGTTACCGCCTCCTGGCAGACCTATCTCAACTACGGCGACGACCGGCTGCTGGTGCGCTATTATCCCGCCATGCAGCGCTGGCTGGAGTATGCCGAACGCCATATGGCCGACGGCCTGCTCCGGCGCTGGCCCGATACGGATTACCGGGGCTGGTACCTGGGCGACTGGCTGGCCCCGTCGGGCGTGGACTATACGGCGCAGTCGTCCGTCGACCTGGTAAGCAACTGCTTCTTGAGCGACTGCTATGCGACCATGGCGAAAATTGCGGCGCACCTGCAACATCCGGACGATGCGTCGTCGTACCGTGCGAAGCGCGATGCGCTGAACGGACGTATCCATGCAGCGTTTTTCAATCCGGCGGGGAACTGTTATGCCACCGGTTCGCAGATCGACCAGATTTACCCGATGCTGGTCGGTGCGACGGACGAGGCGCTTGTTCCCGCCGTGACGGAACGCCTGTTCCGGACGACTCGCGAGCAGCTCGGCGGCCATATCGGCTGCGGGCTCGTGGGGGTGACCGTGCTGACGGAGTGGGCCATCCGGAACGGCTGTGCCGATTTCGTCCGCTCCATGCTGAAGCGGCACGGCGAACCCGGCTACCTCCATATGCTCGACCGGGGGGCGACGACCACCTGGGAGAGCTGGAACGGCGAACGCAGCAAAATACATAATTGCTACAACGGTATCGGCGCGTGGTTCATCCAGGCGCTGGCGGGCATCCGCCCCGATGAGGCCGAACCCGGTTACCGCCATGTGCTGATTGCCCCGCAGCTGCCCGAGGGCGTAGCGTGGGTGAAAGCGGCGAAGCAAACGCCTTACGGCACTGTTCGTGTCGAGTGGGAACTCGATGCAGACCGGTTCACCGCCCGGGTGGCGGTGCCTGCCAACAGCACGGCGACATTCTGCCTGCCTGCGGACGGAGCGGGATGCCGGGTGGACGGCAGGAGGGTACATGCCTCTGACGACCGGATACGGCTGGAGAGCGGAGTGCATACGGTCGCCTTTGTGCGGGGAAACAAACAGGATAACCTTTTAAATCATTAATGATATGTCACTTGAACAACAAATTTCGAAAGGTATCATGGAGGCGATGAAAGCCAAAGATACCGTGCGCCTGGGCGCACTGCGCAATGCCAAGAAGTACATTATCGAAGCCAAGACCGCCGGCCCGGAAATTGCCGAACTCCCTGACGCCGACGTGCTGAAAATCATTTCCAAGCTTGCCAAGCAGGGAACCGACTCCGCGGCGATTTTCGCCGGACAGAACCGTCCCGACCTCGCCGCCGAAGAGCTGGCCCAGGTCGCCGTTTTCCAGGAATTCCTGCCCAAGCAGCTGACGGCCGAGGAGCTGACAACTGAGGTGAAAGCCGTAATCGCCGAAGTCGGCGCCACGTCGATGAAAGAGATGGGCAAGGTGATGGGCGCAGCCTCGAAGAAACTCGCCGGACGTGCCGACGGCAAAGATATTTCGGCCAAGGTCAGGGAACTGCTGTCGTAAGCCGCTGTGCCGATGAAGCGTTTGCTGCTCGCGCTTTGCTGGATTGTCGCGGCGCAGGCCGTTTGCGCCCGCAAACCTGCCGTGCGGTTCGACCTGCCGTATACGGTCGAATACGGCAAGTATGTCGTGACGGTCGAAACTTCTGCGGGGCCGCGCCGTTTTGTCTTTGATACGGGGGCTTCGCGGACGACAATCAGCGGGCGGTTGAGCCGCGAACTGGGACTTTCGGAGGTGGACAGGGGCCTCGTCGGCGATTTCGAAGGCCATCGGCAGTCGCTCGCCTATGTGCAGGTGCCTTATCTGCGGCTGGGCGGGGCCGTGTTTACCGACAAGCGGGTGGTTGTCCTGCCCGACAGCTCGTATATTTTCCGTTGTCTGGGCTTTGACGGTATAGCAGGCGGCGATTTGCTGCGTGATTTCGTCGTGCGGATGCCAAATGCCGATTCGACGATTACGCTGGCCGGCGACATTCGCCTGCTGGGGGAGTGCGTCCGCCGGGATGCGGCCCGTATCCATTTTGCCGGGAACACTCCCGTGATTGCTGCCGTGCTGCGGAACGGAAAGTCCCGGATGAAAACCTACATGAAATTCGATACCGGTTCCGCCGCCCTTTTCGACTGCCGCTACGACGAGTGTCTGGCATTGCTCGAAAGGGGAATCCTCCGCGACGTGCGCCGTACCGAGGGCCACTCCGGCAATCTGGGGTGGAGCAACCGTTCGGTCGTCGGTGATGCCGTGCGGGGTGTGGTGCCGGAGTTCGTGTTGGCCGGACAACGGCTTGCCGCGATGCCGCTCGAGATCACCCACGGCTCCTTCAGCAAACTGGGCTGCGGACTTTTCCGCTGGGGAACAGTCGTAATCGACTATCCCGGCCGCCGCTTCTGGCTGCTGCCGCATGCCGCACAGCCGGAGCCGCCCGATGCTTCGGTGATGAATGTCACCGTAGCGCTCGACGGCGGACGGTTGGTCGTGGGGCAGGTCTGGGACGAAGCCCTCGGGACGGTTATCGCGCCGGGCGACCGCATCGTCCGCCTGGGAACGGTGGAGGTAGAGCGGGTCGACCCCTGTGCTTTCATCCGCGGCGAAGTACGGCCGGACAAACCCGAACTGACAGTTGAACGCAAGGATGGAACCCGTGTGCGGGTCCCCGTAAAACGAATGGAATAATGCACGTACTGGAATACCTGCACCGCAATGTCAAGACCGTCGCCATGCCGACGGCCATGGTGGTCGGGGCGCTGCTGTGCCGTCCCGTGACAGCCCTCGAAGCGTGGACGGGACAGATGATTACGCCGACGCTGATTTTCCTGATGCTTTTCGTGACGTTCTGCCGCGTGAAACCCCGGCAGATGAAACCCTCCATGCTGCACCTGTGGCTGCTCCTGTTTCAGGTCGTGGTGAGCATTGCCGTCTATTTCGCTTTGTTGCCGCTGAACGAGATTGTGGCGCAGGGGGCGATGATTTGCGTGCTGGCTCCCGTGGCGATGGCCGCGGTGGTGATTGCCGGTATGCTCGGGGCCAATGTCCCGACGATGGCGACGTACAGCCTGCTGTGCAATATGGTGATTGCACTGGTCGCTCCCGTCGTCCTGTCGTTCGCCGGGACGGGGGCCTGCACCTTTACGCAAATACTGGCACGGATTGCGCCGCTGCTGATTATGCCTTTCGCTGCGGCGCAGTTCTGCCGTTTGGTGCTGCCCGGGACTGCCAAATGGATCGGCGACCACAGCCAGATTTCATTCTATATGTGGCTGGCGTCGCTGATTGTGATTATCGGACGTACGACGGCTTTCATTATCGACCTGCACAATGCATCGCTTTCGACCGAATTGTGGCTGGCGTTTGCCGCGCTGGTAATCTGCCTGGTGCAGTTCAAGGTCGGCCGTACGCTCGGCCGCCGTTACGGCGATGCGCCGGCCGGCGGGCAGTCCCTCGGACAGAAGAACACGGTGCTGGCTGTCTGGATGGCGCAGTCGTTCCTCAACCCGATTGCTTCGATTGCCCCGACGGCCTATATCGTCTGGCAGAACTTCGTGAACTCCTGGCAGATTTACCGTTACGACCGGCAGAAACGATAAGAATTCCTTCGGCGGACGTAGCTTCCGGGCTTTATGCCGGTGCAAGAGCGTCTGCCGGCCTGTTTCCGGGGCAGCTGTCATGGAGTTATAGAAGGCAAGTTGACGGTAGAGGGCGGCTATTTCCGGAAGATGAAATAGACGGCCAGAATCAGGCACATGAATCCCGCGAGGTGGTTCCAGCGCAAGGTGTCCGATTTCATGAAGACCAGCACGAAAAGCGCGAAGACCGAAAGCGATACCACCTCCTGAATTACTTTCAGCTCCCAGAGCGAGAACGGGCCCCCGTACTGCGTCGAGCCGATGCGGTTGGCCGGTACCAGGAAACAGTATTCGAACAGCGCGATGCCCCAGCTCAACAGGACGACAGCGGTGATGCCGAAACGTTCGAATTTGGATTTGAACGCGATATGGCCGTACCATGCGAGCATCATGAAGGTGTTCGAAACGACGAGCAGGCTGACAGTGGCGATTGCTTTGAACATATATTGCTGGGCTAAAACGTCGCAAAAATATTAAAATTTTTCATACGATGACTATTTCCGGACAGAAATACGCATTGATCACCGGGGCCGCGTCGGGCATCGGCCGTGAATATGCCCGTCAACTGGCTGCGAAAGGGTATAGCCCGGTGCTGGCCGACCGGGCCGAAGCGGTGGAGGTTGCGGCGCAGGAGATTGCGGCGGAATACGGCGTCGAAGCATTGCCGTTGCGTGTCGACCTTGCGGAACCGGATGCCGCAGGGCGGATTTTCGCAGGGACCGAAGAGCGGGGAATCCATATCGATGTGCTGGTCTGCAATGCGGGTGTCCTGCTTTTCGGGGAACTGGCTTCGGCGTCGCCGCAGGCGGTCGGCCGGATTATTTCATTGCATTGTACCGTCACTTCGCAGTTGTGCTGCCTCTATGCCGGACAGATGCAGCGCCGCGGCTGCGGCGGGCATATCCTGCTGATGTCGTCGGCAACGGCCTGGACGCCCTATCCTACGATTGCAGCCTATTCCGCGACGAAGGCCTATCTGAAAACCTTCGGACGGGCGCTTCACGACGAGTTGGCGGACAGGGATATTCGGGTGACGACGGTATTTCCCGGAGCTGTGGACACTCCGTTTTACAAACTCGGCGACGCATGGCGCCGCCGGTTTATTCGTTGGGGTGTGATGTCTACGCCGCAGGAGGTGGCCCGCAGGGGCCTGAATGCACTTTTCCGGGGTCGCAAGCGTTGTATCCCGGGAGTTTTCACGAGGCTGTGCGTGTGGGGTTCCCGACTGGTACCGGACTGGGCGGTGCGTGCGGCGTTCCGTTCGCAGTTCGTACAGCGCCGGTTATAATTACCGGAGCAGCGCGTCGAGGTCGGTGATGTCGCGGAAGTCGTCGATGATCCAGTCTGCGGCGGTTTCTTCGGACAATGTCTTCCGGTCATGCGTCGTCGCCAGCGCCACGATGCGGCCGGCACCTGCGCGCCGGGCTGATTCGATACCGGCCTTGGCGTCTTCGAAAACCACGCATTCCGCAGGCGTCAGCCCCAGTTCGGCGGCGGCTTTCCGGTATATCTCCGGGTCGGGTTTGCAGCGGGTCACCATGTCGCCGCTGATTCGGACGTCGAAATAAGGCCCGATATTGCATTTTTCCAATACGAAGTCGACGTTGGGCTTGTAACCCGACGAACCTACGGCGCAGCGTATGCCTGCCGCGCGGAGTTTTTCGAGCAGGGGCACCAACCCGGCCACCGGCTCGATTTCGGGGGCGTATATCTCCCGGTACAAGGATTCTTTCTCTTCGGCGAGCGCCGCGAGTCCCTTTTCGCGGATTACCTCTTCGGGCATGATGAGCCGCATGATGTCGTCGTTGCCCATGCCGAACGCCTGTCCGAGTTTCTCTTTCCATCCGTGTACGCCGTAGCAGTCGCAGAAAATCTCGAACGCCCGGAGGTGGACGGGAGAGTTGTCCACGAGCGTTCCGTCCATGTCGAATATTGCACCTTTAATCATAGATTCCGAATTTTTCAGCCCAAAGATAGCCAAAATCTTCGGGTTTGGGGGAGCGTTCGGTCAGAATTTGAGGTTCATGCTCAAGTTGACGGCGAAGTTCTGTATGTCCTGTCCCGGTTTCGGGTCGCGGTGGGTGACGCGCCAGATGCAGTCCACGCGCAGCAGGCGGAAGATGTTTTCGACCCCGAAACCTACCTCCACGTAGGGATCGGATACCGACGACATGCCGCGCGGAAAGAGCAGGGGCGCCTGCGTCCCGGGCAGGCTGCCGTCGTTTTCCTCCGAAAGCGTGCCCCATACGCCTTTGCAGACCAGCACTTCGCGCCATTTGAGTTTTTTGACGAGCGGAATCCGTCCCAGCAGCACGCCGTTGAAATGGTGCTCGAAGAAGAGCGCCACCCAGGCGTCCGAGGCGAATTCGTAGAAGTTCATGCACGAGAAAGCGTACGGGTCGTAAAAGTAGGTGCCGTTGCCTTCGTGTATCTTGAGCAGCGGATAGGGCACCCTGCCGAAGATTTTGCCGCCCTGGAGCGTGATGTTCGAATAGCCGAGCGGTGGCAGTTCGGGCTTGTAATGGATGCCGCCCTCGAGGCGGTAATATTCGTAGCCGTCGCTCATCACGCCGGGAAGTCCGGCCGAGAACCCGAGTGTCACGATGGGGTAGACCGAGCCCATGTACTGTTTGTCGAACGGCATGCGGTAGATGCTTTCGTTCTTCGAAATGCGCATGCCCACATGCACCGATGCGTCCGATACCGAATTGACAATCCGCCCGTCGGGACGAACCAGCGGCACATATTTGTTGCCGTAGATTTTCTGGATGCGCGCCCCTGCGAAGTTGCTGATGCCGTGGCTCCATTCGTGTTCATAGTCCGCTTCGCCGCGGTTGACCATCGAGAGCCGCGAGTCGCCGCGCGAGAGGAGCGAACTCAAGATGTTGCTCTCGGTCAGGGCATTCTGGCCCGCACCGAGCTGCATGACGTCGTGACGGCCCGAAACGGTCAGCTTGCGTGTCAGGCGGCGGTTGAAAGCAAGCTCGACGCTGCCGCCGCCCTTGAACATCCCGTCGCGCGTGCCGTAGGCCGCGTACCCCGAAAGGCGTATGCGGCGGCTGACGGCCGAGGTCGTGCGGAATCCGGGCTGCATGCGGAAACCTTCCAGCCGGTTGAAGCTGGCCAGTTTATAGTAGGGGCCGATGCCGATGTATTTGGTGTTCCAGTAACCGACGATGACGGTGTTGATCAGTGTGTAGATGTTGCGGTAGAGCGGCACGTTCTGCACCGAGTCGACCATGGCGTAGATGCCTTTCTCCTTTTCGCTCAAACGGTAGGGGCGCGCCTGTTCCCAGAACGCTTCGTCCTTGCGGTTTACCTCCTCTTCGTCGCGGATGACGACGTTGTTGTCCATGCGTATGACCTCGTCGGGAATCGGTTCCCCGATCCGCACGTCGGTGTAGGCCACTTCGCGCGTGCCGATAAACGAGGTCAACTTCGACGAATCGGCCGTCGAAATCGAGAACTCGGCCGATACGCGGTCGCGGCTGCGGAACCAGGTGCTATCGCGCACAATCCGGTTCTCGTTTTCAAGCCGCAGGTGTTTAATCCAGTTGACGTTGACACCCTTGGGCATGCGGGCCGAAGCCGATTGCAGGGCGTACGACGCCGAGTCGATGTTGACTTCGCCGTCGAGAACCGGCGTCGAGAACCGTTTGGGGTGGAAACGTATTTTATAGGTTTTGCGGCCGTCGACCTGCATGCTGTCTACGAGGAAGTAGTCGTAATAGAACAGTCCCCCGTCGGCGAGCGGGCTGGCGAAACGGACGTTGAAGATGTCGATGAAGTTGTCGTAGAAGTTGACGTTGCCGTGCATCTGGCCTGTGAACTGGGCGATGGCGAAGCTGTCCTCGACGCCCGATACGCGGTTGGCGCGGATGATTTCGCGCGAAAGCGAGGGATTGCGCTTGCTGTGGTAGTAATCGGCCTTCGTTTCCGAAATCATGGCCGGCAGGTAGGCCTGCCCCGTAAGCGCCGAGGTGTCGACGTATTCGAATACGAACCCGAAGTTGCGCTGCAGGCGTTTGCTGCGGAAGCGCGGCTTGATGTTCGTCAGGTCGAGTTCCATTTTGGTGTAGGTCGCGCAGTTGTAGCGCTCGTATTCGTCGGGGTTGTTCAGCGCTTTGCGGCGTATGACCCGCTTGAGTATCGGGTGGGCCGGGTTCTCGCCGGGAGTGATGACGACGTTGCCGATGCCGAACTCCACGGATTCGAGTGTAAAATCGACGTGGTTGAAGCTGTGCGGTACGAGGGGTTTGGTCTGGGGGGCATAGCCGACCATCGAAGCCTGCACACGGCTTACCGTATCGCGGGTTTCGAGCGTATAGACGCCCTCCTCATCGGTCGTAATACCCGTTGTGGTGCCGGGGAATACGACGCTCACGAACTGCATGGGGGTACCGTCTGCGGCGTCCGTGACCCGGCCGCGGACGCGTGTGCTTTGTGCCTGCAAACCGGGGCACAGCAGCATTGCCACCATTGTCAGGAGCAGTTGCCTGTATGTATTTTCACCGCGAAACATTTTACAAAAATAGCGAATTTGCGCCTGTTTAGGCAAAATAAACTACCTTTGCACAACTTAAGCCGAAATATTGAACACCCAAAGTAGAAATGGCACACGGGAAGGTCGAAAAGACAAATGCGGCGCGACTGCTCGACCGCGCGAAGATAGCTTACGAGCTGGTTCCCTACCGGGTCGATGAGGAACATTTGGCGGCGACGCATGTCGCCGAACAGCTGGGCGAGGACATTGCCTCGGTATTCAAGACCCTCGTGCTGAAGGGCGACCGCACGGGGTATTTCGTCTGTGTCGTGCCGGGCGACCACGAAGTCGACCTCAAGGCCGCCGCACGTGTTTCGGGCAATAAGAAAGCCGATTTGATTCCGATGAAAGAGTTGCTGCCCGTGACGGGCTATATCCGCGGCGGATGCTCTCCAATCGGCATGAAAAAACAGTTCTCGACCTACATCCATTCGACGGCCGCAGCCCTTCCGTTCATCTATATCAGTGCCGGCGTCCGGGGCCTGCAACTGAAAATCGCCCCGACGGAGCTGATAGCTTTCGTCGGGGCGACCGTGGCGGAAATATTATAAGTCTGATGTTGGGTATTATTGGCTTTTAAACTGCTTCATTACATAATTGGAACTCCTGAGCCATAATCGCCAGATGAGTGCAAAGCTGATCAGAGGAGCATATTTTATGTTTTTAATTATTAAATGTGATGCATTCTGTATTCTGCCTTTTAGAATGTTCCATAGAATATCTTTTCCGATTAATTCAGCATCAGTCAACTGACGATATAGATCAGAACTTTTTGGAATAAGGTGCCATGCTATGCATTGTTCTAGGGGGAACTGCTTTTTACTCAGACTACTGTATCTTCTTTCATAACACATGATAATTGAAGTAGTATAAGCAATCGTTTGGCCCTCTATTAATTTGTTCGTAAAATATATGTCTTCACCCCAAGTTATGTTTTTTTTAAATCCTCCGATTTGAAGAAAAAGTTTCTTTGCACACATGAAGGATCCTAATCGAAGATACCATTTTCTGAACCAACGCTGTTTGAATGGTAAGTCAATCAGTTTTGTTTGTGATAAACTACATGTTGGGATAATTTTTTCGTTACTGAATTTAGTTATATAATTACCAGAGCAAATAGCTACAAACGGGTATTGTATATGAAGGGAAATAAGAGATTGAATAGCATCGGGATATAAGGTGTCGTCTGCGTCTAAAAACAGCAACCATTCACCGCAAGCTTCTTGGGCTCCTCTGTTCCTGGCCGCTGATACCCCTTGGTTTTCTTGGTTGATCAAACGTATACGAGGATCGGAAAATTGTGTCACAATTTGTAGAGATTGATCCGTAGAGCCGTCGTTTACAATGATTAATTCAAAATCTGAATAATTTTGGCCCAAAACGGATTGAAGTGTATGTGCAATAGAATCGGCTTTATTATACAACGGGATAATAATAGAGAGTTTTAGATTCTTCCTTTCCATAATTTTGGGAAAATTACGCGTAAATGGTTCGTAAAATAATGGATGCAGGCAGATAATATTCCATGATGCCGATATTCATAAACGAAAAACTCTTCCGGATTATGTCCTAAAGGAGTTCTGAATGCTTTCCATCGTTGTTTGAGTGTTTTACGTGGATTGCACCAAGTCGGAAGCGAATTATGCAGATCGCATTTGCCTAAAATGCCGGGAGCAATGATTGAGGTTATGCCCTTTTTTTTCGCACGCAGTCCGTAATCGAAATCCCCCAGTGCATGTTTGAATTGGGAATCGTTCATGCCTATGAGATTGAATACGTGGCGGGGAATGAGTACAATATTCCCGTTGAATAAATCGCATTTTTGCGGTAAACTGTTCGGGATAATCAACCGGTTTTTCATCCGGCCTCCGTATGTTACGATCAATTTGTTATTTGTCGTTGAGGTTGTTCCGACAATGATACTTCTATTTTGATAAAGATAGGAGCATGCCAATAATGTATTTATTGCTTCGGGATTCAAAGTTGTGTCATCATTCAGCCAAAGGTAAAAATCGTAATCCTTGGTCGTGCGCGCTTTCAGCCACGCTTTATACATTCCTTGGTTCCAGTACAGGGTTCCGTCGCCTTGTATGATGCAGACTGCGGGGAATTTTTCTCGTATGGCTTCCGCAGTGCCGTCCGTGCATCCGTCGTCAGTCATATAGATGTCTGTTTCAAAGCCATTTACAGGCAATTGAGCATATAAATATTTCAGACAGTTGATAGTTTCTTTTTTGCGATTATGGACTGTCATTAAGACTGCGATAGTCTGCATATTATTCAATTCGTTAGATAGCTCGATCCCAAATAATGTTTTCTTTGATTAATCTTGCCGGGATCCCGGCATATATTGCATGCGATTTGTCGTGCTCGTTAGAAACCAGACTGCTATTTCCAATAACACAATTATCAGGAATTTTACCTCCTTTCATAATACGGACATGTGCACCCAACCAAACATGGTTGCCAATAACAACAGAGGAGGCTGTATTAATCCGTTCTTGCATAGTATTTAAGATAGCGTGCGAATCTCCGTTGCGAATTTCGATATCGTTTGAAAACATACAATCTTTTCCGATAATAATGGATTTCCCCTCGGTAGATGCGATATGCCCGCTTTCCATTGTAAAATCTTCTCCGATAATTATTTCACAATTATTACCCTGCAGCCAAAAATGCGTGTTGTTAACGATTGTGTGTCCACCTCCTATAAAAAGTCGATTATTGTCTCCGATAATTGTTATATGACACTTGTTTAATCTGGCTTTAGAACCTACTACAAGATGGTTGTGTTTCCCATTGACTCGGAATTTATTCTTGTTTAAGAAAGCTCCCGTCAAAGAGAATTTACATTTTGAGTGGAATAGCCAATAATTGTTCCAATGAATAAGGTTATAGATTATGGCTGTAAAATGTAATAAATTATTGTGGTTCTTTATAATGTCAGTGAGCCTCATATTTAATTTTATTCATTATGCGTCTGATTATCTGTCGGAAGAAGCGAGGATAGAAACAGAATATAAATACAATAATACTGCGGATAGGATTTAAGTTTATGTTTAAACCATATGCATGTAAACACTGCGGTGATAATATTGGATAAAATTTCAATGTCATTTTTGCATCATTATCAACATTGTTGTCGTGAATCACTTCTATCCACATTTCTTTCTTGTCACGTATTGTCAGAATGTTATAATCTTTTCTGTAGGAAGATAGAAAATAGTGATTAATGCTCCAGACTGTTTTGAAATCAAGGTTATCAGCAGTTTCTATGAGAGTTAAAAAATGATTGTTCGGATAAGGTATGTGGTTAACAACTCCTAAATTTATAAAATATTGCAGCCCGTATTCGAACGATATGATTGTCTTGTGAGAAGCAGTATATGCTAATCTTTGTACTGATTCAATGTAGTCGCACCTTAAGCAGTCATCATTATCCAGATAGGTGGTTATGATTGCATCATTGTCCCCCCCCTCAATTTTTTGATACAATCTTTAAAATACTCCAGATAATTAATTGTTTCCTTTTTGTTTAAATAATATGGGTGAAAGTTAGGACATCGTATTATATATTCGGTTATTTTTGATTTATAAGCGCAAGGCGTATCTATATCGAACAGACATATCCATTTGAAGTTTTGATTTGTCTGATTGATAATGGATGGTAAGCAATATGTTTCAAATAGATCAAAACGTTTATTTAGCCAGACTTCAGTCTGAACAGGAATATTACTCTTATCTTTGGTCCATAATTTCAGGTTGAACCGAGTCAATATAAAATGAGTCATATTCAGTTTTTATTTTTTAGACAACCTTTCTTATTCTATTATTGACGTGTATATTTTTAATTGAGTTTGTATAACCGAGTTTATGTTGTTTTGCTTCTGTCTCTGGCGCCTGCCGTTTTTCGATAAAGTTTCTGCATATTCCTTGTTCTCAATAAGTGTGGAAATATGGGCAGCACATGTTTTATAGTCCATCGAATTGTAGAAGAGCGCTTCCTTTTCGTGAACAGCCAACTCCGGCATAGCCCCTGCGAAAGAAACTACAGTTGGTATCCCTACGATCATACTCTCAGCCAAAGCTAAGCAATATGTTTCGATATATGACGGAATGATGCAAACATTGCATTTTTGAAGATGTTCGATAATTTGGGTTTCGTTAAGCGGACCTGTGTAATGTATGTTGTTTTCTAAATTATTTTGTTTTATTAGTTTGTGTAAGAAAATTGAATAACCGTCAAGTAATTTGTTACCTACGTCTATTCTGCCAGCTAAGTATAGTATAATATTCGGATATTTTTGTTTTAATACAGAAATAGCCTTCAGGAGTGTATGTATTCCCTTGTAAGGCACTGCGGCAGAACAAAAAGAAAAAAGAACAGGTTTGCTGCTGCATGAAGTATATTTCCAATGAGGACAACTGTAAAACATATCTCTTAACATGATTCTTGTCGGATAATAATAGGCCATAGAATTAATATTTTCCAATTGGTTTTTGACCCATTGAGACTGGTAGGAGATATGTGTGAATTTTTTTATACACTCGAGCTCTATCATTCCACGTTTTCTAAAAATTCGTTTTTTATTCCACAGCGTACGCCATGGCATAATTATTTCTTTTAGATTGATACAATCTAATATATCAGAAAAAGACAATCCTCCGTAGTAAGAATCTGCATAAGCAAATAATAACCCTTGGATATCGAGAAGTGCTTTTGCCTTAATATATCCTTGAGCGTATACAGAGGCCCAAATTTGTTCTGTGCCCCATATATGTACCAGATCCGGTGCTACTGTTTGTTCAATTTTAGCGATCTCCTTACATGTTGTTTTCGATGCGATTTGTCCGTAGACTTTCCTTTTACGTATAGGAATAATCCACTGTTGGATCCTACCGAAGTCTTGTCGTATAATTTTATCAGTCTTACCCGATGTAATATTGATAATTTGGACTTCTCCAGATTCTTGTAATTTTTCAGCCAATGGTTGTAGCCAACTGCCTGTGCCATCAATCTTTTTTTGGGAAAAGATCGTATTGCACAGCCATAGAATTTTTTTCATGGGAGAATATATTAGTTAAATATACTTCGAATCCAAGTTTTAAACATATTGTTGTTCATTTGGCGGAAAGACGCAGAGAACCCCATTGCAATCATCATCCAGATCGATATGCTCATAATTTGGAATGAATTGAAATCCTCAATCCATCCATAAGCCCAACGAAAGGCGATAAATACGCCTAGTAATTTCATAAAAAGATTATTAGAACAATAAACGGCCAAATAGGAACTTTTTAGATATAGAAAGCTGTACATGAGCATACCAATTAATCCCAACCATGTAAATACATTGGGATGACAGACTTCATTAGAATGACGTTCGTATTTTCCTGTGTTCAGTTCTTCTGCATTATAGGCTCCAAACCACGCAGAATCGTTTCCTCGTGCTGGAGTGCGGCCGAATAATACATACCTATGCCGTATTGCCGAGGTAATAACTTCTTCATAGATAAATGTTCGTGTATCATCGGATAGATCTTCATTTATTACTTCTCCTTTAATAATTCTTTTCTCAATGTATTTTCCTTCGTTTTGTGCCATTCCTTTGAATATATTGAATGTCCCGGATATACCCAAGCCGAGTAAAACGACAGGCAGGAAATAACATAACCAATGAGCTAATTTCAATATATTGTTAGATATGTATTTAGATAATATGTAGGCCAAACTCATTAGCAAAGCAATTGCTGATTTGATGACCTGGCTTCGTGCACCGAAAGCAATGAATAACATGATTATTAAGAGAAAGAAGCATAGGTATTTCCATTTCCGAGGAAGAATGGGTAGAAAACAAGCGATCAGATACAAGGGGCCTAAATAAAAATGGTAAGCTCCGGGTACCATTACCCACATGAAAAAAAGAAAGAAAAGCGGTATGGCATATTTAAACCAGATTCTCAATACTTTGTGTAAAAGGTTGGGGTCGGAAAATACATAAACGAATATAGGAAGTGATAATGATAAGCTGCCTTGGACCAATTGTTTCCACTCCCAATAATTCTCAGCAATAAAACATCCGCGGATTATACCTATTGATAACCATACGAGATAAATTGTTACTATGCGGTAATCTTTTCTATTGCGAGGCCGGAAATATTTTCTTTTATACCAAAATATATATGTAACGGTAATAAAGGATAATAATATTTCAGAATATGTATTTCCGATTGGAACTGAACTGAATTGGTTTACAGAAGTAAATGTTATCAGTAGGATCAAAAGAGGTAATAAAGTCCTTTTTTTTGTCATATTTTATCAGACGATAAAGCTGTTTGTAAAAATGCTAATGATTCATTGACTTGTATTTGCAATAAATTATCGGTTGAATTAAAATCTGGTATAAGGTGATAACTGCCTTTTGTTACTGCATCTTGACAACTTGTAATGATCCAAGTGGAAAGGTGATATCTGGACGCCATATCGATAAAACGGGAGGCTCTAGCCTCTTCTGCATAGTATGCGATGAATCGCTTGTGAAATTTTAACGCAAAAACCAATGCATGGAATGAATCCGAATATACGAATGATGAGTAATACAATATATTAAGCCATTCGATGGGGGAGAGTGTGCAATATGTTTTATCTGCCCAGAAATACCATCTGGGACTATTTTCAGAGAGAACTATCGAAATAACAGGTATATTTCCAAGTTCTTGACGAATTCCATTTAAAATTGAAGTATGTCCTCCGTCAATTTCACTGCCTAATATGTATGTAACAATATAACGGGAGTAAGGAGCTATGGGGATGGTCGATATATATTTATCGAATGATATTAAAAAGGTAGGATCTGCTACGATGGGCGGTTTAATACCAGTTAGGGTTTTGACAAAATCATATGTGGTTTGATTTCGAACAGAAATGTGGTCGTATTTGTTTAATAAGGCTGCAATATGTGACTTATGTTGCTCGTCAATGAAATTTTTTGCACAACAAGGTGCGTAACTTATTCGTTTGCCTTGATAGGACGGTTCCCATCCGATGAAGTAAGTTGCATGAGAATGTCCGCTCCATCCCCAAATTTGATCGCTGCCCGTTATAATTGCGTCATATTGGCGTGTGAGATAAGCAATTGTATCGATTGTACAGGCTTGGGACAGATTGAGGTACTTTTTTTTATGTTGATTGAAACGTTGTTGTGTGCGTCTGCCGTATAGGAGCCTGAATATCATGATTGTTCCGGCTTTTATTATCCCGTTTAATTTAATGCCGATACCTCTGTAAAATGGGGCTCTGTTATTAAATGTAATTTGGATGATTTCGGGTTCATGTCCCATGACTTTTAGCACTTCCTGCATGGCTAAACATTGTAGTTGAGCCCCATAGTTTAATGAGTCCTGAAAAGTCAATATTCCGATCTTCATTGTATTGTTTATTATCTGAATCCTATTATTTCCAATAGTTTGTTGGGAAGAGTCTTATGGCATATGCTTATTATAAGCACGCAGGATAATAAGGTTAAAGTGACATATAGTAAAAAGAGTATAAAATGCGGAAGTAGCATGTTTATGCCTGTGGTTGATACTAATTTTATGATGATTGATAGAACTAATATATGCAACAAATATATTCCATATGAATAATTGCCAACGGTAACCCAAATGTTATTTTGGGTATTAACCTGTATTTTAATGGCCAATAATATCAAGCAGAATGTATAGATGAATGAACTGTACTTTATCTGACTGATTGCCCAGCTGATATTGTCGATATCTAATATTTGGTATGCTTCTGCAATAGAAGCTAATAAAGCCAAAAAACAGAGAATGGATATTGTTAATCCGGTTAATTGGATTTTTTTATAATTTTTTAAATAGATTCCCAATGCAAAGAAAAAAATCCATGTTGGGAAGAATATTTGGTATAAAATATCGATATGGTTGATTTTCAACCAATATATGAGAATAAGAAATATAGGTGTTACTGAAAATAATATCCATTTGAAAATGCTCTTGTGCGAATTAAGCATGCGATAACATAGAGGAGTAAGTAACACCAGTTGAAAGAGTACGACTAAAAAATAAAGATGAAATCCGGGCCCTGTGCCGTTTATATAGGATAGGAGCACCCCCCCCCATGAAATGGCGCCAGAATGAAATATTAATGGCTTGATCCAATAGATACTTGTCCATATAAAGTAGGGGATTAATATTCTTTTAATGCGTACATGAAGTTTAGCCGGTTTGGCAAAATAGCCTGCCAGAAAGAAGAAAAAAGCAACAGGAAAATTGATGAATTGCCTGAACGTTACTCCCCAATACAGTGAGTTAGCTGATTCTGGCTGTAATGTAAATGCGTGAATCCCGATGACGGCAATGATACATATACATCGTAACTCCTGAATATATAAATTTTTTGAAGTTCTCATATTCTACCAATAACAGGCATTTTCAACTTTATCGGCAGATTGGGGTTTTTCTTCAGGTGATGGGCGAACCCAATATTCGTTCATAAACTGGGTGAAATCGTATGTATTGCTATAGTTTGGGTTCTCCCATCTTTGTCCCTTGATTCCAAATAGCAACTGAAGTTTTCCTCCTATGTGTACGGCTTTTTTTCCTTGCCTTTTGGCGTGAGCGGCCAAAGGAAACCCATAAGCGCCACAGCCTAGCAGGCAGATATCGTAATCTATCTTATCCATTTCTGCTTTCATGTAATACAATGCTTCGAACCAATCCTTAAATCCATTGGATTCTCCTCCCAGGCTTTGGACGGCTTTTAATGTGTACAACTCAAACGGAGGGAGTATATTGGGATTTTTAAATAGTAGTTCTCTTTTTTTGTATTGTTGACGTATGGTTTCGGCAAAGGGATGTACGACTAATATTTTTTTGTCTTTTAGTGCTTGAGTCCAAGGGGAATGGCTCCAAAAGGGATCCAGAAACGTAAAACAGATTGATTCAGCTTGTGACAGTTCCTGATTTAAATATTGTTCGTCCGAAAGCCAGCTACCCAACACATCGACTTGTTTAGTGTCTTCTATCATCAATTGACAGAATTGTTCAATGTTTTTTTCAGTCGGGGGGAAGAAGCCACTCCAGCGTTGCATTTGTTCAAGGGCGCTTTTTTCCCACCACCACGCTGGAGCGGTACCCTTTATATATCCGAGAATACTTCTTCTGTGATTTTTAACTCCGAGATAATTGACAATAGTCATTAACTCAGTACTTCCGAATCGGGCTATCATGCATGGTTTAACCCCAGATAGATGATTATAAATAATTTCTGCAGCCTTGTCGGGATTGTATTCCTGACCCAAAGGCTGCTTTCTCTGCCTACCGTTGAATCTGTTATAAATTTTACGGCAACCTTTTAGCATGCATATTGTCAGCTCATTCATATTCTTTTTTTAAACTATTCAAATCTTTTCGATGTCGGATTATTTTGGGAATTTTATTTAATCTGTATTTTATTCGTTCAATTACGGGTTTTCTCTTGCTAGCCGATAGAAACCCTCTTTGCTGATAATTTACTTTTATATCATGCTTTTCAAATAAAGGAACAACTTCATCCAACCATTTGCTCTGGACAATCCCTGTGAAAATGTAAGGAATAATTTCAAATCTGTTCAATTGTACCCATTGTTTGGATACAGCTAAATATTCTTGCTTCATTACTTTTGAGCGATCTGACCCGAATTCCTCGAATTCCCATGCATTTTCATAATCGCGAATCAAGTTCAGTAATTCGTCTTTCCGCCATAAAGCTGTTTGGCAACTTACACGATAACGTTGGTGATACGGAACATTATCGAGATTTTCATATGTAGAAGGGGTGCTGGTATGTACTGCTTGGTCTGTAAGATGTATACATTTTATATTCGGATGCTCTAGCATCAAGTAAACATATCGTTCTACAAATTCATTTTTGACCGTATCTTTCAAAAAATAGTCTTCCTGCATATAGAGGACAATGTCTGTGTCCATTGTTTCCAATGCCCATTTCAGACATTGGCTCCATGTTGCACGCTTGTTTAAGGAGATATTATGATTTTGACATACTTTTGTTGAGGTAATATCGATCCCGGGATAAGAAAAATTTTGATATTCAGTATTTAGATAGATCTTGCCGGAACAATCTTTCCAATATATTGACCATAATTTGAAGAACGGATTCCAACAATCATTGAATTTATCGCATGTGTTTATGAGAATGGAATATTTCATATTTTTTCAGCTTTAGTATAGCGTTGTAATATCCAATAGATTGTATTTTCTTCCCATTTCCCCAATAAAAAAATTCTCAATTTATCGATAAAGATACTCATGGTGAATACAAGTACAACCTCTGTTGTTAAGAGAAATAGTAATTGATTGCTATTCGAATAGATGTGTAGGTGGATAATGTGGCTGTCAACGAATAGGCGTAAGCCGTCCAGTAGATAAACTGCAATGGTGCTTGACGCGAGATAGTTGATTAATTTTGATTGAAATACAAACGACTTGAATAAATAAAATACGGATATGGCAGAAGCGAGGATGAACGGACTACAATCCAATGCGTAAATGGAACAAGGTTTTTTTAATAAAAATCCCATTCCTATGTTCAATGAGCAGATGATAGCGGTCATGAGTAAAAAAAGACCCGCTGCTTTCTTTTTTTTTACATTTTTATTCCGGTAAATTCGTATATATCTGCCTATCAAATATAAAAAAATCATGTAGACTAAACATTTCCCCCCCCCGGTAAGGATAGTATAATATGGGGTGTTGAATATTGTAGGCAATACGGAAAAGACAATAAATAATATCATCAATAGTTTCTCCAGGTTTTTTTTTGTGGATGCGGAAATGTAAGCATTCAAGTAGGGTGATAGTAACATTAATATAAGATAACAGGCAATAAACCAGTTTTTATAAAGGGGGATAACTAATAGTGCATTGAAGAGTTTGTTACTAATTGTAAATCCATAATTGATCAAATATAGGACTATGGAATAAAACGTAGTTAGTATAATTAACTGGATAAATTTGAATTTTTTGAAATTAATCCCAAAATACCCTGATATTAAAATAAAACACGATACACCGATATTGCCAATACTATTGATCAATACTCCCAGATAGTAATTCCCTGAAGTCATATCGTTGTTTTGCGCCTGTGAATACGTATGCATCAACAGGATAAGCACTATTGATAAAATGCGCAACAGTTCAAAATTAGAACTACGCTGTATCGGTGTCATGTAACCGCTATTAATTTGTTATTTGCATTGGTAGTGACGATAGAATAATTTTTGTTCAACCTTTTACAAAATCGATTTTTTTGATCACGCGACATGGATTACCGGCTGCAAATACTCCTGCCGGAATGTCTTTCGTGACAACGCTTCCTGCGCCGATAACCGTATTGTTTCCGATTGTTACGCCCGGGAGTATCGTAACATTGGAGGTTATCCATACATTATCGCCTATGGTTACCGGCTTGCCGATTACTGTGCTGAAATCTGTATAATCATGTGTACTTGTTATGATCATATTGCGAAACGAGAATGAACAACCTTTTCCTATCGTTATTGGGGCATATGCTATGCAAAACAGATCTCCTAATCCGGTGTGTTCTCCAACCGATAATAATGGCGCCGAACAATAAAATCCAGGCATAATGCTGGTTGTTTGCGGGAGTTTGAATTCTTTAAGTAATAGTTGCCTGAACCATTTTATTCGATGAATTATTGGAAGACTGTACAGTTTCAGCAACAACCGTTGTTTGAATGAGTTGGACGGTCGCCCCCCCCCTCCTATTTTGTATATTATAGGACTTACCATATTCTATATTTTTGTGGTATTGTGTTTATATCTATTTGTTCGCCTACGATGGGATAAAATCGCATTCTCCAAATAACTTTGCTGATATTAATCCAGCAGGATGAAATTTTGTTCCAATGATGTGTATATATTTTTTTTTCGATGGGATTTAATAGTGCCTTATTTTCTTCATTTAATCCGTAATAAAATTTATTAAACCATTTCGGCTCTTGTTTCAGTAATCCTTTTATACGGTGTCGTATGTCGTAGCGAAAATATATTTTGAATAATTTATTGTTTGGTTTGTCTTGGGAGAAATTCATGACATGATTATAATATTCTACTACGGAATCCAAGAGAGTGTACCTTGTTTCTTGATCAGCACTGGTAATTTGTCCAGGTACTCCTCCGATGTATTTCGCCAAGGGCAGGCCGATATACACGAACTCGGAAATCAACCCTATTTTCTGAGTTAGAGCATAATCTTCGCAGCATTTCATTTTAATGGGAAAACCGCCGGCGTTGAGGAAAACCTCTTTTTTTACAACAGTTCTGCTTGTATGGGATAGTGCTGCCGGATTTTCGAAAAAATTGAGTTTAGTTATGTGGTTAATATATTTTTTAGCTATAGAATAGCTTATGCGGGGTGATAAGATTGATGTTCCAACACCTCCTGTGCATAGCATGCCGGCTTCCGGATATAGTGCTATCCCTTTTCTGATATGTTCAAGATATTCCGGGTGCCATTCATCATCACCATCTATGAATGCAATATATTCTCCTATGGCTTCTGCTACACCCCGATTGCGTGCTGCACTTACTCCTGTATTGGGTTGAGAAATGATGCGAATTCGTGAATCATGAAAATTTTGGCTTATAATTTCCGCGCCATTATCTGTGGAGCCATCATCAATAATGATAATTTCGAAATTTCCGTATGTCTGGGTAACTACGGATGTTAGTGTATTGATGATCGTATGGGCTTTATTATATAATGGTAAAACTACTGTAATCAAGATATTATGTCCCATCTATTTGGTCGATTAATTCTTTATGTAAACAGACATATTCTTATCTTTTATAATTCATATGTTGTACTAGATAAGTCTTCAAGTTCAATAGTTGTGTCGTAATAATTTGTTTTTCATAGTGATTACAAGCAAGATAAAAACAGGAGACGCCGGAAATGATTATTGAAAATATGAGATATATAAATAAGAAATATATTGATTTAATAGGAAAGAGCCATACATATATGGAAAGGATAAAACAGATGGTTATAATTGTTATGGTTATGGGTAATACAATCATTTTAAAGACTGATTTTAGTTCAATACCACAATGTTTTTTTGTGTAGTATAAGAAATTGACGGCGACTAATAAATGTCCGAATAATAATGCCACTATATATAATACATATGGAGGAAAGTCCAATTTGAAAAGTATGTAAATTATTGGTAATTGTACTATGTTTAATATTGTTGTCCATATAGAGTAGCCTTTTATTTCTCCAGAAGCTTGTATGGCGGATGAAAAAGGACGGCTGGCAAAGGAAATTAGCATCGAAATTATACTGAACCGGACAAAAAGAGTTGTCCATTCCGGCACTTCCTTTAGCCATATTTTGAGGATATATGGGGCTTCGATAAAGAAAGGAATGGCAAATGGAATATAAAGAAGAAGGGCGAATTTTGAACCAGCGAATACTGATTGAATGAATAAGGTCCGGTTTTGTGAGCCTGCACTTTTTCCAATTAGAGGATTTAAAGCTTTAAGCATGTTCGATGATAACACCTGAAGTTGACCTGAAATCTGACTTGCAAGGCCTTGTGCCGCATTTAGTATGGTTCCGAAAAAATGATTTAGAATTATTCCTTGTCCATAGCTGCTTATCATTATAACTGCATTACTTACAAAATTCCATCCGGCAAAACCAGTCATTTCTTTCATCAGTACTTTGTCCCAATATCGTTTTGGAGCGACAATACATTCTTCATAGTTCCGGTGGCAATAGGCGCGCATGACAGATAATGTGATGAGAGGTATACAAGCCATTAAGATGCCATAGATAATTAGCTTATCGGCTGAAATATATACGACTATTAGTGCGACGAGAAGTTTAAGTAAAGCCTCAAATACACCGATGAGCGCATAATATTTCATATTCTCATGTGCATTGAGTATTGCATCGTACGGTACAGTGGTAACCGTGAATATAGTACTGATAATTAAACTCCCGTATACGATTTTTGCAGCGAAGACCCGGTCCGAAGGAATGTTGAGGATGCCGTTAAAGAAAAAATACCCGGCAATGAGGAGTGTGAGCCCGGCCAAAAGAGCAACGAAAGCATGCAGTATGATACTGATGTTAAAGATGCTTTTCTGTTTTTCTTTGTTGCCTTCTCCCTCGCAGAATGACATAAATCGCTGTGTTGCACCAGCCATCGCCGCATTGAGGAAACCTAACATACTTATGGCGCCGCCAACAATATTGAATATGCCGAAATCGGATGCACCGAGCGAATTCAATATAAGGCGGGTGGTATATAACGAAATAAACATCGTTACACCCATCTTGGCGTATAAAAATCCTGTGTTTTTTATTATTCGGTTAGCTGTGCCGGGCATACGTCAGATGCAGACCTTTATTTTATTCCGCTCCACTTTTTTATGATTCGTTTTATTCGCTCACGCGGAGTAAAGCAGTATTTAAGAACCAAAGAGGAAATGCTATATTTGTGTGTATTCAAGTCATGGAAGAAATCGGTGCGATATATATGGGCCGGTGCGGAATGTACTATCGCTGGATTTAATGGAATAATTTCCCTATATTCGCATTCTTGATGAGTGGTATTTATATTACCAAATATTCTCTCACCGAGTGGTGAATTCAACATTACCAGACTTACGCCTCTGTCGTCATTCCAATTTGGAAGTAGGCTTTCAATGCCCCAAAAGTCGGCAATTGTGATATCGCTGTTACTTTTAAAAGATTTGCTTGGACAATGATGACATGACGGTCTTAAATATAGATTTGCCAGAAATCCTCGTAGGTATAAATTCTCGTACACGGATTGGGCGAATGTTAGCTTTTTTGTACATGTATTCATTTTTTTGAATGATATGGATAAGCTATATTTTTTCCATCCGGATCTTTTATCTCTGAATCTAATGTTTTCAGGAATGCTTTGTCGTTTATGCAATATATCGTTTAAATAGAGTCGCCATACTTCTGGACTGGGAACTCCATGACAGATAAAATCCACTGTTATCAGATTTTCATAGTCTTTTTGTAAGAAAAGTTTTAATCCGGCTATTTGACAAGGCGTTCCTGAAAATAAAACGTTTCCCCCCCCCTTTAAAAAATGCAATACTTGTTGATAAGATTGTCCGATTTTACTTTGTACATATTTACTTCCTCTGAATTGAGCTAATTCTTCGGCGGTTGTTGCATAATCGTGAATTACTTCCCACTTGCTATTGAATTTTGCTCCAAAGACAACCCCATTTTCTCGAATGATTTCATTTGCCAGAAGTGTGAAAATCCCGCCGGAAGAACTCTCCAGCCGGAGCGATTCGTCTTTACATTTGGCTGCATATACAGTTAAAGGCTTTTTTTCGTTAGATTGATTGAGAATAGGACATATTTTTTCGCATATACCGCAATCAATACATGATTCCGTGTCTACAACCGGATATAGAAATCCTTCTGTGTCTTGCTGCATTTGGATGCACGACTTTGGACAACGTTGAATACAAGCTTCGCATCCACAACAATTTTGTTTCTTATCTATTGAAATCATGAATGAGTGTCATTTCTATACATTTCCCGGTAGTATTTTTCATACTCGCCGGATGTTATGTCGTCC